>JBBQVQ010000006.1:0-74529 GCA_038211425.1 Candidatus Limnocylindria bacterium | reverse complement strand
GAGGATCTCGCCGCCCAGCGGGTCAGCGGGAGCGACTGCCCGCCTGGTGTCCGTGAGTCCAAGCGCGCGCACGAGGTCCTCCGCTCCCCACAGCGCTCGAGCGACACCGCTCGCGATCAGCGCGTTCGTACCCCTCGAGGTCGGGGCGCCGATCGGGCCGGGAACGGCATACAGCGGACGGTGCGCCCCTGCCGCCTCCGCGGCGGTGATGAGCGCACCGGAGCGGTACCCCGCTTCCACGACGACGACCGCGTCCGACAGCGCGGCGATGGTCGCGTTGCGCCGGACGAAGGTCCAGATGCGGGCGGCGCACCGTGGGGCGAACTCGCTGACGAGCGTGCCAGTCGTGACGATGCGCTCCGCGAGGGGCCGGCGGGTGCCGGCGGCCGTCGACCAGAAGGCGTCGAGTCCCTCGCCCAGGACGGCGACGGTCAGCCCTCCGGCCGCCAGCGCGCCGCGGTGGGCCGCGCTGTCGATCCCCTGTGCGAGGCCGGAGACGACCACCGCGCCGGCCGAGGCGACCTCCCAGGCGAGCTCGCGCGCGACGCGTTCGCCATACGGAGAGAGCCGGCGCGTCCCGACGATGGCCACGGCGGTCCGGGCGCAGAGCGCGACCGGGTCGCCCTCCACCCAGAGGTCCCCGGGCGCGCCGCGTTGCGCCCGGAGCCGCGGCGGGTAGCCGGGCTCATCGCGGTGGAGGACCAGGCGACGGGTCACGCGAGATCCGCGCGTAGGAGCAGCGCAGCCGCCAGGTGGCGCTCCGCGATGTCGGCGCCGGCGTCGAGGTCTGCCGCGGTCCGCGCGACCCGGAGCACGCGGTGCAGCCCGCGGGCGGACACGCGCCTCGAGCGGGCCGCCGAACCGAGCAGCTCGTCGCCGGCCGCGTCCAGCCGGCAATGGCGCCGCACCTCGGCAACGGTGAGCTCGGCGTTGCAGCGGCGCCCCGTTCCGCGGAGGCGCGCGGCCATGCGCTCCCGAGCGCCTAGCACGCGCTCGCGCACGACGGCGGTGGTCTCGCCGCCCGATCCCTCCGCCCGCAGCCGCGCGTACGGCACCCGCGGGACCGCCACGCGGAGGTCTATCCGGTCAAGCAGGGGACCCGAGAGCCGCGCCCGGTAGCGCTTTACCGCGTCGGGGAGGCACGTGCACTCGACAGCCGGGTCGCCGCGATGCCCGCAGGGACACGGATTCATCGCGCCTATCAGCGTGAAGCGCGCGGGATAGGTGGCCGTCGACCCGGCACGCGAGATCGTCACCCACCCTTCCTCGAGCGGCTCGCGGAGAGTTTCCAGTACCTGCGGGGAGAACTCCGCGAGCTCGTCGAGGAACAGGACGCCCCGATGTGCGAGGCTCGCCTCGCCCGGCCGCGGGGGCGTTCCGCCACCCACCAATGCCAGACGCGACGCGGTGTGGTGCGGCGCACGGAAGGGGCGTGCCGAGAGGAGCGGCCGCTGCGGATCCACGAGTCCGGCCACCCCATGGACGGCGCTGGCCGCGAGGGCCTCGTCGGGGTCCAGCGGAGGCAGGAGCCCCGGGAGGGCGTGCGCGAGCATGCTCTTGCCCGTCCCGGGCGGCCCGACGAGAAGGAGGTTGTGTCCGCCGGACGCGCAGAGCATCAGGGCGCGCTTGGGCGTCTCCTGGCCGGCGATGTCCGCGAGGTCGATCGCGTCGGCGGGCGCCGGCGCGGGCGGCGGTACCGCGGCGGGGGCGAGCCGGACCCGTCCCTCGATGTGCTCGACAGCGTCACGAAGCGTCCTCAGTGGGAACCCGTCGATGCCGAGCGCCGCAGCCTCTGCTCCATTGTCGCGCGCGACGAGGGCCGTGACGAAACCATGGACACGGCCGCAGCGCAGCCGCGAGAGTCCTCCCCGTACCGGACGCAGCGCTCCATCCAGGGAGAGCTCGCCGAGGCAGAGCGCGTCGACGTCACGGGAAAGCTGCCCGCTCGCACGGAGGATCCCAAGAGCGATCGCCAGGTCGAAGCCCGTGCCCTCCTTGCGACGCTCCGCCGGGGCGAGGTTCACGGTGACGCGGCGCAGCGGGAACTCGAAGCCCGAATTGCGCACCGCCGCACGCACCCGGTCCTTCGCCTCCGAGACCGCGGTGTCGGGCAGACCCACGATGGCGAAGCTCGGCAGACCGTTCGCGACGTCGACCTCCACCGTGACCAGCGCGGCGTCGAGTCCCCACAGCGCGCACGAGCTGACCAGCGCGACCGCGGAAGGCGGGTCCCGCGCAAGGGGACTTTGAGCGAGCGCCATCCAGCGCAGATTGGCTCACGCGGACCTCGCGTGACGATGGGAAACACGACTGGTACCGGCGTACCGGCACGTCGCCCTCGAATCGCCGGTGCCGTTCGCGCGGGCGCGGCCGGCCTGGTCGCGGGGTACGCTGCCGGCGATGGGCGATCGCTTCGTCACGCGCGGCTTCGCCGGCCGCCCGCGAGCCGGCGAAGCGAAAGATCGCATCCCGCCGGGGCAGCATCTGGTCGAGGACTTCCCCGTGCTCTCCGCCGGCCCGACCCCGAAC
Source organism: Candidatus Limnocylindria bacterium (assembly GCA_038211425.1). Lineage (GTDB taxonomy): Bacteria > Chloroflexota > Limnocylindria > P2-11E > P2-11E > JALYKU01. The sequence goes on along the minus strand of JBBQVQ010000006.1, from coordinate 72,000 downwards.
GTCGACCTCCGCACCTGGGAGTTCGCGGTCGACGGCCTGGTGAACGAACCGGCGAAGTGGATGTGGGACGAGTTCCTCGCCCTGCCCGCGCAGGACTTCGTCGTCGACATCTCGTGCGTCACGACGTGGACGAAGCTCGATACCCGGTGGCGCGGCGTGAGCATCGACGTGCTCCTCGACGAGGTCGAGCTCGATCCTGCGGCGCGCTTCGCCGTGGCGGGCTCGCACGGCGGCTACACGACGAATCTCCCCCTGCCGGATCTGCTGAATGGCCGGGCGTTCATCGCGTACGAGTACGACGGCAAGCCGTTAGCGCCGGACCACGGTGGTCCGGCGCGGCTCGTGGTCCCGCACCTCTATCTCTGGAAGAGCGCGAAATGGGTCCGCTCACTATCGCTGGTCGCGCAGGATCGACCGGGATTCTGGGAGTCACTTGGCTACAACAACCACGGAGACCCATGGAAGGAGGAGCGGTACGGCGGCGACTAGACCGAGGGGCGCGCTCGCGTGGCAGGTCGCCACGGTCGCGAAGATCACACCCGAGACCCCGCACGTGAAGAGCTTCACGTTCGACCTGCCCTCGTGGACGAAGCACCGCGCGGGTCAGCATTACGACCTCCGCCTTACCGCTCCCGACGGGTACGTCGCGCAGCGCAGCTACTCGATCGCCTCAGCCCCCGAGCGCAACGGGGCCGTCGATCTGACCGTCGAGCTCGTCGGCGGCGGCGAGGTGTCGACGTTCCTGCACGAGCAGGTCGTTCCGGGAGACCGCATCGAGCTGCGCGGACCGATCGGCGGATACTTCGTCTGGGACGCGGCGCGCAGTGACGGGCCGCTCCTCATGGTCGCCGGGGGTTCGGGCGTCGTGCCCATGATGTCGATGCTGCGCCATCGCGCCGCCGCGGGGAGGACGGTGCCCGCGCGTCTCCTGGTCAGCTCGCGCAGCTACGAGGAGATCATCTACCGCGAGGAGCTCGACCGCCTCGCCCGCGGCAGCGATAAGTTCGATCTATTCCACACGCTGACGCGGTCGCGGCCCGACGGGTGGGCCGGCTTCGCACGACGCATCGATCGCCACATGCTGGGCGACGTGAGCCGCGCCTTCGGCTCGAAGGCGCTCACGTTCGTGTGCGGTCCGACGCCGCTGGTCGAGTCAGTGGCGAACGCGCTTCTCGAGCTGGGACTGCGCGCCGAGCGTATCCGCACCGAGCGCTTCGGCCCGAGCGGGACGTAGGAGTAGGAATGGAGTCCTCGAACGCGGATCTGACCCTCGACGGCAATGCGGCGGGCGGACTGCTGGGCGAGGCGTTCGGCGAGGACCTCACTGGCGTCCTCGGGCGCTGCCCCGACTGCGGCCGCCGCGGCGAGCTCGCGACCCTTCGCGCCTTCACCCACGCGCCCGGCGTCGTCCTTCGCTGCCCGGCGTGCGACGGTGTGCAACTCGCCATCGCGAAGACGCCGAGTGGATACCGGTTCGACATCCGGGTCCGCACGGAGCACCCGCTGCGCACGCGAAGGGACGGCCCGTGAGATTGGCGCCGCACTTGACGGTCCGCCGCCGTCTCGCGGTGGTGGCCGAGCTCGTACTCGCCGTCGGCGGACTCGTGTGGTCGGCACAGGGGCTGGGCTTGCTGCGGACGGTCCGCAGCTTCATGAACGACCGGCCGGAGTGGATCGCCATCGGCTCGGGGACCTTCGTGCTCGCCCTCGTGCTGCTCTACCTGACCCTCAGGCCACCGGCGCCCGAGTAGCCCGCTCGGCGCCGCCCGTCAGGAATGGGCCCGGTCAGGCGACGTCGATGAATTCGATGGCCGGGCCGGCCTTCGAGACCGTCACGGCCGCGAGCACCACGCGGAAGGACGCGGCGCGCTCGCCTCTTGCCGCGAGCCAGCTGTGAGCGAGACGTAGGAGCCGCGCCACTTTGCGCCTGTCCAGCGCCTCCGCGGGCGCGACGAACGACCGCGAGCTGCGCGTCTTCACCTCGACGAATAAATAGGCGCGCCCCTCCCGGCAGATGACGTCGATCTCGCCGTACCGGGTGCGCGCGTTGCGGGCCACCACGGTCATCCCGCGCTGCTCGAGGACCCGAGCGGCGACCTCCTCCCCGGAATCGCCCAAAGAGCGGCGCGCGTCCGTCATACCCGTTGATATCGGCGTCGCGTTGCGGCGCCGCGCCGTTAGGACCCGGGCCGAAGCTCCCTGGTGAAGCGGATCCATGCGGGCTGCTTCGCGAAACCCATCGCCTCGTTGATGCGGAGCATCGGCCGGTTGAGGGTGTCGTTCCAGGTCCGGATCTCACGGATGCCGTGGTCGCGAGCCCACTCGACGGTCCGCAGCTTCAGCGCCATCGCGATGCCCTTGCCACGCTCGTCGCGGACGACCCCGGTGAGCCCTTGGTACATCACCCCGGGCTGCGCCTCTGAACGCTCCATGTAGCTCTCGCCAACGTAGCGCCCGTCGCGGATCGCCACGAAGTAGGCGTCAGGGGTCGCCCCCGGAGACTCGAAGGTGTCCCGGACGTAGCTCTCGAACGTCGACGGCGAGTGCGGGTCGATCGTCGGCACATCCCGGCCGCACTCTTCGTGCATCTCGAACGCGCGCCGCTGTGCCTCAGGATCGCGCGCCATCGCGTCGGCCATCGCGACGATGCTGACGCCCTCTCGCGCGACGCGGTCCGGAGCCTCGGCGAACCGCGCGAAGTCGAATGAAGCGACGTCGAGGCGTGATTCCCAGTCGCGCTTGGTCTCGACGAAGCCCCGGTGCAGCGCGAATTCCACGCCCTGGGTCATCGTTTCCTTCAGCTGTCCGCGCAGCGCAGTGGCGTCGCGCTCCGAGAGCTCCGCCATGAGCGCGTCGTAGAGCTCGCCGCCCACGCCGCGGCCACGCGCTGGAGCCTCGACCAGCACCTCGACGTGGTATCGGTCGGGGTGGTACGTGTGGCGGGAGTGGCTGGCCTCGCCGTAGCCGACGATCCTGCCGACCTGATCCTCGGCGACGATGCGCCGCATGAAGTACTTGGGGTCGTCCCAGCCGCTGTCCCAGTGGCGGATCTCGGCGACGGTCCATGCGTAGTCCTCGTACACGCCGTTCGCGAGCTCGACCAGCCGCTCGTAGTCGGCATCCGCGAAACGACGCAGGGTCACGGCGGCGGGCGTGACAGAGGTCTTCATCGCGGGAAACTGTACCGACTCCGCGGTCGTCCGAGGAACGTCGCTTTCGTCACAGTCCCGCGCGGAGAACCTCCGCCGCCGTCGCCTCGCGCGGCACCTCGCCGGTGTCGCGGTCGAGGTCGAACACCGTCTGCTCCCCCAGAAGGAGCAGCTTCACCGTTCCGAAATCACGCCGGTGGATCGGCGTCACTCCGCGCTCGCGCAGCGCGGCGCGGTGGTCGCGGGTCGGGTAACCGGCGTTGTGCTCCCATCCGTAACCGGGGAACCGGGCAGCGAGCTTGGCCATCAGGTGATCGCGCGTGACCTTCGCGACGATCGACGCAGCCGCGATCGCGAAGGACTTCATGTCGCCGCGGACGATCTCGGTGTGCTTGCCCGGAGCGAATGTCGGGTCGAGGATGCGCCGCCCGTCGACGAGCACGTGGTCGTATTCGCCGATCTGACGCAGCGCCCGTCGCATCGCGAGGTGGCTCGCGTGATAGATGTTGAGCCGGTGGATCTCCGCGACCGACGCGGCGCCGACGCCGATGCGAGCGACACGTCCGCGGATCAGCGGCGCCAGCTCTTCCCGCTCCTCTCGGGTGAGGAGCTTGGAGTCTCGAACTCTCCGGATGAGCCGCACCTCCGGCGTGACCAGGCAGGCCGCGGCGACCACCGGACCCGCGAGCGTCGCCATCCCGACCTCGTCGACGCCGACCACACGCGTGAGGCCACGCGCCCACAGCGCTTTCTCGTGGTTCAGGGTCGGCATCTGAGTATCACCCGCCGAGGGTCGCGCGATCCGAGCCCGAGCGAGGCAGGCCCGACCGTCGGATCGTGCCTAGCGCCGCTTCTCGCGGAGGGTGGCGGACTTGCCGACGCGGTCTCTCAGGAAGTAAAGGGCCGCGCGCCGCGCGTGACCGTGCCGCAGGACCTCGATCTTCTCCAAGCGGGGCGAGTGCACGAGGAAGGTGCGCTCGACGCCGATCCCGCTCGCGATGCGGCGCACCGTGATCTGCTGGTCGAGGCCGCCACCGCGCACGCGAAGGACGGTGCCCTCGAAGTTCTGGAGGCGCTCGCGGTTTCCCTCGACGACGCGCACGCTGAGGCGCACGGAGTCGCCAGGCCGGATCTCGGGGAGATCCGCCTTTTGCTGCTCTTGGGCAAGCGTCTTCAACAGGTCGGTCATAAGGAACACAGTGGTCGTCACGGAGTCGGCCAAGGATAACGTCCGCTGAGCCGGGACCGCAAACCGGGTGGTCACTTCGCGCGCTTGAGGCGATCGAGGATCGTGACGTGCGACACGCCGAAGTGGCGCGCCAGCTCCCGGATGGTGAGGCCGGTCGCGCGCAGCCGCGTGACCTCGCTCGGCGTCGGTCCGCGAGGGATGCTGCGCGCCGCCCGTAGTCGGACACCCGCCGCTCGGAGGCGGACCCTCACCGTCGCGGGTGAGATGCCGAAGCGCGCGGCGATGCGATATGAGCCGACCCCGGAGCGATACGCCGCGACGAGGTCATCGTCGCGGACCCCGGTCCTGGTGACCGCCGGACGCGGCAACCGGGCGCGCTCCGCGGGGGTCAGCGCGGCGGTCTCCAGCAGGCCGGGACGGCGGTCGGCCGTCCGCTGGATGGCCTCAACTCGGCGCCACCGGCCGATCGCCGCGTGGTCGCCCGAGAGCAGCACGGCCGGGACGCGGCGCCCCTCGAACTCGGGCGGGCGCGTGTACTGCGGCCCCTCGAGCAGCCCGTCGGTGTGCGACTCCAGCTCGAGCGAGGCGGCATCGATCACGCCGGGCAGCAGCCGCGTGACCGCGTCTACGAGGACCATCGCCGGAAGCTCGCCGCCGGTCAGCACGTAGTCGCCGATCGACACCTCCTCGTGGACATCGCCTTCGATGACCCTTTCGTCCACGCCTTCGTAGTGGCCACACACGAGCACGAGATGGCTCAAGCCGGACAGCCGGCGGGCGGTCTCCTGATCGAGCGGGCGGCCCTGCGCCGACAGCAATACGACGTGACCGTCATCTCCGCGAGTGGCGCGGATCGCCGCGGCGACCGGCTCCGGCTTCAGCACCATGCCCGCTCCGCCGCCGTACGGCGCATCGTCGACGATGCGGTGACGGTCGGAGGCCCACCGGCGGATGTCGTGAAGGGCGAAATCGAGCAGACCGGAGGCCCGCGCGCGCGCGACGATGCTCTCGGCGAACGGGCTCTCGAACATCGCCGGAAAGAGGGTCAGCACGTCGATCCGCATCGGCGCGCGCAACTCCGCGCCGGCGCTCAGCGGTACTCCTCCTGCGGAAGGGCGACGATGTGACCCGAGGCGAGGTCTACCTTGTGGATCACCGACTCCAGAGCCGGGAGCAACAGCTCGCCGCCGTCGCGGCGAATGACGAGGACGTCAGCGGATCCCGTGCGGAGGATGTCCGCCACCACGCCGAGCGCTTCGCCCGAGGGAGACCGGACCTCGAGCCCGACGAGGTCGGCCCACAGGTACGCGCCGCCCGCCGCGCGCCGAGATTCCTCGGCCGGAACACGCAGGAATCGGCCACGCAGCGCGTCGGCCTGCCCGCGTGACACGCGACCGGCGAAGCCGATGATCGGCGCCTCGGGCGTACCCCGAAGCGAGGCGATCTCGAGCGGGCCGATGCCATCACAGAGCAGCGTCCGGCCGCGTTGGAACCTGTCGCTCACGTCGGTCCGCGGGTCGATGCGCACCTCGCCGCGGACGCCGTGAGCGCCGCGCACGAGCCCGACGATGAGGTCGGGCGCGTCAGTCGATCTCGAGATTGACCTTTGTGCCATCACGCGTCGCCATGACCTTGAGCAGGGCGCGAATCGCCTTCGCGATGCGGCCGCCACGGCCGATGACCTTCCCCACATCTGCCTCGCCCACCTGCAGATGGAGCTTGGTGAAATCGCCGTCCTGCTCCTCGGTGACCTTGACCGCCGACGGGTCCTCGACCAGCTGCTTCGCCACGTGGTCGAGCAGTTCACCCATCTTCGTCATCGCGCGGCGGGTGGGACCTCGCCGTCCGAGAGCCCGCTGCGGACGAGGAGCGAGCGGGCGGTCGCGGTCGGGCGAGCCCCCGCGTGGATCCAGTGACGTGCGCGCTCCGCATTCACGACAAGCTCCACGGGCTCGACCCGCGGGTTGTAGTGGCCGATGGACTCGATGAACTTGCCGTCGCGCGGAGACCGCGAGTCGGCCACGACGACCCGGTAGGTCGGTGCCTTGGTCTTGCCGGTCCGACGCAGACGGATATGCACTGCCAAGTCTCGGGACCACCTCCTGGACGGTCGATGCGCCGCGCTCAGTGTGTCGGCGTGTGTCGGTGTATGGCAGTGTAGCGGCGGGCTCCGGGGACCGCGAGGCCGCTCAGCCGACGGGCAGGACGAATGCCGCGAGTGGCGCCGATGCGCGGTCGGGGTGGAGGATCGCAGCGAGGATCTCGACGCCGTCCACAACGCGCGGGCCCGGCCGGCTGAAGTAGGCGCTGCCGTCGACCGCGTACGTCCGGCCCTCACGCACGGCGCGCAGAGCGTGCCACTCGGGACGGCCGCGGAGAGCGGCGGCTTCCCTCGCCGCGCGGTGGGCGTCGAAACCGCAGGGCATGAGGAGCAGCACGTCGGCATCCGCGACGACCAGATCCGGCCAGACGATCTCGCGCGATCGGGCACCCGCCTCGCCGAGCACGTCCTGCCCGCCCGCGTACGCGACCTGCTCGGGGACCCAGTGGCCCGCATTGAAGAGAGGCGCCAGCCACTCGAGGCACGCCACCCGCGGCCGCGGCGCCCCGGCCACGAGCGCTTCGACCCGCTCGAGGCGAGAGCGCGACCGCTCGCACAGCGACGCGCCGGCCTCCGTCCGGCCGAGCGCAGCGGCGACGCGCACGATGTCGAGGAAGATCCCGTCGATCGAGCCTCCGTCCAGGGGAACGAGCTCCGGTGCGGAGCCGACCACCGCCGGAAGCTGGCCGAGGGTGACCGCGCAGACGTCGCACAGCGTCTGACCCAAGATCACATCGGGGGTCGCCTCGCGCAGCGCCGCTGCGTCGAGGTGGAATGTGCTCTCGCCTCGCGCCGCCGCGGACCGCACCTGCGCGTCGATCCCTGCGCTGTCGCTCCCGGATCCGATCGTGGAGGTGGTGATGCGAGGCAGCCCGCGAACGCTCGGTGGATGGTCGCAGTCATGAGTCACCGCGACCAGCTCGTCGCCCGCGCCCAGAGCGCACGCGATCTCCGTCGCAGCGGGAACGAGCGACACGATGCGCACCGTGCGTAGGCTAACGGTGGTGTCGGTGACCGAAGCGATCGCACTGGCGGCGGCCGATCACAGCGACCTCGTGACCGCGGCGGCGCAGGGCCGTCCGAAGGCGTGGGGTGAGCTCGCAGCCCAGGGCGTGCTGGCCTTCCGGGGGCGGGCAGGCCGGGCTCCGACCACCCGCGAGCGGCGCGCGATATGGGCGGGCCTCTGGGAACACGTCGAAGCGGCGAAGGGGATCGGCCCCGCCTGGCAGCAGTAGCCGAGGACACCGGACGCGGCGCGGTCTGCTCCGCATATCCGGTCTACGAGCGACCCGCGCTCCCGAACAGACTGTTTCCTCAGTCGGTCTTCCGGCACGATGCCTCCTCGCGCGCGGCGGGGAGGTGGGCATGGAGCGGCGTGCCGGCGGACCGTCCGGACGCGATGTCCGGGATCTCCACACCGACTGCGTCAGGTCCTGCCGGCTACCCGCTGGCGAGCCGCGAACGCAGCGTATCCGCGGTCGCCCGCATCTCGGCCTCCGGACGCGGCGGGAAGTCGGCGCTCCGCATCACCGTGGCGCCATTCGGCAGCGTCTCGTAGGTAAGGTCCCCGCGGATGATCGCCGCATTCAGCGCATCTCCGTCGCGGTGAGGGCCGAGGTGCACGTGGAGGTGCGGAACCCCGCCGCCGAACACGTACACGTACACGAGGTCGGCGCCGGTCGCCTCGCGGATCGCCGCGGTCACGCGCGCCATGACCGCGCCGAAGGTCTCCGCCTCCGGTCCGTCGAGGTCGGTGATGCGGGGGATGTGCCGCTTCGGCTCGAGGTACGAGAACCCGGGGACCGCCCCATGGACCGTCGTGCTGAGCCGCCAGAGGTCGTCCTCCCACACGGTCACGCGGAGCAGCTCGGCGCTCGCGCGCTCGGGATCGCACAGGACGCACGGTCCGCCGGTGACACCGTCGTGCTCGCCCGTCGATGACGATCCCCCAGTGCGTCGCGCTCGCATGTTGGGATTGTCCCACCGGCCCGCGATGCGGCGGACGTGACCCTGTGGCTACACGGTCAGATGTTGCCGAGACTGTCATGCTGGAGTCGATGGAACGTTCGAGCCGCGAGTTGTAGTAGGTGCCCGTGTTCTGGACCCAGTCGATGATGGCGCGGGCGGAGGCCTTGGGTCGCATGCGTACCGAGGATGCCCTCCACGTCCCCAGCGTTCGGCGCGAGGCGGCTAACGCGAGGTCGGCGCGAGGCGGCTAGAGCGCGGTCGGCGCGCGAGACGATCACATGCGGAGTCGCGGCATCCTCCCGCTCTTCATCAGCGGACCGAGCCGCTTCATCTGCTTCTTCAGCGCCTCGAACTGCTTGAGCAGCTGGTTCACCTCCGACACGGTCGTGCCCGAGCCGGCGGCGATCCGGCGGCGGCGCGATCCGTTGATGAGCGTGGGGTCCAGCCGCTCCGCTTTCGTCATCGAGGAGATGATCGCCTCGATCAGCCGCAGCTGAGCGTCGGTCGTGGCGTTGTCGGGGAGATCCTTCGCCATAGCGCCCATGCCGGGGATCATCTTCATCAGATCCGCGATCGGCCCCATCTTCTTGACCTGCTGCAGCTGGCTGTAGAAGTCGTCGAACGTGAACCGCGCATCGAGGAGCCGCTTCGCCTGATCCTCGGCGACGCGCGCATCCACGTGCTCCTGCGCCCGCTCGACCAAGGTCAGGATGTCGCCCATCCCGAGGATGCGCCGTGCGAGGCGGTCGGGATGGAAAACCTCGAGGCCGTCCAGCTTCTCGCTCGTTCCGAGGAACTTCACCGGCACGCCTGTCGCGGCGCGAACGGACAGCGACGCCCCGCCGCGCGCGTCGCTGTCGACCTTCGCCAGGAGGAGCCCGCTCACCGGCAAACGCGCCTTGAACGCCGTCGCGGCGTCGACCGCATCCTGGCCGGCCATCGCGTCGACCACGAGGAGCACCTCGTCGGGCTTCGCCGCGGCGACGATCGCCTCGACCTCGACCATCATCGCCTCGTCGATGTGCAGACGCCCGGCAGTGTCGACGACGACGACGTCCCGATCCTCGCGCGCTGCCGCCGCGACCCCAGCGGCCACGTCGTCGGCCACGGCTTCCGTGCGCACGGTCTTCACCGGAAGCGCCAGCTGCTTCCCCAATGTCTGCAGCTGGGCGACGGCGGCGGGCCGGTGCACATCGGCGGCGACGAGCGCCGGACGCCGTCCCTGCTTGCGCAGATGGTTCGCGAGCTTCGCCACGCTCGTCGTCTTGCCCGAGCCCTGCAGACCGACGACGACGATCACCGTCGGTGGCCGCAGCGCCCGCGCGAGTGGCACCGCTTCGCCGCCGAGCATGTCGACGAGCGCGTCGTGCACGATCTTCACGACCTGCTGGGCGCCGGTCACCGACTCCAGCACGCGCTCTCCGATCGCGCGCTCGCGGACCGTCGCCACGAGCTGCCGGACGACCTTGAAGTTCACGTCCGCCTCGAGCAGCGCGATGCGGACGTCGCGGAGAGCGGCGTCGAGGTCGGCGTCGCTGACGCGGGGCCGCCCCAGGAGTTTGCCGAACGTCGCGGTCAAGCGGTCCGAGAGCTGTTCGAACATCGCCTACAAGTATCGGAGGCGCGCGCGCTCGTAGCGCTCGCCGTCGGCCGAGGCATGGAGCGTCAACGGCTCGAGGCGGACCTCCCGCTCGAGCGCGCGCGGCGCCTCGAAGAGGCGACGCGCTCCCGGCTCCGCTGTGACGAGCGTGGCGCGCGTCAGGAAGATTTCATCCACCGTACCCGCCTCGAGCAGCACCGCCGCGAGCCGGGGACCTCCCTCGCAGAGCAGGAAGCGGACGTCGCGCTTCCCGAAGGCCGCGAGCAGCGGCCCGGCCTCGACCCGCTCGGTGCCAAAACGGAGGACCTCCGCGCCCGCGTCGGCCACGGCCGAAGCGGCCTCGGCGGGCGCGCCCTCGGTCGTGATGACCAGTCGCGGCTGCGCGAGCGCGAAAAAGCGATTCGCGAGCGGCAGCATGCACGAGCCGCTCACCACCGCGGCGATCGGCTCGGCGGACTTGCCGGCCGCGGCGCGCCGCGCGAGCGCTGCCTCGTCGCGGACGCGCGGCGCGAACGGACCCGCGCGCAGGGTGCCCGCGCCGATCAGCACCGCGTCCGCGAGCGCGCGCAGGTGATGCAGCAGCTCGCGGTCGGTCCGCGTGCCGATCTCGGCGCGTCCGCGCAGCGACGCGCGGCCGTCCGCGGTGAGGACGAAGTTCAGCGCGACGTGGGGGCGCCCGGGATGGCGCGGCGGGTCGAGCAGGTCGAGGTGGAGCAGGTCGAGCCGATCCTCGGCGACCGGACCGAGCCTACTGAGCAGGGACACCGCGCGGCAGGAGCGCGTCCGCGAATGCGGCGGCGTCCATCGGCAGGAGATCGTCAGCCGTCTCGCCCACCCCTAGGAACTTCACCGGCAGCTTGAGCTCGTCCGCGATCGCGAAGACAGCGCCGCCCTTCGCGGTGCCGTCGAGCTTGGTGATGACGAGCCCGGTGACGGCTGCGCTCGCCGTGAACTGGCGCGCCTGCACGATCGCGTTCTGTCCCGCGGTGCCGTCGAGGACCAGAAGTACCTCGTCCGGCGCTCCATCGCGCGCGCGGCCGGCGACTCGCACGATCTTGCCCAGCTCGTCCATCAGGTACCCCTTGCTGTGGAGCCGGCCCGCCGTATCGGCGATGACGATGCTGTTGCCTCGCCCCATCGCCGCCTGGATCCCGTCGAACACGACCGCGGCGGGATCACCGTCGGGCTTCCCCGCGACGATCGGCACGCCGACCCGGCTTGCCCAGATCTCGAGCTGCTCCATCGCCGCGGCGCGGAATGTGTCCGCCGCCACAAGCAGTGGCGTCTCGCGCTCACCGCGCAGCCGCTTGGCGAGCTTCGCGGCGGTCGTCGTCTTGCCGCTGCCGTTCACCCCTACCACCAGGACCACGCGCGGCCTCGCCCCGGTGTCGTGCAGCGCGACGTCCTGCCCCGCGAACACGCTCGCCAGCGCGTCGCGCACCGCGTCGAGGACCCTCGGCACGGTGTCGACCTTCTGGAACCGCACGATGTCGCGGACCTGCAGCATGATCGAGTCGGCAAGCGTCACCGAGACGTCCGCCCGGAGCAGCGACTCCTCGAGCAGGTCGAGCCACTCGGGCGTGACCTTCTCCTCGGTCTTCCTTCCGAACAGGCGCGAGAGGAAGCCGCCGCGCGTCTTCGCCAGTCCGCGATCGAGGCTCACCCGGACAGTGTGGCAAGAGTCGCCCGGTGCCGCGCTATCCCGCGCGCTCGTCCAGTTGGGCGAGCCGCAGCGACAGGACCTTGGACACACCGCCTTCGTCCATCGACACGCCGTAGAGGGTGTCCGCTGCCTCGATCGTCCCGCGGTTGTGCGTGATGACGATGAATTGCGTCCTGTCCGTGAGCTCGCGCAGCGCGTGCGTGAACCGGCCGACGTTGCGCTCGTCCAGCGCTGCGTCGACCTCGTCGAGAACGCAGAACGGCGCGGGCTTGACGCGCAGGATCGCCAGGAGCAGCGCCGTCGCGGTGAGCGCGCGCTCTCCGCCGGACAGCTGCTGGAGGCTGCCGATGCGCTTGCCCGGCGGACGCGCGTGGATGTCGATGCCTGGCTCATCGCCGTCGTCCGTGGTGCGCAGCGAGGCCTGGCCTCCGTCGAAGAGGCGCTCGAAGAAGATACCGAACTCGCGGTCCACCGCCTGGAGGGTCGCGCTGAACTGCTCGGCGATCGTCGTCGCCAGTTCGTCGGCGAGGCTGCGCAGGTCGGCGATCGCCCTGTCGAGGTCCTCGCGCTGGGTGCTGAGGAAGGCGTGACGCTCGCCGATCTCGGCGAGCTCGCTGGCAGCGAGCGGGTTCACCGGCTCCAGCGCGATCAACCGCCGGCGCAGCCGCTGAAGGTCGCGCACCGCCGACGCGCGTTCGGCGGGATCGTCCTCGCGCTCGAGCTCGACCGACGCGGGGTCGGGGAGCGGCTCTTCGTCGGGCAGCCCCAGCTCGGCGCGCACCTGTTCTTCGAGCAGCCGCAGCCCCGCTGATGCGCGCTCCTCCTCCGCCTGCAGCTTCGCCCGCTCGCCACGCAGCTCGGCCAAACGTTCGCGCATGGAGGCGATCCGCTGCTCGGACTCGCGGCGGGAGCCTTCGGCAGCGAAAGCCCGTTCGCGCGCGAGCTCCACCGATCGCCCAGCCTCCCGCACCTCGGAGACGGCGCGGTCCAACTCGGGCCGCGCCGCGGCGAGCCGCTCCTGCGTCGCTTGCCGCTGCGCCCTCAGAGCGCGCAGGCGCTCGTCTTCGTCGGCGAGTCGCTTCTCGGTCGCCGCCACCTGCTCGTCGAGGGTGTCGCGGAGGCGGACCAGCGACGAGCGGCGCTCTTCGTTCGTCGCGGCATCGAGCCGCGCATCCTCGGCGCGTTTGGAGGCCTCCGCGTGGGCCTCCACCGCGTCGGTCTCGGCCCGCTCCGCGGCCGCTGAGAGATCGGCCGCGGCGGCCCGGTCCTCCGCCGCTGCGGCGCCCTCGCTCGCCACGCGCGCACGGCGCTCGGCGAGCTCCGAACGCTCGCGCTCGATCGCCAGCGCGCGCGCCTCTGCGGTCCGGATGGCGTCCCGCGCGACCGACTCCATGACGGCCGCGTCCGTGACCGCGCGCTCTCTCTCCGCGGCAGCGTCGCGGGCGGCGGCCAGATCCGCCGCGGCCCGCCTTTCACCATCCGAGAGTGCGTCCCTTTCGCCGCTCCTCTCGCTTTCGCGGGTCGCCGTCTCGCGGTATTCGGCCCGAAGGCGTTGCGCGATGGCCCGCGTCCGCGCCTGGGCATCGCCCTCCAGCGCAAGGCGCGATCGCCGGTCGGGATAGCGGATGGCTCCGGCGGTCACCCTGAGGCCCGTCGCCGTGACGATCGCGCCCCGGTCGAGCTCGCCCGCGGCGCGGATCGCCGTGTCATCGTCCGCCGCGAGGAAGACGTCGGCGAAGGCCGCGGCAGCGATCGGGCGCGCCTCGTGCGGAAGTCCGAGGACCTCCGCGAGCGGACGGCAGCCATTCGGCGCAGGGACATCCGTGACGGCCCCCGGGACGAGGACGGTCACCCCCTGCGCGCCGTTGGCCGCGGGGGCCGGGCCCGGGGAGAGCGCGACGTGATCGCCGAGAGCGGCGCGTACGGCGAGGACGAGGCCCTCCGGAACGGCCAGGCGCTCCTCGAGCCAACGCAGGCCGGATGGGAGCACCGGCGGTCGGGCGGATGCCTGGCGCTCGGCGAGCTCCGCTTCTGCGCGATCGGCGGCCTCCGCCAGTGCCGCGAGCTGGCCGCGGATGAGGGCGAGCTCGCCGTCAAGCGAACGCAGCGCACTCCTCGAGGTGTCGAGACCTTCGGCCACGGCAGCGACGCCCGCCACGGCCTCCGTCGCCACCGCCCGTGCGGCGCCGACGGCGAGCGAGTGCTGGTCGCGCTCGCGGCGGTGCGCGGCGCGCTCTTCGCCGAGCGCAGAGGCCAAGCGCTCGAGCTCCTCGGCGCGTTGTGCGAGCGCCCCCTCCTCGTCCGCGAGCCGTCGTTCGTCGCCCTCCCGCATCAGGTGCGCCCGCTCGGCATGCAGGCGCGCGGCCTGCGCTTCGGCGAGCGCCAGCCGGGTGCGCGAGGCGTCCTCCTCGGCGACGCGTGCGGCGCCGGACGAATCACGCGCGCCGCGAGCGGCCGTCGCGGCTTCGACGTCGACCGTGGCACGCCGCTCTCGCAGACCGGCAAGCTCGCGGGGCATGGACGTCAGGGTCACCTGCACGCGCTCGTGCTCGGCGATGGCGGCGAGGCGGCTGGCTTCCAACGCGGCGACCCGCTCGCGGATCGCGCCGAGAGCGGACGTGGCGTCCATCGCCGCGATGCGGCGGCGCTCCTCCTCCTCGCGGGCGGCGCGCAGCTCTTCGTCGGTCGAGGCAGTGACCGGCTCCGACTCGGCGACGTAATCGGCGAAACGATCGATCTCCCGCACGACGCCCGCGAGACGGGCCGCGGCCTCTGCGCGCGCGGTGGAGGTATCGCCGAACGAGCTTCGGTACCAGCGCAGCGCGCGGCGCCGCAGCTCGACGCGGACGGTCTCATATTCGGACCACTTCGCGACCTGATCGGTGAGCGTCGCGACGCGCGGCCCGATCTCGCGCAGGATGTCCACGACGCGCATCAGCTCCGCCTCCGCCTTGGCCAGGCGCGAGAGCGCCTCCTCCCGCCGCGAGTGGAGGCGCCGCGTGCCGGCGGCGTCCTCGATCACAAGGCGCCGATCCGCGGGGCGTAGCGCCAGCACCTGATCGACCAGCCCCTGGCCGATGACTACGAAGGGGTTCTCCGCGAGGTGTGCGCCTGCGAGAAGGTCCTGCAGGTCACGCAGGCGAACGCGCGAGCGGTTCAGCAGGTATTCCGCCTCGCCGCTGCGGTACAGGCGCCGTCCGACCTCGATCTCGCCGAACTCGATGGGGAGGCGGCGCGACGAGTTATCGAGCTGGAGGACCGCTTCCGCCATACCGAGTCCGCGGCGAGTCTCGGAGCCCGCGAAGATCAGCTCGTCGTTCTTCTTCGCCCGGAGAAAGCGCGCGTTGTTCTCGCCGAGGGCCCACCTGATCGCGTCGGCGAGGTTGGACTTGCCCGCACCGTTGGAGCCGATGATCGCGGTGATGCCGGGCGCGAACACCAGATGGGTGCGATGCACGAAGCTCTTGAAGCCCGTCAGCGTGAGCGTCTTGAGCACGGCATTGGGAGCGCCGACGCCGCCGTCCAGCATGGTCATGGCGGGGCCAACTTCGGCACCGGTCGGATCGTCACCGCGGTCGATGCGCGCGACCCCTTCCTGCGCAGGAGCACCCGTGGGTGGTCCCTCGTTCCCCGGAGTGCGGTCCTGGAGCCCGGGGGGCCCGGAGGGACCGGGAGGCCCGGCGGGCGAAGAGCCGTCGATCGTCACGGCCCTATCCCTTCGAGGAGGCTGCCTGCGGCGGCCTCCTGCGCCTCGCGCTTGGACGCGCCGGAGCCGAGCGCCCTCTTCCCGGATACCTCCACCTCCATGACGAAGTCGCGGCGGTGCGCGGGACCGCGGACCTCCACGAGGCGGTACACCGGCAGGACTCCCCGCTCGTTCTGTGCCCATTCCTGGAGCAGCGTCTTCGGCGACTTCCGCGGGCCGGTGACGGCGCGCTCGATCAGCTCGGCCATGGTCCGGCGCACGAACGCAGCCGCCTCGGCCAGGCCGGCCTCCAGGAACACCGCCCCCACGACCGACTCATAGACGCTCGCGGCGAGACCGACCCGGGCTCGGCCGCCGCTCTCCTCCTCGCCGCGGCCGAGCCGCACCGCAGCTGGGAGGCCGAGGCGGTTCGCGACGGCCGAAAGCCCCGCGCTCGACACGAGCATCGCGCGCAGCGCCGTCAGCTCTCCCTCCCGCGCGTCCGGAAAACGGCGGTACAGGTCCTCACCGATCACCAGAGCCACGACCGCGTCGCCGACGAACTCGAGGCGCTCGAAGTCTTCACCGCGCTCCTCCGGGTGCTCGTGAAGGAACGAGCGGTGCGTGAGCGCCGCCCGCAACAGGACCTCGTCGCTGAAGCGGTACCCCGCGATCTCGCTCGCTCCCGTATCGGTCCTCTCCTTACAACACGAGAGGCAGGGTCCCGTCGGGACCCTGCCTCCCCTATTCGATTCTTCGCCAGCGCCGCGCGTGGACCGCGTCTACCCGGTCGGACCGTGCTCCTCGATGTACTCCTGCGCATCGCCCACGGTCTTGATCTTCTCGGCCTCTTCGTCGGGGATCGTGATGCCGAACTCTTCCTCGAGACTCATGATGAGCTCCACGAGATCCAAAGAGTCCGCGTTGAGATCGTCGACGAACGACGCCTCCGGCTTCACTTCCGCTTCCTCGACGCCGAGCTGGTCTACGACGAGCTTCTTCAAGCGATCGTAGAGGCCTGCCTGCACCAAGCGGCCACCTCCTCCTCGGTCCCGCACGTCCGGGTCGCCCCGGCCGGTCGGCGCCGCGCAAGTGTCACGGTCAGCGATGCGGGCTGTCAATTCCCATCCTTCTCCCGCCGCCGACGGCGCTCGCGAGCACGCCGTTCACGAATTTGGGCGCCGCCTCGCCACCAAAGAGCTTCGCCAGCTCGACCGCTTCATCGATCACGACCCCGGCCGGGGCATCGCCGAGAAAGCGCAGCTCGAAGAGCGCGATGCGCAGGACGTTCTTGTCGATGCGCGCCATCTGCTCGATGGGAAACTCCGGTGCCAGCGTCGCGACCTCGGCATCGAGCTCGCGGCGATGCTCGAGCACTCCTTCGATCAGAGCCCACGCGAAATCCGCCGCCTCCGGCCCCAGGCCCGCGCGGAACGCACCCCGCGCCCAGGTGTCCCGTGCGTCGGCGCGGTTGAAGTCGATCTCGAACAGGGTCTGCAGCGCGAGCTGCCGCGCCGGATGACGCCCCGTGCGGATCGGACGGGGCCGACGGCGCGGCGCGAACGCCTCGTCGGGGCTCGCGCCGCTCACGCGCCGGTGGCCGGAGCCGCGGTCACGCCAATGGCGCCCACGAGATCGGTGCGCGCGGAGCGTTCGGCCACTTCGATCGCGTAGCGGACCATCCGCGCGCGTGCCCGGCCGTGAGTGACGACGGCCACACCCGCGACGCCGAGGAGCGGCGCCGAGGCGAACGGGTCGTAGTCGAGGCGCTTGCGCAGGCGGCCGAGGCCGCGGAACGCGAGCGGCAGGGCCAGGGCACCAAGCGCCCCGCCGAAGATATCGCGGCGGATGGCCTCGCGGAAGACATCGACGACACCCTCCATGCCTTTGATGAGGACGTTCCCGACAAAGCCATCGCAGACGACGATGTCCGTGGTGCAGCGCATCACGTCGCCGCCCTCGACGTTCCCGTGGAAGTTGATGCCATCGGCCCCGCTCAGCAGCGCGTGTGCCTCCTGCTGGATGCGCCCGCCCTTCTCCGACTCCTCGCCCACGTTCATGAGCCCGACCGTGGGGCGCCCGCGGCCGTGCACGCGTTCCATGAAGCGAGAGGCCATCGCCGCGTACTGGACGAGGTTGCGCGCGTCGGCGTCCATCGTCGCCCCGACGTCCAGGAGGCAGGCGGGCCGCCCCACCGTCGTCGGAAGCATGCCGCACAGCGCGGGCCGGTCGATCCCGCGGATCCGGCCGAGGCCGAGGAGTGCGGCCGCCATGGTCGCGCCGGTGTTGCCCGCGGATACCACCGCGTCGGCCTCCCCGTCCTTCACCAGCGCGGTCGCGACACCGATGGACGTATCGGCGCGCCGCCGCAGCGCCGTCGCGGGGTGCTCTCCCATCGCCACGACGTCCCGGGCCTCGCGGATCGTGATGGCGTCCGCGCGTCCGCCCGGCAGGAGCGGCTCGACCTGCTCGCGGCGGCCCACCAGCATGAGGTCCGCGCGACCGCCGCTGGCCCGGTACAGCCAAGCGCCCCGAACGACCTCATCCGGGGCGTGATCGCCGCCCATCGCGTCGACCGCGATGCGCATAGCTGGCGGCTACCGCCGCGGCTCGAGCGCTACGCGGCGGAGCGTCGCTTGCTCTTGATCGTGATGACCTGCCGGCCTCGGTACGTGCCGCAATGCGGACAGACCTGGTGCGAGGGTTTGGGACTCTTGCACTGCGGGCACGGGACCAGCGACTCCGCGGTCAGCGCCAGATGGCTGCGCCGAGCGCCCTGTGCGGCGTGCGGGGTGCGTTTCTTCGGTTCACCTGCCACGCCTACATTGTCGCCTATTGGCGCTCGGGGTGGAAATCCTGGAGGGCCTGAAGCCTGGCCCAACGCTCATCGATGTCGTCCTCGTGCTCATGCGGCCGCTCGTTCAGATCCTCCCCGCAGGACGGGCAAAGCCCCCTGCAATCGGGTCGGCACAGCGGGGCCTGCGGAGTCGCGAGGATGAGCTCCTCCCGGAGCAGGGGGACAAGATCGACGCGGAAGTCGGAGCCGATCGTCTTCGAGTCGACCGGGGCCCCCGCCATGCCGAGTCCGGTGCTGACCTCGGTCGTCGCGTAGTACTGCTCGGCGAAGCTCGCGGTGACCGGCGTCGCGATCCGGCGCAGGCACCGGCTGCATTCCTGCTCGATCCGAGCGTTGGCCTCACCCTCGAAGTACGCCCCGGGGTTCGTGTGGATCGCGCGCAGGACCGCGTCGATGTCGAGCGCCCCGGACTCGAGCAGCCCGGCATTTTCACCCCGCGGGTCGATCGGGGCTTCCGCGACCATGTAGTCGACGCTGGCGCCGATCGGCTGCTTCAGCAGTGGGGCGACGTTGACGATCATCGTGGCACCTCGCTATCACGCTCCGTCGCGCGTGTACGGGATCGGCTACTCCGGAACGGGCTCCGCCACGGGCTCCTGGTCCGCCCGGCGTTCCTCCAGGACCTCGAGGCTCTTCTTGATCACCGACAGGGTCTTCACGAGGTCGGATTCGAGGCGCTCCAGCACGCCGGCCGCGTACTTGTCCGCACCGCGCATCGTTTCCTCCGCACGGGCCTCGGCGCCCTCGCTGACGTCCTGTGCGCGAGCCTCGGCCTCACGCACGATCGCCTGGTCCTGCAGCAGGAGCGCGGCCTGTTCCTGCGCGGCGCTGATGATCTGCTCGGCCTCCTCCCTGGCATGCGACACGACGCGGTCGCCCTCCTGGTTGACCTTGCGCGCCTGGCGGACCTCCTCGGGGATGGCGACGCGAAGCTGATCGATGATGTCGAGGACGGCCGCCTGCTCGAGGATGACCTGGGTCGTCATGGGGAGCTTCCGCGCGTTGGTCACGAGCGCCTCGAGCCGCTCGACGAGGAACTGGATATCCATTCAGCCTCCTCCGGCGGCCTCATCGTATCGCAGGAACAGCAGCGCCTCCTCTCCGAGCTCCCGGCGCCGCTCGACGCTCGCGCCAGCCGGGGTCGCAGGCAGGTATTTGCGCAGCGCGCGCACGACGACCCGCGCGTCCGGACCGAGCGAGGACCGCAGCCCGGGATGCGCGAGGCACGCCGAAGCTCCTTCGACGTCCGCGAATGGCGCGTCGCAGAAGACGAGGTCGAACGCCGCGCCGTCTGCCGCTGCGCGAGTCGACCCGGATCGGCCAGGGGGTCGGGGGCGCACCGCCCCCGATGGGCCAGCGGGTCGGGGGCGCACCGCCCCCGATGGGCCAGGGGGTCGGGGGCGCACCGCCACCCCGGACGCCGCGGCCCGATCGAGGTACCGCAGCACGTCCGTGACGATCACCTCGGCGCGTTCCGCGAAGTGCGTCGCCGCGAGGTTCGCGCGGATCGCGGCGGCCGCCGCCGGCGCGCGCTCGACGAACGTCGCGCGGGCCGCTCCGCGAGACAGCGCCTCGATGCCAAGGGTGCCCGCGCCCGCGAAGAGATCGAGGACCGCGGCGCCACGCAGCCGCGGCTCGAGGATCGCGAACAGCGTCTCCCGGATGCGATCCGTCGCCGGCCGCGTCGCGCTTCCGCGTGGCGCGACGAGCGTCCGGCCCTTCGCCTCGCCGGCGATCACACGCACGAGATCTCGCCCCCTTCAGGCGAGCGCGTAGCGGCGCCAGAGTCGGTCCACGGCCGCCGCCAGGGGCGGATGGTCGACGCGATCCAGCGAGGGGTCGGCGGCGAGAAGCGCGTCCGCCTCGGTCGCGGTGGCAGCGACGAGTCGCGGATCGACGTCCGCGAGATCGACGATCCGCAGCTCCGGCGCGCCGCTCTGGCGCAACCCGAGGAACTCTCCAGCACCACGGATCTCGAGATCGCGCTTGGCGAGATCAAAGCCGTCGAGAGGCGCGTACGTGCCGTCGAGCAGGTGTTTGCGGTCGGTCATCGCGCCCAGCCGCGCCGAGTCGCGGGCCTCGCTCACGAGGATGCAAAAGGAGCGCTTCTCGCCGCGTCCCACGCGGCCGCGCAGCTGGTGCAGCTGCGCCAGGCCAAAGTGCTCGGCCCCCAGGACGACCATCGCTGTCGCGTTCGGGACGTCGATGCCCACCTCCACGACGGTCGTCGCGACGAGGACATCGACGTCGCCCGCGGCGAATCGCCGCATGACCGCGTCCCGCGCGACGGGCGGCATTCGCCCGTGCAGGAGCCCCAGCCGCACCCCGTAGAGCGCTCCAACGCGCAGCTCGCGCTCGAGGCCGACCGCACTCGGCGGCGCCGACGGCTCCGCGTCCGGATCAATGCGGGGGCAGACGACGAAGGCCTGCTCGCCGGCGGCCGCGCGCTCGCGCAGCCACGACCACACCTTCGGGAGCGCTTCGGGTGCGCGCAGCTCGGTGCGGATGGCCTGGCGTCCCCCCGGGAGCTCGTCGATCACGGAGATGTCGAGGTCGCGGTAGATCGTCTGCGACAGCGTCTGAGGGATGGGCGTGGCGGTGGTCAGCAGAAGGTGCGGGTCGTGGTCGTCGCCCTTCTCCCGGAACGTGGCACGTTGACGGACACCAAAACGATGCTGCTCGTCGACCACCGCGAGGCCAAGACGCGCGAAGGAGACCCTTTCCTCGACGAGCGCGTGCGTCCCCACGACGACGTCGAGCTCCCCCTCCGCGAGGCCGGCAAGGATGCGCCGGCGCGGCTCGGCTGCGGTGCTCGAGGTGAGCAGCGCCATGCGCGGTCCGCGTTCGCCGAACAGCGACGCCAGCGTCCGCGCGTGCTGCTCGGCGAGGAGCTCCGTCGGAGCCATGAGCGCCACCTGAGCGCCGGCGGCGACGACGATCCGCGCGGCGAGAGCGGCGACGACGGTCTTGCCTGAGCCAACGTCTCCCTCGAGGAGGCGCGACATGGGGACAGTTCGCGAGAGGTCGGCGCGCACCTCGGCGAGCGCGCGCAGCTGCGCGCCCGTGAGCGCGAACGGGAGCCCTTCGCGCCAGGCCGCCATGTCCGCCTCGTTCGCCGGCAATGGGTGTGCGCGTGCGGACGCGGTCCAGCGCGCGCGCCGCTGCGCGAGCGCGAGCTGGAGAACGAGAAGCTCGTCGAACGCGAGACGGCGGCGGGCGTCGAGGAGCCGCGTCTCGTCGTCCGGGAAGTGCACCTGGCGCAGGGCGTCGGCGATGCGTGGAAGCGCGTGCCGCTCGCGGATGTCCTGTGGCAGCAGCTCCGGGACCTCCTCGACGAGCGGGCTCGTGCGCGCGTCGCCTTGTGTCACGGTGTGCAGCCACCGTCGGACGTTGCCTTCCTTTAGCCCTTCGGTCAGCGGGTAGACAGGGACGAGGCGCCCCGTGTGGACGGCGGGGGCGTCCGCTGGCTCGATCTTCGGTGAGGTGAACTGGAGCACCCGTCCGAGCCACTTGACCTTGCCGGAGATGCGCACCCGCTCGCCGAGGCGATGTTTCTCCTTGACGAACACGCGGCCGAACCACACCGCGCGCACGGGGCTCGGCGTCCCGTCCTCTTCGAGCAGCTCCGCTTCGGTCATCAGCGTCCCCCTCGCGGAGCGACGCGTGAAGATCGCGCCGAGCACCGCGATGGCGCTCTGCTCTTCGTCGGGAACGAGCGAGCGCAGGGGCCGGAAGCGCGAGAAGTCGACGTAGCGGCTGGGCAGGTGCCACAGCAGGTCGCCGATGGTGCGGATGCCCATCCGCTCGAGGAGCGGCGCCGACTCCTCGCCGACGCCGCGCAGATGCCGGATCGAGACGTCGAGCGCGTTGCTCGGCGGCGCGGTGGCGCGGGCGCTCACGCCTTCGGGGGGGTGCCGGCCGAACGGCGAAGAAGGTGGAGCCGCGGTCTGGTCCTCATCGTGTGATAGTCGCCGACAACGCTGGAAGCCGCGCCCCGAGGCTGCGTGCGATCAGTCGAGCGGGTGCCGCCAATGCAGGCCGGGAAATCGGGCGTAGTCGCGATCCGTTGTGATCCACTCGCTGCCGCTCTCGATCGTGAGCGCGGCGAAGTAGGCATCGGGCACGATGTTGCCTCTTGCGCCGGTCTGCCGACATAGGCGCTCGAAAATCTCCCAGTGCCGTCGCCCCGGAGCCATCGGTACACAGTTGGGACGCCTCCGCAAGGCGTCCGCCGCTCCAAATGCACTCTCGATCCGCATCGGCGGGTCGAAGACGCGGGGGTTCGTCACCACACGCAGAAAGCCGCTGAGCACCAGATCCGACATCCCGTACGAGGAAGCGCCGGTCACCATCCCCTGCAGCCAATCGTGGTACTCGCCGTGTCGGGGCGCGCGCTCGGCGTGCGCATACACGAGAACGTTAACGTCGACCAGGAGCAGTACTTTCCTCCATCAGGTCCAGCAGCGCGGCACTGTCGTCGAGATCGACCCCCGGACGAAGCGATCCTTTGAAGGTCGTCGCGCGGAAGGGCGGGGCCTTGTCGCGACCGCTCCCGTCCCCACGCGCAAGTAACAGCCGGACCGCCTCTTCGATCAGCGCGGTGAGCGTCGTCCCATTTCGCGCGGCCAGCTCCTTCAGCTCTCGGAGGAGCCGCTCGTCGAGGCGGATGGTGGTGCGCATGGCATCAAAGCATCACGTGCCCGCAGCGATATGTCAAAAATCACTCGATGGTCACGATGAACGGGTAGTGCGGTTGGCCGCCGTCGACGACCTCGACCTCGAACTCCGGACACGCCGCGCGCAGGCGCTCCGCGGCCTCCGCCGCGCGTGCCTCGGACACATCGGCGCCGCGGTACAACGTCAGCAGCGCGGCGCCGGCCAAACGCGAGGCGGCCTCGACGAGGACATCGATGTCGTCTTCTCCATGCGCGACGATCGCGCCGTCGAGCAGCGCGATCACCTCGCCCTTGCGCACGTCCTGCCCGTCGACGTTCGTCGACCGCGTCGCGGTCGTGACCTCGAGCGTCCGCGCGCCCGCTGCCGCCTCGCGCATCCTGTCGATGACCTCGGCGGGCTCGCGGCCCGGCTCGTACGCGACCAGCGCCGCCATCCCCTGGCCGAGGTGGCGCGTGGGAACCACCGTGACGCGAATGGGCGCGGCCGCGGGAGCGGTGATGGGCGGAGCGTTGCCAGTGGCCGCGGTCGGCCCGCTCGCCCCGGCGTCGGAAAGCACCCGCGCCGCCTGTTCCGCTGCGAGGATCACGTTCTTGTCGTTCGGCAGAACGATGACGTGCCTCGCGCCGGCGGACCTGATGGCGGACACGAGCTCCTCGGTCGAGGGATTCATCGTCGGACCGCCTCGGAGGGGCGTCGCGCCGAGCGAGCCGGCGACCTCGGCGACGCCATCCCCAGGGACGACGCTCACGACCGCGAGCGGGACCGCCGGCCGCGCGGCGTCGGCGAGGCGCGCGCCGTGCTCGTGCGCCATCGCCTCGAGGTCCTCGACGACGACGTCGCCGACGCGGCCCGCGGTCAGCCCGATCCTGATGATCTCGTGCGGGTGCGCCGTGTGGACGTGGACCTTGACCACCGATTCGTCGCCGACGACGAGGACGCAGTCGGCGCCGAACTCGAGCATGTCCGCGCGCAGGTCGTCGGCGCTCCTGCTGGGCTGTGCCACGAGGAACTGCACGTCGTACGCGCCACGCCAGTCGGGCCGCGCCGCGCTCGTCTCGTGGGCGTGGTCCGCAGGGCGCGGTCGTGCGGCGGAGGCCCGCGCGGGTGGCGCGTGGTCGACAGCGGCGGCGCGCTCGTCGGCTTCGGCGGCCGTGCGTCCCTCGAGCGCGGCGAGCGCTCCGTCGAGGAGGAGCCACAGCCCCCGCGCTCCCGCGTCGACGACTCCGGCCGCCGCGTTCACGGGGTTCTCGAAGCGGGTGCGTTCGACGGCGCTGACACCCGCGCCCACGGCCTCACGCAGGACGGCGGCCGCCCCGCCGGCCGTACCGACCGCGGCGTCGGCCATCGCGTCGAGAGAGCTGAGGATCGTCCCGGGCGCGGGTGCCGTGACGGCGGCGAATGCGAGGTCGTGAGCGCGGCGGAACGCCTCGCGGAGCTGTTCGCCGTCGATCGTTTCGGCGCCGGCCGCGGCTTCCTTCAGTCCCCGTATGACCTGCGACAGGATCACCCCGCTGTTCCCGCGAGCCCCCATGAGCGCGCCGTGCGCTGCCGCGGTCGCGACCTGTTCCGCTCGCTGACCGGCGGCGCGCGCGTCACGCGCCGCCGAACGCATCGTGTGCAGCATGTTGGTGCCGGTGTCGCCGTCCGGGACCGGATAGACGTTCAGGTCGTTCACTTCGTCGACGGAGCGCGCGAGTCGTTCGGTCGCCGCCTCGAGCAGGCGCAGGAGCATCGCGCCGTCGCACCGTGTTACGATCGTGCGACTTTACCAGCCTGCGGCAGCGGCTTTTTTACGAAAATTTTCAGGAGTGTTGGATCGGATGCCACGTGCCTGCGCCGTCTGCGGCAAGTCCGCGGGCTTCGGCTCGAATGTGAGCCACTCCAAGGTGCATACGCGCCGTCGCTTCGACGCGAACCTGCACCCCGCGCTCATCGGCGGCGTCAAGTTGCTCGTATGCACGCGCTGCCGCCGCACCGAGACCAAGGGCGCGCGGTCGCGCTCCAAGCAGACGGCGCGCCCCCCGCGGTAGCGGCCTACGCCGTCCCGGCCGGCGTCGGCCTTGACGGCCCCAGGGTCGGGTGATCCGGCTCGCTGGAGCGCGGACCGGTCCCGTCCTCCTCGACCTTCAGCTGGCCGCATCCCGCGAGGATGTCCTGGCCCTTGCTGATCCGCAGGGTCGCCGCGATCCCGTGGCCGCGCAGTGCGCCGGCAAAGCGCTCCATGCGCGCCGCGCTCGGCCGGCGGAAACCTCCCGGACCAGGGTTGTAGGGGATCAGGTTCACCAGGTACCCGGTCGCGGGCCCCCGCTCCGCCATGCGCCGCGCGAGGAGCCGCGCGTCCTCGGCCGAGTCGTTGACCCCGGCGAGCAGGACGTATTCCAGCGTCGCGCGGCGCCCGGTACGGCGGATGAACCTCGCTGTCGCATCCAGCACCTGCTCCACGCCCCACTTGCGGTTGATCGGCATGATGCCCAGCCGCGTCCGATCGTCCGCCGCGTGCAATGACACCGCGAGGTTGAAGGCCAGTCCCTCTGCCGCAAGGTCGTCTATCCCGGGAACGACGCCGCAGGTGGAGATCGTGATCCGGCGCGGGCTGATGCCGAATAGCCGCGGATCGGCGAGAGCGCGAGCGGAGGCGACGGTCGCCCGATAGTTGTTGAGCGGTTCCCCCATGCCCATGTACACGACGTGAGAGACGCGCTCGCCCCTTTGTGCGAGCGCTCCGACCCAGTACCTCACCTGGTCGACGATCTCTCCCGCGGACAGGTTCCGGATGAGTCCCATCTCGCCGGTGGCGCAGAACGCGCACGCCATCGGACAGCCCGCCTGCGATGACACGCACACCGCGTTGCGCGCGCCGTGGTGCGGCATGAGGACGCTCTCGATGTGTTGCCCGTCGTGCAACCGCAGGAGCACCTTGCGCGTTTCGCCGTCCGCGCTCGCATGCTCTCCGACGGCCTCCACCGCGGTCCAGCGGAACGACGCGTCGAGCGCCTGCCGCAGCGCCTTCGGCACGTCGGTCAGCGACTCCCAGCCGAACGATCCACGCGCCGCGTGCCGGCGGATCTGGCGCGCCCGGAAGGGGGGCTCGCCGCGCTCGGCGAGCCACGCGGCGAGCGCGCCATCCGGCACCTCGCTGATCGACGGAAGGACCGGCCGCGGTGCGCCTGATGTGCGAGTCGGGATGCGCTCCGTCGACCTCGGCGATGTGGTCGAACGCGCCGCGCTCGATCCGGCCGCGAGACTGCTGCTCACCTGATGAGGCTAACCGGCCGCCGGGCCGGAGCCGCGATCACGACGGTAGGCGCTCGTCCTCGCCTAACTCGCGCAGGCCCCGCGCCCAGTCGGCGCCGCTCATCGCCCGCCTGCCCGCGGGCCGGACGGCGTCGAGCCGCACCCATCCCGCGCCCGCGGCCACGCGCGGCACGCCATCGCGGATCGCGAGGGTGCCGTGCTCGCGTGGCGGTCCCGCGGTGACGCTCGCGCGCTCGACGCGCAGCCGCTGTCCGCGGAAGGTCGTGAAGGCCCCGGGTTCCGGCGAGAAGGCGCGGATCCGCCGCGCGAGCAGATCCCCGGGGGCAGAAAAATCGAGCTGCTCGTCCGATGCCGCGGGCTTCGGCGCCCACGTCGCTTCCGCTTCGTCCTGTGGACGCGACACCAGATCGCCCTGCAGGTAAGCCGGGAGCTCGCGTTCGAGAAGGTCGGCGCCGAGCTGCGCCAGCCGCGCGGTCAGCGCTCCGGCGTCCTCGTTGGGAGCGATCGCGATGCGCTCCTGCGCGAGAAGGGGTCCGGCGTCGAGCTGGGCGGTCCCCTCCATGAGGGTCACGCCAGTCTCGTGGTCGCCGCGCAGGATCGCGTAAGCGATCGGCGCAGCGCCGCGATGCCGCGGCAGCAGTGAGGCGTGGACGTTCACCGCCCGCCCCTGGGCGGCTGCGATGAGCCGCGCGGGGATCAGGTTGCCGTATGCCGCCCACACCAGGAGCGCGGGGCGCAGCGCGAGCAGCTGTTCGAGCACCGGGCCGGCGAGGCGCGCCGGCTGCAGAACGGACAGCCCGTGAAGGGCGGCGCGTGCCTTGACCGGCGGGGCCTCCAGCCGCCGGCGATGGCCCGGACGGTCCGGCTGCGTGACGACGGCGACGATCTCGACGACGCGCGCCTGATGTAGGCGATGGAGCGCCTCGAGCGACGGCAGCGCGAATTCAGGCGTACCGAGGAATATCGTGCGCGGCCGGTCTACGACGCGGCTGCTCCGGCCTCGGGACTGGTCTCGTCGTCTGGCTCGACGGGGAAAAGGTCCTGCCGAGAACGAAGCCGATCGACATAGAGGATGCCGTTCAGGTGGTCCGTCTCATGAAGGATGCACTGAGCGCCGTACCTCTCGCCCTCGAGCACGAACCGCCTTCCCATGATGTCCGTCGCCACGAGGCGCGCGACGGTCGGACGCTCGAGCATTCCATACAGGTTACGCACCGATAGACAACCCTCGCTGGTCTCGTCGACCTCGTCGCTCACCCACTCGACCTCCGGGTTCACCGCGACGATCCCGGCCGCGTCGACGTCGAGGAGGCAGACGCGCAGCGGTACGCCGATCTGCGGCGCGGCGATGCCGACACCGTGCGCAGCGAGCATCGAGGCGAACATGCGCGCCGCCAGCTCCTCGAGCTCGCGTCTGTCGAGGCGCGGCTTCTTCGCGGGAGCGTGCAGGACGGGGTCTCCGACCTGCCGCACGTCGACCGCTCGCGCGGAGATGAACTCGGGCCGCGACCACTTCTCCCGCAGCCCCGGGCCGATCGTCCAGGGCGATCCCTTGACGATCCGCAGCCGCGGCTCGGGCGGTCCCTGCTCCTGCTCCTCCCCCGCTCCGGCCTCGGCTTCCTCTTCGAAGTCGCTCAACGGCACCGAGTGTGACAGCCCGGTCGGGGCCGCGGTCGCCCGGGAACCACCCGGGGTTGGCTTTGGCGGACGGGGACCGGGGGGCTCCGCCCCCCCGAGGACCCCCGGGCGTGCGCGTGGGCCCGGTGAGCAGCAACGAGGCGGCGTCAGGCGCCGAGGAGCGAGGCGGGGTCCATGTCGATGGTCCAGCCGGGACCCGGCGGCTCGCGGTCGATGACCGCACCCGGGTCCGCACCCCGGAGGACGACCTGCATCCGGTAGTTGCCCGCCCGTTTGGCGGCGAACGCGGGGGCGGGGCCGAGCACCTCGGCGTCGCGTCCCGCGGCGGCGCGTAGCCGCCCTGCCAGGCTCGCCGCGCGCCGAGCCACCGTCTCTTCGCTGCGCGCGCCCGTCTGAAGAAGCAGGAGCCTGCCGAACGGCGGGAAACCGAAGCGCCGGCGGGCGGCGAGCTCGGCGGCGGCGAAGGCCGCGTAGTCGTGGGTCGACGCCGCGCGGATCGCGTAATGGTCCGGCAGGTACGTCTGCAGGATGCCGCGTCCCCCGGCGTCGCTGCGACCCGAGCGGCCAAGCACCTGCGCGAGGAGCTGAAAGGTGCGCTCGGCCGCGGTGTGATCCGGGAGGTTCAGCAGCGTGTCGGCGTTGACGACGCCGACGAGGGTCACGCCCGGCAGGTCGAAACCCTTCGCGAGCATCTGCGTCCCGACGATGACCTGAGCCGCGCCGGAGCGCATTCGTTCGAACGCCGCCGCGTGTCCTCCCTTCCCCCGGACGGCGTCCCGGTCGAGCCGGATGACCCGCGCTGACGGCACCGTCGCGCGCACCTCCTCCTCCACGCGCTGCGTGCCCACCCCGAGGTGACGGATGCGCGTGCCGCCGCACTGGGCGCAGATGGCCGGCGGCGCGGGCTCGTTCCGCCCACAGCGGTGGCACACCAGCCGTCCGTTGGCGTGCCACGCGAACGGGATCTCGCAGCCGGGACACGGCACCACGAACCCGCAGTCACGGCAGAGGATCACCGTCGCCAGGCCTCGTCGGTTGAGGTACAGCATGGCCTGCTCGCCCCTCGCGACGGTGCGGCGCAGCGCGATCCCGAGCGCGGTCGACAGCGTGCCCCGGTTACCGGCGCGCATCTCGAGCCTGAGGTCGACGACCGTGGTCGGAGGCAGGGGGCGACCGGCGACGCGCGCCGGCATCTCGAGCAGGCGCAGCTCGCCTCCTCGCGCGGCGTACCAGGTGGTGACCCGCGGTGTCGCGGAGCCCAGGACGACCACGCTCCGTGCAAGACGCCCGAGCATCAGCGCCGTATCGACCGCGTGGTACCGAGGATCGCTCTCCTGCTTGTACGACGGTTCCTGTTCTTCGTCGACGACGATGAGCCCCGGGTCGCGCACCGGAGCGAACAGCGCTGAGCGCGAGCCCACGACGATGTCGGCCGCGCCGTCGAGGACCCGCCGCCATTCGTCGTAGCGCTCCCCAGCGGATAGCGCGCTGTGGAGCACGGCCACGCGCTCGCCGAAGCGCGCGACGAAACGCGCCACGACCTGTGCGGCGAGCGCGATCTCCGGAACGAGCACGATCACCGCGCGACCGCGCGCGATGGCAGCCGTCGCCGCTCGGAGATAGACCTCGGTCTTGCCACTGCCCGTGACCCCGTGGAGCAGGAACGGCGCGCCTTCGTCGAGCGCGCCAAGGATCGCGTCGAGAGCCGCGCGCTGGGTGTCCGTCGCGGGTGCGTCGCGCGTCGGATCCTCGGGCGTGACGGCGAACTCCGGCGGGATGCGCCGGACGGGGCGGCGCGTGACGACGACCAGGCCGCGCGCCGCCAGGCCGCGCGCGGCGTCGGCGGATCCTCCGGCGGAGCGCAGGGCGGCGGCCGTCGTCACGCCGGTCGCGAGTGCGCGCAGGGTGGCGAGCTGGACCGGACCCAGGCGTACGCCCCGCCCGCCCGCCGCCGCACCGCCGTTCACCGTCGGTCCGACCATGTGCCCCGCGGGTGCGAGCCGCTCGGCGCCCGCGCCGCGGGTGGCATCACGTCCCGCGGACGTGAGGGCGAAGGTCGCCTCCGTGCGCCCGACCCCTCCGGCGCGCGGTGCGCCGCGGCTGGCGAGCGCGGGAGGGAGCATCGCGCGGACCGTATCGGCGAGTGCGCAGCGGTAGTGGTCGGACATCCATCGCGCCAGCGCCAGCTGGTGGCCGCCGAGCAGGGGAACGGGATGCGCGAGCGCATCGACCTGACGGAGCTCCTCGCGGCCGGGGACGTCGAGCCGCACGACCACCCCGCGGACGACCCGCTTGCCAAAGCCGACGTCCACGAGGTGACCGCAGCCCAGATCGAGGCCGTCGGGAACGGCGTACGTGAAGGTCGCGGCCGGACCGCGGACCCCGGCGAGGACGGCGACCTCCGCGGTGCGCGTCACAGGTCGTAGTGCCGGGGCCTCTTTGCCTCCCGACGGATGATCTCGGCGATCTGGCCGACGGTCTCGTCGATCCTGCCGTCGTCGTTGACGACCACGTGGTCATATTCGGGCGCGGCGGCCACCTCGATCTCGGCGTTGCGCAGGCGCAGCTCGAGCTGCTCGACGCTCTCGGTCCCGCGACCGATCAGGCGCCGCCGCAGCGCGTCGACCGATGGGGGCATGATGAAGATCGTCAGCGCCTCGGGGAGCAGCGCCTTGATCTTGCGCATGCCCTGCGGCTCGGGCTTCACGATCACGATCTTGTGCTGCCGGAGCGTCTCGGCGAGGGCGTCGCGGCGGACGCCCTTGAAATCGCCGTGCACCATGGACCACTCGAGGAAGTTGCCCTGCTCGATCTCTTCCCGGAACTTCTCGGGCTCGTAGAAGTAGTAGTCGCGCGCGTGCTGCTCGCCCGGCCGCGGCCTGCGGCTCGTCGCGGTGACGTACACGACGGCATCGTCGAGGACGGTGACCAGCCGGCTGATCACCGTGTCCTTTCCTCCACCGGACGGCGCGGAGATGATGACGAGCAATCCCTGGCCCGCGTGCCGATCGGCCTCGGTCGTGCCTGCCTCGCTCACGGGCCCACGATCTCCGCATAGGGATCCGCCGTGACGGCCGGCTCGCCCAGATCCCGCAGGCAGGCCACAAGATCGGGCGCCAGTGGGGCGGTGAACGTCCGCTCTCCCGCGTGCGGTAGGCGCACGGTGAGTCGCCAAGCGTGCAGGAACTGGCGCGACAGGCCGCTCGGGTCGCCGCGCCTCCCGTACACCGGATCACCAACGATAGGCAGTCCCGCGAAGGCGAGGTGCACCCGGATCTGATGCGTCCGGCCGGTCACGGGCCGGACGTGCAGGAGCGAGGTGCGCGCGCTGCCCTCCGCGAAGCTGGCCACCCGGTGGAATCGCGTGACGGCATCGCGGCCGCCGGCTCGCACCGCCATGCGGCGCCGGTCGTCCGGATCACGAAGGAGCGGCGCTTCGACGACGGCGGGCCGCTCTCCCGGGTCGCCCCACACGAGCGCCACGTACTCCTTCGCGAACGTCTTCGCCTGGAGCTGTCTCGCCAGCGTGAGGTGCGCAAGGTCCGTCTTCGCGATGACCATGACGCCGCTGGTGTCCTTGTCGAGACGGTGCACGATCCCCGGCCGCGAGGCCGCTCGCCCCGTCTGGGCGGCGATGCGACCGACCACCGCATTCACCAGAGTGCCGCTGTGGTGGCCGTACGCGGGGTGCACGACCAGGCCGGCGGCCTTGCTGACGACCATCACGTCGGCGTCCTCGAACAGCACGTCGATCGGGATGTCCTCCGGCAGGAGGCTCGGCGCGGGAGGAGGTTCAGGGACCGCCACCTCGACAAGATCGCCCTCGTGAAGGCGGTGAGCCGGATCCACGGGGTCGCCGGAGACCGTGACGCGGCCATCGCGCGCGAGCCGCTGGATCGCGCTGCGCGACAAAAGGGTATGCCCGGCGAGGTAGCGGTCGACGCGTTCGCCGCCCGCGGTGACGCGAAGCGCGATGGGGCCGCCAGACTCATCCGTCAGGGTCGGGGCCCACGCGTCGGAGCGCTCACGCCGTGCGGCGCGCGCTGCCCTGGTGCTGTTCCTCGCGCCACAGCGCGAGCGTGACCGCGAAGATGCCAAGGACGATCGAAGCGTCGGCGACGTTGAACGCCCAGAACCGCAATCCGCCCACGCCCACGTCGACGAAGTCCACGACGTAGCCCTGCCCGAGGCGATCGACGAGGTTGCCGAGCGCGCCCCCAAGCTGCATCCCGAGCGTGGCGGCGACGAGCGGGGAGCGCGCCAGGATGAACCGGTAGTAATAGATGATCGCGGCCACGGCGAGGACCGACAGGACCGATAGCAGGGTCGTGCGCTCTGGCAGGAGGCCGAAGGCCGCGCCGGTGTTCCGCACGTAGCTGATCCGGACGGCGTCGCCGAGGACCTCCCTCGACTCGCCGAACACGAGTTTCGTCGACACGAGGTCCTTCGTCACCCGGTCGAGCCCGAAGACGAGCGCGGCAACGAGGGCGATGAGCGCCGCCTTCCCGGTCGTCAGCCTCACGTCACCATCCCGCCGTCGATCACGATGACCTGTCCGGTGATGTACGCCGCGTCGTCCGACGCGAGGAAGGCGATGGCGCCGGCGACGTCGTCCACCGTTCCGAAGCGGCCGAGCGGGATCTGCTTCAGCAGGTCGTCCTTCACCTGCTGCGGCAGTGGGTCGGTCAGGTCCGTCGGGACGAACCCCGGGGCGACGGCGTTCACGGTGATATTGCGGCTGGCCATCTCCCGCGCGACGGTCTTCGTGAAGCCGATGATCCCCGCCTTCGCGGCGCTGTAATTGGACTGCCCCGCGTTGCCGACGATGCCCGCGATCGACGCGACATTGACGATCCGACCGCCGCGCTGCTTCATCATCGGCCGCATCGCCGCCTTCGTGACGAGGAAGGTCCCGCGCAGGTTGAGGTCCATGACCTCGTCCCACTCCAGGGCGCTCATGCGGAGCAGGAGGTTGTCGCGCGTGATGCCGGCGTTATTCACCAGGATGTCCAGGCGGCCGTCGCCGAACGCGAGCGCCTGCTTCACGATCCGGTCGGCCTCGCCGTCGGCGGAGACGTCGCCCTGCGCGAGCGTCGCGGTGCCGCCGGCCTCCTCGATGAGCCGCGCGGCCTCCGTCGCTGCCTCCACGTTCCCCTTGTAGTTCAGCACGAGCCGCGCGCCGTCGCGCGCGAGGCGCATCGCGGTCGCCCGCCCGATCCCGCGGCCCGCACCGGTCACCAGTGCGACGCGGGTCTGGAGTGAGGTCACCGGCGGCTCAGCGCGTCGGGTGCGTGGAAGCGGGCGCGGGGCCACCGTCGCCTGAGAAGATCAGGCTGGCGTTGTGGCCGCCGAATCCCATCGAGTTCGACAGTGCGATGCGGATCCGCCGCTGCCGCGCCTCGTTGGGCACGTAGTCGAGGTCGAGCGCAGGGTCGGGCGTGGTGTAGTTGATGGTCGGGGGAATGCACCCGTCCCTCATCGCGAAGAGGCACGCGATCGCCTCGAGCGCCCCGGCCGCGCCGAGCAGGTGGCCGGTCATGGACTTGGTGGAGGAGACCAGGAGGATCCGCGCGTGGTCTCCAAAGACGGACTTTATGGCCGCCGTTTCCTCACGGTCGTTCGGTTGTGTCGACGTCCCGTGGGCGTTGATGTATTCGACCGCAGTTGGCGCGAGCTCGGCCTGGTCCAGCGCCATGCGCATGGCCCGGGCATTCCCTTCCCCCTCCGGTGAAGGCGAGGTGATGTGATACGCGTCCGCCGTGGCGCCGTATCCGATTAGCTCGCCGTATATCCGGGCACCTCGTTCGAGCGCGTGGTCGCGCTCCTCCAGGACCACGACCGCGGCGCCCTCCGACAGTACGAACCCGTCGCGGTCCTTGTCGAATGGCCGCGACGCGCGCTCGGGCTCGTCGTTCCGTCGGCTCATCGCGTGCATCGTCGAGAACGCGCCTATCGCCAGCGGAAGCACCGCCGCCTCGGCCCCGCCCACGACCATGACGTCGGCCTGGGAGCGCTTGATCATCTCAGCGGACTCACCGATCGCGTGGGCGCTCGAGGCGCACGCCGACACGTGCGTGACGGTGGGGCCCTTGAGGCCGAACTGCATCGAGATCTGCGCGGTGCCCGCGTTGGCCATCAGCATCGGGACGAGGAACGGCGACAGCCGGTCGGGTCCGCGGCGCTCCATGAGGACGACCTGTTCGACCAGCGTCTCGAGCCCGCCGACGCCCGTGGCGATGTCGACGCCGATCCGCTCGGGGTCCTTCGTGATGTCGAGCGCAGCGTCGCTCATCGCCTGTGACGCGGCCGCCACGGCGAGCTGTGCGAAACGGTCGGTGCGGCGCGCGTCCTTGCGGTCCATGTACCGCGTGGGCTCGAAGTCCTGCACCTCGCCCGCTATCTGGGTCTCGTATGGGGATGGATCGAAGCGCGTGATCCGTCGGATCCCGCCCCGCCCATGCACCAGCGCATCCCACGTCGAGGCCACGTCTCCGCCGAGCGGCGTGACCGCGCCGGCACCGGTGACCACGACGCGGCGTGCCCAGACCATCAGCCCCGAGGACCCCGCGCGATCCCGCGAGCCGCCGCCCGAGCGGCCTCGGCCAGCGCGTCGGCGCGCGCCGGGATGTTGAGGGCGCGCAGCGCGGACGCGATCGAGGGAGGATCCGACACGTTGACCGTCGTGACGTCCGCGATCCGCTTCACGAGCCCGTTCACGACCTGCCCGGCGCCGATCTCGACGAACGTCGATGTTCCCCGTTCGACCATGAAGCGAACGGAGCGCAGCCATTCGACCCGTTGCGAGAGATGACGGACCAGCGCGTCAGGGATCGAAGCGCCGCTCGCATGCGGAGCCGCGGTCACGTTCGCGACCACGGGCACGACCGGCTCCCGGAAACGCAGCGTTCCCATGAAGGCGGCGAGGTCGTCGCCTATGCGGCCCATCGGCGGGAAGTGGAAGGGACCGGAGATCCGCAGCATCACCACCCTGCGAGCGCCGTAGCGCGTGAGCGCATCGGTCACCTTTGTGACGCTCTGCTCGTCGCCGGCGATGGTCACCTGCGCCGGGCCGTTGTCGTTCGCGACGACGGTCGCGCCGGTCGGAACGGTGTCCGCGATAACGCGCTCCACCTCCTCAGCGGTCAACCCCAGGATCGCGGCCATTACCCCCTTGGCGCCCTTCGTCGCGGCGAGGCGACCCCGCTCGCTCACCAGCCGCAGCGTGTCGGAAAAGGAAAGCACACCGGCGGCCGCGAGCGCGCTGAACTCCCCGAGCGAGTGGCCGGCCAGGAACCGGGGTCGGATCGGCGCGGGCAGCGCGGCGACGCCCCTCGGCTCGCCGCCGGACGTGATGCGACCGAGCGCGCCGGTGGCGGCCTCCGCCATCGCCTCCAGGACCGCGATGCTCGTGGTCAGTATTGCCGGCTGAGCGACGCGAGTGTCGCCCAGCTCTTCGGCCGGCCCCGAGAAGCACAGCTCCGAGACCTTGTAGCCGAGGATGTCGTCGGCCTCCTCGAACGTCTCGCGGGCCGTGGCGGAGCCCTCGAAAACGCCGCGTCCCATGCCGACGGCCTGCGATCCCTGGCCCGGAAAGACGAACGCGAATGAGGTGTCGATGTACGAACGGTAGCACCGCAGGTCGCCGCGGTCGACGGCTCCTGCCGACCTTTCGGTGCATAGCATGTGCATCGAATGTCCGGTCGCTACATCCAGCGCGAGCGCGCGAAGGCCACCGAGCGAACGGCCGCCGCGATCCAGGCGGCGGCTCTGCGCGAGCTTTCTCTGCGGGGATACCGGGACCTCCGGTTGGAAGACGTCGCACGACGGGCGCGCGTTGCGCGTCGCACGCTGTACCTGCATGCGCCGTCAAAGGAGCGCCTGGTGGAGCGCGCCCTTCGGGGCCGGGCCGAGGGGCTCGTCCGGCGGGTCGAGCGCTGGCGGCCGGGCGCGGGATCCGCGCAAGACGTCATCGACGACCTCGTTGCCCTCCACGCGCGCAGCTACCGCACGGAGAAGGGGCTCCTCGACACCCTTCTCGATGGTGGCCTGCCGCGGAGCGGCGCGATCATCCTTCGAGAGCTCGACGGGGTGCGCCTTGACATCATCTCGAGGACGATGGCGGACCTTGCGCGGGGGGGCGCCCTGCGGATCCGGACCGCCGAGGCGACGGCGCTGGCACACGCGCTCCTGGCGTACCCGGCGTGGCGCGTCGCCCTGACGGGACCGGCCGGCCGACGCGCGCAGCGCGTGTTGACCGGGGCGCTGCGCACATCGCTGCTGGCCTAGCGGTCTCGGGCGGCCGCCCCCGCACCTTGGGGGCTCAGCGTTCTCCGCCCCTGCCGTCGCGCTCGAGCTCGAGCTCGGCCGGCACGCCGTTCACCTCGCCGCTCCACGCGTTGCCACGGCCAGAGAGGCCATCGCTCAGGGAGGTCGCGAGCGTCTCGCTCGAGACGAGGTCGTGGAAGCGCTCGATCGTCCGAGCGATCGCGCCGCCGTATCGCACGGCGATGCGGTCCTCGATCTCGAACCCGAATTCCTTGCGCAGGTCGTTGATGCGCCGGATCAGCTCGCGCGCCGCACCCTCCGCCTCGAGCTCAGCGGTGATCTCGGTGACGAGCGCGACGGCCGCGCCGGCATCCCGCGCGACGGCGTGCCCAGCTGTCCCGACGTGCTCGACCAGCACCTCCTCGGGAGTCAGACGAAAGCCCTCGACCACCGTCGTCCCGTCGACGCGGCTGAAGCGCCCCTCTCGCAGCGCCTCGCGCACGCGGGGGAGATCCCTGCCGAGCTTCGGCCCGAGCACCTTCAGGTCGGGCTTCACGCGGATGTCCACCAGGCCGGCCGCGTCGTCCCGGACCTCGAGCGCCTTGACATTCAGCTCGTCGCTGATCACCTCCGCGAGCTCGGCTTGTCCGTCGAGCACCCCGCGGTCGCGGTCGCCTTGATCGAAAACGACGATCAGCTTCGACAGCGGGGTGCGCACCTTGACCCCTGCTTCCGAGCGCGCGGCCCGCCCCAGGCCGACGACCCGCATCGCCGCGCGCATCCGGCGCTCCAGGGCATCGTCGATGCGCGCTGCATCCGCCTCCGGGTACGCGGTGTGGTGCACGGAGTCCGGCGATCCCGGGATCGAGCGGCGCACCAGGTTCTGGTAGATCGCCTCGGAAAGGAAGGGCATGGCCGGCGCGAAGAGACGCGCGAGGGTGGCGATGGCCTCGTGCAGGGTCTGGTATGCCGCGAGCGAGTCGCGGCGGGACCGTGCCTGCCAGAAGCGCCGGCGGTTACGCCGCACGTACCAGGTCGAGAGCTCGTCCCAGAACGATTCCATGCGCAGCGTGGCCGTCCGCGCGTCGAACGCGTCGAGCGCAGCGCGGCAGTCACGCACCAGGCGCGCCAGCGCCGACAGGAGCCAGCGATCCAGTAGCGGGCGCTCGGCGATCGGCACGGCCTCCGCGCTCGGGTCGAAGCCGTCGAGGTTCGCGTATGTCACGAAGAACGAGTACGTGTTCCAGAGCAGCAGAAGCCTCCGCTTGACCTCGTCCAGCGCGCGCCAGCCGAAGAACATGTTCTCCTGGAGGTCCTGCCGGCAGACCGACCACCGGATGATATCGGCGCCCGCGCGCTCGCACGCCTCGCCGAGATCGACCATATTGCCGCCGCTCTTGTGGAATTCCTCGCCGGGCGCCGCGAGCATCGGCTGGAAGGTCTCGACCGTCCGATATGGGGCGACACCGGCGAGGACGACGCCGAAGAACAGCTGCGAGTAGAACCACAGCCTGATCTGCTCGACCATTTCGACGACGTACTCGGCCGGGAACCAGCGCTGCCATGCGGCCCGATCGTGAAGGTAGTCGAGCGTCGAGAACGGCACGACGCCCGCGTCGAGCCAGCAGTCACCCACCTCCCGCACGCGCACGCTCTCCGCGCCGCACTCGGGGCAGGCGACGATGACGTCGTCGATCCACGGACGGTGCAGCTCGCGAAGCCCCTCGAGCCCGCTGATGGCGTGCTGCCGGAGCTCCTCCTCGTTGCCGACGACGAAGAAGTGGCCGTTCGCGCAGGTGTAGAACGGCAGTGGGAGGCCCCAATAGCGCTTGCGGCTGATATTCCAGTCGCCCATGTTCTCGAGCCAGTTCTCCATACGCCGCCCACCCGCCGGCGGCACCCAGTTCACTGCGCGAGCGGCCTCGATGAGCTTCGGCCGCAGCTCGTCCATGGAGATGAACCACTCGTCGTCGACCCTGAAGACGATCTCCTCGTGGCAGCGCCAGCATTCGGGATACCGGTGGGTGTACGGCTCGGCGCGGAACAGCCGCCCACGCCGCTCGAGATCGGCGACGACGAGGTCCGCCACCTCCCGCGCCTCGCGCCCCTCGAGCCAGCCGTATCCGGGGCGATAGCGCGCCGTCTCGTCGATGGGGATGAGGACGGGGAGTTCCTCGCGCTTGGATAGGGCGAAGTCGTCCGCGCCGCAGCCGGGAGCGATGTGCACGATCCCGGTGCCCTCGTCCTCTCCTACGCCATCCCACGCGATCAAACGGTGCGCCTCCCGCGCTTCCGCCGCGGCCGGGAGGTCGTCGAACGGCCCGCTGAATCGCAGGCCCACGAGGTCACGCCCCTTCACCGTCTCCAGCAGCTCGGCGTCATCGCGAAGCGCGGAGCCGAACGTACCGCGGGAGAGGACCAACACCTCGTCGCCCACCCGCGCCCTCGCGTACTCCAGGTCCGGATGGACTGCCAGCGCCACGTTCGCTGCGAGAGTCCAGGGGGTCGTCGTCCACACGAGGAACGACTCGCGCTCTCGGCCTTCGATCGGGAACCTCGCGTAGACGCTGGTGTGCGTCATCTCGCGGTAGCTGTCGATCATCTCGTGCTGCGACAGCGCGGTGCCGCAGCGGGCGCACCAGGGCATCGACCGGTGGCC
Organism: Candidatus Limnocylindria bacterium; assembly: GCA_038211425.1. GTDB lineage: Bacteria > Chloroflexota > Limnocylindria > P2-11E > P2-11E > JALYKU01. The sequence goes on along the minus strand of JBBQVQ010000006.1, from coordinate 33,294 downwards.
CTTGTACAGCCAGCCTTTCTCGTGACAGATCTTGAGGACCTGCCAGATGTGCGAGATGTTGGCGTCGCTGTAGGTGTAATAGGAGTGATCCCAGTCCATCCACTGCCCGAGACGGATCGACTGCCTCGTGATGGCTGCCGCCGACCGGTCGACGCGGGCCCGGCACGCGTCGGAGAAGCGATCGATCCCGAATGACTCGATGTCCCGCTTGCTGTTCAGGTTGAGATCGCGCTCGACCTGTACCTCGACCCACAGCCCCTGGCAGTCGAAGCCGTTCTGATAGCGCTGGTCGAAGCCACGCATGGCCTTGTACCGCTGGAACAGGTCCTTGTACGTGCGATTCCAGGCGTGGTGCACGCCCATCGCCTCGACGTTGGCGGTGATCGGGCCGTCGATGAAGGAGAACCGCGCGCGGCCCGCGTTCCGCCGCCGGAGCTCCTCGAACGTGCGTTCCCGCTCCCAGAGATCGAGCACGCGGTGCTCGAGCTCGGGCAGGTCAACGCTCGAGCCCACCGGTTCGAAGATGGTCGCTTTCGTGGCCCCATCCCCTCGCTCCTCCACGGTCATTGGCGGCCCTCGGGTACCGCCGGGCGTGCCCGACGGTCGAGATCCCGACCTTGGCTCTGCGCCTGCTGCCGCCTTGCGGGCCGCATGGCCGCATCATCCCCTGAGAGCGGATGTGCCGGGAAGCCGGGTGCAGCGGCCTCGGTGGTCCCAGCGGCCGAAGGGGCCCTGATCGCACGGTCCATCCCGTTAATACTGCCCTCCCATGGCGCCCGCCGTCGCCCCTCGGCCACTCTCGAAGCAGAGGAAGCGCGAGCTCGTACTGCTCGCGCGCCGCTTCGGCGATCCGCTCGAGCGTGACGTCGCCCTCGACGACGTGGACTTCGATCCGCTGACGAAAAGAGACCGCACCGGGGAGGTGTGCATGGTCCTGCGACGCAGGGATGGACGACTCCTGGTGTCGATCAAGAACTTCTATCCACGGGGGGCGTACCGGCTGCCAACGGGCGGGATCCGCCAAGGGGAGTCGATCGAGGCGGCCCTCCTACGCGAAACGCGCGAGGAGACCGGCCTCGACGTCGCCATCCGCCGCTACCTCGTCCACCTCGCGTATCGCCCGGCCGCCGGCACGGAGCCGGTGTTCCACACGTTCGCGTTCCTTCTCGAGGAGACCGGCGGCGCCCTCCAGGTACTTGACGCCGAGGAGCGGATCGAGGGCTACCGGGAGGTCGATGCGCGCGACCTGCCGAGCATCGCGAAACGTCTCGGATCGCTCGCCGACGCCCAGGGCGAGGTGGGCAGCTGGCGCGCATGGGGGATCTTCCGCGCCGCGATCCACGGCGCCGTCCACGAGGCGCTCGCGGAGGGGGCATAAGGCGACACTCCGAACGGCAGCGCCGCGCGGCTAGTCGAGGCGGAAGAGCCGCACCGCGAGGATGAAGCCGGCGATTGCCCACGCGGCGAGCCCGAGCACCTGCATCCGAACGTCGAGGAGTGTCGCGCCCTGGGTGCTCACGTCGCGGAGCGCGTCGTTGAGGAAGGTGAGCGGGAGGTAACCGGTGACCTCGCGGAACGGAGCCGGGATCGCGTCGCGCGAGAAGAACGTGCCCGACAGAAAGAACATCGGCAGCGTGATCAGGTTCGCGACCGGCGGCACCTGGTTCTCCGTCTTCGCCCAGCCGGCGATGGCGAAGCCGAACGTCAGGAAGAGGATGGAGCCCAGCGTCACCAGCACGAAGATGTCGAATATGCTGCCGACGATCTGCAGCTTGAACACCACCACCGCGACACCGAGCAGTATCGCCACCTGGAGGACCGCGAGCAGAAGCCGCATCAGCACATGGGCAGCGAGGAAGTTCCGCGGCCGCAGCGGCGTCGCCATGATCCGGCGAAGGACGCCGCGCTGCTTCTGGCTCACCAGGCCGAATGCGACACCGAAGATCGCGAGCTGCATGACGTTGAGCCCGATGATCCCCGGCACAAGGAAGTCGAGATAACCGAGCTTCCTGACGGAAACTTCCTCGCGGCGCATCGCGACCGCGGGCGCTGTCCGCGTGACCGCGAAGGAGGCTCGATCGATGAGCTGCGTGAGGATCGCCTCTCCCACCGCCGCCTGCTGCGCGCGCCCTTGGTTCTCATAGACCACGAGCGTCGGGACCGCCGAGCCGGGCGACGCGGGTGCGATCCGAAAATCGGCGGGGATGACGACGACCAGATCGCGATCGCTCTTCAGCAGCCTCGCCCGCTCCGCCGCCTCTTCGCCGACGGTGATCGACAGTGTGTCGATGCCGCGCAGCGCATCGACGAACGCCGAGCTCGCCTGATTCCCCGCCTGGTCGACCATGCCGACGTTCACGTGGCCGAGCGCACCGAGGTTCAGCGCGCCGAATATGAGCATGAACATGAGCGGCAGGACCACCGTGAAGAATATCGCGGCGAAGTCGCGGGAGAACGCGCGGAGCAGGACCACGGTCAGCGAGAGGATCTGTCTCATTCGTCGCGCAGATCGTGACCGGTCAGGTCGAGGAACACGTCCTCCAGGTTCGCCTGCTGCTGGATGACCGGCTTGGCGAAGCCGCGCCCGAGCAAACCCGCGATCAGCTCGGACGGCGGCGCCATCGCGAGGATGAGGCCCTGGTCCATGATCGCGACCCGGTCGCACAGGACCTCCGCCTCGTCCATATAGTGAGTCGTCAGGAACACCGTCGTGCCGTTCGCGCGGATCGCGCGAACCAGGTCCCAGAGGTTGCGCCGGGCCTGCGGGTCGAGCCCCGTTGTGGGCTCATCGAGGAACAGCACCTGCGGCTTGTTGACCAGCGCCGTCGCGATCGAGAGGCGCTGACGCTGGCCACCGGAGAGCTTTTCCTGGCGGGCGCTGGCCCGGTCCTCGAGGCCCACGGAGCGCAGGAGGGCCATCGCGTCGGCGCGGACCTCGTAGCACAGCGCGAAGAGCTCGACCGTCTCGCGCGCGGTGAGATGCTCCATGAAGGCGCTCGACTGCAGCTGCACCCCGATCCGGCGCTTGGTGCCCTCCGGGTCCCTGCCGACGTCGATCCCCGCGACGCGGGCGCTTCCGCCATCCGCCCGCCGGAGGCCCTCGAGGATCTCGACCGTCGTCGTCTTGCCGGCGCCATTGGGCCCAAGAAGGCCGAAGATCTCGCCGGCGGTCACCTCGAAACTGATGCCGCGCACTGCCTCCAACTGGCCGTAGCGCTTGCTAAGGTCCTCCACCGAAACGATCGGATGCACCCCAGCAACGTATCCGCTGGGAGGGCGCGCCGCAAAGTCAGCGGGCGACGAATGCGCGGTAGGCGAGGTCGTCGAGGTACAGGCCGAGCGGAAGGAGGACCACGGCCGCCACGACGATGCGAACGATGAGCGGATGCGGCCGACGCAGCCGCGTGTACGTGACGACCAGGGCGAGGGCGACGGCGCCGAGCAACGGCACCTGCACCCACCAGTGGAGCGGGTCAGCCCCGTCCACCACCAGCGTGTACATCACCGTCGCCGCGAGGAAGCCCGCGGCCAGTCCGATGACGGCGAACACCCCCGCGTTGCGCGCCGGATCGCGCAGCGCGAGCAGCAGCCCGAGCCCGAAGGAGACGAGGAGCGCGCCGATCATCCTCTCGTAGGCGCGCTGTGCCGGAGCGAAAGTGAACGCCTGCGGGAATACGAGGGACAGGACGACGGGGGCGAAGAACGCGAGCGCGCACGCGATCCCGACCGCCCGGGCGCCGCGCAGCGTCGCGGTGTCGGGGCGCATGGTTCGGTCCACGAGGAAGCGAGTTTACGTACGCTATCGGGTCGATGCCATCGACGTCCGCCGCTCTCGCGTCGCTCTGCTCCGCGCTCCTGCCCGGACTCGGGCAGGTATATCAGGACCGTTGGGTCCGCGGGCTTCTCGCGCTGGTGCTGCCGCTAGCCGTGCTCGGTGCGGTCGCGGCAGCCGCGGCGATCGTCGATCCGTTCACCGCCCTCATCATCCGATACGCGACGATCGCGGACCTCATCGTCGTAGGCGCGCTCTTCCTGTACCACCTGGCCGTCGTCGGCGATGCGTTCCGAGGGCCGTCGAGCGCCGCCCGGACCGCCATCGACTACGCGGTGCTCGGTGCCGTGACCCTGGCGCTGTGCGTTCTATACCTCGTGGTATACCGCCAGTCTTCGGCGTGGGCGGCGCTGGCGGGCCAGGTGTTCCGCCCCATCGCGCAGCAGGCGGAAGTGCGGCCGAGCGCCCCTCCGTCGGTGGCGCCTCCAGCGGAGTTCACGGGCACCGAGCGGCTGAACGTCCTCGTGATGGGCCTCGACGTCCGTGCGGGGACCCTGCCGACCGAGACGCTCAACACCGACACCGTCATCGTTCTGTCGCTCGACCCGATCAACAAGACCGCGGCGATGCTCTCCATCCCGCGCGACCTGTACGTGGATCTTCCCGGCCAGGGCCAGGGCAAGATCAACGCCGCATACGCGATCGGAGGACCTGAACTTTCGCGGCGCACCGTCGAGAACCTGCTCGGGATACCGATACCGAGTTACGCGATCGTCGACTTTGTCGCATTCACCAGGATCATCGACACCCTCGGAGGCGTCGTGGTCGATGTGCAGCGCCCGATCCGCGATGAGGCGTATCCCGGGGCCGACTTCGGGATCGAGCGGCTGAACATCCTCGCGGGCCCACAGCTGATGGATGGCGGGCGCGCGCTGCGCTTCGCCCGTTCGCGCCATGACAGCAATGACTTCAGTCGCGCGAAGCGCCAGCAGGAGGTCATCCTGGCACTCCGGACCCGCATCGTGCAGGGGAACATGCTCTTCCGGCTGCCCGCCATCCTCGATCAGGTCGGGACGGCCGTCGAAACGAACTTCGACCCCGCGAACATCATCACCGTCGCTCGCTTTGGCTCAGGCCTCGATCCGAACGCGATCCGCAGCGAGATCCTCGTGCCATGCGGGGGCCCCGAGCCGCGCTGCGAGCTGAAGGAGCAGAGCGACGCCAACGGCTACTTCCTTTTCCCGGACAAGACGAAGGTGCGCGACGTGGTCGCCGAGCTCTTCTACGACCCGAAGGTGAGGCAGGAGGGGGCCAAGGTCGAGGTGCGGGGGGCCGGGTCGCGCAATGGTGCGGCCGCGGCCGTCGCGGATCGCCTCGAGGCGCGGGCGTTCGGCATCCTGAGCGTCACGGACGGTGCGCAGGCGCGCTCCGCTGTCCTTCTTCGCAATGCGAGCAAGCGTTACACCGCGACGGCGCTCGCCCAGCAGCTCGGGCTCCAGGTGGTCGAGGCACCGGCCACGGAGACGAGCGCTGCCGACATCGTGGTCGTGATCGGCGCCGACTTCAAGGGCCTCGCGACCGATCGGCAGAAGTAGACTCGTGTGGCGACGCGTCCGAGCGACGCGACGGAGGAGGGAGGCCCGATGCCGCTCAACAAGCTTGCGAAGATCATCGAGGAGTCGTCCCGGGATAGTGCCCGGGCGCGCAACAGCGTGAGCGATCCGAGCTTTCTCGAGGGCGTGAAGAAGGACCGCCGGAAGGCGCTCAGCTCGTTCGAGACCGTGCAGCACGCTCTCGCCGATCGTGAGGAAGTTGCGAAGGCGAAGGCTGGGAGCGGGAAGGCCGGAACGGCGAAGGCCGGAACGGCGAAGGCCGGAGGACCGAAGCCGCGCGCGCCGAAGGCCGGAGCGAAGAGGGCCTGACAGCGCCCGCGCTCCCCTAGTACACCGGCGTCAGCCAGCCCCGATACCGTTCGGCGCGTCCGCGTACGGCGTCGAAGTAGATCCCACTGAGGCGGGCGGTGATCGGCCCGACCTCGCCCTCCCCGACCGGTCGATGATCGACGCTCGTGACCGCCGACACCTGCGCACCCGTCCCGCAGAGGAAGAGCTCGTCGCAGACGTACAACTCGGTGCGGTCGATCTGGCGCGCGACCACGGGGATGCCCTCGTCGTCGGCCAGCCGCAGGATGCTCGAGCGCACGATGCCCTCGAGGATATTGTCGGTGACCGGAGGTGTGAGCAGAACGCCGTCGCGCACCATGAACAGGTTCTCAGCGCTGCCCTCTGACACGTGGCCGTCCTGGGTGAGGACGATGGCCTCGTCGAAGCCCGCTTCCTGCGCCTCCGTCTTCGCGAGGGCGGCGTTGACGTACGAGCCGGTGATCTTGCTGCGCGCAGGGACGGCGTTGTCGTCGGTGCGCCTCCACGAAGAGACGCCGCAGGAGATGCCGCGGCCGACGTCGATGTAGTCGCCGAACGGCACGGTGAACATCGTCATCGAGCTCTCGAGGTCGTGGAGCCGTACCCCGATGAGCTCGCTCGACTTGTAGACGATTGGCCGGATGTACGCGTCCTCGCGGAAGCCGGATCGGCGGACGAGCTCGAGAGCGATCTCGATCAGCTCGTCGACGGAGTAGCGAAGCTCGAGGCGCATCACCCGGCAGGAGCGGTGCAGCCGCGTGAAGTGCTCGCGCAGGTGCAGGCCGTACAGCTGCCCGTGTTCGTCGTTCCAATACGCGCGGATCCCCTCGAACACGCCGGTCCCGTAGTTGAAGGCGTGCGTCAGCACGCTGACTTTCGCCTCACGTATCGGCATGTATCGCCCGTCGAAGAACGCGACCGCGGTGTCCGGGGCGGCGCCCCTGGCGAGGGGTGCCGGTCGGGTGAGCTGCTGCACCATCGTGCGGACTCCCATCGTGGCCGGCGAAGGGCCGCTCGCCTACGCCCACCGGATGAATTCGTCGTGCGTCGCTCACTTCATTGTGGCACCCGCGCGATGACGACATGCGGGGCGAATTGCGCCGATCGCACGCGGCCCGTTACGATGCCAGACCGTCCGGTCAGACCGCCGAGTCGGGCCTGCCCGAGGCGCAGTGCGAAGGGCGGTGAATGGGATGCGGAGTCAGATACGGGGACGAGCCGCGCTGTTGGGCGCGCTCCTTGTGGTGACATCGGCGTGCGCGAGCGGCGGAGGCACGGGAACCCCGGCCGCGAGCGGATCGGGCGGCCCGCCCGGGGGCGCGGGGGTGACCGCGGTCCAGCCGACCAAGCCCGTCGAGTTCGTGATCAGCACGGCACCGGGAGGCGGCTCTGACATCTACGCGCGGTTGATGCAGGGCATCATCGACAAGGCGAAACTTTCGCCGCAACCCGTGAACCCGTTGAACAAGGAGGGTGGCTCCGGCGCCGTCGCCTTCAACTACGTCTTCGAGAAGAAGGGCGACATGCACGCGATCATGATCACCCTCAACTCGTTCTGGACGACGCTCATCACGCAAAAGCTCCCCTACAAGCCCGAGGACTTCACGCCGATCGCGAACCTCGCGAACGACCCGTTCTTCCTATGGGTGAACGACAGCAGCCCGTGGAAAACGGCCGCTGACTTCGTCGCCGCGGCGAAGGAGCGGGAGATCGTGGCGTCAGGGACCGGCTCGAAGCAGGAGGACGAGGTGCTCTTCCGCCGGATCCAGGGGGTCGCCGGCACCAAGGCGTTCAAGTACGTACCGCAGACCGGCGGGGGGGCCGTCGCAACGGCCCTGGCCGGAAAGCAGGGCGGCGTCGAGGTCACCGTGAACAACCCGAGCGAGGGCCGCGCGCTCTACCAGACCTCGCCGCGGCAGCTGCGTCCGCTCTGCACGTTCCAGGCGACAAGCCCGAAGGAGGGCCCGTTCAAGGACCTCGCGACGTGCAAGTCGCAGGGCCTTCCGATCGACGACTACTTCATCGTTCGCGCGGTGATGGGCCCGCCCGGCCTATCGGCCGGCCAGCAGAAGTTCTGGATCGACGTCTTCAAGGGCGTGTACGACTCGAAGGACTGGCAGGACTTCGCCGCGACGAATGCGCTCGATCTGAACTTCGTCGCGGGCGACGACTTCCGGAAGCTCGTGACCGACTTCACGAAGCTGCACACGGACATCGCCCAGAAGAACGGCTGGGTGCAGTAGCAGTTGCGGCGCTACGAGGCGCTGACGGCGGCGGTGATCATGGCGATCGCCGCCGCCGCCATGTTCGACACCCGTAGGGGGGCGCTCCCGGACGTGGCCGGCGGAGCGCCGGGCGGCCTGAGCGGCGGCTTCTATCCGTTCTGGTCGGCCGCCGTTCTCTTCGCGTTCAGTGCGCTCGTGCTGTTGCGCTCGCTGACCGTGGCACAGGCCGCGGAGGGAGTGTTCAAGGACAGGCAGAGCGTCACAGCCATGCTCTGGCTCGCGATACCGATGGTCATCGCGACAGCTCTGATCGGCGTGCTCGGTTTCTACGTCATGACGGGCCTGTACATGGGCTTCTTCGCCGCGGCGATCGGCCGGTACCGCTGGCATTGGGTGGGCGCGATCACGGTGCTGTTCCCGCTTGTGATCTACCTGATCTTCGAGGTCGGCTTTCGCGTCGGACTGCCGAAGAGCGTCTTTTACGACCTGGTGAAGTTCTGATGCTCGACGTCCTCGGCGACCTCGCGGGCGGGTTCGGCGTCGCCCTTCAGCCTGCCAACATACTGCTGCTGCTCGCCGGCGTGCTGCTCGGTCTGATCATCGGCGTGCTGCCGGGCCTCGGCGGCACGAGCGGGGTGGCCATCCTCCTGCCGGTCAGCGTCCTTATCGCCGGAGCTGGCGGCGCCGGCGGAGCCACGACCGCGATCATCTTCCTCGCCGGCATCTACTGGGGTGCGCTCTTCGGCGGCGTCATCACGTCGATCCTCTTCAACATCCCGGGTGAACCCTGGGCCGTCGCGCTCCTCTTCGACGGGTTCCCGCTTGCCAAACGCAGGGGCAGACCAGGCCTGGCGCTCGGATCGTCGTTCGTCGCTTCCTTCGTCGGAGCGCTGATCGCGACGGTCCTCCTGACCTTCTTCGCACGAGCCCTCGCTCTGGAGGCGATCAAATTCGGACCAGCCGAGCTCTTCGCGGTCTTCATCCTTTCGTTCACGACCCTCGTGGGCCTGGGCTCGGAGGCTCCGCTCAAGAGCGTGATGATGATCGCGCTCGGGCTCCTGCTCGCGGCCGTCGGCTTCGATTCGCTTACGGGCGAGCCACGTCTGACGTTCGGCCATGTCGAACTGCTGTCGGGGATCACCTTCGTCCCGGTCACCATCGGCCTCTTCGGCATCGGGGAGGTCCTCGCGTCAGCGGAGGAGCAGGGCATCGGGTTCGTCGAGCGGCTGAGCGCAAAAGTGGGCCTCCGGGACATCGGCGAGGCGTTCAGCGCGCTCCGCAAGCGCATCGGCATGGTGGTACCGATCTCCATCCTGGGGTTTCTGTTCGGCGTGCTGCCGGGACACGGCGCGACGGCCGGATCGTTCCTTGGCTACGGGCTCGCACGCCAGTACTCGAAGAACAAGGAGGATTTCGGGAAGGGCGAGATCTCCGGGATCATGGCCCCACAGGCCGCCGCGGACTCGGCCGCTGTCGGCTCGATCGTGCCGATGATCGCCCTCGGCATCCCCGGCTCGCCCACCTCCGCCGTCATGATGGCCGGACTCTTCATTCTCGGCCTCCAGCCGGGGCCGCTCCTCTTCATCGAGCACAAGGACTTCGTATGGGGCCTCATCGCGAGCATCTACCTCGGCCACCTGCTGACGTTCGCCATCTGCCTGGCCGCGGTGCCGCTGCTCGCCCTCATCATGCGCACGCCCTACGCGATCATCACGCCCTTCATCATCGTCATCTCGATCATCGGCTCGTACTCGCTGAACAACAGCGTCCTCGACGTTGGAGTGACCATCGTCTTCGGGCTCATCGGGTACTGGCTGCGCAAGCTGAAGTACCCGCTCGCTCCGCTCGTCGTGGCGCTCGTGCTCGGGGACGCGACGGAGCGCGAGCTGCGAAAGGCCCTCATCGCGAGCGGGGGCGATCCCTCCACGTTCCTCACATCGACGGTCGGGGGCTTTCCGCTCGCCGCGATCATGCTCACCCTGTCCGTCCTGCTCATCCTGCTGCCGATCGTCCGATCCCTGCGCTCGCGCCGGACGCCGACCGGTGGGACTGCCCCAGCCGCAAGCTCGTAGGTCCTCCGAGTGCCCGGCCTTCGTCGACGGCGGCGCTCGTGTGCCGCGCCGCAGTCGCCTCCGCGCCCGCCATGACGACCGGTGCGAATAGCCAATGACGGTACTCGACGGCGTCGCCCTGGTGGCCGCGTTCGCCCTCATCCTCGTCGGCGCCGAGGTGTTCACGAACGGGATCGAGTGGCTCGGCATCAAGCTGAAGCTTTCGCAGGGCGCGACAGGCAGCATCCTCGCGGCGCTCGGGACGGCGACGCCGGAGACGCTCATCCCGGTCGTAGCGATCTTTTTCACCAACAGCGCCCAGGGCGACGACATCGGGGTGGGTGCCATCCTCGGCGCGCCGTTCATGCTCGCGACCCTCGTCATGCTGCTCATCGGCGCCACGGCGTTCGTCCTTCGCAAGCGCCGGGGTCGCGACACCCTATTTGTCGATCGAGCGCACGCGAGCCGAGACCTCTCGTTCTTCCTCGTGATGTACAGCATCGCGCTCGGGCTCGCTCTCCTACCGCGGGAGCTGCATTTCCTGAAGAGCTATATCGGCTGGATCTTCCTTCCCGCCTACGGTCTTTACGTGTACCTGGTCCTGCGGTCCTCTGGCGCGGGCCACGATGAGGAGGCGGCTGAAGAGCACGACGCTTTCGCTGCGCTGACCTTCGCGAAGCAGCTCCGCCGCCCCGCGATCGATCCCACGAACCCTCCGTTCTGGCTGGTCGTGGTGCAGACGCTGGTCGCGTTCGGGGCGATCCTCGTCGGCGCGCAGCTGTTCGCCGGGTTCGTGAACAAACTCTCCACCGCCATGGGTCTCAACGCGCTCCTGGTCGCGCTCGTCCTTGCGCCGCTCGCGACGGAGCTGCCCGAGGCCGCGAACAGCCTGATCTGGACAAAGGAGTCCAAGGACGTCATCGCGCTCGGAAATGTCGCGGGAGCCATGGTCTTCCAGTCGACCATCCCGGTGACGCTCGGCGTACTCCTCACGCCGTGGGAGCTCGGCCGCTTCGGCACCGTGGCCGCGGTCTTCGCGCTCCTCTCGGGCCTCATGATCTGGGGCCAGCTCCGTTTCCGCGCACGCGACGGTGCGCTGCCACTCAGCTCGCTGGTGCTGGGGGGAAGCCTCTACGTCATCTTCATCGTGTACGTGCTCGTGAACGTTCTGGGCACCTAGCACCAGAACGCGATCGGACAGCCCCCTGCGGATGATCCCGACCGGAGACGATGAACGTGGCCCGGCGACCGGCACACGTCGAATATCGTGGTGCCGAGAATGAGTGGGCGACCCCGGATCTCCCGTCGCGTTCGGGCGCCTGCGGTAGGGCCTCGGTGTCGTCCAGCTGAACGTGCAGGTAGGTGCGGCGCGTGTGCGGACCCCCCGCACCGGTGAAACGCACCGCGGCCGCGATGGTCGCGCTCGCCGTGCTGGCCGCCGGCTGCCGACCCGCGACGGTCGTGGTCTCGGAGAGGGACGGCGCTCCCCTGCGCGTCGGCGTTGTCACGGCCGCGGCTGGATCGAACGAACCGCGTTACAACGCGCTCGCAGACCTCGGTCGCCTGGATGCCGAACACGACCTTGGCGTGCGTACGAGTCTGGCGGACCCGAAAGTGCCGGACGACTACGCGCGAGGACTCGCGGACTTCGCGGAGGACGGATACGACCTGGTGATCGCGGTCGGTGCGCCGCTGGAACACGCGACGTGGCAGGTCGCGAAGCAGTTCCCCGAGATCCGGTTCGCGATCGTCGACGGCGCCCCGGAGGACGACCGGTCCGGGACCGAGGACCTGCCGAACGTCGCCAACCTTCTGTTCGCGGAGAACGAGGCGGGCTACCTCGTGGGGGTGATCGCGGGCACCATGGCGCACGAGAAGGTCGGCTCGGCGATCCACGACACCGTGTGCTCGCTCGGCGACGTTGCGGTACCCCGGACGGACCGTTTCATCGCCGGCTTCGAGGACGCGGTGAACACGGTGAGCCCGACCACCCGGATACTCCTCGCCTACAGCAACGACCTCCAGGACCAGAAGAGAGCGACGGAGATCGGACTGGAGCACTTGGCGCAGGGCTGCGACATCCTCTTCGAGGTCGCTTCGGGCGGTGGGTACATCGCGGCCGCCCAGCAGAAGAACGCATACGCGATCGGCGCCGACGCAGACCGGTCCCCGTCGGCGCCGGGCACCGTGATCGCCAGCGCGGTCAAGCGCGTGGACCGCGCCATCTACGGGATGGTCAAGGACCTGCGCGAGGGGCGGTTCAAGGCGGGCGATACCGTTCTCGATGCGTCTCGCGACGGCATCGGGTACGGCGTGCTGGGCACGGTGGTGCCGGCGTCAGCGCGGGCAGCGGCCGATCAGGCGCTCGCAGATCTGAAGGACGGCACCATTAAGGCGAAGACGGACATCGCGCGGCCTTGACGCATGGCCAGCGCTGCCACTAAATTTGCCCCGACTTGGTCAGACCACCTGACCACAAGGGCGTTATCAGGAGGCCGACCCGTGGCGATCATGGCGCCGATCCGGCGCAACCGGCTGTACCAGGGGATCGTCGAGCAGATCGAAGCGCTGCTGGACAGCGGAGTCCTGAGACCGGGGGACCAGCTCCCGCCGGAGAGAGCGCTGGCCGAACAGGTCCAGGTGTCCCGTGCGTCGGTCCGCGAGGCGCTGCGATCCCTCGAGCTGCTTGGCATCGTGGAGACGCGCGCCGGCGGCGGGACCTTCGTCCGCCCGGGCTCCCCGGACGACCTCGCCAGGCCCCTGTCGGCCCTCATGAGCCGCGGCCACACGCTCGAGGACGTGATCGAGGTCCGCGGTCTCATCGAGCCCGCCATCGCGGCCAGCGCGGCGCGGCGAAGACACGACGACGAGATCCCGCTGCTGCGCGAACTGGTCGCGCTGCAGGAGCGGCAGGTCAATGACGGCCTCGACTACGCGGACCTCGACACACGATTCCACGAGCTCGTGGGCCGAGCTGCGCGGAACGAGCTCCTGGTGACGATGCTCACGGTCATCCAGAACGTTTTGCGGGCATCCCGCGAGGGGTGGCTGCAGACGAACCAGCGTGCGCGCGCGTCGCTCGAGGCGCATCAGCGCATAGTTGCGGCGATCGAGGCGCGCGACGCCGACGGCGCGCGGGCAGCATCCGCCGAGCACATCCGCGAGGTGGGCGAGGGCATCATCAACCTGCTGACGAACGCCGAAGCCGGAGACGGACGTTGGCCACGCTTGAGCGTGGAGAAGGGACAGCCATGAGCGACACCGTGGTCACGGACCCGACCTCGATCACCATCGAGGTGGTCTATCGCGGCATCTTCCAGAAGACCCTGGCACAACGCATCTGCCGGTCCGTCGTGCTCGCCGCGCGCAAGCGCGGACACACCGGCACCGCGTTCGGGCGATACGGCGATTCCCCCGAGCGTAACGGCGTACCGGCGAAGTACTTCGCCGTGGTCGCGGTCAACGACCTCGAGCTCGAAGCGTCGATGGCCAAGTATGAGCCGAGCGTCGTCGACATCGCGATCGCCGTCGACGACACCCTGGTGAAGGGCGTCGAGTCGTGGGCCTGGTACGGAAGGCAGCCGATCTGGAAGCCCGTCCACGAGAACGGCGCGGTGCTGGTAACGAGTGAGAAGACAGCCGACCTGGTGCTGGCACAGACCGACACCGCGGAGAGGGCGTACACGCTCGGGATCATTCCGGGTCTCGCTTCCTTCGCCGGCCTCTGGGTGTACAAGGACGATCACACCGACTACCGCGTCCTCGGGGCGCTGGCGAAGGTCGTCCCGCAGTGGGTCCGGATCGACGACGTGAAAGAGTTGATCCGGGACCAGACGCAGGACGAGGGTGCGGTCGCCTCCGCCCAACTTGGTCACGACGCGACGAAGCTGCGTCCGGTGAAGCCGGGCGAGGGCACCAGCGCGCACGAGATCCTTCAGTTCGAAAAGCCGGGCTGGACCACCATGCGCCCGGGTGTGATCGTCGACGCCCGGAAGCCGGGAGAGCGCAACCCGTACTACAAGAAGTACGGCGCACGGACGCTCCGGCCGGTGGTGAACTTCGACACCTGCATCAAGTGCACGATGTGCTGGCTCGACTGCCCCGACGAGTGCTTCGAGGTCACGCCCGAGGGTCACTACGAGGTCGTCTACGAAGCGTGTATCGGCTGCGGCATCTGCGCGCAGGTCTGCCCCGTGAAGGACTGCATCGTGATGGTGGACGAGCTTCGCTTCGAGGACAACGACGACAAGTGGCAGCTCTGGAAGACCGACCATGCCGGGTACAACGCGTGGTTCGAGCAGAAGACCGGCATCCCCGTCGATCCGGGCGCGACCGCGACCGCCGGTGGTGACGAATGACCGGACGATCCAACAACAGCTGGAGGCAGGACTAGATGGCCGTTGAAGTCAGGGAGCCGATCAGCGACGTCGAGACCGAGCAGCTGGCGACCGGCTGCGAGGCGATCGCGGAGGCCATCCGTCTGGCCGACGTCGACGTGATGGCGGCGTACCCGATCCGCCCGTACGACGGCGTGATGCAGGCCGCGGCGAAACTCATCGCCAACGGCAAGATGGACGTCGAGTACATCGTCGCCGACGGCGAGCACAGCCAATTCGAGATCGTGAAGCACGCGTGCGCCGCCGGCTCACGGGTCTTCGTCGGGTCCTCGGGCGTGGGCTGGTTCTATGCGTTCGAGGCGATCGCGGTCACCGCAGGGCTGCGTCTCCCGGTGGTCGCGATCTGCGGTAACCGTGCCCTGGACGATCCGGGTGCGTTCGGCTGCGAGCATAACGATGCGCTCGCGGTGCGCGATCTGGGCTGGCTGCTCTGCTGGGCGGAAACGGCGCAGGAGTCGCTCGACTTCGCGCTGATGGCGTGGCGCGTCGGCGAGGACAAGCGCGTCTCGCTACCGGTCGCCATCTGCCTCGACGGCGCTTTCCTCACCCACTCGCAGCAGATCGTGAAGATCCCGACGCAGGCGGCTGTGACGAGCTTCCTGCCACCCTTCGATCTCGGCGACCGGCTGCTGCACCCGGACAACCCGATCACGATCGCGCCGCAGGTCGACCAGGACTGGCTCATGGAGATCCGCCGCCAGAGCGACAACGCGATGCGGCAGGCGCTCACCGCGATCACCGAGGCACACGCCGACTTCAAGCGGCTATTCGGCCGCGGCGGGGACAACCCCTTCCTCGATGAATACATGACCGAGGACGCCGAGATCGTCTTCTTCGGCCAGGGCACGCTCTCCCTCCCGATGAAGGTCGCGATCCGCCGGCTGCGCAAGCAAGGCCACAAGGTGGGGCTCGTCCGCCTGAAGTGGTTCCGCCCGTTCCCGACCGAGGACATCGTGAGGAGCCTCAGCCGGTTCAAAGCGGTCGGGGTCATCGACCGCGACTACAGCTTCGGATCGCCGTATTACGCGGGCGTGCTGTACCACGAGCTCCGATCCGCGCTGTACTCGGTCCCCAACCGGCCCACGATCGTCGGCTTCATTGCCGCCCTCGGCGGACGGGAGATCGAGCAGCCCATGGCCGTGGAGATCTTCGAGAAGACGATGGCCGCGGCGAACGGCGACCTCCCCAGCGGCGACGTCTGCCACTGGATCGGCGTCCGTGACTGATGCAGCGGGGGGCATTCCGGCCCCATGGACTCGAGGCTCCGTAGACGGGGAACGTGCGCCCACCCTTCTGATCGACTCGGATCGCGCTCGGCGGGGCGAGGGAGAAGTCGTCGCACCGGACCGATGGCCGGACCCGCGGCGGGCCCACAGAAGGCCCTGAGAAGGAGAGAGACCGCATGGCAGTGGACACCGCGCTTCCGCAGATAAAGGGCGTCAAGGACGTCCCGTACGACGAGCTGTTCGTCTCCGGCCACAGGACGTGCCAGGGGTGCGAGTCGGCGCTCGTGATGCGCCACATGGTCAAGGCTTCGGGTCCGCGGACGATCGTCCTCGGCTCCACGGGCTGCATGTATGTCGCGAACACCACCTATTACACGACGCCGTGGGTGGTGCCCTGGATGCACACGCAGCTCGGCTCGTCCGGCTCGGCCGCGCTTGGCACGGCCGCGGGACTCAAGGTGCTCATGCGAAAGGGCAAGATCAAGAACGAAAAGATCAACGTCATAGCGTTCTGCGGCGACGGGGGCGGGGCCGACATGGGCCTCGGCGCGATCTCCGCGACGCTGACACACAAGGAGTACGACTGTCTGGTGCTCCTGTACGACAACGAGTCCTACGCGAACACCGATATCCAGCTCTCGAGCCAGACCCCGTACGGCGCCGTCACGACGTTCTCGCCGAGCGGGACCAAGAAGCGCCTCATGCACACGCGCTGGAAGAAGAATGTGCCCGGCATGCTCGCGGCCGGCCACCCGGAGTCGCGCTACATCGCGGCGGGCTGCGCTGCCTACGCGGTCGACCTGATGAACAAGATCCGCCGGGCACTCGAGCTGGGTGGGCCGACGTTCGTTCACACCCTCGACCCCTGCCCGAAGGGCTGGGACTATCACCCCGCATATAGCCAGGAACTCGGACACCTCGCGGTCGAGTGCGGCATATGGCCGCTGTACGAGGTCCTCGATGGGGTCTGCAACCTCACCGGCCCGACCCGCCAGATCGCCGAGGGGCGCAAGAAGCGCAAGCCGGTGTACGAATACCTCAAGCGCCAGGGCCGCTTTGCCCATTTCATCGACGAGGACGTCGAGCACTTCCAGTCCGAGGTCGACAAGATGTGGAACGAGTGGCTGGTGCCGGGGGTGATCCCGTTCACCGTCCGCCAGAAGGACCAGGCGATCCTGAAGATCGACACCAAGGCGCTCCACGAGCAGAAGACCGCGTAGGTCGCGGCGGCGCGCGCTACCTGGGCGAGAGCCGGCCGACCGAGGCCGGCTCTCGCGATCCTTCGGGCCACAGTGGCGAAATGACGCGACCGTCTACGGGTGGCGATCCCCGCCCTGCGCCCGGCATCGGTCTATAGAACAAATGTTTCACGTGGAACATCCGTCGATCGCGCGACGCTGAGTCGCCTGAGTTGAAGGCCGAGGACCTCGGAGCCGACGATCCCCGCCGCTGGCCGCCCATGTCGCCCTGGGGCGCGTCGCTGACCCTCGCGCGATGTCGAGAGGGTGGGCTGAGTCTCATTCCCCGGACGGTTTGGACTCCCTTAGCGGCCTACTCGAAGGGGACCGAGGAGGAGGCTCCGTGGCGACGAAGTCAGACGCGCGCCGGCTGTCGCGACACGACCGCTCCAGCAGGGACCTGGGTTCCTCTTGTTCGCAACCGAGAACGGACGTCCGCCAGCGAGCAGGTCCGCGACGCCGGCCTCGCGGCGTGCGCCCGCTCGCTCTAGGTGGTCGGCTCCGCCGGGGCCGCTCGCGGGAGCGCAACCGCCTGACTCGCTTGCGGAGCGGGCACGGGCCCACCGCCCCCGGAGGCTGGTGGCGAACCGGTCGCCGGCCCGGGCCCGGCTGGCCGGAATCCGCCCTGGTACTGCGGCCGATAGGGCGGACGGTCCGGTTTCGGCGGCGGAGGGCCGCCTGCCATCGCGCGCGCCTGCGGCGACATCATCGCGCGGACGTGCTCGGCGGTGTACGGGAGCAGCGCCATATGGCGCGCGCGCTTGAGGGCTGTGGTCAGCATCCGCTGGTGCTTGGCGCAGGTGCCGCTCTTGCGGCGCGGATCGATCTTTCCCCGCTCACTGATGTAGCGGCGGATGCGACCGACCTCCTTGTAGTCGATGCGCTTCACCTTGTCGACGCAGAAGGAGCAGACCTTTCGTCGGGGCCGGCGCCCGCCCCCGCCGCGGTCGCCGCCTCCGCCGTACCGGCGATCGCCGCGGTCTCCCCCGCCCGAACGGTCGTCGCGGCGAGGTCCCCGGAACGCGGGCCGGGGCGCGCTTCCCCCGGAGGACGGCGTCTCGGACGTCATGAGCTCATCTCCATCGCGCGTTCACCTGAAGCGAGGCACGTGCCTCTCCAAGCGGGTATCCGCATTCGACGACGTCGATCTCCACGCGGAAGCCTCGACCGAGTGGCTTGGGGCCCCACGGTCACGCGCCCGAGGACCCGACCCGCGCCTTTCAAAACGGGATCTCGTCGGGATCGAACGTCCCTGCCGCGTCGTTCGAGGCGGCGGGCGGCGTGGCGCCGGTCATGCCCCCTTCCCGATCGCGGCGCGAGTCAAGGACGCGGAAGTCGTTGGCGACGATCTCGACGGAGGTGCGCTCCTGGCCTTCACGATCCTGCCACTTCCGCGTCTGCAGCCGCCCCTCGACATACACGAGGCGTCCCTTCTGGATGAGCTGCTGCGCGAGCTCGGCGAGCCGCTGCCAGGCGACGATGTTGAACCACTCGGTCTCTTCCTTGCGCTCCCCGCCCTCGCTGCCCGTGTAGACGCGGTTGACCGCGACGGAGAAGGACGCGACCGGCTTCCCGTTCGGCGTCATGCGCAGCTCGGGATCGCGACCGGCGTTGCCGATGATCATGATCTTGTTCAAGGACGCCATTTCACATTCCCCATTCTCGGATCGCCGGTCGCGGCGCCGTTCGCCGGCCGGTCCGCCGTCACTGCGTGCGGCTATTCGTCCCGCCTTATGACCAAGTGTCGCAGGATGTCCTCGGTGAGCTTGATGGTGCGCTCGAACTCCCGGGCCTGGTCAGGGGGCAGCGAGAACTCGAGCACCCCGTAGTGCCCGTCCCGGTGGTGACCGATCTCGTACGCGAGACGGCGACGCATCGGCGGCGAGGCCTTGTCGATCTTTCCGCCGAGCGTGGTCACGGATTGCCGCAAGCGCTCTGTCACGGCGCCGAGCCGCTCTTCGTCGGCCGCGGGTTGGACGAGGTACATCAGTTCGTACGGGCGCATCGATCTCTCCCACTGCCCTTTCCTGGGTCTGCCGCGGGCCACGCTGGGCGCCGTCCGTGGAGGGAACGGGCGCACCGGGTCCGGGGCGAAAGGGCGCCGCGGCTGATGGCCGTGGCGGACGCGGATAGTCTAGGGCAGGTGCGGCGTGCCTCACAACGCGGAACATCGGCGCGGCCTTGAGCGCTCCGGCCCTGCACGCGGACGGGACCGCGGATTGCCCGGCCTGCGGACTCGCCGCGTTCCCCTTTAGGACACTCGGGGTCGAAGTCGTCCTCGAATGCGCGAACCGGCACCGCACCAGCGTCGCCCTGCCGGCGGACCCGGCAGGGCGCGTCGTCGTGGACAACTGGCTGGCGAAGCGGGGCGCGCAGCTGCATGCGCAGCACGAGCGCTGGGGGACGGATGACCGAAAGGGAGGGACGAGCGTGACATCTGAGAGCGCCGGCGGACTGCGGGTCATCGGAAGCAGCGAGCGCGTGCCCGACAGCGCGCCCACTCCGGGTATGACCCGAGAGCACGCGATCGCGCAGGGCGGGCTCTGGGCAGGCGTCGTGCGCACCGACCCGGGGGTGGTGAGCGGATGGCACCACCATGGCGAGCACGAGACCACCATCTACGTTGCCGAGGGCACGCTGCGCATGGAAAGCACCGACGGCGTGAGCGACGCGCGGACCGGCGACTTCATCCACGTGCCGCCGCGGACGATCCACCGAGAATCCAACCCGGGCGAGGGACCGAGCCTGGCCGTCTTCTCGCGTTTCGGCCGGGGCCCGGTGACGGTGAACGTGGAGGGCCCGAGCGGATAACGGATCCCGGCGTCGCCACGAGGCGGGTCCGCTCGATCGTGCCGGCGCCGCGCATCTCGCAGCGACCCCAAGCCCGCGACCTATCCTGAGCGCGCCGGCGTAGCCCAATGGCAGAGGCCGCGGGCTTAAACCCCGTGCAGTGCGGGTTCGAGTCCCGCCGCCGGCACCGAGGCATCCGCGAACGCCGCCAGGCGCTTTCCCCGACACTAGGCGCGATCCGCTCGACTGGAGGCCGCCGTGGACGCGAACCCCACCCGCTTCGTCATCATCGGCAACGGCGCGGCCGGAACGTATTGCGCCGAGCAGCTGCGGAAGGACGACGTCGCGTGCCAGATCGTGCTGATCGACGACGAGACATACACCCTCTATAACCGCGTCTCGCTGCCTCGGTACCTGAAGGGCGTGCTGAAGGAAGAGCGCGTGTACGTGCGCGACCAGGCATGGCACGACAAGCTCAACATCGACCTTCGCCTCGACACACGGGTCACGCAGGTCAACTTCGAGGGAAAGACGATGGCGACCGATCCGGGCGGCGAGGTACCTTACGATCGCCTGCTCATCGCGACGGGCGGGCGGCCGAACCCCCTGCGTTGTCCGGGAGCGGAACGCGCCGGCCATCTCTACAACTTCCAGTACTTCGACGAGACCAAGGCGATGGTCCAGCGCATCAGCGACTCGAAGACCGCGGTCGTCCTCGGCGGCTCCTTCATCGGCTACGAGCTCACCGAGGCGTTCGCCTTCCGCAAGCTCGAGACCCACTGGCTGATGCGCGGCCCCCGCTTCCTCCGCCGCGCGCTGGACGAGGAGGGCGGCCGGGTGGTCACGCTGCTTGCCGAGGACGCCGGCGTGCATGTCCACTACGAGGAGGCGATCGATCGACTCGACCCGACGAACGGCAGCCTCAAGGTCACGGGGACGGCCGGGTTCACGGCCGACGCGCAAATCGTCGCCGTCGGCCTGGGGCTCACGATGAACATCGACCTCTTCCGCGACACGGGCCTCGAGACGAACGTCGGTGTTCTCACCAATGAGTACCTCGAGACCAACATGCCGGACGTATGGGCGGCAGGCGACGTGGCGGAGTTCTACGACGTGGTCTCGCTGCGCCACCACCGGATGGGGACGTGGGACAACTCGCTAAATCACGGGCGCCACGTCGCCAAGAACATGCTCGGCGCGCATGAACCGTACGTCGAGGTGCCCACGTACGCGTCGGGCATGTTCAACTCGAACATCTCCGTCATGGGCGTGACGACCGAGGAGGAGCCGGACGCCGAGGCGATCGTCGAGGTGGACTACGACGGCCGCAACTACAAACGCCTGTTCTTCCTCGGCGACAAGCTGGTCGGTGCGATCCTCGTGGGCAAGATGAGGGGCCGCAAGAAGGTACTCGAGCTCATCCACTCGCGGACGCCGATCGACGACCGCGGGGCGGTGATGCAGATCCTCGCGCTGCCCGAGGTGCCCACCAGGCCGACCCCCGCAGCCTGATGCTGCAGCGCGTCTCCTTCCCGGTGGCTGGTGCCGAGGTGGAGGGCGTGCTGCACCTGCCCTCGGCCGGCGCGGCGGGCGGCGTCGCCGTACTGGCGGACGGAGAGGCCGGCAGCGAAGCGCCGCACGTCGTCGCCACATGCGAGGCGCTTGCCGGCGGAGGGTTCGGGGCGGTCCGGTTCTCGTACCGGACCAGCCGGCGCGGAGCAGCGCCCGGCGCGATCGCCCTCGCCGATGCGGGAGGCGCCGTCCGGCTGCTGAAGAGCCACCCCGCGCTCTCCGGCGGGGTGGGCGTGGTCGGCTTCGGCTTCGGCGGTGCGATCGCCGCGCTCGTCGCCGGGCGCGATTCGCGGCTGCGGTGCGCGGTGCTCGCTGGCGCGCCGGCTCGGATCGATGGCGAGCCGGACTGGAAGCCGATCGCCGAGCTCTCCCGGACACGCGGACGCGTGCTATTGCTGCGCGGATCCCGCGACACGCGCGTGGCCGCGATCGACGTCGAGCGCTACGCGGCGGTGCTGTCGGCCGCGCGCGTTACCCGGCGGGTGGTGACCATCGACGGCGCGGACCACCACTTCGATCCGGCGGGGCCACGGGCACAGGCGCTCGAGACGATCGTCGCGTGGGTGCGCGACAGCCTCTGAGTGCGCGGCTGGGATCGGCGGCGGATGATGCGGCGGGCGATCGTTTCGGCCGGCTGCGCGAGCCCTTCTCTGGGCGCACATGGCCGGGCCGGACCCGCGTATGCCGTTACCGGGTCAGACGGAGACCGCCGGAAAGTCGCCGTGCTCGCGCAGGTAGGCCACGACGCCGCCCGCCGCGAGGATGTCGCGCGCGAACGCCGGCAGCGGACGCAAGCGCGCGTCACCCTCGGGAGCGCGCAACAGACCTGCCGCGAGGTCGAGCGTCACGAGATCGCCGTCGTGCACCACGACGAATGCGTCGGCAGACTCCACGGCGGGTATCCCCAGGTTGATGCAGTTCCGGTAGAAGATGCGCGCGAAGTTGGTCGCGACGACCCCGCCGACCCCGAGCGTCTTCAGCGCCGCGACAGCGTATTCGCGGGACGAGCCGCAGCCGAAGTTCGCGCCACCCACGAGGATGTCTGCCGGTCGCACCGCGGCGGAGAAGCCTGGCCGCGCATCGCAGAACGCGTACGTGTGGAAGCGCTCCTGACCGACCATGAATGGCGCGAAGCGCCCGGGCAGGATCTGATCGGTGTCGAGGTCGTCGCCGAAGACCCACGCTCGTGCCGCCTGAGGCGCGGCCTCCCTCAATCCTCTTCCTCCATCCCCACGACCCACGGGCCGCTGCGCGCCGGCATGGCCGCGAGGAGTTGGCGCGATCGGTCTCCCGAACGCGCCGAGGCCGCTCCCCGGCCCGGCCGCTCGGCCCTCCGCCGCGAGACAAGCGCGTCGAATTCGTCATCGGTCGACTCCAGGTAGGGGCGCGGATCGTCGATGACGCCGGTGAGCGCCGCGACGGCGGCGACGTAGGGCGAGCCGAGGTAGATCGACGCGTCGGGCGAGCCCATGCGGCCGCGGTAGTTGCGGTTCGCCGTCGAGAAGCAGACCTCCTGGCCGGCGAGGACGCCGCCGGTGCGCCCGAGGCAGGGGCCGCAGCCTGACGACCCGATCACCGCACCCGCCGCGGAAAGGAGACCGAGGGTGCCATCGGCCATCGCATCCTCGAACTGCCGCCGGGAAGCCGGGACGACCTCCAGCCTGACGTCAGGCGCGATGCGCCGGCCGCGAAGGATCGCTGCGGCCTGACGCATGTCGATGAGCCGGCCGTTGGTACACGAGCCCAGGAACACGACGTCGATCGGGATGCCGCTCGCGTCCGATACGTCTGACACCTGATCGACGCGCGGCGGGATCGCGATCTGCGGCTCGAGCGTGGTGAGATCGACCTCGACCGCGCGCACGTACGTCGCATCCCGGCCAGGCCGCAGCCACTCGGGCGCCTCGGGCGCATTCACCACGATGCCCGCCTTGGCGCCCATCTCCGTCGTCATGCCGGCCAGCGTCACGCGGTCCCCCTGGGGCAGCTGGCCCGCGCCGTGGAACTCGACGCAGGCGTAGCGCGCGCCGTCCGTGCCGATCTCGCGGACCACCCGCATGATCGCGTCCTTCGTGGTGACGCCCTGCCGCAGGCGGCCGGCGAAACTCACTTTGATCGACTCCGGCACCCGGAGCCAGGTGCGCCCGAGCGCGAGCGCCACCGCTATGTCTGTCGCGCCCATCCCCGCGCCGAACGCGCCCACCGCGCCGTAGGAATTCGAATGCGAATCGCTGCCCACGATCACGGTCCCGGGTTCGCAGTAGCCCTCCTCGACCATGATCTGGTGACACACACCTTCGCCGGCGTCGTAGAACGACTGGATGCCCTGGCCCCGGACCCACTCCCGCAGAACGCGGTGGGAATCCGCGACCACGGGTGTCGGCGCCGGAGCGGCGTGATCCACGAACACCGCGACCTTCGACGTGTCCCAGACGCGCTCCATGCCGAGATCCCGTAGCCCCGCCATCACAGCGTCGATGACCGAGTCATGGACCATGACGCGTGAGACCGGCGCGATGACGAGGTCGCCGGCACGGACGTCGCGTCCGGACGCGCGCGACAGGATCAGCTCCGCAAGCGTCTTGCCGCTCATGCGACGACCCACTCGCGCAGCATCGAATCGAGCTGGTCCATCGAAAGCGGGCCCGCGTCCGCCATCGACTTGATCGTCCGCGTGATCTGCCTGAGCTGGTCTTCCCCGAACGCGAGCCCGAGCTCCTCCGCCCTGCGGCCGATCGCGTGCCGCCCCGTCAGGCGGTGCGCGACGTTGATCGTGCGCGATACGCCAAAGTCGGCCGGATCGAGGATCTCGTACGAGTTGGGATTCACGTAGATCGCCTTGGTGTGCATCCCAGCCTTGTGGTGGAACGCGTACTTGCCGGTGACGAACTCGTCGAAGGGGATGTCGATATTCACGAGCGAGGCGACGAGTTCGTCGAGCTCCCTGAGCTTCCGCAGGTCGTACTTCCGGCGGATCGCGGCAGCGTCGTCGGCGTACATGCGTGCGACGAAGCCGCCGAGCGGCGTGATCCCGTTGCGTTCGCCGATACCCAACACGCTCGTGTCGATGTGCGTCGCGCCCCCCTCGAGGATGCTGTACGAATTGGCGATCGCGCAGCCGGTGTCGTTGTGGCCGTGGAACTCGATATCGCAGCTGATGTGGTGGCGCAGCTCGACCGCGAGCGCATAGCACTGCCGCGGCGTCGCGATGCCGACGGTGTCGGCGACCCCCACGCGGTCGACACCCATCCGCGCTACGGACATGTAGACCTTCAGCAGGTCGCCTTCGGTCGAGCGGAAGGAGTCCTCGCTCGAGAAGCGCACCTCCTTGCCGTGATCCCTTATGAAAGCGATCACCGCCGCCGCCTCATCGATGATCTGATCCACGTTCTTTCCGTGGGAAAACTCGCGCAACAGGGAGGAGGTGCCGAACAGGATGTCGATGCCATCGACCCCAGTGTCGACGGCGACGCGCGCGTCTTCCATGTGGCATCGGACATGGGTCAGCACCTTCGCCCGCAGTCCAAGGGACGCCACCGCCTGGAGGTCCACGAGAGATTGCGGCGAGGCGACAGGTGATGTCAGCTCGATGTACTCGACCCCGAACTCGTCCAGGAGCTTCGCGACGGCGACCTTCTCGTCGGGGGTGAAGTGCGCGTTCGAGAACTGCTCCCCCTCGCGGAGCGTCGAGTCGATGATCGCGAAGCGATCGACTGGCAAAGCGTTCCTCCCAACGAAAAAAGGCCTGGCGCCAACGCACCAAAGCCTCCGGAAGAAGCTCCGTGCGGCAGCTCTTCGCGGCGGGGTGCCCTCCCCTCCGCGACAGCCCGCCCCCTTCCGGGTCGCGAGCCAGGTGAGGGTCCCGAGCTGGACCTCTCCCTTCGGCGGTTCGCCCCTCTCGCGTCGCGTTCCAGCGGAAGCTCGTCCTCCGCGACGCTACCGTGACGCCCGCGCCTCTGGCCGGCACCGCGTATTCGGTTGTGATCGAAATAGTACGCGACGGTCCCTGGCTTGCCCGCGCGGGAGGACACGACGCGATGGCGACCTCGTTCACATGCGTGGCGGGCATGCGCCGGTCCGGGTCCACCGCCGAGGAAGTCGCTGACCAACGGGGACCGTGAAAGCGTTCCTGACCTACCAAGGCCTGCGGCACGGCTCGGCCGTCGTCGTAATGGGGCTGGCGGATGCCGCCCGCCGATGCGAGAATTGCGACCACATTTGCGAGGAGGCCCCGATGCGCATCGATCCTGACTCCCGACCCGTCGACCCCGCAGTAGCGCGCGCCTTCCAATTCGGTCTCGGCATCTTCACGCTCACCGCGCTCATCGGGCTCGCGAACGCCACGAAGGCCTTCGGCGACATCTCCCGGGATACCCTACTGACGCACCTGCACTCCGGCACCCTCGGCTGGATCACGATGGGTGTCATCGGCGTCGGCCTCTGGCTTTTCGGCGGAGGGGGCGCGTCCATGGGACGAAACGTCGCCATCAGTGGGGTCATCACCGCGCTGTACGTGCTCGCCTTCTGGTCCGGCAACCTCCCGGCGCGCGCGGTCACCGGCGGGCTCGAACTGGCGGTCATCGTCGGCTGGTGGGGCTGGGCGGTCCGGCGCGGGCTGAGCGAAGGTCTGGGTCGCATCAGCGTCCCGAAGCTCTCGGTCGTGCTTGGCCTCACGACGCTGGTCGTCGGATCGACGATCGGCGTGACGATCCAGGTCCTGCTGGCCACGGGCGCCGGCCTGCCTCGAGGTGGGGATCTCATCGGCGCCCACGCCTCGGCGCAAGTCGGCGGCTACCTCGTTCTCGTCGCCGCGGGGATCGCAGAATGGCGACTGTCCGGCCTCGCGCGCACCACGGCGGGCGTCATCCAGGCTTCGCTGCTTTTCGCCGGCGGCCTCGTACTCGCGATCGGAGTCTCCTTCAACGTCCTGCCGCTGCTGCTTCTGGCGACGATCCTCCAATCGATCGCCATCGTCATGGTGGCGATCCGCTTCGGCCGCAAGGCTGTCGGCGTGCCGTGGGGCACGGCGACCGGGCTACGCCATGTCGCTATGGCCATCCCATTCCTCGTGGTCGCGCTGATCGTGCAGGCGGCTCTCATCGCGGCCATTGGCCAAGCGGAAGGCGACTTCACGAAGGTCCCCAGCGGACTCATCACGGCGCTCGACCACGCCATGTTCGTCGGCGTCATGACCAACGCGCTGTTTGGGTGCGTCCTGGCGCTGACCGCGGCGCAGGCGCGTGTGTGGCCCTGGGCCGACCATGTGATCTTCTGGGGTCTCAACATCGGCGCCGCATCGTTCATCGCCGTCCTGGTCTTCGTCGGCTCGAGCGCCGGCGCGGGCGCTTTCGCGCATCCGGTCGCATTCACCGCCCCGATCATGGGCCTGTCGGTCCTGCTCGGCGTCGCCACCCTGTCGATGCGGCTCGGGGAAGCGCGCCGGGCCGTGGCCACCACGAGGCCCGCGCAGCCGTCGATGGCGTGACTCCCCGGACGACCGGCCCTTTCCTGGCTGGCCGATGGCTTCGGCCGCCCGGCGCGTCACAATCGGAGGCCGCACTGCTCGATCTGTCCGCTGCCGTAACCCGTGCGGAAGGACTGCTGCCGCTGCTGCGATGACCCGTGCGTCCAGCGCTCCGGCGACACGCGCCCCTGCGTCTCCTTCTGGATCCGGTCGTCCCCCACCGCACCCGCGGCGTCGAGCGCGGTCGCGATCTCGGCGTCGGTCGGTGCGATGAGGAAGCCCGTCGCCGCGGCGTGGTTCGCCCAGACTCCCGCCAGGCAGTCGGCCTGAAGCTCGAGCCGGACGGAGATGCTCTGGGGCCCCTGGCCTCCGCCGCCGGCCTGCAGCAGCCCGGCGAGGTCCTGCGCGTGGTGTCCGTATTCATGGGCCACCACGTAACCCTCCGCGAAGGGGCCGCCCTGCGCGCCGAAGCGCGTCTGCAGTTCCCGGAAGAAGCTCAGGTCGAGGTACACCCGCTGGTCGACCGGGCAGTAAAAGGGCCCCTGCGCGGTCTGCGCCACGCCGCACCCGGCCTGGGTCTGGCCCGAGAAGAGGACCGTTTGCGCCGGAGCGTAGGCTTGGCCGCGGCGCGCGAACTCATCGCCCCAGTACTTCTGGATGCTGTCGACGAAACCGACGATGCGGCAGTCGTCGCGCCGGTTCGCGTCGGCGCCGGTCTGGCACTCCTGGGTCGAGGGGCCGCCTTGGACGGGAGCCAAGACGGTGGTGGCGTCCTGGGGAAACGGGTTGACCCCGAGCAGGAGCGCGGCGATCAGGATGATGATCCCGATGCCGCCGCCGCCGCCGACGATCATCGGGCCGCCTGAGCCGAGTCGGCCGCCGCCGCCGCGCACATCCTGGACCTGCGACGGGTCGAGCTTTGCGTTGGGGTCGAATGACATCCTGTCCCCCAGGGCGCAAGACGCGGGCCAACAGAGCGCGGGCCTGAACGGAGGCAGGGACAACGCGTCGCTCGACCGCCCGGGAGAACCTACGTCCAGCACCTCCCGCGAGCGAGGATGCGCAGTGCGGCGAGCGTCATCCAGGCGCTTTCCCGGCGCCGCGATCGTCCGTGGTCCGTCGTCAAGGTCTCGCGGAGACCACTCGCGGCGGCGGCGGCTTTTCCTCGGTACGCGATGGGTCGCGCTCGAAAGTGGGTGCCAGACTTGGTGCGTGCGGATCCTGGCGCTGAGCGACGTCGTCGCGGATCGGGAGTACCAGCCCGGTGCGCGCCCGGATCCGCCGATCAGCCTCGTTCTCAGCTGCGGGGACCTCCCGTACGAATACCTCGACTACGTGGCGACGCGCCTGGGCGCTCCGCTCTACGGCGTTCATGGAAACCATGACATGCCGCCGGAGAGATCGGACGATCCGGAGACCCGTGTGTGGTGGAACGGCATCGACCTGCACGCCCGCATCCGCAACATCGAAGGCGTGCTCGTGGCGGGCCTCGCGGGATCGCCGCGATACAGCGACGGCCCGTACCAGTTCAGCGAAAGTGACTTGCGATGGGCTGTGCTGCGCATGATCCCCACGCTCGTGTTCAACAAGCTGAGGCGCGGCCGTTGGCTCGACGTACTCGTAACGCACGCGCCGCCACGGGGCATCCACGATCATCCGGATCGCGCGCACCGGGGGTTCGAGACGCTTCGCTGGTTCCTATGGGTGTTCCGCCCGCGATACCACCTCCACGGCCACTGCCACGTCTATGACGGGCGGACGGTCACGCGCACGCGCTTTCACGACACGGTCGTCTTGAACGCATACGGCGCCCGTGAGCTCGACCTCGATGCTGGCTGACGGCGCCGCCCAGGCGGACTACCGCCGCGCCCGCCGAAAGGCGTTCTGGCGCCGCATAGGCAGCTGGCTGACGCGTGCCGACAACGCGCTCCTCGCGTTCGAGGATGTCCGTCGGCAGCTGAAGCTTCAGACTCAGCACGAGGGTGGGCTGCATGCGGTCCCGATCGAGCAGATAGTCGGTAGCGTCGGCCGCTACCGGGACTTCGACCGCGCATTCCTTCCTCGGCAGGTCGCGACGCGATCCCGATGGGAGAGCATCGACCGCGCGAACATCGAGGGCATCTCGCTCCCAGCCATCGAGCTCTACAAGATCGGAGAGACCTACTTCGTCAAGGACGGCAACCATCGGGTTTCGGTGGCGCGTGGTCGGGGTCAGGTGTTCCTGGACGCCCGCGTGATCGAGGTCGATGCGCCGACGCCGATCACGTCAGCCGCGGACCTGCTGGACTGGGTCCGGCGGCAGGACGCGCTGGCCTTTCATGCGTCCACCGGCATCGGCCGGCTGCGCCCTGGCGTGCGCATCGACCTGACGCTTCCCGGTCAGTACGAGAAGCTCCTCGAGCACATCTCCGTGCACCGCTGGTATCTCGGGATCGAAGCGCAGCGAGAGATCCCGTATTCCGCGGCCGTCGCCAGCTGGTACGACCGCGTGTACCTGCCGACGGTCGAAGCGGTGCGAAGCACCGATGCCCTGCGCGACTTCCCGAACCGGACCGAGGCCGACCTTTACCTTTGGATCACGGAGCATCACTGGTACCTGCACAAGTCCGCCGTGCCGAAGCGGGAGCGCCTGGAGGATGTCGTCCGCGGCTATGCCAGGGACCGCAGCGAACGCCCGTTGAAGCGGCTCCGGCACTCGATACCGGTGCCGGTCCGCAGACGCACCGGTCCCGCCTAGCGCCACGCACCTCCTCCCCAAAATTCAGGCCACTCTCACGCCGTTCTCATCGCACCGGCCGACAGTGACCTCACGCTCAGAGACGGGCAACCGATGGCGGGAGGTCAGGGAGTGAACGTCGCACGAAAGAGCGCCCTCGCCGGAACGGGTGCGGGCTCCAACACCCGCGCCGAGCCCCCGGACCTCTGGCTGGGCCGGCCAGGCACTTCTTACCGCCGTCTCAGGCACCGCACGCGCCGCGGTCTCATTCTTGACAGAGCCACCCGAACCGGAGGAAACCCGTGAACGAAGCCATCGACCAGACAACGACCGACCCAGTCGCGGGTGCCCCGACGGCGCCCGCGTGGCCGCTGCGGGAGCGGACCTCGCGCCGGATGAAGTCGCCGGCGGGAGCGCTCGCCATCCTGCTCGTCGGTCTCATCGCGGGCGCCACCGGCGCGGCCGGCTTCGCAAGGATCACCGGCGACCGGGGCATGCCGGGCGCCCTGCTCGGACAGTCGTCCGCGACGACGACCTCCGAGACCGCGCAGACCGCGATCATGGATGCGATCAGGCGCGCGAACGCCGCTCAGCAGCAGGCCCTCGCGACCGGCGACCCGACGCCCATGCGCGACTCGTCGACGGCCGCGTACTACGAGGAGATGCGACGGGTCAACAGCGACCTTGCGAATGGCGGTATCGCCACGATCGAATTGGTGCGCATGGACTTTGGGCAGGTCACCGTGAACGGCGACAATGCCAAGGCGACGACGACCGAAACTTGGCGCTCGACGTTCCACGACGGCACAACGGGCGAGTCGACGGACCGTAACGAGTATTCGCTCGTGCTGGACAACGGCTCGTGGAAGATCGAAAGCGACGACCACCCGGACGCGATCCCCAGCGGCGGACAGGGCACGCAACCCACCTCTCCCAGCCGCACGACGCCGAACACGGGCGTGTCGCGGAACTGGGCCGGCTACGTCGCCACGGGCGGCAGTTTCACCTCCGTCAGCGCGACGTGGACCATCGCTCAGCCATCGCCCACGACAGCCGGTATCGACGCGACGTGGGTCGGGATAGGCGGCTACGGCAGCAACGATCTCGTGCAGGCTGGGACGCAGGCGGAGGTCACGCGCACCGGCGACATTCGATACTCGGCGTGGATGGAGCGGCTCCCACAGGCAGCGCAGACGGTGTCGCTCACCGTCTCCGGAGGAGACTCCGTCACGGTGACGCTCACCGAGCAGAGTTCCGGCCAATGGCTCACTTCTCTCGTCAACAACACCACCGGCAGGTCGTACACGACGACAGTTCGCTACTCGTCGACGCACCTTTCGGCGGAATGGATCCAGGAAGCGCCGAGCAACGGTCGCGGCGTCGTGCCGCTCGATGACTTCGGCAGCGTGCGGTTCACGTCCGCTTCCGCCCGGATGGACGGCAGGGAGGTCAGCATCAAGGAGGCGGGCGGGAAGCCCGTGACCATGGCGGACTCGAGCGGTCAGGCGCTGGCGTCGCCATCAGGCATCGCATCAGACGGCAGCAGCTTCACCGTTACGCGAGGACCCGGCGGTGCCGCGACCGGAGGTGGCACCGCGCCCCTCCCCGGCCGGCGTTCCCGCTAGGGCGCACGCGACGTGATGGGGAGGAGCTTCGGCGTAGCAACAGCCGGCAGGGCAGGCGCGCTGGGATCGCTGATCGGCGTGGCGCTCCTGTCGGCCTGCGGGGCGGCCGACTCATCGGCGACCAAGCCGGGCAGTTCCACGGAGCCTGTCACGCCGGCATCGGAGAAGCCATCCACGAGCAGCGGCCCCAGCGGGGGCGCGCTGACGTTCTCAGTCACGAACGCGTCGACGGCCACGGTCAGCGTCCGCGAGCAGCTGGCCCGCCTTCCCGCCCCGTCGGATGCGGTCCTGCGGACGAACACCGTGACCGGCGCTTTCACCGTTCGGCCCGACGGGTCCTTCGCCTCCTCCTCCAAGATCATCGTCGACCTCCGTACTCTGGCGAGCGATCAGTCGCAGCGGGACCGGTTCATCATGACGAATCCACTCGAGACATCGAAGTTTCCGACCGCCGAGTTCGTACCGACGCGCGCGACCGGGCTCACGTTCCCCCTCCCGACCACGAGCGACGAGACCTTTCAGCTCACCGGGACGATGACGATCCACGGGACGAGCACGACCATGACTTTCGACGTCGTCGCGAGGTCGACCGGCCCCGGCGTTCACGCGATCGCCACGGCGAACCCGGCCTTCAAGTTCGAAGACTTCGTCGTGAGACCGCCCTCGGCGGCGGTCGTCCTTTCGGTCGTCGATGAGGTCAAGCTGCAAATGGACATAACGGCGAACCAGCAGTAACGCATCGTTGCGGACCGCCAGCGGTCGCGTCTTGCACCCCGCTCGTGATCCGCGGCCGCGGTGGGCGCCCGCGGGCAGCGAATTCTCCTCCAGATATCCCTCGTTTAGGCGCGCTTCACTGTTGGTGCGCATGACGGGCGAACACAATGGAACTCGATCACATCGCCGAACATTGGCCTCGTTTCACGCCGTTTCTGCTCGAACGAATGGGCGCCGTTCCCCCGAGCTACATGACCTAGGGTGCTACATGACCTGGGGTCACCTCGTCGGGGCACGTCTAGTGCGCATAGGCAACAGAGGCTGCGGAGGCGTGGAGGAGGATCGCATGAAGATCTTGCGTGATCCCGGTCTCCCGCGATAGCGAGCCGATACGCGCTCCTCCAGCTAGATTTCGGATTGCGGGCTCGAAGACTCCGGCGGGATCTTCTCGGCATCGAGCAGCCTCCAAGCCGCATCGAGGATGGCCTGGCTGGCGTTCCTCCCCTGGGTCCGCTCGGCGGCGACCTCATTCACCAGCTGGACGAGCCGCGCGAACGTGCCGACGATGAGCAAGCGCTGCCGACTGCATCCCGCGGCGATCACCGCCCTGCTCCTGACCCGCGGCGAGGGATGCGACGAGCCGCTCGGCGAAGGTGCCTGCCATCCGCGTGAAGGCCTCGGCCATGCCATCGAGCACCTCCGGCCCGTCGAGCGAGTTGCCCTGCACGCAGTAACCGTCTCCCCTGCGGTATCCCGCCCACGCCATGCAATCGACTCCGGTGTAGGCGGCGGTCCGTCCCTTCGCGTCCACGACGCCCAACTGTCGCCGTGCCCGTCCCTGGTCATCGGTGGTCAGCCGCACCACGACCTCGTCCGGCGTTCGTCCCTCGGTGAGCAGCCGCAGGCCCTGCGGCCCGTAGCTCGTGTTGAAGAACGATTGGGTCGCGATTGCCCCTACCCCGACGCGCGCCCACGGCGTGTATGCCCCGATGGCGAGCCATTTCGATTGCGCGGCGACGCCGAGCTGACCGGTCTTCGGGTCGAAGGCGCAAATCGAGAGCGTCAGCGTTTACAGCCAGCCGGCGAGGTGTCCCGTTGGCGACGCTCGTACTCGCTTCGAATGAAATCTGGTGCGTAGGGCAAGTAGCGTCGCTGCCGCTTCGCATCCAATGCGAAGAAGCTCCCGACGATCTCGCCGCTGCAGTTCCGGCTGCCGCACCGGCACCGCCAGCGCTCGCTGCCAAAGGCGTTCAGAAAGTAGTCGATGGTGATCCCCTCGCCCTTCCGGATCGCCCGCCAGGCGAAGACCTTGACCCCGCTGCGCATCGCGTTCGGCTCGCAGGAGTGGTTCAGGTAGCAGCCCGGCGGGAGCAGCACCGCGCTCCTATCGAATGTCCAACTCGGTGAGGTGGCGGCGGTCCTCGGCTGACAGAGTCGCCAACTTCGCATTCGGCACGACGCGCCCGTGGCGACGACGGAAGATGAACTCACCCTTGCGGAACGCTCGCAGCGCGAAGACGCCTCGCCCTTTCCACCCCGCGTCGCGCACGGCAATGTCGGCGATCATCGCGGCGCTGCACCG
>JBBQVQ010000005.1:0-85884 GCA_038211425.1 Candidatus Limnocylindria bacterium | reverse complement strand
AGTGGAAAGGGCACGATGAGGATCGCCGGCGACCACACCCACCACGATCCGACGAGCGGGAACGTGACCGCGGTGCAGTTGGTGGAGATACAGGGTGAATAGAAAGGAGACAGATAGGGGTCCGCGAAGTAGTTCGCGTTCTGAAGGCCGGCCCACGCCGAGTACACGACGAAGGTGCCGAGCACGACGACGATCGCAAGCGGCTCCAGCCACCAGAGATCCCGTCGTTCGATCCGGCGGCGGGCGATGATCGCGGCTGCCAAGCAGTGACCTCCGGAGGCACGGCGCCTCGCCTTTCACAATAGCGACGAAGATCGGCTCCCGCTGCGAGAGTCAGGGCGCGCCTCCGCCGCCGGGCGCCGACGCCTGCGAACGCGCGCTCGTTCCTCCTCGGTCGCGCGCCAGAGAGAAGGCGAAGACCGCGGGAATGACCGCCATGCCGATTACCAGCGTCACGACCCAGAGGACGATCGCCTCGAGATGGCACGCCACCAGGGCGGGACATCCTTCCACCGAGCGTTGCCTCTCGATGACGAGCAACGGGAGGCTCGCAGGGGACGCCACGACCGAGGCGGCCACGAACGTGGTCGCCACCGTCGCGAGCGACCGCTCGAGCCGGCCCGACCGGCGATCGGTGACGCGCGCGGAGACCCTCGCCCACAGGACCGCGCCGATCGAGAGCACCGCGGCGGCGGCGAACGAGATCGGGAGCCGCTGATCGATGGCCGCGCTGTCCGCGGCCGGCAGGACGAGCTCCACGACGGTCAGCGCGGCCCAGTATGCGAGCTTGATCGTGGTCATGCGGCCGACGAGGAGGACCAGCGAGTGGTGATGCGGACGCGGACGCTGGATCGAGCCGCCGGTCCTTAGCGGTAGGTGGTCCACCACTTCTGCAGGAAGTACAGGATCGCGATCAGGATGAATGTGGTGATGAAGACCATGTAGAACTCGTTGGCCTCACCGATCTCGGTGATCATTGCGTCGACCCCTTCCCGAGCGACTGGAGGTACGTGACGATGTCCTTGATGTCGGCATCGCTGATCGAGCCACCCTCGGACTGGGCGAACGTCGGCATGATGATCCCGGGCTTGACCTTGGGGGCGTTCGACACCCACTTGATGAGCCAGTCCACGTCACCCGAAGCCTTCGCCGCCTTGTTCTGATCGTTGAAGGGGCCTTTGGCACCGTACTCCCCGAGGTTCGGCGCCGCTGCGACCGTGCTTGGCTTCGCGGGATCGAAGCTGTGGCACGAGGTGCAGGTCGTCGCCGCGATCGCCTTGCCGTGGTCCGCCGGCGTGGCGGCTGCGACCGTTGGCGGGCTCGGTTCGGGAGCGAGGCCGCTCTGGGAGCGGATCGTCACGACGTCCTTCCACTCCGCATCGGTGCCGTGTTCGATGAAGGTGAGGAGTTGGAGGACCTGCTCGTCGTTGAGCGGCCCCCCTTCGGAGATGCTCCACGCGGGCATGGAGATCCCGCCTGGCTTGGGCCGACCGCGCTCGATCGTCTGACGGATCAGCTTCTCGGTGTCCTTCAGCTTCGCCGGGTCGTCCTTGATGGTGTCGAACTTGAACTCAGGCTTGTTCAACGGCAACCCGACACCGACGTCGCCCTTGCCCTCCTTGCCGTGGCAATCGAAGCAGAGGTTGGCGTAGAGGTTCCTTCCGCGGCGGCCCGCCTGCTCCTGCTGACGGTCGGCGCCGGCCGCGCGGATCGACGGCTGGACGAAGAAGTAGCCGCCGATCAGCGCGAAGACGGCGAAGATCATCCCCGCGCCGGCCACGATCTTCTTGTCGAGGTTCGCGGAGATCTCGAGCGGGTCCGGGGAGGACGGGATCGGCGCGACGAAATACGGCGTCGGCTGCTCGATCGTCTCGCCGGGTGCGTAGTGCTGGCGGAGGAGCTCGACCCCCTCGACCTCGGGCTCCTTCGGCTCCATCTGCCGCTGATGACGCATCAGGTACAGGAAGAACCCGACGAGCCCGGCGAACATCGCAAAGCTGAGGCCCGCGAGGACGACGTTGAGATCGATCGACATGCGCTACGGCCCCGCCGCGACCCGAAGCGCGAGGCTCGTGAACGTCACGCCTTTATCTCGACCACGCTCGGGTTCCACTCGTTGACCGGGCGGTCGATGACGTTCAGCGGGTTGGTGTCCACGACGAGTGCGCCGTTGACGTCGGTGATGTGGAAGAGCTGAAGCGGCTTCGGCGCCGGACCTCCCAACACGATGGCGGTCAGCTTGTGGTAGAGGGACCCATGGCACGGGCAATGGAATTGATTCTCCGCCGGTGCGTACGGCACCGTGCAACCGAGGTGGGTGCACTTGCGATATGCGGCGATGATCCCCTCAGGCGGGTGCAGCAGGAAGAACTTCCCCTCCGTGTTGAGGATCGGCGTGTCGTTCTGCGCCTTGAACTGTGCCATGACCGCGTCCTTGCCTCCGACGGGGACCTTGGCGCCGAGGCCCACGATCTTGTTCACGCGCATGAAGGGCACGAGCACCCCGCCGATCTCGGCGAGCGCGAGCATCGTCCCACCGAGGAAACCGAGGCGCAGCAGCTGGCGGCGCTTGATGCGCGCGAGGAGCCCCCCCGCGGTCGTCGACGTGTCGGCGTGCGGCCGGATCACGCTAGGGCACCGGCTCGAAGCATTGATGCGTGGCCGGTAGCGCCCACGGCGCGTACATGTCCATCCCCGGGCCGCGCATCGACGTCCCCACGACGGTGAGCACCAGGTATACCGAAATGAACCCGGTGAATATCGCGATCATCCACTCCCGCGTCGTCGCCTCGAAGAGGCGCTTCACGATGAGGACCAGCGCGGCGGACAGGACGAGCATCGTCGTGATCGGAATGATGTAGTCGGGGAACAGCTGTTTGCCGCCCGGCAGGTTCTGGCTGGCCCACTGGATGTAGCCGGCCTTCTTCATCACGTAGTCGAGGGCGATGAGCGAGAAGGTCAGGATGCTCGCATATGCCGCGGCGAAGATGGTGATCCGCTTGCCCTTGACGGTCGAGAACCAGATCCCCACCCCCTCGCGGCTGCGATCGATGTACGGGATCCCGGCCATGAACGCAAGCCAGACGGTCGGCACGATCACGCCCGCCAGGCCCTTGTCCATGTGGAGCAGGAGCTCCTGAAGGTTGAGCAGGTACCAGGGCGCCTTCGAGGGGTTCGGCGTGCAGTCCGACGTCTGGTGATCCTGCAGCGGGGCGTTGAAGGCGGCGGAGATCACGAACAACCCGATCGACCACAGCAGCGCCGCAATGAGCTCGATGAGCAGGAGGTGGGGCCACGTCATCGCGGTGTCCTCGACGCGCTTGTCGACCCGGACAACGGCGTCCTGGCGGACGAACGCCAGGAGGCGAAGCCGCTTCTCCTGCCCGGCGAACGGCTGGGGTCCTCGTGGGGCGGTCAACGGGGCGCCACCCGGTCCGGCATCACAGCGGGCCCGAGATGCCGCCGTCCTTCCTGATGCGCCAGAAGTGGATGGCCATCAGGAAGCCGGTGGCGAGCGGAAGAGCGACGACGTGCAGCACGTAGAACCGGAGGAGCGCGTTCGGGCCAAGCTGGTATCCACCGAAGGCCACGAAGCTGACTTCGTCGCCGACGAACGGGGTCGCGCGAACGATCTCGTAGCCGACGGTGACGGCCCAGAACGCCAGCTGGTCCCAGGGAAGCAGGTAACCCGTGTACGAGAGACCGATCGTGAGTATGAACAGCAGGGTGCCGATGACCCAGTTGAATTCACGCGGCGGCTTGTACGAGCCCGTGTAGAACACCCGGATCATGTGCAGGAACACCGTGATGACCATGCCGTGCGCCGCCCAGCGATGCATATTCCGCAGCAGCTGGCCGAAAACGACGACCGTCTCGAGGTCCTTGATGTCGGAGTACGCCAGGTCCGTCGTCGGGCGGAAGTAGAACATCAGCAGAGTCCCGGTCAGCGTGAGGACCAGGAACAGGAAGAACGAGAGGCCGCCCATGCACCACGTGTAGGGGATGGCCAGAGCGTGACGCCGCACCTTCACCGGGTGGAGGTGGAGGAAGACGTTCGTGAACACGGCGAGCGACTGGTTCTTCCGCGAGTCGGGATAGCCGTGCCGGAAGAGCGACTTCCACACCGACCCCGTCTTGACCCTTCGCCACACCTGCATCGGGATCTCTAGCATCGGTACCCCACCGTTCTCGTTCTAGTGGCGCCCGGCCGGGCGCGCGCCGGCCGGCTCGGCACCGGCCGGGCGAAGGTCTTCGAGGGCCGCCCGTCCCTTGCCATTGCCGTTGCCGTTCGTGTGGCCGTTGCCGTTCGGGCCCTTGTGGCCGGCCGCGAGCGCGGGGTCGTACATGGGCAGCGGCCGGATCGCCTTCTTCCCGCCGACGGTCAGATCGAGGTGGATCTCGTCGTCGATGGATTCCTTCGGCAGGGTCTTTCCGATCGACGGGGCGACCATCCCGTAGCGGTTCATGGTTATGGCGTCGGTGGGGCACCGGATGATGCAGAGCGCGCACCGGATGCACGCCGTCTCATCGAGGAAGAAGGCGACGCCGTTCTGCCACTGCTTCGCTTCGCTCACCCCGGGAATCGCGCCGTCGTCCACGACGTCGCTCATGTCGACCATGTGGATCACGTCCATCGGGCACACGTCGACGCAGCCGCCGCAGATGATGCACAGCTCGCCGACGATCTCGATGTTGAAGTTGCATTTCAGGCAGCGGTCGGATTCCGCGACGGCCTGCGCGACCTCATACCCGCGGTTGACCTCGAGGAAGAGGCCGCGGCGCTCGCTCTTGTTGAGCTTGGGCATCTCCTGCCGCGGGATGCGGTCGTAGTCGACGGACATGTTGTGGTAGACGCGCGCGAGCTCTCCCTGGCCGGCGATCTGGCCGGTGTTGTCCGGAGTGCTCGACCGGCGGAGGGTGACGATCTCGTGGTACTCGGGGATGTCGACAGCCACCGCGAACGGGTCGAGGAAGCGGGCGACCTGCTGCGCCGCGGATCGTCCGTCGGCGACGGCCTCGATGATCGTCGTCGGGCCCGTGCGGTAGTCGCCGGCGATGAAGATCTTCTCGACCTTCGACTGGTACGTCTCCGCGTCGACGCCGAGGTCGCGCCAGCGCTTGACCTTGAACTCCGCGAAATCGGACAGCCATGTGAGGTCGGGGCCCTGGCCCAGCGCGAGCAGCACCGATTCGCACTCGATCTCGAACTCCGAGCCCTCGATCGGCTGAGGGCTGCGCCTGCCGCTGGCGTCGGGCTCGCCGAGTTTGTTGCGCACGAAGCGGACGCCGCTCACGTGCCCGCGCTCGTCCGCGAGGACCTCGAGCGGCGAGGCGAGGTAGACGAAGTGCATTCCCTCGCGGGCGGTCTCACCGAGCTCCTCTTCGTCGACGACCATCTCGTCCCGGCTGCGGCGGTAGACGATGTTGATCTCGTCGGCGCCGAGCCGCCACGAGGTGCTGGCGCAGTCCATGGCGGTGTAGCCACCGCCCAGGACGACGACGCGCTTCCCGACCTCGACCGGGCGCCCCCGGTACGCACGCTCGAGGAAGACGATGCCGGCCATCACGCCGTCTGAGTCTTCGCCGGGGATCCCGATGTAGTTCGGCTCGAAGCATCCGGCCGTGATCAGGACGGCGTCGTACTCGTCGTGCAGCTGCCTGAGGCCGATGTCCCTCCCAACGTAGGTGGAGAGGCGCAGCTCGACGTTCTCGTTGACGACCCCCGCGATGTCGCGGTCGATCACCTCTCGAGGGAGCCGGAAGGGAGGCACACCCACGAGCTGGGTCCCGCCCGCCTGGTCGAGCGCGTCGAACACGGTCACCCCGAAGCCGAGCTTCGCGAGGTCGCTGGCCGCGGACAGGCCGGCGCATCCGGCGCCCACGATCGCGACGCGACGCGCCGGCGGACCGAACACCGGGGGCGAGGGCTGGCGGTAACGGCGGCCGTCGACGCTGACGTTCTCGTGCGTCCAGTCGCTCAGGAACTTCTTGACGTAGCGGATCGACAGCGGCTTGTCGATCTCCTTGCGGCGGCAGGCCGACTCGCACGGCGCCGCGCACACGGAGCCGCAGATCGACGCCATCGGGTTCGGGTCGAGCGCGAGCTCCCAGCCCTTCTCGAACTCGCCGGCCGCGGCGAGGTTCAGGTAGCCGCGGCAGTTGGTCCTGACCGGGCACGCCTCTTGGCAGGGGATGTTGTCCTGGTACCAGGAGGGGCCGACCTCGACGACCTGGTACAGCTCTCTCACGCCGGGCTCATGCTACGGAACGGCAGTGGGGTGTCAAAAATGGAGGTGATCGTCGAGCGCAAGCGCCGTCTCGACGGTTCCGTCGAGGAATTCTTGTGCGACGGGCTGGCCCTCGAGCCGGGCAGGCGGGCGGTGCTCCGATACGTCATCGAGCGCGACCGCTCCGTTGGGCCGGGCGGTCTGCTGCCGCTTCGCCCGGGGAACATGACGATCGCGCACTACTGGCACGATCGGGCCTTCAACGTGTATCACTGGCTCGACGGTCGGCGGACGATCGGCTACTACTGCAACATCGCGGCGGAGACGTCCATCGCGGCGGACGCGGTGGAATATCTCGACCTTGTCGTCGACGTCCTGCTCAGGCCTTCGGGCGCGATAGACGTGCTCGACGAGGAGGAGCTCCCGGCCGACCTGTCCCCCGCGCACCGCGGCACGATCGCGAGGGCGCTGGAGGAGCTCGTCACCAACCCGCGCCGCCTCATCGCGGAGATCGAACGGGAGAGCCGTCCCTTCCTGGCCGGGTAACGCGTGCCGTCCAGCCGCCAGGCCGCTACGGAGCGGCCGGCGGCCGGACGGCGCGAAGCCACCGCGATGCCTCCGCGGGCCGGCGGAAGCGGTACACGCGGAGGTGGGAGTTCTCGGGACGGAGGACCGCCGCGGAGAAGCGCCGGCGGCGAGGGAGATGCGTCCGGACGGCCCAGAGAAGGAGGGAATCGCTCCGGAAAAAGGCGTTGGTGAACGTCTCCCGATTCCCGGTCCCCAGCCATAGCTCTTCGCGGCTGCGGATCCTCGCGATGATCCGGCGGAGCAGGCGGACGAGGATCAGCGGCAGGGGGTAGTCGAGCCAGACGACCGTGTCCGCGCGGCTCCAGACGAGGTCGCGCGACGTCGAGTAGTTCCCGTCGAGGACCCACGAGGTCCCCGCCACGGCGGACCCCACCCTCGCGCGGAGCTCGTCCGGACGCGCCGCGGTCCACCGGGGTCCCCAGAACAGCGCGTCGATCTCGACCGCGGGCACGCCGAGGCGGGCCGCGAGCGCTCGCACGAACGTCGTCTTCCCGGACCCGGTGGTCCCGACGACGGACACGCGCCTCACGGTGACCGACCGAGCCGCACGGCGCCCGACGATATAGTGCCGAGCGTCCCTTGAAGCTCCACGAATACCAGGCGAAGCAGCTCCTCGCGCGAGCCGGCATCCCCGTTCCCCACGGGCGCTTGGCCGTTTCTGCCGACGAGGCAGAGGCGGCGGCCCGGGACCTTGCCGGCCCGGTCGTCGTGAAGGCCCAGGTGCACACCGGCGGCCGCGGGAAGGCCGGCGGCATCAGGCTCGCCGACTCCCCCGAGGCGGCTCGCGTCCATGCCGAGGCGATCCTCGGCATGGACATCAAGGGACTGCGCGTGAAAAAGGTCTACATCGAGCGGACCGCCCGCGTCGCGCGGGAGCTCTACCTCGGGATCACCCTCGATCGCGACCGGCGCCGCGCGGCCGTGATGCTCTCGACCGTCGGCGGGATGGACATCGAGGACGTCGCCGACCAGAGCCCCGAGAAGATCGCCCGTGGCTGGCCCGATCCGCGCCTCGGCCTGCTGTCCTATGCCGCCCGGTCGTTGTGCTTCGACGCCGGCGTGCCGAACGAGCAGGTGGCGGCGATCGCCGACACGGCGCAGCGCCTGTACTGGGTGTACGCCGATCGCGACGCGATGCTGCTCGAGATCAACCCGCTGTTCATCCAGGACGACGGCTCTCTGCTGGCGGGCGACGCGAAGCTCGAGGTCGACGACAACGCGCTGTATCGACAGGCCGAGGTCGCGAAAATGAAGGAGATCGCGCCCGACGAGGAGATCGAGGAGCGCGCGAAGGCGCTGGGCTTCAGCTACGTGCAGCTCGAAGGCGACGTTGGGATCATCGGCAACGGGGCCGGCCTCGTGATGAGCACGCTCGACGCCGTCGGGAACGCAGGCGGGCGGGCGGCGAACTTCCTGGACGTCGGCGGGGGGGCCCGCGAGGCCGTCGTGCGCTCGGCCCTGGAGATCGTCCTGGCCAATCCGCGGGTACGAAGCGTGTTCATCAACATCTTCGGCGGGATCACGCGCGGCGACGAGGTCGCGAAGGGGATCTTGTCCGTGCTCGCCGCCGAGCCGACGCGCGTGCCACTGGTCATTCGGCTCTCCGGCACCGAGGCCGAGGCGGGCCGCCGGCTGCTCGAGGGCGCGCCACTGGTGTCGCGCGCGACCATGGACGAGGCCGCGACGGAGGCCGTCCGACTGGCCCGCGCGGTAGCCGCGACGTGAGCGTCCTCCTCGGGCACCGGACGCGCGTGATCGTCCAGGGGCTCGGCCGCGAGGGCCGCTTCCACGCGGCGCGGATGCGCGAGTACGGGACTAAGGTCGTCGGCGCGACGAAGCCTGGCGCGGGCGGGACGACGACCGACGGCATCCCGATGTTCGACACCGTGGCGCGCGCGGTCGACGCGACGGAGGCGAATGCGACGATCATCTTCGTGCCCGCCATCGGGGCGGCGGACGCGATCCTCGAAGCCCTCGACTCCGAGCTCGGGCTCATCGTGGCGATCACCGAGAACATCGCGGTGCATGACATGCTGCGCATCGCGGCCGTCCTGGAGACCAGCGCGAGCGTGCTCATCGGACCGAACTGCCCCGGGGCCATCACGCCCGGGGAATGCAAGATCGGGATCATGCCGGCCGAGAATTTCTCGCCCGGCGGAGTGGGCTTCGTCTCCCGCAGCGGGACGCTGACGTACGAGATCGCCGATCTGCTGACGCGCGACGGCCTCGGCCAATCGACGTGCATCGGGATCGGCGGGGATCCCGTCATCGGTCTCCCCACCCCGGACGCGGTCCGCTACCTGAACGAGGATCCCGACACGGAGGCCATCGTCATCGTTGGCGAGATCGGGGGCAGCGCCGAGGAGCGCGCCGCGGAGTACCTGCGAGCCTACGGCAAGAAGCCCGCGGTCGCGTTCATCGCGGGGCGCTCGGCACCGCCGGGAAAGCGAATGGGCCACGCGGGCGCGATCGTGTCGGGCAACTCGGGGACGGCCGCGTCGAAGGTCGCGGCCTTCGAGTCGGCCGGGGTAACGGTGGCGGTCGCGCCCAGCGATATCCCTCGTCTGGTCCGCGAGGCGCTGCGGGGGTAGAGCCGCGCCCGCGGCTTTACTCCGAAATTGGGACCTAGCCGGCGTTCGCCTTCCTGGCACCCTTGACGACGTAAGTGCCCGCGATCTTGTCGTGCCATCCCTGCTTGTCCGCGTCGAAGGCGACCCAGATCACTCCGATGAGGATGACCACGAACGACACGAAGAGGCCGAGGTAGCGGATGACCGCGGTCTGGAGCGGAAGAGGCGAGCCGTCGGTCTTGACCACCTGGAGGTTGAGTGCGCGCATGCCGAGGGTCTGGCCGTTGCCGGCGGCCGACCAGAAGTACAGGAAGTACACCAGGCCGAGGACCAGGTTGATGGTCCCGCTGCTGTTGCCTCCGACCAAGCCCCCGAGGACGTAGCTGACGACGCCCAGGAGGATCGCGTCGATGAGGTAGGCGCCCGTGCGGACCCAGAATCCGGCCTTCGGCCGGTCCAGGGCCGCAGCGGCGGGGACGACTGCGGTTGCCATCGGTTGGTCCTCCACTTGCTGAATCGCGTGTAGGGAGATGGTACGCTCGCTCGTTCCCATGACAAGCAGGTTCCTGCGGCTGCTCACAGTGGTGGCGCTGGCGTCGCTGCTCCCGGCGGCGTGTGCGCCAGCGGGGACGATCGCGCCGGCGGACGCACGCGTGGCGTCGGCGTCGGCTGGCGTCGCCCCAGGCGCCGCCGTGTCACCCGTTCCCGCGTCGGCCGCTCCCGCGTCGGCCGCTCCCCCGGCGGGGGTCCTCGCCGCTGCTCCGCGCGCGGTATGGCCGCTGACGGGGCTCACGGCCGAGGACCGCGCCGCCACCCGCCGCAGGCCGCTGAACGTCCGGCTGCCCAACGAGCCCGCCGCGCGGCCACAGTTCGGGCTCTCGCGGGCCGACCTCGTCTTCGAGCTCATCGTTGAGGGCGGGGTGACGCGATACGCGGCGGTGTTTCAATCGAGGGAAGCGGAGGCGGTCGGACCCGTCCGCAGCTACCGCTGGAGCGACCTGCACATCACGCAGATGCTTCGGGGGGCGCTCGTCGCTTCCGGCGCCTCCAGGGAAGAGACCGATGGCGTGACCCGCTCGATAGCCGCCGGCAACATGTTCAGCGTCGACGAGGTCCGAGCCGGCGGGACGTACTACCGCGTCGCCTTCCGGGCGGGACCGAACAACCTGTTCACCTCGACCGGCGCCGCGCGCGACGCGGTCGAACGCGTCGGGGGCGGCGCGCCGGTCGACGTGCCGGCGCTGGCTTTCCTGCCGTCGCTTGACCACTTGGCGACTGCCGGCGGCTTCATCGGCTCCGGTCAGGCGACGAAGGTGACCATCCCCTTCGAGAACTCGCCATCGACGTTCACCTGGGACGAGGGGTCGAAGGGGTACCGCCGCAGCCAGAACGGGGTGCCCACGGTGGACCCCGACGGGAATGTGCCCATACTCGCGCGCAACGTGATCGTGATGTGGACGAACATCTGGAACACCTCGGTCGTCGAGGACATTTACGGATCGCTCGGCCTGGACTACCGCATGACCGGCGGCGGCGCCGCTTCGGTGTTCCGTGACGGCCGCCGCCAGGACGGGACATGGAAGCGGGACGGCGCGCTCGATATGTTCACCTTCTTCGACCAGAACGGAGAAGCGATCGCGCTCGAGCCCGGGCAGTCGTGGATCCACTTCGTGTACCCAGGCTGGACCGTGACGAGCATCCCATGAGCTCGCGAGCGTCACGCACAGCGCTCGCATGGATGGCGGCGGTCGCCGTGGCGACCGCGGCCGCGGTCTCGGGCGCGATCCCGACCGCTACGCCGGCCGCCGCGGCCACGTGCACCTCGAGCGTCGGTCCGGGTATACCGGCCCCCGCAAAGAGCCCAGGCGGGCTACCCGGCTTTCACGCGCAGTGGTTCGGCCAGAGCGGCTACATGACCCTCTGCCCGGGCGGCCGGTCGGTGGCGACGGTCGCGTACCACAACACCGGCAGCCAGGGCTGGGTGCAGTCGCGGATGGGAGAGGCCGCGTACCTCGGCACGTGGGGACCCGAGCCGGGTGCGGACCAGCCGACACCACTCGGCGGCGTCGCCGTCGGATGGCCGAGCGCGAATCGGATCGCGCAGCAGCCGTCCGCGTACGTGGGCCCCGGACAGATCGCCTGGTTCCAGTTCACCGTCCAGGCACCCACGTCGCCTGGCGTCTACGTGATGGCGCTGCGTCCGGTCATCGAGGGCGCCCAGTGGATGGAGGACTACGGCGTCTACTGGGTGCTCACGGTCCTCAATCCGG
Source organism: Candidatus Limnocylindria bacterium (assembly GCA_038211425.1). Taxonomy (GTDB): domain Bacteria; phylum Chloroflexota; class Limnocylindria; order P2-11E; family P2-11E; genus JALYKU01. Next base: position 74,229 of record JBBQVQ010000005.1, on the reverse strand, counting down.
ACGGAAGTCCGCCGGGCTGGAGCCAGCGGCCCTCGTGCGGCGGCTGCTGGCCTCTGGCCGGTGGCGCCATCGGGAGCGGTCCTGTGGGCCGCCGCGCGCTCAACGTGCGGATCGACAACGCGCCGGCGGCTCGACCTCATTCCGGCACGAGCCTCGCGGACGTCGTGTTCGAGACCTTGGTCGAGGCAGGGATCACCCGATACGAGGCGATCTTCCACTCCAAGGATCCGCCGGTCATCGGCTCGGTGCGTTCCGCACGGCTGGTCGACCGCTACATCACCCCGATGGTCCGTGGCGCGCTCGCGTATTCCGGCGCGACGGACTACGAGACCGACCTCATCCGAGCGGACGCCGGCGCCGGCAGATACATCGACCTGAATGCCAATTATTCGTGGTCGTCGAGCGCCTACTACCGGTCGAATCGCGACAGCTCGGGTAACCCGCGCTCGTCTCCCTATGACATGTTCACGTCTTCGGACGCGCTGCGGCAGGCGACGAACGCCGCAGGAGGCGGCGGAGCGGTCGCGATCCCGAACTGGGAGATCCTCGACTTTCCGAACCACGTGAGCTGGGCGGGCGGCATGTACGGCTCGGGCTTCGCGAACACGATCACCATCCCCTATCAGCACAACAACGAGGTCCGCTACCGCTACGACGCGGCGACGGCGACCTACGCGCGCTGGCAGAACGACGGCGGCGGAACGCTCGCGCGAGAGATCGACGCCTACGGACGCCGGCCGATCGCTGCAAGGAACGTCGTGGTGATTCAGACGGATGTATGGACGACCAACATCGTCGAGGACTCGCTCGGCTCGCTGGGCCTCGACATGCGTCTGACCGGCAGCGGACCGGCATCCATCTTCCGCGACGGGCGACGCCAGGATGGGACGTGGTCGCGGGCGGCGAACACCGATGCCTTCCGGTTCACCAGCCGCTACGGCGAGATCGTGCTCCTTTCTCCCGGCCAGACGTGGATCCACGTCGTGCCTCTCGGCTGGAGCATTCCGTCGAACTGACGCGTGCGTAACCGTCCCGTATCGGTCGTTTTCATGGCCCTCGCCCACATGGTGAATGACTCCTACGCGTTCATGCTGCCCGCGCTGCTCCCACTCCTGCTGACACGGCTCGGCCTGACGCTCGGACTCGCGGGACTCCTCGTCACGATCTATCAAGCGTCGTCCTCGTTCGCGCAGCCGCTCTTCGGACACATCGCGGATCGCGGCACGAACACGCGGTGGATGGCGTGGACGGGGGTGGCCTGCTCTGGGCTGGCGGCAGGTAGCCTCGGACTCGCGCCCTCGTTCGGGTGGGTCGCGCTCGCGCTCCTTGCGGGAGGACTCGGCACCGCGCTCTTTCACCCGGTCAGCGCGGCACTCGTCGCGCGCACGGTGCCGGACGCCGCGCGCGGCCGCTGGATGAGCCTCTACATCAGCGCCGGGAACTTTGGCCTGCCCATCGGGCCGCTCGCCGTCGGCTTGATGCTCGCCTCGATCGGGCTGGGTGGGACCTGGCTCCTGGCCTTACCCGCCCTGGCGATGTCCCTGATCGTTTGGCGGCTTGGTCCGGCGTGGACGGTCTCGGCGCATGGCCGTGCGCAGCTGCCACTGCGCTCGGTCCTCGCGCGCAATCGGCGGATGCTCGCACCGCTCATCGGAGTGGCCGCGGCGCGTTCGTGGGCGTCGACGCTCGTTGCCTCGTTCCTGCCAATCATCGCGGTGGCCCGCGGTGCCGATGTCGTGACGTCGTCGCGCCTCCTCACGTCATTCCTGCTCGCGGGCGCTGTGGGCGGACTCGTGGGCGGCGCGGTCGCCGACCGGATCGGTAGGGATAAGGTCGTCGTCGCGGGACTTCTCGCCGGCGGACCCGCGTGCGTTGCGCTCGCGCTTCAGCCGCATGTGGATGCCGGCTTTTGGTTGGCGGCGATCGTCAGCGGACTGCTGCTCAACGGCTCATTCGTCGTTCTCGCCGTCCGCGGCCAGGAGAGCATGCCCGGCAACCTCGGCATGGTCAGCGGCCTGATGCTGGGGCTGTCCATCGGGCTCGGCGGACTGGCGATCGCGCCGATGGCCGCACTCGCCGAGCGGACAGGCCTCGACACCGTCCTCTACACCAGCGCGATCCTCGCGGTCGCCGCCGCCCTGCTCATGACCCGGGTCCCGAAACCGCCGCCGCGGGCCGCGATCGCGGAGGCGCCGGCGCTGATCGGTTAGGAAATGCGCGGCACTTCGCCGCTCGGCGAGGCGGAGGATCCACTCAGCGCTTCGCGCAGGGCAAGCGCCGCGAGCCCGTTCGCGCCGTCGTCGTCGTGGCGTAAATATGCGTACACGTCGCGGCCACCGGCGAGCACCGCGGCAAGGCGCTTGGTCCATGCGGCGATCGCGGCGTCGCCGTAGCCGGCGGCCGCCCGCAGTCGGACGTACGCGAAGGTACCCGTCGCGGCGATCGTGTCGAGCGGTGAGGGCGCTCGTTCACCCTCGGCGTGGACGAGCGGCACGCCGCGCAGGTCGAGGAGCTCGAGCGTCTCCCGCGCGTACCACGACTGATGACGGAACTCGACCGCGAACGGGACGTCCGGGGGGAGCTCGCCAAGGAACCCCGCGAGCAGGTCATCGTCGCGCTGAAACGACGGCGGCGTCTGAATGAGGATGGGCCCGAGTCGCCTACCGAGGAGACGCGCGCTGTCGAGGAAGCGAGGGAGAGTCTCCGCCGGGTTCCTGAGCCTGTCGAAGTGCGTAATGCGCTGGGACGCCTTCAACGCGAAGATGAAGTCGTCCGGCGTGTGCGCGAGCCACTTCGCGGCCGTCTGCTCCGTCGGAAGATGGTTGAAGGTGTAATTCACCTCGACGGTCTGGAGGCGCTTCGCGTAATGCGTCAGGAAGGCCGACGGTCTCACATCGGCCGGATAGAACTTCGGCTTCCAACTGGCGTACGCCCAGCCCGAGGTGCCGACGAAGGCCCTCCCGGGCGCCTTAAGCGACGTGTTGGCCGAGGACCGCATAAGCGATGTTGGTGGCGAGCGAGTTCACGCGCTGAAGGCCAGATAGCACGTCGAGGTGGATGCTGGAGGTGTCGATCGATTCCGGGAGGCCCGCGTGCAGGCGGTGGATGTGCGACTGGCGGTACTGGCGCTCGAGCGCGCTGATCTTGTTCTTGTGGCGGATGACCTTCTCGGCGACCTCACGGTCCTGGGTGGCCAGGGCTCCGATGACGAGCTCGAGGTTCTCGACGACCTTCGCGTGCAGCTCGCGGATCTCGCGCGAGCCCGCCTCGCTGAAGCGGTGATGGCCTCGGATCTTCTTTTGCGCCAGCTCCATGAGGTTCTTGTCGATGACGTCACCGATCGCCTCGAGATCGGCGACGATGAAGATCAGCCCCGTCTCGCGCTCCGACTGCTCGCGTGTGAGCGACTGCTCGCGCAGCTTCGTGACGTACTGCTTGATGTCTTCCTCGAGGCGATCGATCTGGTCATCCCGCCGGATGAGCTCCCTCATCAGCGACTCGTCATCCCGATCGAACACGACGATGGTCTCCTGGAGCGAGCGCAGGACGAGGTCGGCCATGCGCATGACCTCGCGCATCGCCTGCCCGAGTGCGACGGCAGGCGTATCGAGCACCTGCGGGTTGAGATAGATGGCCCCCACGTCCGTCTGGCGACCGCTCCGGATCAGACGGGTGAAGAGATCGGCGATCGGATCGGCGAAAGGTAGGAAGACGAGAGCCACGATGACGTTAAAAAGGGAGTGCGCGTTGGCGATCTGCCGCTGAATGTCAGGGCCGGTCCCGCGCACGAGGTCCACGAACGGGGCGATGAACGGTATGAAGATGAGCACGCCGGCAAGCTTGAACATGCCGTGCGCCGCCGCCACCCGCCTCGCCTCGGCGTTCGCGCCGACCGAGGCGACCAGCGCCGTGGCCGCCGTCCCGACGTTCGCGCCGAAGATGATCGGGATGGCCCCGTCGAGCGAGATCAGGCCGTTCGTCGCGAGGGAGAGCGCGAGGCCGAGCGTGGCAGCGCTGGAGCGCACCACTGCGGTGAAGAGGGCGGACAGTAGGAAGAGGATGAGCGGCTGCCCGACGAGCGCGCGAAAGAACTCGCTGAACAGCGCGCTCTGCTGCAGCGGCTGCGTTCCCTCGGCGATGATGCGCATGCCCAGGAAGAGGAAGCCGAAGCCGAGGATCGCCTGGCCGACATAGCGGACCGTCCCTCGACCGCCCGCAAGGAGCGCCCAACCGGCGAACACCACCAGCGGCGCGAGCGCCAGGAGGTTGAATGCCAGAAGCTGCACCGTGACCGTGGTGCCGATGTCGGCGCCGAGGATGACCCCGATGGTCTGCCGCAGGGTCAGCAGCCCGACCGAGGCGAAGCCCACGAGCATGACGGTCGTCGCACTGGAGGACTGCAGGACGGCCGTCACGCCCGCGCCAACGGCGAGCGCCTTGAAGCGATCGCCCGTCAGGGTCGAGAGGATGTGCCGAAGACGCGTCCCGGCGGCCCGCTGGAGACCTTCGCCGACCAGCCGCACGCCGTAGAGCAGGAGCGCGGTACCGCCAAGGATCGCAAAGAGGACGAGGTTCGCTTCGCTCAACGGGCGACGGTCAGGACCGCTGATCCCGCGCCGCCGGGCGCGAGCACGACCACCGATGCGGCGCCCTCGTTCGGTGGCGCTGCGAATCCGATGCGCGCGTGTCCGGCGGCATCCGTACGTGCGCTGGCGATCGCGATGACACCGACGGAGAGGCTCACCGTCGCTCCGGCTCTGGGTGCGCCCGCGTCGCTCAGGACGATGTCGGCGACGACGGCCTCTCCAGGGCGCACCGCGGTCCGGTCGAGCGTGACCTTCAACGTCACGCCGGTCGGAAGCGGCGTCACCCGGACCGCCACCGGGACCGTCAACAGGGTCGCGTTCCCCGCGAGGTCCCGGGCGACCACTCGCACAGCCAGCGGACCCTCGGGGGCCGTGAACGAGTCCGAGAAGGTGCCGTCGGCGGCGACAACGAGCGTGCGGTCGTTCACGCTGACCTCGAGACGCGGCTCGGTCTTGCCCTCCACCGTCACGGTCGGTCCGTCCACGATGTCCCCGGGGTGCGGGCGCACGAGGACCAGAGGAGGGGGCGTCCGGTCGACGATGACCGTCCGGGAAGTCGAGGCGATGGTGTCCCTCCCTTGGACGAGCCGAGCGACGATCGCGTTCGGGCCATCGCGGAGGATCGCCTCCGACGCGAAGCGCGACCGGTCGTCGACGGCGACGGTCGTCGTGGGTTCCCCATTGACCAGGACCTCCAGCCTTCTGTCGGGCCCGAGGGCGAACGCCGGCACGTGGCCGTGCACGAGGATGCGCGCTTCGCGAGTGTGGTTTGGCAGGCCGTCGAGGACGGGCTCCGCCCCGGCGGTCGTCGAGGCGCTGTCCGTGATGACGAGGGGCTGGAAACCCTTGGGTGCCTGCGCGGCGACGGAGGCGCCGACGGAACCCGCGAGCTCGCCGAGCGAAGCTCCCGCGGTGGCGAGCCCCAGCGGCAGCATGATCGCGGCGGCGAGGCCGACCGCCACCCAGCCGAGCATTCCGAAGGCGCCGGTCTGGCGCCGGCGCTTGGCGCCAGCCGACCGGGCAGCGCTGCGGTAGCGATCCGCGGGGATCGGCATGCGCCTGGGTCCGGAACCGCCCCGAACGAGCGTCATGGTGCTCCTTTCAGGCGCCTCGGCTCTGGTGACGATATGCCGACCAAAGCGAAAGGGCGCCGGCCTAGCGGCCGCCGCCCCCCGCTGGTGGGTGGGATGAGGGAATGTCGCTCTGTTGTCAGCTTAACGGCTGAGCGAGGGGAATGTACTCCCCTCCCATCCCGTGCTGTCAAGCCCACCGTGGAGCCGCCAGCGCCGCGCGCATGGGAGACTTCGCGCGATGGGCACCGAGCGCACGGCGGCACCGCGCGGCCTCGAGGGCGTCGTCGCGACGACCACAGCGATCTGCTCGGTCGCGGACGGGAGCCTCGTCTATCGCGGGTACGACATCGACGAGCTGGCGGGGCGCGCCGAATACGAAGAGGTCGCCCACCTGCTGCTGCGGGGCGAGCTCCCCGACAGGGACCAGCTGCGGGACTTCAAGGCCGAGCTCGTGAAACACCGCGCGCTGTCGCCGTTCCTCCGCGATCTCCTGAGCAAGATGTCAGAGAACGGCACCCCGATGGACGTGGTGCGGACGGTGGTCTCGGCGGCGGCGGTCGAGGATCCGTCCGAGGGCGACAACACTCCCGAAGCCGAATACAGCAAGGCCGTGCGCCTTACCGCGAAGATGCCTACGATCCTCGCGACGTACATACGGCGCCGCAAGGGCGAGAAGCCGATACCTCCGGAGCCATCCCTCGGCCATGCGGCGAACTTCGCCCGAATGACCTGGGGCGACGAGGGACACGAACGCGCCGCCGAAGTCCTCAACACCTGCTTCATCCTGCAAGCCGAGCACGGGCTGAACGCGTCGACGTTCGCTGCACGCATCACGGCGGCCACGCTCGCGGACATGCACGCGGCGGTCACCGCCGGACTCGGCGCTTTGAAGGGCCCGCTGCACGGCGGCGCCACCGACGGCACGATGCGGATGCTCGACGAGATCCGCGCACCCGACCGCGTCAATGGATACGTCGAGAAGACCGAACAGCAGAAGCATCCGCGCTATCCAGGGTTCGGCCACCGCGTGTACAGGACGGTCGATCCGCGATCCAAGCATCTGCGGAGATTCGCCTCGGAGCTTGCGAAGGACGTGAAGGGCCCGGAGTATTTCGCGATCCAGGAGAAGCTCTTGGAAGCCGTGAACGCCCGTCGCCATCTGCCGGTCAACGTCGACTACTACGCCGCGACGACGTACACGTACCTTGGGCTGCCGGCGGACCTGGGGACCTCGTTGTTCGCCATCGGGCGCATCGCCGGCTGGTGTGCGCACATCATGGAGCAGCATGGAGACAACCGGCTCATTCGCCCAGAGTCCGAGTACACCGGTCCCTCGGGAAAGCGCTGGGTGCCGCTGGCGGAGCGGTAATCATCGGCGGCCTTCTGCTCGTGCGCCTGATCGGCTCGCTCTCGGCGAAGCTCCTTTACCGTCGTGGACATCGGCGAGACGCGCGGGGAGTTCGAGTGTCGTTCATAGCGTGATCGGCAAACGCGGCGCACGTGCGACAGATCCCTCGCGGCCAGCGCCCCATCAATTTGGATCGGCACCGGGAGCCACCCGCATCTCCACCCAGTTCTGTACGAATGCGGCGACCTCCGCCCAGCCCGTCTCGGCAATGACCCGGTGGGTTCGTCCGGCGAACTCATGGAAATCGGTCCGTGTCGACGCGTGGGCGGTACTTCCGTTAGTTCACTTTGACCATTGCCGGCCGCACGTTGTGATCGCCCGAACCGGCGGTGATGAGACGCGGCGCTCGCGTCGGCTCGCGAAATCGACCTGCGTCGCACGCTTGCGGTCGAGGAGGGCGAACGCGGCCTGGAAGAAGATCCGGCCGGTTTCAGGCGTCGCTTGCTCCTCGTAAACGCGGCGCTGCTCGGCCGGCGGGCCTTGTGCGGCCAACTTGGTGCGAGGCAGCGGAAGCCGCGCTCGGTGAAGTAGCCACGAACGGATCCCAGCAAAGTGCGGTGACCCATGCACCGTGGATGAACACGATCGTTTTGTCTGCCACCTGATGGCATCCTAGGAGGTCAAGTCAATTGGTCTGCGAGATGCTCGCTGTCTTTCCCCTTGTGCGACGCGAAGCCGAGCACCACGGCGGCACTCTCTGCTCAAGATGCGACTACGACGCACCCCATTCAACGTGTGGTACCTCTACCACGAGAGCACGATCGTGTTCTTCCGCATCTTCCACGTGCGTCAGTCCGCGCCCCGGTGGCACCGGTGACCGGCGCTACGCGCCGCCTGGATCGCCCTGCGTCGGAGCGACGAGGAAGATCCACACATCCCACACCACGTGGCTGATCACGAGCGCGGCCATCGGCGCGCCCAGGGCGGCAAGCGCGCTCCAGTAGAGGCCTGCGGTCGCGGCAGCGCCGATCAGCGCCACATTTCCCGTCACCAGGTGCGCGCCGCCGTATGCGCCGGTCGCGAGCGCCGCCGCACGAACCGCGCCGACCCGCGCGCCGAGGGCGCGCTGCAAGAGGCCACGCCAGAAAAGCTCCTCCGCAGGCGCTATGACCGCGGCCAGGCGAAGAGCGATCTCCCCGCGAGGGCGGAGCGAGCGGAGCGCGTAGATGTCACTGATCTCGGCCTCGCCGCGAGGGAGGATCCGGCGGGCGGCACGGTCGCCGATCTGAAAGACGGCGTAGAGGCCGCCGGCGATCGCGAGCCCGAGGCCGACGTCGCGCAGGCCGAGTCGAGGGCGCCGTAGGCCCGGCTCGCCGGCAAGAGCGATCGACCCGAGCGCCGCCCCGGTGATGGTCATCCGCTGCCAGAAGCGGACGCGGGGTCCGCGGAAGATGAGCGCGAAAGCTGCGTAGGCCACCATCAGCCCTGCGGCGGTCGCGCGTGGCGAAGGTCCCCGCGAGGCTATCGGACCGGGGGACCTCAGCGCAGCACCGCGGAGAGGATGAGCCCGACGACAAGAAGCAGACCGAAGACGGCGTGCAGCTGCGCCGTCTCGAGGTCGATCATCGCGATCGCGCGCTGCTGCCCGCTCGCGCCGAGCTCGGACGCGCGGACCGCGCGCACGAGCAACGGGAGCGAGAGGATCGCGAGGAGCGTCGGCAGCGGCAGCGCGCCGAACGACACGGCGATCGCGAGCGCCATGTACGCCGCGACGACGAGACCGACGTACCAGAGGTGCGCGGCCCGACGGCCGAACCGCACCGAGAAAGTGACTGCGCCGGCCCGCGCGTCCTCGCTGATGTCGCGCCATTCGTTGCCCTGGAGGATCGCGGTGACGAGCAGACCGACTGGCACGGCGAGAATCAGCGTCCGAGGGTCGAAGAATCCCGCGACGACGTAATGCGCACCGACGACCATGAGTACGCCCATGAAGAGGAACACCAGGGGCAGCCCGAGGGCGCGGTATTTGTACTCGAACGGCGGCGCGGTATACGTGTAGCCGCCCGCGACACCTAGGACGCCGAGAAGCGCGACCGGCCAGCCGCGTACGGAAATGAGGAACACCCCGAGCGCGGCGGCGAGTGCGAACGCGGCGAAGGCGACAATGAACGCCTCGCGCTCCGCGAGGCGACCCGCGACGATGGCGTGGCTCGCGCGGGGCGAGGTGATGGAGTCGACGCCCTTGCGCACGTCGTAGATCTCGTTGATCACATTCGTGCCGATATGGATCGCCACGCCGCCGGCGAGCGCCGCTGCGAAGAGGGTCCACGAGAAAGCGCCGTCGATCGCGGCCAGCGCTCCGCCGGCGGCCACCGGCACGACCGACGCGGTGAAGCTGAAGGGACGCGCGATCTCGTAGATGGCTTGCACTCGCCGGGCGAGCCCTCTGCCGGTTCCGAGTCGCTGCTCGTCGAGCGCCGCGCGACCTCGCGCCCGGGCGCTCTCGGCGGCGCGGCCATAGGCGATGGCGGCGCGGAGGATCCCTTCGACCTGCGATGCCTCCTGCACGATCGGCTGGAGCAACGGAACGTCCATGCCCGCAGCTCGGTACTCGGATACGCGATCGGCGACCTCGTCGCTGGTCCCACAGAGAAGGAACGCATCGAGAAGCTCGTCGGGGATCAGCTGCGCCGCCGCGTTGTAGTCCTCAGCCCGCCACGCGGCCGCGATACGGTCGCGGAGGTCAATCTCGAAACCGGCTCTCTTGAGCGTGGTCTCAGAGAGGATGCTCATCATGTAGATGACGAAGGGCTCGCGCTTCGCGCGGTTCAGCGCTTCGCGCCGGGTCACGTCCACCAACGAGAGTAGGTAACCCGACGTCTCGACGGCACCCTCGGCCCTTCCCACCCGGGACTCGGCCTGGCGCAGGACGCGCAGCAGCTTGCGCAACCCCGGCAGGGACTCGGCGGGCCGCGCGAGGTACCCGTCGGCCTTCTCTCCGGCGAGGGCCATCATCGGCGAGCGGTACCCTGCGACGAAGATCGGCACGCGGTGGACTGGCGCGAACATCGGCTGGAGCGGTGGCAGACCGGGCGCTCCGGCGGGCAGCCTCTGGCCCGCCCACAGCGCGCGAACGGTGTCGATCGCTGACCCGACGCGCTGCACGGCTTCGCTCGGCTCGTAGGGGATCCCCATCTGGCCGAGCCGGAAGGGGAGGGCGCTTCCGAGGGCGAGCCTGATACGGCCAGGCGCGAGCTCGTCGAGCGCGCTGACGGTCATCGCGATCAGGACCGGGTGGCGCGTGTACGGATTCAGCGCCCCGAGGCCGATGCCGATATCGGCGACCTGGGCGGAGACGGCCGTCGCGTACGTCACGGCGTCGCGCTCGAAATAGGAATCGTGGAACCAGATGGACTCGACGCCGAGCTCGCGTGCGCGATCAGACCAAGTGACGATCTCCGCGACGGACCCTCGCGACGCAAAACCGAGACCGATCCGGCGCGCGAGCTGAGGCACCTAAGAGGCCCGCCACGTCGGCATACGCCTCCGCTCCTCGAGCGCGTGCTCAAGGCTGGAGGACTCGCTGCGCCGGGCGAAGTTCGTGCTCACTCGTGTCATGGCGCCGACTACCTGAGCGGCTCGCCGCGTCGGCATACGCCTCCGCTCCTCGAGCGCGTGCTCAAGGCTGGAGGACTCGCTGCGCCGGGCGAAGCCCGTGCTCGCTCGTCATGGCGCTCAAAGGCTATACTGAGATCAGCACGTTTCCCCTCCGTTTCAGCCGGGTGCGGCCGCATTTCGCGCCCCGGACCGGCAAGTCGCCATGGTGGCCATCGCTGCCCGGCATACATACCTAAGGAGCACCGATTCAGGTGGAAAACTCAGAACCCGCTCCCGCACCTCCTACCGAGACGCCTGCCGCGACGAACCTGACACCACAGGAGAACGAGGTCTCCCGACCGCGGGTGAACGGTCGAGACCTGGATCGCCGCGGCCCGCGACGCGAGGTGGGCGCGCCGCCCATCACGACGGATGCCCCGCGCGAGCAGCCCGCGCGCGTCGAGACCCCGGCCCGCAGGTACTACACGATCACCGAGCTCAGCGAGATGAAGGGCAAGCAGCTCGTGGAGGCGGCGCGCGAGTTCGGCGTGACGGACCTGACGGGCGTGACGGACAAGCAGGAGGTGATGCTGCGCGTCCTCCAGGCGCAGACGGAGGCCCAGGGCAACATCTTCGCCCAGGGCATCCTCGAGATCGTCGAGGACGGTTTCGGTTTCCTCCGCCGGCGCAGCCTCCTACCGTCGGCAGAGGACGTGTACGTGTCGTCGAGCCAGGTGCGGCGCATCGGGCTACGGACCGGCGACTTCGTGACGGGCCAGACGCGCCCCCCGAAAGACAGTGAGAAGTATTTCAGCCTGCTGCGCGTCGAGGCGGTCAACGGGGTGGACCCGGAGCTCGCGCGCCGGCGGCCGCATTTCGAGAACCTCGTGCCGGTCTTCCCGGACGAGATGTTCGACCTCGAGATCGAGAGCGCGAACCTGAGCCAGCGCCTCATCAATCTGATCAACCCGCTTGGCAAGGGCCAGCGCGCCCTCATCGTCTCTCCTCCCAAGGCCGGCAAGACGACGCTGCTGAAGGACATCGCGAACGGGATCATCGGCAACCACCCGGACGCACACGTCATGGTCGTGTTGGTCGGCGAGCGTCCCGAAGAGGTGACCGACTTCCGACGCTCGGTAAAGGCCGAGGTGTTCGCCTCGACGTTCGACGAACCGACGGAGAACCACACCCGCGTCGCCGAGCTTGCGCTCGAGCGCGCGAAGCGCCTCGTCGAAACGGGCCGTGACGTCGCGATCGTCCTCGACTCGATCACCCGGCTCGCTCGGGCATACAACCTCGCGGTGCCGCCCTCGGGGCGCACGCTGTCCGGCGGGATGGACCCCGTCGCGCTGTATCCGCCAAAGCGCTTCTTCGGAGCGGCGCGGAACGTCGAAGGACCGGGGTCGCTGTCCATCTTCGCCACGTGCCTGGTCGACACGGGTAGCCGGATGGACGATGTCATCTACGAGGAGTTCAAGGGCACCGGCAACTCCGAGATGATCCTCGACCGCAAGCTCCAAGAGCGCCGCACCTTCCCAGCGATCAACATCCCGTCCTCGAGCACGCGCCGCGAGGAACTCCTGCTTGCTCCCGAAGTGATGAGGCAGGTGATCCTGTTGCGGAAGATGCTCTCGGCAGTCGGCCAGATCGAAGGCACGGAACTCCTGCTCCAGCGGCTCACGAAGACCAAGACCAACAAGGAGTTCCTGGCGTCCATCGCCAAAGCGATGGAGGTAGAGAAGTAGCGGGATAGCCCCGCGAGCAGACCTGCAAGGAGTCCGCGCAAGAGTGCGCCGAAAACATCTTCCGAGTAAAGACTCGGAGGAGCGACCTATGGTCCGTCCCGCGCTCACGGGCCTCGCGACGGCGTATTTCCGGCTGTTCGTCTTGGACTCGCTCGCGCATACCCCGGGCCGCCCGGCGGCGCTTCTCGCACGCGCGTCCGCAGAGCGCTTGCCGATCGCGAATGGTGCATTCGGGCGCGCTCTCCAATCGCTGATCGAAGGCGGGCACGTGGCACCCATTGCCGACGGCGCGGTCGCGCTCACGGCGCTGGGCGCCGCCGAACGCGTGGCCGAGCGCGAGCGCTGGAGCGCGGTGATAAAGAGCGCCCTGAAGCTTCTCGGGGACGCCGACGCCGGGTGTGGCGCGGCCCCCGCGATCCCCGCCCCCAGCCTGCCACGAGCCGCGCCGGTGGCCGACGCGTACCTCGACCGGGTGCTGGTGGCGACCGTGCGGGAACGAGTGGCGGCCGCCCGGGATGGAGGCGCCGGTTTCGCGATAACGCTCGGAGCGCTCGAGGTCTCGCACCCGGCGGAAGCCACACGACGCGCGCTCGTGCACCGGGTGATCCGCGCCATGCTCGGGGGCGCGACCACACTTCTGGGTGTGGATGTGGCGCCATATCGCTACGGGGACCAAGGCGTCGCGCTGTTGGTCGCAAGGGGGTCCCGCGGGGAGGACAAGGGCGATCTCGTGGCTGCCGTGCTGCGGCAACGTCTGGAGGAACTGCTCCGATCGACGACCGCCTCCGTGCGAGCCTTCAGCGGCGCGAGATGGCGAGTGCGGACCGGGTCGGCGACCTGGTCCACAGGGGTGCCGACCACGCTCGCGCTCCTGCGTCTTGCCGGGGAGTCCCTGGCCAGGGACGAGGAGCGGAGCGTGGCGTAGCCGGGGCGCGGTCGCTAGGCGACCGCTCTGCGGCTGTTGAACATCCGCCAGACCAGCAGCGCGATGATGGCGCCGATGATCGAGCCGATGAGTCCGGCCGTTGTGAACTCGAATGTTCCGCCGCCGAAAAAGAGCGCGGCCAGGGTGCCGCCCACGAACGAGCCGATGATGCCGAGCACCATCGTGCCCACCCAGCCCATTGGGTCCGGTCCCGGGACCAGCGCTCGCGCGATGAATCCCGCGATCAGTCCCATGACCAGGAACAAGATGAATCCCATGCTTACTTCCTCCTTTCGCGTTGCTGCAGAACTTTATGCATCCCGCGTGCCCCCGCGCCGTGTCGAACGGAACAGGTGTGGAGCCTCCGTTCGCTTGCAAGACCCACAAACACACGACCATTCGGCGGGATGAGCGCTCAGGATCCCCATCTGATTTCGCTTTGACGCCGCCGTGACCTGCCCTGGGCGACGGGCCTCCTAAACTCGGCTCAGTGGCCACCAGCCCCTCAGCGGCGAAAGCCGCGACCCGCAGCCTCACGGTCGATGACGCGCTGGCGCGGATCCTCGGACGTATCCATCCGCTCCGGGTGCACGTGCTCCCACTGGCTCCGCACCTCCTGGGTCAGACGCTCGCCGTTGACGTGGAGGCCCCCGGAGACGTCCCGCCCTTCCGCAACTCGGCGATGGACGGCTACGCGGTGCGCGGAGCCGACGTGACCGAGGCGCCCGTCCGGCTGAAGGTCGTCGGCTCCATAGCTGCGGGTGAGGTGCCGGGCGGCAGAATCGGTCCAGGGGAGGCCGTCCGGATCATGACCGGTGCGCCGATGCCGGACGGAGCGGACACGGTCGTGCGGGTGGAGGACACGGACGACGGTGCCGACGCCGTTACCGTGACGGTCGCGACGGCTCACGGGCTCTCGGTGCGCCAGGCAGGTGAGGACCTTCGGGCCGGGGAGGTGGTGTTCCGAAAAGGCACCGTCCTCCGGGCGGCGGAGATCGGAGTGCTCGCCGCGATGGGGATGGCGCGGCTCAGCGTCATCGGCCGCCCTCGCGTCGCCATCCTGTCGACGGGCGACGAGCTCGTCGACCTGGACGCGCCCCTGGGACCCGGCCAGGTGCGCGATGCGAATCGCTATTCCCTCGGCGCGGCGGTCGCCGCCGCGGGATGCGAGCCGTGGCCCCTTGGCATCGTGCGGGACACCGCGCAGGAACTCCGCGACGCCCTGGTCGAAGCGTCCGCGGCCGACTGCGTGGTCACGAGCGGTGGCGTTTCGGTCGGCGATCACGACCACGTGAAGCCGGTCGTGGAGGAGCTGGGGACCATGGACTTCTGGTCCATCGCGATCCGTCCCGGGCGTCCTCTCGCGTTCGGCGAGCTGCAGGCAGGCGACAGGATGACGCCGATATTCGGGTTGCCCGGGAACCCCGTGTCGGCGCTCCTGACCTTCGAGCTCTTCGTTCGTCCGGCGCTCCTGCGAATGGCCGGCCGCACCAAGCTCGGGCGCCCTCGGACGGCCGCGACGCTGCGCGACACGATCGAAAAGCCGACGCATCTGCGCTTCTTCGCGCGGGGCGTCTACGACGGCGCTCAAGAAGTGCGCACGACCGGACCGCAGGGCTCCGGAATCCTGCGTTCGATGGCGCTCGCGAACTGCCTGATCGACGTTCCTCAGGGCATCGCCCGGGTGGCGCCTGGCGAGCGGGTGAACCTCATCCTCACGGAGCTTCCAGAGGACCACTGATGGAGCGCGCATCGAGGTGAAGGCGCGGAGCCGCGCGCTCAGCCACGTGGACGAACGAGGGCGGGCGCGAATGGTCGACGTCGGCGCGAAGCCGGACACTGAGCGACGGGCGGTCGCGCGCGGGCTTCTCCGCCTGTCTCCCGAGACGCTCGCACTGGTGCGCGCCGGAGCCACGAAGAAGGGCGATGTGCTCGCGACGGCGCGGATCGCGGGCATCATGGGAGCGAAGCGCGCGAGCGACCTCATCCCGTTGTGTCATCCCATCGCGTTGACTCACGTCGCGATCGACCTGGAGCTCATCGCGGAGGGCATCGCCATCGAAGCGACGGCGGCGACGACCGGGCCGACGGGAGTGGAGATGGAGGCGTTGACGGCAGTGGCCGTCGCGGGCCTGACGCTGTACGACATGCTGAAGGCGGCCGAGCGCGGCGCGCGCCTCACCGACGTCAGACTGGCGAGCAAATCGGGCGGCGCCTCCGGAGCGTACGAAGCCGAGTGAGCACTCGCGCCTCCGCCGTATGTGCGGGGATCATCACCGTGAGCACCAAGGGCCACGCCGGCGAGCGCGAAGACGAGAGCGGCCCTGCCATGCGCGAAGCGCTGGCCGCCGCCGGGATCGGCGTGATCTCAGCCGAGCTCGTTCCCGACGATGCCGAACGCATCGCGGCTGCGATCCTGAGTGCGGTACGCAAAGGAGCGAGTGTCGTACTCACATCCGGCGGCACCGGCCTCTCGCCGAACGACGTCACACCCGAAGCGACCCGACGCGTGATCGAACGGGAGGCTCCCGGGATCTCGGAGGCGCTGCGGCTGCGCTCCCTCGAGAAGACCCCGCACGGCATGCTTTCGCGCGGCGTCGCTGGGTCGCTCCGCGGTGCGCTCGTCGTGAATCTCCCCGGATCGCCGCGCGCCGTGCGCGAGTCGCTCGAGGTGCTCCTACCTGTCCTTCCGCACGCCGTGGAGCTGCTGGCGGGCGAGAGCGGCGAGGCCGGACACGGGACCGGACGCACCGGCTGAGGTGCCGGGGATCAGCGTCTATCTGGAGGTCGGCACAAAGCGGATATTCGCCGCAGCTCAGGAATGGCCGGGATGGTGCCGAAGCGGAAGGGATGAGGCGGCCGCTCTGGACGCGCTCGTGGCCTGCGGGCCTCGATACAAGGACGTTCTTGGGGGCGCGGGCCGGGAACTCCAGCTACCGAACGCGGCATCCGACCTGCACGTGGCCGAGCGACTCGAGGGCAGCAGCACCACGGATTTCGGAGCTCCCGGAGGGATCCCCCAGTCGGACGAGAAGGCAGCAGTCGATGATCGAGATGCCGAGCGGCTTGCCGAGATCATCAAAGCGTGCTGGATGCGGTTCGACAAGCTCATGCACGTCGCCGAAGGCCGGCCCCTCAGGAAGGGACCGCGCGGAGGCGGCCGTGACCGCGACAAGATCCGCAAGCACGTCGTCGACGCGGAGGCGGCCTACCTATCTCGTCTCGGCGGTGATGCAGGATCGCTCGCCAAGGAGCTGCACGCGCGATCGGCAGCGACACGCGAGGCATTCCTCGACGCTTTCTCGCGTCGTATCAGCGGCGATATCCCCTCGCTGGGAGCTCGAGGCGCGGAACGCTGGCCTCCCAGGTACGCGATCCGGCGCGCCGCCTGGCACATCCTCGACCACGCCTGGGAGCTCGAGGACCGGATCGAGTGAGACGCGCCGGCCCGCCGTGACCCGAGCAGAGCTGTGGCCGCGATCGGCGCAGTCCGGCTGCCGCGAGGGTGTGCGCTACCTGCGGTCGATGCCGAGCACGTCGCGCATGCGGATATAGCCGAACACCGCGTCGCGATCGAGGACCGCGATGATCGTGCCGTCGCGCACGACCGGCAGCAGCGGTGACTCCCCGAATCTCTCGACGGCGGTCAGGAGCCGGTCCTCGGGCGTGACGGTGGGCAGCTCGTCCGTCCGCCGCATCACGTTGTCCACCGGGGTGGAGGCCCACTGCTCCTGCTCGACCTTGCGCAGATCGGCAGCGCTGACGAGCCCAAGGAAGCGCGTTCCAAAGATGACCGGTGCGGCGCGAAGGTTGCGCGGGAGGAAGTGGTCGCGGACGAGCGCCGCCAGCGAAGTGCCGCTGGGCACTGCCGTGAACTCGGTCGACATGAGCTGCGCGACAGTGGCGCCGCCGACGGCGTTGCCGATGCGGTCTTGCTGGAGCGCCGAGCTCGCGGCGTTGAAGAGGAAGTACCCGATGAACGCGTACCAGATGCCGAACGTGTTGTTGAAGCGGACCAGGACGACCAGGCCGAAGAGTGCCAGCAGGCCGGCGACGATCTGACCGCCGCGTCCCGCGACGCGCGTCGCCAGGGACCGGTCCTTTCGAGCCGCCCATACGGCCGACCGGAGCACCCGGCCTCCGTCGAGAGGGAACCCGGGCACCATGTTGAACAGCGCGAGGGCGATGTTCACCCATCCGAGGTAGTCGGCGACCGCCTGGACCGGCTGCAGCACGGGAGCCTCGGCCACCGTCGCCACGAGCACCCCCAGCCCGCCGATGCACAGACTCGTGAACGGTCCTGCCGCCGCCATGAAGAACTCGGCCTTGGCGCTCGGCGGTTCCTTCGTCAGATTCGCGACGCCGCCCAGCAAGAACAGCGTGATCGAGGACACGGACATGCGGAAGCGCCGGGCGACGAGGGCATGCGCGAGCTCGTGCGCGAGCACGGAGCAGAAGAACAGGAGCGCGGCGATCGCCGCGACGATGAGGGTCTTCTGATCCGACCAGAACGGGTAACGCTCGGGCAGGATCTGGTCGGAAAGCGTCAGCAGCACGAGGCCAAAGATGACGAGCCACGACAGGTGCACGCGAATATCGATGCCGAAGATGCGCGCGATGAGGACCGAGCCAGCCATGATCTTCAGCATATGGGTGCGCGGGCCGGGATCGGGCGATGTTCCCGTGGTGACAGGTCCGTCCGCTTCCGGTACAGTTGGCGTGAAATAGAACGGAGTACCAACTGATAGCCGCAGCACCCGTGCTCGTTGGCGTTGCCCGTTTCGGCGACCTGAGCGTCCAGTCCGACATAGCGAGAGCGATCAGCGACCTCGGCTTCATGGCCCCCACGGCGGTCCAGCAGAAGGCGATACCGATCCTGCAGAGCGGTCGCGACCTGCTGGCGCAAGCCCAGACGGGGACCGGAAAGACCGCCGCTTTCGCCATCCCGATCCTCGAGCGCGTCCGCCCCGAGGCGAAGCGTCCGCAGGCTCTGGTCGTCGTCCCGACGCGCGAGCTCGCCGTGCAAGTGACGCGGGAGTTCGCGGCCCTCGGGAGGTATCGGCACGCGCACGAGATCGCCGTGTACGGCGGCGTCGGTTACGGCCAGCAGGAGCGCGCGCTCAAGCGCGGGGCGGCGGTGGTCGTTGGGACCCCCGGCCGCCTGCTCGACCACATCGAGCGGGGCACGCTCGACCTCTCCGGTCTGGAAGTGGTGATCCTCGACGAAGCCGACCGCCTCCTCGACATGGGGTTCGCGCCGGAAGTAAGGCGACTGCTGCGGCACTGTCCGGCGAAGCGTCAGACAGCGCTCTTCAGCGCCACGCTCGCGGGCGCGGTGAAGGACCTCGCGCACAGCTTTACGCGCGACCCCGCGCAGGTCGTTATCCACCCAGAGCAGCAGAACCTCGAGGCGATCGAGCAGATCTACATCGAGGTCCTCGAAGAGGACAAGGTCAAGGCGCTCGAGGAGCTGCTGCGCAAGTACCAGATCGAGCAGGTCCTCGTCTTCCGGCACACCAAGCGTGGCGTTGATCGGCTTTTGGAGACGCTGCAGCGACGCGGCCACCGGGTCGCGGCGATCCATGGGGACATGCACCAGCGCGAGCGTGAGCGCACCCTGGAGGCGTTCCGCGAGGGAAAGATCCCCTTGCTGGTCGCGACCAATGTGGCGGCGCGCGGACTGCACATCGAGGACATCAGCCACGTCATCAACTACGACCTGCCGGAGGACGCCGACACGTTCACGCATCGCGTGGGCAGGACCGGGCGGGTCGGCAAGAGCGGCGTCGCGGTCACCTTCGTCGGGGAATGGGACTTCGACCAGTTCGACACGCTCCGCAAGCAGGCGAGAGTGCCCTTCCGCCGCGAGGTGCTAGACCTCTACACCAGATGACGAGGGGGCTCAGCCCCTCGGACCCCGGCAGGCATGGACTCCGGTCCGCGAAACTTCGGCCGGCCAGGGAGCCGCAAGGCACGCGCAGTAACGCGAGCGCGCGGTGGCCAAACGCGCCCCAAACGGGCGCGCTTATTACCCGACGAACTGGCGGGCGATGCCCTCCCACAGCTGCGCCATCAGGTCGAGGGACTCCACGTCGACCCGCTCATCGTTCCCATGGAACATCGAGACGAACTCGTTGAACGGTATTCGCTCGCTGTAGAGGCCGTAGCCGTACGCGACAACGCCCTTGCGGCGGAAGAATCGGGCGTCCGTCGCGCCGACGAGCATCAGCGGGACCGGCGTCGCGCCGGGCACCAGACGTCGCGTCACGCCGGTGATCGCTTCCCACAGCGGGGTATCGAGCGGCGACGCGGTGGCGGGATTGTCGCCTTCGCCGGTGATCTCTACCGCGTCGCGCAGATCGCCGAGCGCGTCCGCCAGCATCTTGCGCACCTCGTCGCGTTCGTGGCCGGGGAGAGTTCGCACGTCGACGACGATCTCGACGTTGTCGGGGATCACATTCGCCTTCGTGCCGCCGCGCATAACGGTCGGCGTGAAGGTCGTGCGCGTGCCGGCGTGGACCATCCGCGCGAGCCCCAGCGGAAGCTCCGGAAGCGCGGCATCGAGGGCGGCAGGATCGCGTCCGAGCGCCGCGGGCAGCCCGAGCGCCTTGACCGAGCGCTGCCAGAGATCGTGCAGCTCGACCGGTGGTTGGTACGACCCGATCCGAGCGACGGCCTCCGCCGCTTTCGTCAGCGCGTTGTCCGTGCGGTACGGCATCGAGCCGTGACCAGGACGCCCGCGGACGCGCAGCTGGAGCCAGTGCGAACCCTTCTCCCCGCTGCTGACCGGAAGCAGCGGGCCCTCCTTCCCCGGAAGCGGCAACCGCGCCCCGCCGAATTCCGTGAGGAGGAAGTCGGTGCGCAGGTCGTCCCACGCGTTCTCCGTCAACCACGCCGCGCCGTACGTCCCGAGAGCCTCTTCATCCGCCATGGCCGAATACACCAGCGTCCCCCGAGGGCGGAATCCCGCGCGAAGGAGCGCGCGGGTCGAAACGGCCATGGACGCCGTCACAGCGAGCATGTCGATCGCCCCTCGCCCCCAGACTTCGCCGTCGATGAGCTCGCCACCGAAGGGATCGCGCCGCCATCCCTCGGCGTTCACCGGGACGACGTCCAAGTGCCCCATGAGGTGCAGGCTCGGCGCCTGCGGATCCGAGCCCTCGATCCGCAGCACGAGGCTGCCCCGCCCCGGATGTGGCTCGTACCGTTGGAGCTCGACGCCTGGGTGCTCGAGGAACGCGGCGAGGGTGTCCACGCTGCGCCTCTCTTGGCCCGAATCAGGCGTGCCGTCGTTGACGCAAGCGTTGCGGATCAGCTGCTGAATGAGCTCCGTAGTTTCCCCGGCGGCGCTCATGCGGGCACGGCCGCCAACTCAGCGCGCACCACGCGCGCGGCTTCGACCACGACCCTGCATTTCGCGATCGACTCCTCGACCGTGCGCGTTTTGAGGCCGCAGTCCGGGTGCGGGAGCAAACGATCTGCGGAGACGTGGCGCAGCCCCCTGCGGATGCCGTCGGCCGCCTCGTCCACCGATTCGAGCTCATGCTTGTGCACATCGACTATGCCGATCGCCAACTCCTTGCTGAACGGGTCTCTGCCAAAGAGGTCAAGGTACTTGTACTCGTAGTTCGCCATTGCGAGGTCCAGCTGGTCAACGGGCAGAGCGAGGATGCCCGGATAGATGGCGGCGAAGTCGCCGTAGCAGATATGCGAGATCGTTTTCGCCGTGAGGTTGGCTGTGACGATGCCCATCGCCTCGATCGCGATATCGAGCTCTTCGGGGCGGGCATGGATCGCGGGCTCGTCGATCTGTATGTAGCGCGCGCCGGCGGCCTGCAGATCCTCTGCCTCCTGCCGAACGACCTCGGCGAGCGCGAGCGCGGCCTCGCGGCGCGTCGGATACGCCTCGTTGTACGACCAGTCGAGCATCGTGTACGGACCGGTCAGCATGCCCTTCACGGGACGGTCGGTGAGCGATTGCGAGTACGTGAACCAGTCGACCGTCATGGGCTTCGGGCGGGAGAGCTTTCCCGAGATGACTGGCTTGTGGTAGTAGCGGTTGCCATACGAACGCACCAGGCCGCCCTGGGTGTACCCGTCGAGCAGCTCCGCAAAGTAGGCGACCATGTCGCCGCGATACATCTCGCCGTCGACCAGGATGTCGAGGCCGATGTCCTCCTGTCTGCGGATCCATTCCTCCGTCGCCTTGCGCTCGAGCTCGTGGACGTCGCTCGCCGATGCCTTTCCGCGCACCTGCTGGTTCCGGGCCTTCTGGAGGTATTCGGGCTTCGCGAAAGAGCCCACGGTGGTCGTGAGCAGCAGGCCGGTCATGCCGCCGCCTTTCCTTGGGCGCGCGCGATGTTCACGAGTGCATACAGCTTGTCGGTCGCGACATTGTGCGGGAGGTACTCCAGCCCGGTCGTTGGCGCGAGCCAGAGTCGCTCCGAAGGTACCAGCCGGAGGGCGTCGTCGACGATGCGGCCGACCTCCGCCTCACGCTCGAGACGAGTGTTGCGCGCGTCGACCACGCCGAGCACGACGGTCTGTTTGAACGCGTCCAAGCGCTTCAGGACAGTGGTCTCGCGGCTGCGCACATCGACGCCGACTTGGGCCACCGGGAACGAGGCCAATGACTCGAGGATGCGGTCGGCCGGAAAGAAGTACGTCTGTACGGCGAGTGGCACTCCGGCCGCCGCGAGTCGCGTGTACGCCTCACGGGCGAGCTCGATGTGTTGTGGCCGCGCCACCAGCGCGGGATCCTCCACATCGACGAGCGTCGCACCCGCGGCGCCGAGGCCACGGATCTCCGCGGCGATGGCGTCTGCGATGGCGAGCGTGCGGTCCTCGAGCGAGCCGTAGTGGCGATCCACGGCGAGAGTGGCGAAGGTGAGCGGACCGCACACCGCCGCCTTGAGTTCGCCGCGGGCGATCCTTCGGGCCTCGGTGAAGTCGGGCACCAGCGTCGCGCCTTCGGTCGTTATGGCATCGTCGATGACGGGTTGGCGGAAGTATGTGTTGTTGTCATAGAAACGCTCGAGAGCGCCGCGGGACACGCCGGCCCAAGCTCGCGCGAACGGCGCGCAGATGTCGTCCCAGCGGACCTGGCCGTCGTTGATGACGTCGACGCCAACGGTCGCCATTTCGCCGATGACGCGGCGGGTCGTGGAGTCGAAGACGGCATCGAGGCCGATGCTGTCCAATTCATTCCGGTCGTGACGGTGGAGCGCGCGACGCAACTCCTGCCCGCCGGCTTCGTCCGAGATCCTGGGAAATGCGCCGATCACCGTGGTCTTCATGCGCTTCCGCTCACGGCAAGAACGACCTTTCATTTCGAAGATCGCCCCAGCGGGTCGACCCTCTCTCATCTTTCCCTGTTTCCAGGGACGGAATTGGCACCGCAGCGGGTCTCCGCCGGTCGCCGAGGCATCATCGGGCCGTATCCCTCAGCCTCTCTCGATGAAGGGGTATTCGGTTAGCGCGATGCTAGCACGTACACTGCGCCGGTCCCATGAAGGATCGTTCGATCGAGCGGACGTTGCGCGCCTTCAGTGAGGACCTGGCATCGGAGCGCGCGGTGCCTGGCGGCGGCAGCGCTGCGGCATACGCGGGGGCGCTCGGCGCGGCGCTTGTGGCGATGGTCGGGCGCATCGCGGCAAGAAAAGAGGCCGGCCGCATGGCCGGGATCGTGCCCGAAGCGGATGAACTGCGCGCCGCACTGCTTCGCCTCGTCGATGACGATGCGAGCGCGTTCGCCCAGGTGACCCTCGCGATGAAGCTTCCGCGGACGACCAATGAGGAGAGGCGCCAACGCATGGAGACGATGCAGGCGGCGCTGCTGGAGGCAGCGCGCGTCCCGCTGGAGACGGCGAGGATCAGTCGCAAGGTGCTTGAGTCCTGCGAGCGGGGCATCGGGATCGCGACCGACGCCACCGTGAGCGACCTCGGCGTCGCGGCGCTCATCGCGTATGCCGCACTGGAGGGCGCGGCCCTCAACGTGAGGATCAACCTCGCATCCATCAAGGATCCCGAGCGCGTCGCAACACTCGCCGCCGACCTCGACGATGTTCTCGACGGAGCCAGCAACCAGCGCGACCGCGTGACCGAGGTCGTGGACGCGAGGATCGCGCGCTGACGGTACGGCTGCTGCATGGCAGGCCACTTGCCCAAACGATCAACGCGGCCTCCAGGGAACGCGCGAGCTCACTTCGACATCGAGGTGCCTCGCCGCGTCTGGCTGTCGTCTCGGTCGGCGCGGACCCCGCAGGCAACGCGTACGCGCATCGGCTCGCGAGGACCGGGCGGGAGTTGGGCATCGACGTCCGAGAGGTCGGGCTTGCACGCAACACGAGCGAAGCGAAGCTGGTGTCGATCCTCGAAGGTCTCGCCGCGGAGAGGGAGGTCAACGGCATCCTTCTGCTGACGCCTCTGCCCGGCGCGCTCGATGAGGGCCACATCGTCGACCACATTGCGGTTGAGAAGGATGTTGAGGGAATGCATCCCTTCAACGTCGGACTCCTCGCCGATGGCCGCCCGCGCTTCGTCCCATCGACCGCCAACGCCGTCGTCGAGTTGCTGAAGTTCTATGAGATCCGTCTCCGCGGCGCGCACGCCGTCGTCATCGGCCGCAGTACCGTCATCGGCCGCCCCGCGGCCTACCTCCTGTTAAAGGAGGACGCCACCGTGACCATGGCGCATAGGCAGACCACAGAGCTCGGTCGCTTAACGCGCCAGGCGGATGTGGTCGTCGTGGGCGTTGGGCGCGAGCGCTTTCTCACCGGCGACATGCTGTCGAAGGGCGCAACGGTGATCGACGCGGGAATCAACGTCTCCCCGGCCGGACTCAGCGGGGACGTGGACGTCGAAAGCGTCTCGGCCGTCGCGGGTGCGCTCAGTCCGGTCCCGGGCGGACTCGGGACCGTGACAGCGGCGCTGCTACTCAGAAATGTGCTGACTGCGGCGGAACTGCAGAGCTCCGGCGCTCTAGCCCGCGACGATCGGAACCAGGTCGGCTAGCACGCGAATGCCTTCGCCGACGAAGATCAACGCTAGAAGCATCACCATGTGGCCCTCCTTTGAAGAGCGCGACCCCGAACGATGTGCTTTTGCGGCAAACACAAGAGCCTCCGCGGCGAGTCCCCGTTTCGCTAAGACTTCACTCAATTCGGTATAGGTCCAATCAAACTCGCGGCCGCCACGACTGGTGCTCATCAAATCGACGGCTTGGCGAAGATAATGTTCCGCGAGTGAGGGGTCTACGTTTTTCAACACCCTCCCGAGCCCGGTCCTTGCTTGAACGCGAAGAGCGGGTTCCCCTAGCTCGTCTGCGGAAGTTACCGCGCCTCGCAGAAGATCGAGTGCCTCGTCGATCTCTCCCATGTCCTGGAGCATCAAACCTTTGTTCACATCGATTCGAGCAGCGAGATTGAGGTTGTTCGCCAGGATGGCAGCCGCTCGCGCAGAGTTGATCGTTTCGATAGCACGGGCATTGTGGCCGAGGGCGTGCAAGGTTCGCGCTGTGTGAAGGCGGATCTCGGCGGCCCTGGATTTGTTCCTGATGGATTCAAATAGAGTCTCGCTCTTATGGAGATATGTGATCGCGGACTCGAAATCCCCCAGCTCCAGTCTTGACATGCCCATGGCGGCGTACAGAGACGCCGTCCACTTGTCGTCGCCGATATCCGAACCCTCAGCCGCAGCGCGTTCGAAGTGTTGAAGCGCAGTCTCGAAGTCGCCCCGCTGGAAAAAAGTGAGCCCGAGGTTGTGCAAAACATGAACCTTGAAGAGCTGATCCCGGACCTCGCCCCGAACCAGCGCTACCAACGCCATCTCAAGCTGCTCGGCTGCTTCCGCGTAGCTCATCAATAGGTGAAGGGCCATTCCCAACTGAGCTCTCGTGCGTGCGACGCCTTCGACATCGTTCGTGGCCAGATAGAAGCGAAGCGCCTCTTCGAGAATCGGCACTGCCTTACTTCCCCGCCCAGCCTCCCAATGTGCGCGACCTAGCGCCCGAAGCATGGAGGCCCTTTCAGCACCCCGTGAATCGATTAAAAACGGCTGCAAAATCGCTACTGCTTCGTCGGCGCGCCCTTCGGCAACCAACTGCATCGCCTGAGCTCTCTTCAACCGCCGTTCCTCACCCTTCCGCCGCTCCCCTTCCTCCTCGAGCAAGTAGGCGACGGACTTTCCCAGTTTCGCCGCGATGAATTCCAGCGATTTCATGGCGGGCCGGATCTTTCCGAGCTCGATGGCGCTCACGTAGGCGCGCGTGAAGTGAGGATCGCCAAGCTGCGTCTGAGTGAGACCCGACGCGGTCCTCGCGCTGCGTACACGCTCGCCGAGCTGCTGAAGCGACGGCGAAAGCGGTACGGGGCGGCGTGAGCGGGTCCTGGATGCCGGCACCGGAACGAGCCTAGAGACGACGGCCGTTCCAGGTCAATAGGCAATCGACATGGGAGGACTACAGCCGGACGATGGGCGGGTGCTCTGGATCCTGGTAATGGAAGGTGTCGATGAATCGCAGCTTGCCGACGCGGCGGGTCATCAGCACGGAGTGGGTGCGGATGCCGCGGCCGAAGAACCGGACGCCCTGGAGAAGCTCGCCGTCCGTGACGCCAGTGGCGATGAAGCGAAGATCCTTCCCACTGGCCAGGTCCTCCGTCCGGTAGATGCGCTTCTCGTCGGCGACGCCCATCCGGCGCGCGCGGTCCCGCTCTTCGGGACTTCGGAAAGCCAGGCGTCCGAGGATCTCCGCTCCGAGACAACGAAGGGCGGCGGCCGCGAGCACCCCTTCCGGCGCTCCACCCGTGCCCATAACAGCGTGGACGCCGGTGCCGGCGACCGCGACGGAAATCGCCGCCGTGAGGTCGCCGTCATCGATCAGCTTGATGCGGGCCCCCGCGTCGCGGACCTCGGTGATCAGCTTCTCGTGCCGCGGCCGGTCGAGGACAACGACCGTCAGGTCGACGACGTCCCGGTTCAGCGAATCCGCGATGATCCTGAGGTTCTCGGCGACCGGGCGGTCGAGGTCGACCTTGCCCTTCGCCGGCGCGCCTACCACCAGCTTCTCCATGTACGTGTCCGGCGCATGAAGCAAACCGCCCGGCTCGGAGACGGCTATGACCGCGGTCGAGTTGGCACGACCCTTCGCGACGAGATTCGTCCCTTCGAGGGGATCGACCGCGATGTGCACCTCGGCGCCATCACCGCGTCCGACGCGCTCGCCGATGTAGAGCATCGGCGCCTCGTCACGCTCGCCCTCCCCGATGACGATCGTGCCGCTGAACGAGGCTTCATCCATGGCCTTGCGCATCGCCTCGACTGCGGCGTGGTCCGCCCGATCGGTCTCACCGTGACCCATCCAATGGGCGGCCGCGATCGCCGCTTCTTCCGTGATCCGGACGAGCTCTAGGCTCGGCGTGCGGAGGTCTGTCGGCTGTGCGTCTGCGATCATGGCCGGTAACGCTAGTCCGTTTGACCGCTCGCTGCTGCAGTCTCCGGGCGACGCGGTAGGGCGACGACCGAGTACGCTTGGGCTCGCGATCAGGTGTGCTGGGAAGGCTGGTCGGCGGAGGTGTGCCCGTGGACCAGGTGCAGGCGATCATCGCGATCGTCCTGATCGACATTGCGCTTTCGGGGGATAACGCGCTGCTGATCGGCATGGCCGCGCGCCAGTTGCCGGATACCCAGCGGCGCACGGCCATCGTCGTCGGAGGGACGCTCGCGGTCGTGCTGCGCATCGCCGGCACGGCGGTTGTGACCCTGCTGCTCGCGATCCCCTATCTGCAGCTGATCGGCGGCGTCGCGCTCGCCGTCATCGCGTATCGACTCGTGACCCACCAGACAAGCGAGCACGACGTCCGTCCAGCGGGGTCCCTGCGGGGAGCGATCGTCACCATCCTCGTCGCCGACGCGGCGATGAGCCTCGAGAACGTGCTGGGCGTCGCCGGCGCGGCACACGGGGACATCCCGCTCCTCGTCTTCGGGCTTGCGCTGTCGATCCCGATCGTCCTTTTCGGCAGCAGCCTCGTCGCGGGGATCATCGACCGTTACCCGGCAGCGATCTGGCTGGGCGCCGCAGCGCTCGCATGGACGGCCGTGGACCTCGCCTTCGCTGATCCGACGGTCGCCAAGTTTCTCCCGGACCATATCGCCATCGAGATCGCGGCGACCGCCGTGCTGCTGGTGATCATCTACGCCGCTCATCGCGTCGGACGCGCGAGGGCCGGGGCGTCCGCCTAAGCGCTACGCAGTCGCAATGCGGGAACGTATTCAGGCGTGCCTCGGGCCTGCGCTCGAGACGAACCGATCCTCAGTCAGGGACGGCACTCCCAGATAGCCGGCGCCCCAGCTCGACCGCGCGTATCAGCCGCTCCGCGGCGGACTCGATGAGCGACTCGGCGTTGACCATCGCCTCCTCCAGCGTCATGGGACGGTCGGTCGTGACCTCGAGGGCGTCGAGGCCCGTGGCGAAGAGCGCGGCGTATCCGGGCGCGGTCCCGCCTGCTACCGCCGCCACAAGCCGGCCGGCCGCATGCGCGCGCTCGGCAACGGCGCCGGTCAATTTCCCGTAGCTGCTCTGCGCATCCACCCGGCCCTCCGCGGTCACCACGAGGTCGCACGCGTCCAACCGAAGCCCAAACCCCGTCGCGTCCAGTACCAGGTCGGCCCCCGAGCGCAGCCGCGCATCGAGAAAGGCGATGAGCCCGGCGCCCAAGCCGCCTGCCGCACCGGCACCAGGAACGTCACGGATGTTCCGTCCAACGAAGTCCTCGACGACATCCGCGTATCGCGCGAGCGAGGCATCCAGCTCGCGGACGATCGCGGGAGTAGCGCCCTTCTGCGGCCCATAGATGGCGGTGGCGCCCTCCGGACCGAGAAGGGGGTTGCGCACGTCGCACGCGACCTCGATCGCCGGCCGTATCAGGCGGACATCGGTCTGGCCTTCGATCCGGTGCAACCCGCGCAGCGCGAGGCCGCCTTCGGGCAGCTCGTTCCCGTCGCGGTCCAGAAAGCGATACCCGAGCGCGCGGGCCATGCCGGCGCCACCGTCGTTCGTCGCGCTCCCGCCGATACCCACGACGATGCGCTCGGCGCCGCTCGAGGCTGCGGCGATGATCAGCTCACCCGTCCCGCGCGTCGAAGTGGCATTTGGGTCGCGTTCACTTTCGCCCAGGAGCGTGAGACCGCTCGCCGCGGCCATCTCGACGACCGCCGTCTTTCCATCTCCCAGGATGCCCCACTCGGCATCGATCTCCCGGCCAAGCGGGTCGTGCACGCGGCTCATGCGCAGCGTGCCGCTCGTCGCGCGGACCAGCGCGCGCACGGTACCTTCGCCGCCATCCGCGAGGGGCATCTCGTCGCACCGAGCGTCCGGCCAGACCCTGCGAACGCCGCGAGCGATGGCCGACGCCACGACCGCGGCGTCGGCACTTCCCTTGAACGATTGCGGAGCGATGAGGACCCGCGGAACGGGGCCGGGGAGCACGGCGCGATACTAGGACCATGGATCTCGACATCTCGCGAAACGGTGGCTGATCTGATACGGCGCATCGCGATGCTGTCAGTGCACGCGTGCCCGCTCGCCAAGCTCGGTGGGCGCGACTCGGGTGGCATGAACGTGTACATCCGAGAGCTCGCGCGCGATCTCGCGAAACGCGGGATCGCCGTCGACGTGTTCACCCGCTGGCGGGAGCCCGCCGACCCGCGGGTGCAGCAGCTCGCCCCGAACGCGCGCGTGATCCACATCGAGTCAGGACCGATCGGCTATCTGCCCAAGATGGACGTCTACGAGCGCCTCGACCAGTTCACCGAGTGCCTGCTCGCGCAGGTCGAGGCCGAGGGCCTCGAGTACGACCTGCTGCACGCCCACTACTGGCTGTCGGCCGAGGTCGCCCGGACACTGGCAGTTCGGTGGCGAGTCCCGGTGGTGCAGATGTTCCACACCCTCGGTCTCGTGAAGCGCGAAGCCCTGGACGAGGATGAGGACCAGGGCGGCGAGACGGAGGTCCGCGTCTCCGTCGAGCGGCGCGCGGTGCGCGAGTCCTCGGCGATCGTCGCCGCAAGCGATATCGAGGCTCGTGAGCTGACCGAGCTGTACGAGGCCGATCCGCGCAAGATCGCGATCGTGCCGTGCGGGGTCGACACGCAGCTGTTCCGCCCTGTGCGCCAAGCGGACGCCCGGCGCGCTACTGGCCGGGACCAGTGCGAGCGGATGGTTCTGTTCGTCGGCCGCATCGAGCAGATCAAGGGGATCGACGTCCTCTTGCGTGCGCTTGGGCTGCTGTTTTTCAGGCGCCCGGAGCTCCGAAGCGAGCTTTGCCTGCTCGTCGTCGGCGGCGCGCTCGACGCGGACGAAGGCGAGGCCGAGACGGAAAAGATCGTGGAGCTTCGGCGGCTGGTCCACGCGCATCGGATGGAGGACAACGTCGACTTCGTCGGGTCTCGGGACCAGGACGAGCTTGCAATGTATTACGCAGCCGCCGACATCTGCGCGGTCCCGTCGCTGACCGAGTCGTTCGGCTTGGTCGCGCTCGAGGCGATGGCCTCGGGCACGCCGGTCGTCGCGACCCGCGTCGGCGGCCTGCAGACGGTCGTTGAAGACGGCGTTTCCGGTCTGCTCGTCCCCGCGGGCGACTACCAGGCGCTGGCCGAGGCCATCGCCGCACTCCTTACCGACCACGGGCTCCGCACGCGGCTCGCGGCGGGCGCGCGCGATCGGGCGCTCGAGTTCTCATGGGCGCGGGTCGGCGATGAGATCACCCGGATGTACGACACGCTCCTGCGGGAACGGGTTCCCGCGCTGCAGACGCGCGGTGCCTGACCGGTACGAGCTACCCGAACGAGCGATGGCGATCTTCGCGCATCCGGACGACGCGGAGTTCAGCTGCTCCGGCACCCTCGCAGTCTGGGCGCGGAAGGGCGTGCACCTGACGTATTGCCTGCTCACGAGCGGCGACAAGGGGACCCACGACCCGAAGATGACGGCCCGGCGTATCGCCGCGATCCGCGAGCGCGAGCAGCGCGCGGCGGGTGCGACGGTCGGGGTCAAGGATTTCGTTTTCCTGCGCCACCACGACGGGGAGCTTGAGACATCGATGAAGCTCCGTGGAGAGGTGTGCCGCGCGATCCGCGAGCAGCGGCCTGACGTCGTGTTCACGCAGGATCCGTGGCGGCCCTACCAGACCCACCCGGATCACCGGGTCGCGGGCTGGGAGGCGCTCGATGGGATCATCGCCGCCCGCGATCACCTGTTCTTTCCGGAGCAGCTCGGACCGAAACTGCGGCACCATCGCGTGAAGCGGGTGCTGCTCTTCGGGTCAGCCGAGCCGAACACCTGGTTCGACATCAGCGGCACGATCGAAAAGAAGCTCGAGGCGCTGGCCGCCCACAAGAGCCAGGTGGGCGAATTCAAGTCGCTCGCGGAACGCATGCGCGGCTTCGCCGCGGCCACCGGCCGCGCCTGGGGACTCCCCGCCGCCGAGGCATTCCGCTACCTGGAGCTCGGGTAGCGCGGCCGGGCTCAGCGCGGCAGGGTTCCGCCTGGCAGAGCCCGACCTGGCGCCGCCGAGAGCAGGAGAAGCCAACACAGCGGGACGGGATCAGGGTCCTAATGCTTGAAGTGGCGCCGTCCCGTGAACAGCATGGCCATGCGGTAGCGGTTCGCCGTGTCGATCATCATCTGGTCGCGGAGCGATCCGCCCGGCTGGATGATCGCGGTGACGCCGGCGCGCGCGGCCACTTCGATGCCGTCGGGGAACGGGAAATACGCGTCCGACGCCATCACCCCGAGCCTGGCGTTCTCCCCCGCCTTCCGGACGGCCACCTCGACTGCAACGACGCGCGATAGCTGACCCGGCCCCACGCCGACGGTCGCCAGGCCCTTCGCGAGCACGATCCCGTTCGAGGTCACGTGTCGAACGCATCGCCACGCAAAGATGAGGTCGGTCAGCTCCTCGAGCGACGGGTGCCGCTCCGTCACGGGCTTGAAGTTCGCCTCGTCGCTTACCGACTCGTCGGGCGTCTGCACGAGCATCCCGCCGGCCACGCGCTTGTAGTCGAGCGCGCCGTGGCCGGCCCCGCGGCTGCGGCGCGACCCGAAACCGTGGTCCTTCGCCGATAGGATCTCGAGATTCTTCCGTTCGCGAAGCAGGGGCAATGCATCCTCTGCGTACCCCGGCGCGATGATCGCCTCGTAGAACGTGTCCTTCATGGCCTGGGCCAGCTCACGGGAGACCGGACGGTTGGAGCCCACGATGCCGCCGAACGCCGACACCGAATCGCACAGGAACGCGCGCTCGTAGGCCCGGGCGATCCCGGTGTCGGACGCGATGCCGCAGGGGTTCTGGTGCTTCACGATGGCCACGGTCGGCTGCGCGAAGTCGGCGACGATCCGCCACGCCGCGTTGATGTCGAGCATGTTGTTGAAGCTCGCCGCCTTGCCATGTAGCTGCTCCGCCGACGTCATCGCGCCGTCATCACCGCGCAGCGCGTAGAACGCGGCCAGCTGGTGGGGATTCTCGCCGTAACGAAGATCTCGGGTCTTGCGAAGGGACAGCGTCAGATCCTCCGGGAAAAGCACGCCCGCCTCGGAGGACAGGCGCGCCGCGATCATGGCGTCGTATGCCGCGGTGTGAGCGAACGCCTCGGCGGCCAGTTCGCGCCGCGTGTCGGACGCCACGGACCCGCGTTCGCGCAGCTCCTCCAGCACGGCGCTGTAGCGATCCGGTCGGGCCAGGACGATGACGGCGGGATGGTTCTTCGCCGCGGCGCGCAGCAGCGCCGCGCCGCCGATGTCGATCTTTTCCAGGAGCTCGGGCCCGGTCGCCCCTGCGGCGATGGCCTCGTCGAAAGGATAAAGATTGACCGCGACGAGGTCGATCGGTGTGATGCCGTTCCGCTCGAGCTCCTCCCGATGCTCGGGGTCGTCGCGGCGCGCCAAGAGGCCGGCGTGGATCGTCGGGTGGAGCGTCTGCACGCGGCCGCCGAGCATCACCGGCGATCCGGTGACATCCTCGATCGCGCGGGCGGTGATCCCCTCGGCGGCGAATGCGACGCGTGCGCCCTGCGTCGCGACGATGTCCCAGCCGAGCTCGCGCAGCCCCCGCGCGAGCGCGACGAGTCCCAACTGGTACGAGCCGGAGAGTAGAGCCAGCACGGTGTCCCCCTGCACGTATTGTGGGCGCGCGCCGTGAGCCGCCGGTAGTATAGCCGCTCAGCGATGGATTCCGGCCACTTCCTGCACCGTCTGATCGAGCCGTTCAATGGCGAGTCGCGCTTTTATTGGCCCTTGGTCATCGCCCTGGGCGTGGCGCTTCTGGCGAACATCGGTTGGTATCTGTGGCGTACGTCGGGACCGGTGTCACCATTCGAGCTGACCGCACGTCCGTGGGCGATGTGGCTCAACATCATCACACTGATCTGGGTCACGGTGCTCGTCGTCACGAAACTGCCGTCCGCTACCATCCTCGTGTCCTTCGCCATCGATCTCGCCGCCCTCGTGTACCTCTACGGTTCGTGGCTGCCGCCGCGCGAGGCCGCGTGGGCCCGAGAGCGAAGGCGGCAGCGATACATCCCGCGACCTGAGCACCGCAGGAAGCGCCGTCGCCGGTAGCGCCTTTTTTTCAGGTCCGGGGATCTGAGGCGCCGGATGGCCCCTCCTGTGCTTCGCTGATCCCGAAATCAGCGAACGCTGGCCCACCTTCGAGCGTTCGGCGCTCGACCCCCAGGACATGCGCCAGCCGGGGACCGCGCCCGAGCCAGCGTTCGAACGTCGCCAGGGCGTCCGGCTCGCCCTCCGCCACGACCTCGACGGCACGGTCGTCGCGGTTCCAGACCCGCCCCGTGACGCCGAGGGCTGCTGCGCGGTGCGAGGCCGCCGCGCGGAAGTTCACCCCTTGGACGCGGCCCCGCACGATGAAGCGCGCTCGCTGGGGTGCTATGCGTGGCTCCTCTTCCTGCCGGCGAGGACCGCTTCCAGCGGCCGGGTGTTGAGCACGCTCGTCTTGGTCACCCAGCCGCGGCGCGCCGTCGCGACGCCGTACTCCATCCAGTCGAGCTCCTGGGTGGCGTGCGCGTCCGAATCGATGACGAGCTCGGCGCCGGCCAGGGTCGCCTCGCGCGCCGCGAGGTCTCGGAGGTCGAGCCGCTCAGGGCCGCCATTGACCTCGAGCCGGGTGCTCGTTTCACGCGCGGCCGCGATGATCGCAGCGAGGTCGATCTCGTACGGTTCGCGGCGCTCCAGGAGGCGGCCGGTGGGATGCGAGATCGCGTCGACGAGCGGGTGCCGCATTGCGCTCAGCACCCGCTTCGTCAGCTGCGCGCGCGGCTGTCCGAACCCGGAATGGATGGACGCTGTCACCCAATCGAACAGGACGAGGACCTCGTCCGCGTAATCGAGGCGGCCGTCGGCACGTATGTCGACCTCGGTGCCGACCAGGGTGCGGAATGGCGCCATATCGCGGTTCAGCCGCTCGACCTCCGCGATCCGCGCGTGGATCCGCTCGACGCTCAGCCCGTTCGTCATCCCGAGGCCGACGGAGTGATCGGTGATCGCGAAGTACGCGTAGCCCTTGTCCCGGGCCCGCTTCGCCATCGCGTCCAGGGTGTCGTGACCGTCGGTCCAGTTCGAATGCGTGTGCAGGTCGCCCTGAATGTCGCCGACGTCGAGCAGCCGCGGGAGCGTGTGCTCGATGGCGGCGGGGATCTCCCCGTGGTCTTCGCGCAGCTCGGGAGCGATCCAGTCCATGCCCAGGGCCGCGTAGATGTCCTCCTCGGTGCCCGAAGCCACCGGCTTGCCCTTCTCCTCTCCGATCCGATACAGCCCGTATTCGTTCAGGGTCAGCTTCTTCCGTAGGGCGTGGCCGCGCAGGCGGACGTTGTGCTCCTTGGAACCGGTGAAGTACAGGAGCGCCGCGCCCCACGAGGTCACCGGCACCACCCGAAGATCGATCTGCAGGCCCCCGGTCACCACGACGGACGACTTCGTGTCGCCGTGAGCAAGGACGCGCTCCACCGACGGCGCGCGCACGAACGCGGCCATGGTCGGGGCCGGGATGGGCGCCGCCACAAGAAGGTCGATGTCGCCGATCGTCTCCCGCCAGCGACGCAGGCTCCCCGCGACCGCCAGACGCGAGAACTCGGCCTCATGCGCGAGCCAGGCGGACATCTGCGAGGCGGCACTCCGCGCCGCCGACAGGAGCGATCGCCCCGTGCGCTGGCGCAGCGCGGCGATCGACTTGAGGATGTTCTCTTCCGTCTTCGCCTGGATCTTCGGTAGCGCGCGCAATTGCCCGTCCTGCGCCGCCTGCTCGAGCTCTTCGATGCTCGTGATGTGCAGGTGGTCGTTGATCATCCGGGCCGTCGCGGGACCGACCCCGGGGACCCTCAGCAGCGTCAGCAGCCCATCGGGCACCGCGGCCTTCAGCTCCTCGTGCCGCTTCGAGGTTCCGGTGCGCAGGATCTGCTCGATCGCCTCCCCCACCGACTTTCCCACCTTGGGGATGTCCGCGAGGCGTCCCTGCTCCAGATGCATGGCGAGCGGCTCGCGCAGATCGCGGATCGAACGGGCCGCGGCGCGGTAGGTGACCGCGCGGAAGACGTTCTCGCCCTTCAGCTCGAGGAGGTCCGCGATCTCGTCGAGGACGGTCGCAACGCGGTCGTTGTCGATGGAAGCGCCGGGCCGGGGCACGGAGAAATCCTATGGCGTATCCCGGACGACGTCGCGCCCTCACGGACCACATACTTGATGGCGTGCCCGCCACATCCACCGACCGGAGGCAGCTCGTGGAGATCGACGGCAAGTCTTTCCTGTTCCAGCACGGCTATCGGTTCGGCAAGGTGACGTACATCACGCGCATGCCTCTGGGCAAGAGCATGACGGTGTTCACGCCGGGCCACCTGAGCGCCGACGAGGTCGTGGACGTGGTGCGCGGCGACAATCCATGGATGCTGGAGTAGCGGGCCACTGCGCGCGGTCGTGCAGCGCGTGCGCTCCGCGGCGGTCGAGGTCGGCACCGAGCGCATAGCCACCATCGGTCACGGCCTGGTCGTGCTCGTCGGCGTCGGACGCGACGATCGAGCCGAAGACGGCGAGGCCCTCGCCTCGAAGATCGCCGGCCTGCGCGTCTTCGAGGACGAGCGCGCGCGCATGCAGCTGGCCGTTCGGGATGCCGATGGCGAAGTGCTCGTCGTGCCGCAGTTCACGCTCTACGGCGACGTGCGCCGCGGCCGCCGCCCCGACTTCACCGCCGCGGCGCCCCCCGAGATCGGCGAGCGCCTGTTCGGCGCCTTCTGCGGGTCGCTCCGCGCGCATGACCTGCGTGTCGCGACGGGACGATTCGGAGCATCGATGCGCGTGGTACTGGACGCCGACGGGCCGGTCACCATCGTCGCCTCGACCGACGGTTGGGCCGAAGGACACCTATCGCGCCGATAGTTGGCCGGCGCACGCCGCCTAGCGCACCGACGGCCGCGGATCGCGAACGACCATCTCGAGCGCGGTCGCGAGCGTGAGCCGCGCGGCCTTCAGCCACAGACGGCGGTTCGTGACGCCCGCGGGCGTGTCATTCGGAGTGTGGAAGGCCGGATTGCCGGGATAGGTGGCGTCGGCGCTCCCGTATCGCTCCACCAGGGCGATCGACGGGATGCCCGCGAGGCCGAAGGGGGCAGCATCGAGGATCGTATTGCCATCGGCCGCGAACTGGAGGTTCAGCGGCGCGATGCCGATCTGGTACTTGGCGTTCGTCGCGACGACACGGTCGCGCAGTGCCGCCGACCCGTCCGTGTACCAGATGAGGTCCAGCCTGTCTGCGAGAGGGTTGAAGCCGACCATATCGATGTTCAACACGGCCGCATACGGCGCCGGCCGCGGCAGCGTCGCGAGGTACGCCGCGCTGCCCTTGAAGAAAAGCTCCTCGCCATCGAAGAACGCGAGAACGACGCGCTGCCCGAGCCGGCCTTCGGCGCGAAGATCGGACAGAGCCCGCTGGATCTCGAGGAGCGCCGCGGTGCCCGTGGCGTTGTCGTCGGCACCGGGTGCCGGGTCGACGGACGGTCGCCAGCCCGCGGTGCGCGTCGCGGTCGAATCGTAGTGCGCCGCCAGCATCACCCATCCCCGCTCGCCGACCGGCGGGGGTGGCTGCTGGGCGACGCCATTCGGAGCCCTGGCGCCAGGCGCCGGATCGATCGTGGCGAAGATGCTCTCGAGCGGGATGCCCTGGTAGACCGTCCGCAGCGACTCGATGCGCCAGCCGCGATACGTGAGCGCCTCGAGCTGTTCCCTGATGTAGGCCACGGCTTTTGCGTGGCCCGGATGCCGTGGATCGCGTGACTCCACAGCGGCGAGCGCGAGCAGGTGGTCGTTCATCCTGCCGAGATCGAGCGACGCGACGCTCGCGGCAACGGCCTGTGTGAGGACGACCTCCGAGCCAGCTGCCGATGGGTTCTGCTGGGAGCTCACGGAGGCCGCGGCCGGGGCCGACGACGGGGGCCCGACGGACGCGGGGGAGGGCACCCCGCCCGCGGGGGCGGCAGTTGCCGAGGCGCTCTCCCCTCCGGTCGCGGCCGTGGCGGTGGTGGCGGTCGCGGTCGCGCGTGCGGGCGGGCCGCATGCGGCGACGATCACCAGCGCCAGCGCCGGCACCGCCAGCGCCAGCGCCGCGCGCACTAGCTCAGGCGGCCGGCGGTGCCCGCACCGACGGGCCGCGGCTCCTCGGTCCGCTCCTTCACGTAGTCCTCGTTCCAGAACACGATCTTGCCGCCTTGCGCGTCAACGAAGACGGTGTCGCCCTCGCCATACTCGCCGGCCAGCACCTTGTGCGCGAGCGGATCGAGCACGAGCCGTTGGATGGTGCGCTTGATGGGACGCGCGCCGTAGACAGGGTCGAAGCCCTCGGCGGCGATGAGCGCCTTTGCGTTCGCCGTCAGCTCGAGGTGCAGCTTGCGGTCCTCGAGGCGCTTGCCCAGCAGTCGCATCTCCTTCTCGACGATCTCCATCAGCTGCCTGTCGACCAGGTTGTTGAATATCACGATCTCGTCCACGCGGTTCAAGAACTCGGGACGGAAAGAACCGCGGAGGGCGTCCATCACCCGCTTGCGCATCAGCTCACGATCGCCCGAGAGCTCGGTGATGAAGGTCGATCCGACGTTGCTGGTCATGATGATCACGACGTTCTTGAAGTCGACGGTCCGACCGTGACCGTCAGTGAGCCGGCCGTCGTCGAGGATCTGGAGCAGCACGTTGAACACGTCCGGATGCGCCTTTTCGACTTCGTCGAGCAGAAGCACCGTGTACGGACGGCGGCGGACCGCCTCCGTCAGCTGCCCGCCCTCTTCGAACCCGACATAGCCGGGTGGCGCGCCGATCAGACGCGCGACGGTGTGCTTCTCCATGTACTCGCTCATATCGAGGCGGACCATCGCCTTCTCGTCGTCGAAGAGGAACTCGGCGAGCGCCTTCGCGAGTAGCGTCTTGCCGACGCCGGTCGGGCCGAGGAAGAGGAACGAGCCGAGAGGGCGGTTCGGGTCCTGCATGCCCACCCGCGCACGGCGCACGGCGTTCGCGACGGCGGTCACCGCCTCGTCCTGGCCGACCACGCGCTCGTGCAGCCGGCCCTCCATCTGGAGGAGCTTGTGGACTTCCCCCTCGAGCAGCTTGGTGACCGGGATGCCGGTCCACTTCGCCACGACGTCCGCGATGTCCTCCGGAGTGACGTCCTCGGTCAGCATCCGGCGTGAGCGCTGCAGCTCGGCGAGGCGCGCCTCGGCTTGGGCGAGGTCGCGCTCGAGCTGCACGAGCGTCGCGTACTTGAGCTCGGCGGCCCTGCCGAAGTCGGCCTCCCGCTCGGCCCGATCGATCTCGGCGCGGACCGCCTCGAGGCTCCCCTTCTTGTCGCGCATCTCGCCGATGGCGGCCTTCTCCTGCTGCCAGTGCGCGCGCATGCCACGCGAACTTTCCTTGAGCTCCGCAAGGTCACGCTCGAGCCGCTCGAGCCGCTCCTTGCTCGCGCCGTCGCTCTCCTTACGGAGCGCCTCCCGCTCGACCTCGAGCTGCCTGATCCGGCGCTCGACCTCGTCGAGCTCCACCGGCATGGAGTCGATCTCCATGCGGAGCTTGGACGCCGACTCGTCGACGAGGTCGATGGCCTTGTCGGGCAGGAAGCGGCCGGTGATGTAGCGATCCGACAACACGGCCGCGGCGACGAGCGCCGAGTCGAGGATGCGTACGCCGTGGTGGACCTCGTAGCGCTCACGCAATCCGCGGAGGATGGAGATCGTGTCCTCCACCGAAGGCTCCCCGACGACGACCGGCTGGAATCGCCGCTCGAGCGCGGCGTCCTTCTCGATGTGCTTTCGGTACTCGTCGAGCGTCGTGGCGCCGATGGCGTGGAGCTCGCCACGCGCGAGCATCGGCTTCAGGAGATTCGCAGCGTCCACCGCGCCCTCCGCCGCGCCGGCGCCGACGACCGTGTGAAGCTCGTCGATGAACAGGATGATCTGGCCGTCGGAGTTGGCCACCTCCTTCAGTACCGCCTTTAGCCGCTCCTCGAACTCGCCGCGGTACTTCGCGCCGGCCAACAGCGCGCCGATGTCGAGAGCGAACACGCGCTTGTCCTTGAGGCCCTCTGGAACATCGCCGCGCACGATGCGCTGCGCCAGCCCCTCCACGATCGCGGTCTTGCCGACGCCCGGCTCGCCGATGAGGACGGGATTGTTCTTCGT
Organism: Candidatus Limnocylindria bacterium; assembly: GCA_038211425.1. Lineage (GTDB taxonomy): Bacteria > Chloroflexota > Limnocylindria > P2-11E > P2-11E > JALYKU01. Next base: position 35,239 of record JBBQVQ010000005.1, on the reverse strand, counting down.
GCGGCGGGAGAGGACCTGGATGACCCGCCGGATCTCCTCGTCGCGCCCGATGACGGGGTCGATCCTGTTCCTTCGGGCGAGCTCGGTGAGGTCGCGCCCGTACTTCTCGAGCACCTGGTAGGTCGTCTCCGGGTTCTGACTCGTGACGCGCTGGTTCCCGCGGATCGACCGCAGCGCCTCGAGCATCCGCTCGCGCGTGATGCCGAGCCGCTGCAGCGACTGCCCTGTGAACCCTCCGTCCGCGGTCATCGCGAGGAGGAGATGCTCCGTCGAAACGTAGTCGTCTCCGAGGCTCTCGGCCTCGCGCTGCGCCTGCTGGAGGACGCGGCCGAGACGCGGGGTCGCGCTGACCTGGACGTTGCCCGAGACGCGCGGCTGCCGCGTTAGCTCGGCCTCGAGCGAGGAGGCCAGCTGCGCCGGCACCACGCCGGCCGCTGAGAGTACGCTCCCGACCACGCCACCCTCCTGCGAAAGGAGTGCCTGCGCGAGGTCCTCGACGTCGACATGCGATCGTCCGGCCTCGCTCGCTCCGCGCTGCGCGGCGACCAGCGCTTCCTGGGTCTTCTCGGTCAGCTTCTGTGGATCGATCATGTTCTTCCTACTTTCGGTCGCTCACAGGAGGTGCGAGCGGACGTCTTCACCCGCTCGGTGCGATGCGAGCTCGTGCGCGAGCTCCCGCTCCCTGTCCGTCAACTTCTGCGGGAGGACGACCCTCACCGTGACGTAGAGGTCCCCGCTGCCGCCGCCCGCCCGCGACATTCCCTGCCGTGCGAGGCGGATCGTGCGTCCGTTCTGCGTCTCGGGCGGAATGCGCAGCGTCACGCGTCCCTTCAGCGTGGGCAGAGTCACCTCGGCTCCGAGGAGCGCCTCGTGGAGCGCGACCGGCAGCTCGGCACGGAGATCGTCTCCGTCGCGTTCGAAGAACGCGTGCGGCCGAACGTGGATGCGCAGGAAGAGGTCGCCCGCCGGCGCACCGCCGTTCCCCGAACCCCCCTGCCCGGCGAGGCGGATGCGCTGCGCGTCGCGGACGCCGGCGGGGATCTTCACGTCGAGGGAGCGGACAGCGCCATCGGGACGGCGCAGCTGCACTGTACGGTCGGTCCCACGGTACGCCTCCGCGAGGCTTATCTCCACGTCGTGCTCGACGTCGGCACCCGCGCGTGCGCGGGTGTGCCGTCGGCCCAGCGGATCCTCGGCCTGGGACCCGGCCGCATCGCCGAAGATGGTGCGGAAGAAGTCGGAGAAACCGCCTGCGTCCTCGCCGAAGGTGCCGCGCCCGCTGCCCGGCGTGGTGTAGACCCACTGGAAACCGTCCCGGGCCCCGGCTCCGCCACCCTGCCGAGCGTACTGCTCCCAGCTCGGCCCGAGCGTGTCGTAGCGCTTGCGCTTTTCGGGATCGGACAGGACCTCGTTGGCCTCGTTGATCTCCTTGAAGCGCTTCTCCGCCCCGGCGCCCTTGTTGACGTCGGGGTGGTACTGACGCGCCAGCCTGCGGTAGGCCTTCTTGATGTCGGCGCCCGCCGCGTCCTTGCTGACGCCGAGCGTCTTGTAGTAGTCCTTGTACTCGACAGGCATGGCCCGCCTCCGCTCCTAGTGCGCTGGCGGAGGCGTGGGCGCGGGTCGAGCCGCCTCGATCTGCGCCGGAGTGATCGCGGGTCCAGGCAGCAGCGCCAGGCGCAGGACCTCCTCGATGGCCGAAACAGTGCGCACGTCGACCGTCTCGAGTACTTCCTTCGGCACGTCGACAAGGTCCTTGCGGTTCTTCTCGGGAAGGATGAAGGTCCTGATACCGGCGCGGTGCGCGGCGAGCAGCTTCTCCTTCACGCCACCGATCGGCAGGACGCGGCCGCGGAGGGTGATCTCCCCGGTCATTGCCACATCGCGGTGGACGCGGCGTCCGGTGAGAGCCGAGACGATGGCGGTCGCCATCGTCACGCCCGCGGAAGGGCCGTCCTTGGGGATGGCGCCCGCGGGCACGTGGATGTGCATGGCGTGGTCCTCGAAGAATCCCTTCGGCACGCCGAGCTCGGCGTAGTGCGCGCGGACGTAGGACAGCGCCGCACGCGCCGACTCCTCCATGACCTTGCCGATCTGGCCGGTCAGGATGAAGTCCTGCTCGCGCGCGTCGATGACGGTGGCTTCGACCGTGAGGACGTCACCGCCGTGCTCCGACACCGACACCCCGGTGACGGCGCCGACCTGGTCCTCCTCCTCGGCGAGCCCGTAGTCGAAGCGCTCGGGTCCGAGGTACGTCGCCAGGTCCTCCGGCGTCACGTCGACGTGCTGTGTCGTGCCCTCGGCGATGCGTCGCGCGACCTTGCGGCAGATCGTTCCGATCTCCCGCTCGAGATTTCGGACGCCGGCCTCGCGCGTGTAGCGGCGCAGGAGCTCACGCAGCGTCTCGTTGGAGAAGGCGAGCCGTGCAGGCGCCCCATCGACAGCTCCCAGGCCGTGCTGCTTCAGCTGGCGTGGGAGCAGGTAGCCCTGCGCGATGTGCATCTTCTCGTCCTCCGTATAGCCAGGGAGACGGATGATCTCCATGCGGTCGCGGAGCGGCGGGATGATGGTGTCCTCGATGTTGGCGGTCGTGATGAACACGACCTTCGACAGGTCGTACGCGACCTCGAGGTAGTGGTCCGAGAAGGTGCTGTTCTGCTCGGGGTCCAGGACCTCGAGCAGCGCCGAGCTCGGGTCGCCGCGGAAGTCCGCACCGACCTTGTCGACCTCGTCGAGCATGAAGACGGGGTTGATCTCGGCCGCGGTCTTCATGTTCTGGATGATCCGGCCCGGGAGTGCGCCCACGTAGGTGCGCCGGTGACCACGGATCTCCGCCTCATCGCGGATGCCGCCGAGCGACATCCGGACGAACTTGCGTCCCATCGCCCGCGCGATCGACTTGCCAAGGCTCGTCTTGCCGACGCCGGGCGGCCCGACGAAGCACAAGATCGGGGCCCGAAGGTCCTTCGCGAGCTTGCGGACCGCCATGTACTCGATGATCCGGTCCTTGATCTTGGGAAGCCCATAGTGATCCTCGTCGAGGATCCGCGCGGCCTCCGCGATGTCCCAGTCCTCCGCCCCGGCCTTCTGCCAGGGAAGCGATATGAGCCAGTCGACGTAGGTGCGGATCACGCCCTGCTCGGGGGACGCCTGCGGGATCTTCTCCAGCCGGCCGACCTCCTTGAGGGCCTTCTCCTTCACCTCGGCCGGCATTCCGGCGGCCTCGATCTTCTCGCGCAGCTCGCCCATCTCGGACCCGCCGTCCTCCTCGCCGAGCTCCTTCTGGATCGCCTTCATCTGTTCGCGGAGGATGTATTCCCGCTGGGTCTTGTCGAGCGTCTGCTGGACCTCGCTCTGGATCTTGGCCTTCAGCTCGAGGATCTCGTTCTGCTTCACGAGGAAGACGGAGAGGAACTTGAGCCGCTCGATGACGCTCGGCGTATCGAGGAGTTGTTGGCGCTGCTCGAGCGTGAGGTCGGGGCTCGACCCGACGAGATCGGCGAAGTGCGCCGGATCGTCTGTGTTCTTGGCCGTCATCGCGAGCTCCGGCAAGATCGAGCCGCCATTGTCGACGTAGCTCTGGAACAGGTTCTTCAAGTTGCGCAGAAGCGCTTCCCGTTCCACAGCTGGTCCCTCGTCCTCAACGATCGGATCGAACGCCACTCGGAAGTAACGCTCCTCGGGCAGGTACTCCCGGATCCGGACACGGTGCAGCCCCTGCACGATGATTTGCGCGCTGCCATCGGGGATGCGCAGCAGGCGGACGATCTCGGCGACCGTGCCGACGCCGTAGATCTGCTCCGGCGTCGGTTCATCCAACTCGGCGTCGCGCTGCGCGACAAGCACGACATAGTGCTTCTCCGCGCCCATCGCGGCGTTGATCGCCGCCACGGACTTCTCGCGTCCCACGCCGAGCGGGACGACGAGCTTCGGAAAGACGACCGCTTCCCGCAGAGGTACGAGCGGCAGGTCCTTCACTCCGGCTGCCAGGTCATTCGATTCGCGGACGGTCTCGAGATCACTCATGTGGCGTCACTACCTTTTTCTTGCTTCTGCTGATGAACGCGGCGCGGCCGGGATCTCCGGCCGCGCCGCCGGTCTGCGCGTGATGGGTAGCGGGTGCTCAGCGAGGCATCACCTTGATGCTCTTCGGGCGGACGGACTCGGCCTTGTGCAGGACGAGCTCGAGCACGCCGTCACGGAACGTGGCTTCGACCTTGTTCCCGTCGATCTGCACGGGCAGCGTGAACGCGCGCTGGAACTTGCCGAAGCGGCGCTCCTGGCGCAGCCAGCCGTCCTGGGTCACGTCCGTGCTCGGCCTCACCTCGCCCGCGATCTGGATGGTGTCACCGGTGACGCTGATGTCGATGGAGTCGGGGGTCAGGCCCGGCAGGTCGGCGCGGAGGTGGTACGCCTCGGGCGTCTCCCAGAGGTCCACGGGCACCGCGACCTGGCCGGCGGCCAGCCCGGTGAACATATTCGGCCGGATGAAGCTGTCCTCGACCAGGCGGTCCATCGCCTCGCGCAGGGAAACGAAATCGGCCATCGGGTTGAATCGTGCGAGCGTCATGGCTTCACTCCTTTGTAGGTCCTCATGTCTGCGCCGGCGGGGCGTACCGGTGAACCCGCCTCCTGACCGATCTCGTGCGCTCCTCGCCGCAGGTCCTGCTCCTCGAGCTGGCTCGCGACCTCCTCCAGGAGCTCGGAGATGTCGCGCAGCTGCAACAGCAGCTTGACGCCCGCCAGGTTCACGCCGCGGATCTGGGTGAGGTAGCGGATGCAGCGCACCCTCTGAACGTCGTCCTCCGAGTAGAGGCGGATGTTCGTGTGGGTGCGCACCGGCTCGACGAGCCCCTCTTCCTCGTAGATCCGGAGCGTGCGCGGGTGACAGCCTGCGAGGCTGGCGGCGATCGAGATCGCATACACCGGTCGGTTGGCGCGTGTCACGGGTCTTGTATAGAGCCTATCAATCCCATTGTCAAGACTTCTGCATGCCCGCCGGCAGAACGATCAGCCGAAGAGCGCCTTGCGGACCTCCGCCTCGGCCACCGTGGGGGCGAGCACGATGACCCGGTCGCCTACCGCCAGCCGGGTGTGGCCGTCAGCGTGGAGGATCGCGCCGGCACGCACGATCCCCCCGACCTCGGCACCTGTCGGGAGGCCCAGCGTATCGATGCTGCGGTCCGCGGCCGGCGTGCCCGGGGCGATCTCGGCCTCGATGACCTCGAGGTGCGACCCGGTCAGGGGCATGAGCGGCATGAACCCGCCGGTCGGCAGCTCCTGCTCGATCACGTTCATGAGCACCCTCGTGGAGGAGACCGTCTCGTCGATGCCGAGCGCCTTGAACACGATCTCGTTCTTCGGGTTGTTCACCCGGGCGATCACCCGCGGCACCCGGCAGTGGTACTTCGCGAGCTGGCAGATCACGAGGTTCTTGGCGTCGTCACCCGTCACGGCGATCACGCCGTCGGCCCGCTGGCAGCCCGCCTCGATCTGATACCGGCCCTCGTCCGCCGACGCGTTGATGACGACGGATCCGAGCTCGTCCTCGATCCATTGGGCGCGCTTGCGGTCGCTTTCGATGAGCATGATCTCGTGTCCCGACTCGAGGAGCGCCCGCGCCAGGTGGAAGCCGACTTCGCCGCCGCCGGCGATGACGAAGTACATCAGTCGCGCACCGGAGCGATGTCGCCCGACATCTCGGCCTCGTGCTCCAGCACCTTGCGCATCAGCTCCTCACCCACCGCGGTGTTCCCGCTGAGGATGGCCTCGAGCAGCGTTCCCAGGATCGTCGTTCGCGAGAACGTCGACATGCCGTGGGCTCGGTACGTCTGGGCGCGGATCGGGTCATTGATCTTGGCGATGACCTGCTTGACCCGGAAGATCTCCTTGGCGATCTGTCCGGCCATGATGTTGCGGTTGTCGCCCTGCGTCAGCGCGAGGAACGCATCGGCCTTGTCGGCGTCGGCGTGGCGCAGGATGTCCAGGTCGCTGCCGTCTCCGAGCAGGGTCGTCCCCTTGAACTCGGCCGGCAGGTGGACGAACGCGGCGCGCTCGCGGTCGATGATCGTCACCCGGTGCCCACCGGCGTCGAGAAGTCCCGCCAGGAATCCGCCAACCCGCCCGCAGCCGACGATGATGACGTTCATCGAGCGGGTCGTGGCCTCCGGAGGGCGCGGGCAGGGTCCATCAGGGCTCTTCCTGACGATACGCGAGCACCGCGCACGGCGCTCTCAGGTACACGTTCTGGACCGTTCGGCCGACGTAGACGCGTCCCATCCGCTTGCGATAGGGCATCCCGAGCACGATGAGGTCGCTCTTCCGCTCGGCCGCGGTATCCACGATCGCCGCCGCGGCCTCCCGCGCCTGAAGCAGCTCGGTCTCGAGCTGCATCCCCGACTTTCGCGCCAGGGCCTCGCCGTGCGAGAGGATGTCCTCGCCGCGAGCGATGTCGGCATCGAGCACCGCGTCGAGAGACAGGTTCCAGCGCACCTCGATCACGTGGATGGCGACCATCTGCCCCTTGCCCGGTCGAGAGAGGGTCACCGCGAAGCCGATGACGTCCGCATCGGTGACGCTGCCGTTGAGCGGCACGAGGACGCGTTTGACCTGCATGGCGTCGGCGGAGTCTACACGCCTATTCTGGGGGCTTTTTTGGTGCGTGCGAGATCGGCCGTGTCCTCGAAGTGGTACGGCACGTCGATGACGATCGTGTTCGGCCTGAAGAGAAGGCTGGCCTTGAGGCGGAAGGCCGTCTGACTGTGAAGGATCCATTCCCACCAGTGCCGCGGCACGAACTCGGCGAGCACGACCGTGATCGGGCGATCGTCGCGGCGGTCGATCGCGTCGATGTACTTCATCAGCGGCGCCATGAGCGACCGGTACGGCGATTCGATGACGTCGAGCCGTGTCTTGCCTGCCCAGCTGTCCCAGTGCTTTAAGAAATCTCGCGCGCTCTCCACGCTCGTGGCGACGTGGACGGCCGTGACCTGCGGGCTGATCGAGCGGGCGAACGCGATCGCCTGGACCGCCGAGCGATCCAGTCTCGCTACCGGCACGATCACCACCGGCGGCAGAAGCTCGGGTACCGGGGCCGAGAGGTCCTCGAGGACCAGCGCGTCCGAAACGGTGCGGTAGTGGTGGTTCACGCCATACAGGAGCAGCACCAGGATGGGCAGCACCACGATGACCATCCACGCCCCCGACTGGAACTTGGTGAACACGACGACCGCGAGAACGATGCCGGTGACGATCGCGCCCACGATGTTGATCACGACGCTGGCCTGCCAACCGGGATTGCGGAGCCTGACCCAGCGCCGCACGAGTCCGCTCTGAGAAAGGGTGAAGGCGAGGAACACGCCGATCGTGTACAGCGGGATGAGGGCCGTCACGCTGCCGCCGAAGGCGGTCAACACGAGCGCGGCCATCAGCGAAAGGGCGAGGATGCCGAAGGAGAACGCCAGGCGTTCGCCGCGGTAGGCGAATTGGCGCGGCATGAAGCGATCGTTCGCGAGCACCGAAGCCAGGCGCGGGAAGCCCGAGAATCCAGTGTTCGCGGCGAGCAGCAGGATCACCGCGGTCGTCAGCTGCACCCCGTAGTACAGCGGCGAGCCGTCCCCGGCGATCGACCGCGTGAGCATGCTGTTGACCGTTTCCACCTCGCTCTCGTCGGGCGCGATGCCGATGTGCGTGCCGAGGTAGGTGAGGCCGAGGAACAGCGCGGCGAAGATGGTGCCCATGGCGAGGAGGGTGATCACCGCGTTCCGCGGCTCGGGGGGCTTGAAGTTCGGCACGCCGTTGGCCACGGCCTCGCTGCCGGTCAGCCCCACCGACCCGGACGCGAAAGCGCGCAGCACGAGAAGCGTCGAGAGGACCTGCACGCCGGTGGGCTCGAAGTCGTCGCGAGGCTCGACCGCGACGGGGGTGTCGCCGGACAGCACCCGGAAAAGACCGTACCCGATCAGCGCGACGAGCGCTCCGATGTACGCGTATGTCGGAGCCGCGAAGAGGACCCCGGCCTCGCGGATCCCGCGCAGGTTACCAATGGTCAGCAGCACGATGAGTCCGAGCGCCCAGAGCACGCGATGGTCGTGGATCTGCGGCGCGAAGCTCGAGATCGCCGCGACGCCCGCGGCGGTCGAGACCGCGACGGTCAGCACGTAGTCGATGAGCAGCGCCGCGGCCGCGATGAGACCTGCGATGACGCCGTGGTTCTCGCGCGCCACGATGTAGCTGCCGCCGCCGCCCGGATAGGCGCGTATCACGCGCGATTCCGACAGCACGACGATGGCGAGGACGGCCACGACCGCGAGCGCGATGGGCATGGTGAGCGCGAGCGCACCCGTGCCCGCGAGCGCGAGCACCCGCATCGCCTCCTCGGTCGCGTACGCCGAGGAGGAGATGTTGTCCGACGCGAGGATCGCGAGGCCGGTCTTCTTCGAGACGCGCTCCCCCGCCTCCGCCTCCGTTTCGAGGCGCCGCCCGATGAGCACACGGCGGATCCGCTCCCAGCCCTTGCCGATCGGGCCCCGGGCACGGAGGGTCTGCTCCGTCGCGACGTAGAAGCCGGCGTCCCTCCTGAAGTCCTCGGCGTACGGCCGAACGATGCGCACGTAGCGGTCGCCGGGGCGCGCGCCCTGCTGCTTCTCCCTCGTCTCCAGCGACGGCGGCTCCGGAGCCTTCCCCTCGGTCATGCCGGCACGGGACGCTTCAGGGACATGGCCGAGAGGGCGTCGGGCGGCTCACCGCCACTCCTGCGCCGGCCACGCCGGTCTGGACCGCACGACGGGCATCGGGAAATGCGGCGCTCGAGCCTCGGCGTCGGCGGCCCGGCCCCGGAAGCAGCCACCTCATTGGAGGTCCACGGGCTCGGGGTCGTCGAGGTGGTACGGAACGTCGAGGACGACGGTGTTGCGGCGCACGAATAGCCGCAGCTTCAACGCGAGGGCCGTCTGATTGTGCAGGATGGCCTCCCACCAGTGCCTCGGCACGAACTCGGCGAGCACCACGACGATGGGACGCCCACGGTCGCCCTGGTCCACGGCGTCGACGTAGCGCAGCAGCGACGGGATGAGGGCCCGGTACGGCGAAACGATCGTATCGAGCCGGGTGTCCCGGCCCACGACATCGAGCCACCGTTGCTTGAAGCGCTCCGCGCCCTCATTGCCGTACGAGACGTGCACCGCAACGAGATCGCCCGACAGCCCGCGTGCGATCCGGAGCGCCTGCAGCGCCGGACGGTCGAGCCGGCTCACGGGAACGACGACGAGCGGACGCGTCGCAGTCACTCGGACCGGACGCTTCACCGATACGAGTAGATCATCCTCGATGCTCCGGTAGTGCCGATGGATGCCGTAAAGCAGGAGCACGATGAGCGGCATGATCGCGAGCACCTGCCAGGCGCCAAGCGTGAACTTCGTGCCGGCCACCACGAGGAGCACGACGAAGGTGACGACGGCTCCGATGCCGTTCACGCCGGCGCTGATCTGCCAACCGCGCTCCCGCAGGCGCATCCAGTGACGCACCATGCCGGCCTGCGAGAGGGTGAAGGCGATGAAGACACCGACCGTGTAGAGGGGGATCAGTCCCGTCACGCTTCCCTCGTAGTGCGCGAGGAGCAGCGAGGAAATGAGCGCGAGGGCGAGGATACCGGTGCTGAATGCGAGACGGTCACCGCGCTGCGCGAACTGCCGAGGCATGAACCGGTCCGTGGCGAGGATCGAGGCCAGCCGGGGGAAGCCCGAGAAACTGGTGTTCGCGGCGAGTATCAGGATGACGGCCGTCGCCGCCTGCAGAACGTAGTAGTAGGGGCCAACGCCGACGAGGGAGCGCGTGAGAAGGGAGAGCACGCTCACGGTCTCGCTCTGGTCGGGCTCGAGGCCGATGCGCGTGGCGATAAAGCTGATGGCCAAAAAGAGCGATCCGAAGAGCACGCCCATCGCGACCAGCACGACGCCCGCGTTACGCGCTTCGGGCCGCTTGAACGCGGTGACCCCATTGGCGACGGCCTCGGTGCCCGAGAGGCCGACCGATCCTGACGAGAACGCGCGTAGGACGACGAAGGGCGTGAGCGCCTCGATGGTCGGTATCGTCTCCGGCGGCGGGACCGGTGCAGGAAGGTCTCCGCTGATCGAGCGAAAGAGGCCGATGGCCACGATGCCGACCACACTCACGACGTAGAAGTAGGTCGGTCCCGCGAAGAGCAGGCCGGCTTCGCGGACTCCCCGCAGATTGCCGACCGTCAGCAGACCGATGAACCCGATCCCGAGCCAGACCTTTTCGTCGACGAGCGCGGGGAAGGCGCTCGTGATCGCGAGGACGCCACCAGCTACGGATACCGAGACGGTCAGCACGTAGTCAATGAGCAGCGCCGCGGCGGCGGCGAGGCCGGCGAACACGCCGAGGTTCTCGCTCGCGACGACGTAGCTGCCCCCTCCCTGGGGATAGGCGCGAATGACCTGCAGGTACGAGGTGACCACCACCGCGAGGATCGCGACGATGGCGATGCTGAGCGGCATGGTCAGCGCCAGGGCGCCGGCACCCGCGAGCGCGAGGGAGCGCATGGCCTCTTCGGTCGCGTACGCGGACGACGAGATGTTGTCGGAGGCGAAGATCGCGAGGCCGGTCACCTTGGAGAGGCGCTGCTCCTGCTCCGCCTCGGTGGCGATGGGCCGCCCGAAGAGCGTTGTACGGAACCGCCCGATGACGCGCCCGAGGGCGGTCTGGGGCCGGAGCGCTCTCTCGGGGACCTCGAGGTGACCGCCCGGCCGGCGCCGGAGCTTATCGCTCCGGACGATGCGCACGACCTGGTCGCCTGGGAGGCGGCCGCGGCTTCGCTCGAAACGCTCGAGGCGAGGACCGGTCGGCGCGTCCTCACGCCGGCCGGGAGGTTCCATATCGGACGTCACGCGGCCCGATTGTGCTCGCAGCACACGCCCTTCGCATGCGCTCAGCGCCGCCGTGCCGCGCGGACAGAACGAGGACGTGGTGATGAAGCGGATCCGGCCGGTGCGTGTGCCGCAATGCGGACCGCCTTTGAAGGCGTGGCTCCCACGCCTCGCACGCGGTCGGCTCTGTCCTGTGACCAGGCTCGGGAGGGATCCGCTACCGACCGGCGGCGAGCCGCTCGGCGAGCATCTCGGGCAGCCGCAGCTTGCGCATGCGCCGCTGCGTCGCGGCCACGTCGTACTTCGCGCGGTGGAAGGTGGCGGCGCCCGCGTCGAGGTCAACGATCGCGTAGGACGAACCCGGATCGCCGTCACGCGGCTGGCCGACGCTTCCCGGATTGACCATGGCGGAGGCGCCGAGCGCGTACGTCACGCCCGGCCGGACCTGCTCCCTTTCCACCAGGTCGTCGTCCCGCCGGAAAAGGGCAGGCACGTGGGTATGGCCGCTGCACCAGTGCGCTGTGGCCGCAACCTGGAACGAGGATCTGGCGGCCCGAGCGGTGAAAACGTACTCCCACATCGGGTCCAGCAGGCTCCCGTGACACAGCGTGAAGTCGGATCGCTCATCGGTCGCCGGCAATCCGGCGAGGAAAGCGCGCTCGTCCGCGCCCAGCCATTCGTGATGCAGCCGGGCGGCGACCGCCGCGGAGCCGTTGAACGCATCCAGGCCCTGGCCCGTGGCGACGGCGCGGTCGTGGTTTCCCGCGACCATTCGTGCACGCGGATGGTCGCGCAGCAGCTTCAGCACGGCGGATGGCTCCGGGCCATACCCGACCGTGTCGCCCATCACCCAGATCTCGTCGAGCCCGTCGAGGGCCGGCAGGACAGCCTCGAGGGCGACGAGGTTCGCGTGGACGTCGGAGATCAGGCCGACCTTCAGTGCGCGTGCCCCCGCGCCACGCGCCGGGCAGCGGCGATGGTGAAGCGGCCTTCCAGGAGCGCGCGGCCGACGACCGCGGAGGCGATGCCCGCGCCGGCCAGGCGGCGGATGTCGTCGAGGTCGCGGATCCCGCCGCCGGTGTGGAACGCGACCGCGAGGGCGGCGGGTCCCAGGGCGGTGCGGATACGCTGGATCAGCGCGAGCGCCGGTCCGGCCAGGCGGCCGTCCGAAAGCACGTCGACAACGTAGAGCGAGCGGATGCCCGCGTCCACGGCCGCGCGTGCCGAGCTGAGCGCGCCGCGCCCGGAGGCCTCGGCGACGAGGGCCGGGTCGCCTCCCCGCGGCGCGAGCCAGCCCTCCGCGGCCTCGATCTCGACGATCGCGCGGTCGCCGAGCGCTGCGATCTCCCGCAGGAGCGCATCGTCCGCGAAGACCGCCGACGAGAACAGGACACCCGTGAAGCCGTCGGCGAGCGCGGCGCGGGCCATGCCGAGCTCGGAGATCCCGCCGGCAAGGCGCACCGGTATGGCGTGGGCGCGCGCGATCCGGGCCAGCTGCGCTGTGTTCCGCGCGTCCCCGTTCCGCGCCGCGTCGAGGTCCACGAGGTGAAGCTCCTGCGCGCCCTCCGCGACGAACCGGGCGGCGAGGTCCTCTGGAGAGAAGCCCGGGTCCGCGCCGCGGAGGGCGACCCGACCGCCGCTGACGTCGATCGCGGGCACGATCACCACGCCCTGCGCCTTGCCTCGGCCGCGCCGCGCGGGTACCGCTCCGGCGTCGCCCGTGTCTTGCGCATGACGACCAGGTGGCGACCGGGCAAGATGTCCCCGACGCCGATCGCCGACGTGGGGATGACCGAAGTGAGCTCGCCGCCGACGGCCGAGAGCGCGCGCCGGGCTGCCGGCAGCTCGTCGTCGACCCTCCCCTTCCAGACGATCGCGTCGCCTCCGACCCGGAGGAGCGGCAAGAGGTACTCGACGCAAAGCGCGAGCGACCCGACCGCCCGCGCGGTGGCGACGTCGTAGGCCGCGCGATGACCGCGTCCTGATACCTCCGCCCGCTCATTCCGGATCTCGACGTCCGAGAAGCCGAGCAGCTGCGTCACAGCCTCGAGGAACCGCGTCTTCTTGCCGACGGACTCGACGAGAGTGACGTGCAGCCCGGGCCGGGCGATGCGCAGCGCGAGCCCCGGAAAGCCAGCACCGCTGCCCACGTCCACCAGTCGGTCCCTACCCCCCCACCGCCGTACTTCGAGCGCCGTGAAGGAGTCGAGGAAGTGCTTGTGCGCGATGTCCGTGGGCTCGGTGATCGCAGTGAGGTTCACGGACGTATTGCAGGCGATGAGCTCCTCCGCGTATCGCTCGCAGAGCGCCAGCTGCAACGTATCGAGGCGCAGCGACATGCGTAGCGCCTCGCTTCCGAGCGCCGCGAACGGCTCGCTCAGCGGCGCAAGGGTCTGATGGCCCACCTCGGCGCCTACTCTAGTTACGCGGCGCGTCTGGCCGGGCTCGCGCTGACGGCGGTGCTCGCGGGCGTCCCCGCCGCAGCGGACGCAGCCACGGCGGCAGTGAGCATCCAAGGCTTCACCTTCAGGCCCGCCGCGACGACAGTGACCGCGGGCGACGCCGTGACCTGGAAGGACCTCGATGGCGCACAGCACACGGCCACCGCGGACAACGGCGCGTGGACCACGGGTGTCCTGAACAGCGGGCAGACATCCGCGGCGATCAGCCTCACCCTACCCGGCGTCTTCACGTACCACTGCGCCATACACGCCTCCATGACCGGGTCGGTCACGGTCCTGGCGATCGCGACTCCGCGGCCGACCGCGCCACCCCCGACGCCTGTGCCGGCGCCTGCCCGTACCGCGCCGCCCACGCCACCGCAGACCGCCGCGCGGACCTTGGGGCCACCTGCCGATCCGCAGGCGACGATCGCGCCGACCGCGGCGCCGACGACCCAGGCGGACACGGCGACCGAGCCGCCGAGCGTGACCCCTGCCGCGTCCGTGGCGTCTTTGGCGCTGGCGTCGCCATCCGTCACGCCAGCGCCGGATGCGTCGGCGGTCGCGGCGCGGCCTCTCGCGCCCGCGGCGCCGCCGGCGTCAGTTCCAGGAGCGCTGTTGCTCGCGGGAGGGGCGATCGCTGCGCTCGCGCTGGCAGCGGGCGCGGTCCTGCTGGCGCGTCGCAGAGGCTAGTGCCGGCGATGCTCGCCAATGGGGGCGGCCGCCCGGCTATGCTGGTCGGGCGTGCGATGGACATTCGTCCCTGGTCGATCGGCGCTGACGGAGCGCGCCGTGCCGGCTGAGGGGATCCCTGGCCGCTGACCCCGCCTTCGCTCATCCGAGCGAAGAACACTTTTCCCGCGTCCTCAACTTCTACCGCGTTCGATGGGAATACGAACCGCACACCTTCGTGCTCGAGCGCGACGATCAGGGAGAAGCGGTCCAAAGCTTCACGCCGGACTTCTGGCTCCCGGATCTCGGCATGTACGTCGAGCTCACGACGATGCGCCAGTGTTTGGTGACGAGGAAGAACCGAAAGCTTCGCAGGTTCCGCGAACGCTATCCACAGCAGCGAGTGCGCGTGCTGTATCGGAGGGACATCGCGTCGCTCGCCGCGAGATACCGCGACCGCGTGTGACAATGGCGGTCGATATGGCTTCCGCGCCCATGGCCGCCACCGCGGCCGATGACATCGCCGACATTCTGATCTCCGCGCCGACGATCCACGCGCGCGTGGCCGAGCTCGGCTCCGACATCGCACGCGATTACCAAGGGCGCGATCTCGTCCTCGTCAGCATCCTGAAGGGTGCCCTGCCGTTCCTCGCCGATCTGATGCGCGAGATCCCGATCCCGTTGTCGCTCGACTTCCTCGAAGTGACGTCGTACGGCGCGTCGACCGAGACCAGCGGGGTCGTGCGGATCCTGAAGGACCTCGCGCACTCGATAGCCGATCGGGACGTCCTCGTCGTCGAGGACATCCTCGACACGGGCTTCACCCTCAACTACGTGATGGAGCACCTGCGCGGTCAGCGCCCGGCTTCGATACGGTTGTGCACGCTGCTCGACAAGCCGGCGCGGCGGATCGTGCCGATCGAGATCGACTATCGCGGCTTCGAGATCCCGGACAAGTTCGTCGTCGGCTATGGCCTCGATTACGCCGAGCGCTACCGGAATCTTCCGTTCATCGGCGTGTTGAGACCAGAGGTGTACACGACGCTGCCGTGAGCCGCGCCTCCCGACGCGTCACCGCGGCGCTCGTGGCGACATTCGTGTGCGGCTCCTTCGGCGGCGTCCCGCCGGCCACCGTGCTGGCGGCGCCCACACTCGCGCTGCCCTCTCGGATCCGCGTCAACGTGGCCTCGTCGCCCATCTCGTACGCCGTCATCTCCTCCAGCGGCACGGTGGCCGCGGCCGCGCCTGACGGACGCGTCCTGTACCGCGGCCGCGGAAGGACGCTGAGCCGAACGAGCGTTCGGCGTGTCGCCGACCTCGGCGGCCAAGAGCTGCCGTCCGCGGCCCACGGCGCCCTGAGTTCTGAGGAGCGTGCCGACCGCGCGAGCATCCTGCGCGAGGCGCGCGTGGCCGCCCGAGACCCAGCGGCGCATGGGCTGGTCACCGTGCCATTCGAGTTCAGCCTTCTGCGCGACGAGAAGGACCCTGTCGGGACGGTCGCTCTGGCCGCCGACAAGGTCGTCGGCGTTCGTTTCACCGCCGCTGATGGGCTGCTCGAGTTCAACGGCCGCTCGTTCCGCGGGACGCTGGAGCTCGCGCTCGACGACGGCGGCGGCATGATCGTCGTGAATGACGTCGCGACGGCGGATTACCTCGCGTCGGTCGTTGGGGCGGAGATGCCGGCGGGCTGGACGGCGGCCGCCCTCGGAGCGCAGGCGATCGCCGCGCGCACCTACCTGCTGACGCACTTGCGCCGCCACGACTCCTACGACCTCGAAGGCGACACCCGCGACCAGGCATACGACGGGATCAAGAGCGAGGCCGCGTCGACGCGTCTGGCCGTCGAGCGGACGGCAGGGGTCGTCGCGACGTATCGGGGCGCCGCGATCGAGGCGCTGTACTCGGCGAACGCCGGCGGCATCACCGAGGACTCGGAGAACGTCTTCGCGAACCCGCTGCCCTACCTGCGCAGCGTTGCGTCGCCCGGCGACGCGATCGCCAGGGAGGTCTCGTGGGGGAGCGCGAGCTGGGAGTGGACCAGGGAGATGACCGCGCCGCAGCTGGGCGAATACCTGGCGGCCCGCAGCTTCGACGTCGGCGAGCCGAAGAGCATCGACCTCACGCGCGTCTCGGTTAGCGGCCGCGTGATCCTGGCGCGCGTGACTGGCACGCTCGACACACGGGAGATCGGAAAGGACCGCACGCGGTACTACTTCGGTCTGCGCAGCGCGCTGTTCACCGTCACGTTCCGGCCGGGGGGCGACACCGAATACGTGGATGCGGCGAACGGCGAGCGCATCCGCGCGCTCGAGGCCCTGGGAGCGGAACGGATCGGCGCCGCGCTCCGGCGGACTGTGGGGCGCAACCGCGAGATGGACGAACCGCGGATCCTCGGCTACACCTTCGCGCTACCGGGGCGCTTCGTGTTCACCGGACGAGGGTTCGGTCACGGCGTCGGGATGTCGCAGTGGGGCGCCGAGGCGATGGCCCGCGGCGGCGCATCGACGGAGCAGATCCTCCTCCACTACTACCGGGGCATCCAGTTGACCGCCGCCGGCGGCGGCTGACGGCCGATGGAAGGGACGTTGCCCCCGGAGATCCGGGCGGAGACGGCGGGCGTGCGCCAGCGTCGCGAGTGACGGTTCGCGCCCGCCGCGCGCGCGCCGGGTGCGCGGGTCGCTGATTCCGCCTTTCTTATCTCTTACGGGAAAACGGTGCCTGGAGGCGGCACCTACCCGGCGGAGCAGCGGAGCGGCTCGGATAGTGCATCCTGAGGGCGATCAGCCGGCCACCTGCGCCGAGGCGTGTATCGGCATCCGCAGGTGCAGCACGTGGGTCCCATCGGGACGCCGGCCCTCGGTGGCCTCGCCGCCCAGGAGGGCCAAGCGCTCGCTCCGGCGGACCCCTGAGTTCTGCTCTGATCCGCTCGGAGCCTCACCTCCGTCGCTGGTGAGATCCACCTCGACGGTGCCCTCGGTCCATGAGAGGCTCAGGACCGCGGCCTTCGCCGACGCGCCCTGGATGCGCTCGATGAGCGACTCCTGGATCACCCTGAAGATCGCCACCTCATCCTCGGATGGCAGTCGCCGATCGCGTCCGGTGCTGGAGAAGTCGACCTTTGCGCCGTGCTTGTCCACGAGCGTCTGGACATAGCGCCGCAGGGTAGGAACGAGGCCGAGGTCGTCCAGGACCATGGGCCGAAGCTCGAAGATGAACCCACGCAGCTCCTGGAGCGTCCGGTTGACCATCTGCCGCAGAGCGGCGAGCTCCTGGCGGGACCGCTGCGCGTCGATGTCGTACAGCCGCTCGCTGATCTCCGACTGCAGGACGACGTTCGCCATCGCCTGCGCAGGGCCGTCGTGCACCTGGCGCGCGATCCGTAGGCGTTCCTGCTCCTGCCAGGTGACGACGGCCTGGAGGATCCGCTTCTCGTCGAGGGGCGGCGCGGCGGGGGCGTGCGGCGCGTCGACGGCCGCGAGAAGCTCGTCGCGTGAGCGGCCGAGGAGCGCGCGCACCCGCTCCAGGAGCTTGCGCTTCGACTGGAGGGTGCTGAGCTGCCCCTCCATGGTGAGCCTGCGCGCGACCGCCGTGACGAGGTCGTCCGCGAGTCGGACGATCTCCTCCCGCTGGTAGTTCGCCGGGTTCAGGCGCGCGTCCTCGATCTTCGTTCGTGCCTGGTCCTCGCGTGCACGGAAGCGGGAGATCTCGGTCTGCGTCGATCCGACCAGCATCTCGAGCTCTGTCGTCTCGCTCGCCAGCCGCTGCGTTTCCGCCGCGAAGCCCGCGGCGACCTCGGCCGGCGTGCTCACGAGCGCGGCCGTCCGCGGGCGGGGCCGAGCGCGAGGTCCCGTGATGAGCGGGTCATGCTGGGAGCTCCGGGCCGCTGATCCAGCCGTGGCGCATCGCGTACACGACGGCCTGAGTGCGGTCGTTGACCGAGAGCTTGCGGAGGATGCTCGACATGTGGTTCTTGACCGTCTGCTCCGATATCGCGAGAGCGTAAGCTACCTCTTTGTTCGTCCTCCCCTGCGCGATGCTGTCGAGGATCTGGACCTCGCGAGGGGAGAGCGGCGCGAACGCGCTGCTCGGGCCCTGACCGTACACGGACAGGTCCCGGAACTCGGCGAGGACCTTCGAGGCGACGGACGGCCGGCTGAAGATCTTTTCGTTGATGGTGAAGTGGCCCAGCCGTACCTTGCGGATGGTGTCGACCAGCTCGGCCGGATCGCAATCCTTGCGGAGGTAGGCCGCGGCACCGACGCGGATGGCTTCGAACAGCGTCTCCTCCCGGTCCTCACTGGCGAGGATGACGATCCCCACGTGCGGCAACTCGCGGCGGACCCGCTGTGTCGCCTCCAGACCGGAAAGGCGCGGCAGGTCGACCTCGATCACCAGCACGTCCGGCTCAAGCTCGATGGCCCGGGCCACCGCCTCCTCGCCGTCGGACGCCACGGCCAGGACCTCCATGTTCGCGGCGCTGTCGAGGACCTGCCGAATTCCGAGCACGGTGATGCGGCTGCCGTCCGCGAGCACGATCCTGATGGACCGCTCCGGGCTTTCGAGCAGCGTCAATCGGCCTCGCGGGGCACCGGTAGCTCGAGGCGGATGTTGGTCCCCTGTCCTGGCGACGACAGCACGTAAAGAGATCCCCCGATGAGCTCGGCGCGCTCACGCATGGCGATCAGCCCAACGGACGAGCGGCGGCGGCCCGCGCGCAGCGGGTCGAAGCCGACACCGTCATCGGCGCAGCTCAGTGACCACCCGTCGTCCGTCCGGCCCCACCCGAGGCGGACCGCGATGGCTCGCGCGTGCTTGTGCACGTTCTGAAGGGCTTCCTGCATCACGCGGTAGACCGCGAGCTCCTGGACGGGCGCCAGGCCCGTGGCGGCGTCGTCGACATCGCACTCGAGCGCCGTGCCGTGGCGTCCCTGGAACTCGGTCGCGTAGTCGCGCATGGCGGCGGCGAGGCCGAGCTCGGCGAGCATCGGCGGGCGAAGGTCGTAGATCATCGCGCGCACGCTCTCGAGCGAGCTACGCAGGCGGGCCTTCAGCTCTGCAAGCTCAGGGCGCAGCGTCGCGGGCAGGTCGCCCGGCACGCGGTCAGCGACGCGCTCGAGGTACTCGACCTCGAACATCGCGTTCGCGAGGACCTGCGCCGGGCCGTCGTGCACGTCGCGGTAGAGGCGCTCCCGCTCGGCCTCGAGACTGTCGAGCACCCGGTGCGCGACGTCCATATTGCCGTCGAGTCGCGCGTCGCCGGCGGGCTGGTCACCGGCTCCCGTCAGGAACGCGGTGCTGGACGCGATGTGGTCGACGGCCATCTTGAGTTGGCCGTACCGGCGGAATGCCCGGGCGATGCCAGGAGCCTGGTCGACGCCCGAGGTCTCCGCCTGGCTCTGATAGCCGCGGCCGAAGCGCGCGACCTCCAGCCGAAGCCGCCTCACGTCCGCGCGGAGCCCCTCCGTGATGGCGTCGAACTGGGCTTGGAGGTCGTCTCCTCGCTCCTCGGGCAAGCTTGCGTTCACCGTGCCACTCTAGTACCAAATACGGCACCTGCCTGTAACGAAAGTCCCCCCGGAGGGGCGCGGGCGGGGCGGAATGCCTTCTGGGACCGGTCGCCGGGAAACCCTTCCGTTCCGCACAGGCGGCGGACCGGGCGCCGCCGAGGGGGCCAAAGCTAGGGCACCTCGACGACGATGAAACCGGCCGAGGCTCGCCGGACACGCCAGCCGAGGTCGGCGGCCCGGACGGCGACCGGATCGCCGGGATGCACCAGGAGCGTGCGGATCCGGAGGCGGTCCACCAGCGCGCGCCAACCGGGGCGCGCGCCGATGATCGTCTTGTATTCGTCGAGCGTGCGGTCCAGGTATGGCACGAGCCGACCGTCGATGAATACCGGGGTCCGAGGCGCGTACCAGATCAGGAAACCGCCCCAGTCGTAGGCGTTGAACGACCCGGGGCCGGGCGGAAGCGCCTCGACCGCCGCGACCGGAAAGTTGGTCAGATCGGGCGCGCGCGGGGCGATCGCGACGGAACCCACGATCAGCAAGACGGCAGCGACACCAACGAGCGCGTCAGCCCGTGCCGTCGCCGGGGTCGCGGCGGGCAGCCGGGGGAACGGGACGTCGAGCCGCAGGGCATCGCGGACCGTCCGCAAGGCGTCGGGACCATGGGCGGCGAGATACGGCGCGGCCGCGATCGCGAACAGCTGCATGTGGCGCGTCGCGGTGAGCGACAACAGCGCCGTGGGCACGAGCACGATGACGTCCCGCGGCCGGACGGCGCGCACGAGCATCGCGCATCCCAGGACGAGCGCGAGCGTGAACACATACAGCGCCCCCGCCGCCGTTCCCACGTCCGGGACGGCCCATTCCTGGATGTCGCGCGGGGGGTGGAGAAGGTGGAGGCCCGGGTTGGTCCAGCTCGCGCCGAGCGCCGGAGTCGCGAAGGTGGCCGCGAGGGAGCACGTCGCCACCAGCGCATAGACGCGCCGGCGCGGCCGTTCGCTCCACGCGCCCTCGAGACAGGCGACGACGACGAGGACCGCGCCGAGCGCGTATGACCCGTGCACATTCGCCCAGACGAGGAGGAGCGCAGGGAGCGCGATCATCGCGCGGTCGCTGCCCGATCTCCCGGCACGCACCAGCACGAGCGCACCAGCGAAGAACATCGTGCCGAAGAGTTCCGGCCGCTCTGTCCACGAGAAGCGCGACAGGAGGATCGCCGGGATCGCGGCGAGCGCGGCCACGAGCGGGCCGTGCCGCCGGGCCAGCAGAGCGGAGGTGACGATGAGCGCGACCAGGATGGCGACGCCGATCGTGCGCAGCCCGACCACTCCGCGCCACTCGCCGACCTGGTAGGCGCCGTACCACGCCAGCTGGCCGAGCCACTGGTCCGCGGGTACCGCGCTTCCGGCGACGGTCCAGGAGAAGAGATCCGTTCGGACGAGGCCGCGCGCGAGGGTCTCGCGCGCCGTGGCGAGGTGCCAGAAGAGGTCGGGGTCGGCCGCGGCGAACGGTGCCGACGACGCGGCGAACAGGGCGCCCACCAGGAGCGGCAGGCCGAGGGACATCCGGGTCGGGCGCGCCGCGGTCACCTCGGACGCTCCAGGAGGACGAAACGCGCCCCCGACGCGAGGACGATCCAGCCATCGTCCCGCAGTGCCTCGGCCAGCGGATGCCGCGGGTCGATCAGCACCTGGCTGACCTGGCGACGCTCGAGCGCCTCGCGCCAGCGGGGACGCAGCTCGATCGCGACCAGGTAATCGTTGAGCACCTCGGGGAGAAAGAGGAACAGGCGCCCGTCGATGAAAACAGGGCGCCCCGGGGCGCGCCAGATCAGGAACCCGCCCCAGTCGTACTCGTTCAGCAGGACACCCGACGAAGCCCGGAGGGCGGGCAGCGCGGCCACGGGATAGCGGGCGTCATCGGGCGCAGCCGGTGCGTCCCGCGCCGATGCTGCCGCGCCGACGGTCAGCGCGATGGCCAGCGCGACCGCGACCCCGTCGGGGAGAGGCGCTCGCCGGGGGAGCAGGTCCCGCGGCGGCGGAAGCGCGCGCGCGAGGTAGGGCACCGCGGCGAACGCGAAGAAGGGAAGGTGGCGCTGCGCCGACAGCGCGAGCCAGAGGAGCGGCACCAGCACGAGCGCGTCGAGCAGCGTGCCGCCGGCGAGGAGAGCGGCGGCCAGCACGCCCACCGCGAAGAGCGCGAACAGGGCGCCGGCGGAAGTAAGGACGTCGGGTGGCGTCTCCTCGGCGATGACGCGCGGCGGCGCGTTCACATGGGCGACGGCGGCGCCGATCCCGAGCGAGCCCGGGTCGGCGAAACTGAACGCGAGCGCGAGGACGGCGGCGCCGACGAATGCGACCGGGGCGCGGCGGGTGAGGATCGCCTCGACAGCGAACGCGGCGGCCAGGAACAGCCCCAGCGCGTAGCCCCCGTGGAGGTTCGCCCAGACCATGACGAGCGGCGGCAGCGCGATGAGCGCGGTCGGCGCGCGCAGGCGGGCATGGTCGCGGGCGGACAAGAGGAGATCGAAGGTGAGCGGGAAGAGCGCGAGCGTGAAAAGCTGTGGCCGGTCGCCCCAGGTGATCTTCGAGAGGATGATGGCCGCCGAAGTGAGCAGTACGGCGAGAAGTGCCGAGCGGGTCGAACGGATGGCCAGGCGAGCGACGAAGAACGCCGCGGTCGCCACGCACAGCGCACGCAGCACCGCGAGGCCCGACCAACCACCCGCCGCGTAGGCGAGGTACAGGACGACCTGCCCGAGCCATTCGCCCACGCTGTACGGCTGGCCAGGGGCGGTGCTCGAGAAGAGGTCGCGGTCGAGGATCGCGCCGTGGTCGACCATCCACCGGCCGGAGGCGAGATGCCAATACGTGTCGGGGTCGGTGGACGGCAGGCCGACGGCGAGAGTGAAAGCGGCTGCCGCCACCGACAACGGGAGCGCGTAAGGCACGAGCGGCCGCGTCACCGCGCTCCCTCGCACGGCGGACCACGCGGATCCCGCGGATCCCGCGGATCCTGGACGCGGTAGATGCGTATGGCGCCGTGCTCCGAGGGAGCCGAGAGCCAGTCCTCGGGGCTGCCGCCGTAGAGCGCGTCGAACGCGGCGAAATGGGACTGCTCGAGGACGACCGCGCCGATGCCGTAGCGAGAGGCGACGCACCGCGCCTCGGCGAGCGTCGTCGGCGTGACGTACACGCCGTCGCGGCCGCTGATCCACCGCCACGCCGCGGCGTCGATGGCCATGAACGGCCGCTCTTTGGGCAGCGCGTCGACCGCGGCCGCGCGCGCCCGGTAGGGGACGTTGAAGGCTGTGTCCCACGCGGTCATCGCCGTGAACGAGATGTACGCGGCGCCCGCGAGCGCCGCGAGCGCGAGCGTGGTCCTGAACAAGGGATCGCGGCGTCGGGTCCATACCTCGGCGCCGCGAACGGCCAGGGCGATGCCGAACGGAAGGAACGCTGACAGCGAATGGAAGAAGGAGCCGCGGGTCGAATGCAGCGTCCACACCAGGCTCTGCGTCAGGTAAACGATCGCGAGCAGGAGGGCCCAGGCACGCACCTCCGACCGCGCCCACCCTGCGCGAACTCCGGCGGCCAGTGGCGGCACGAGGATGACCATGAACGCGAGGAGCGCGACGGCGGCGTTCGACCACAGCGCCTGCACCTTGGCCTCGAGCGCGAGCGGCCACGCATCGAAGAAGGCGGCTGGCTCCGGGGGCGCCACCGCGAAGAACTGCTCGTAGCGGACCAGCAGGACGCTGCGTGAGAGAAGATCGACCGACGGCTGCAGCGAGAGATCCCGTGCGAGCCAGGCCGAACCGATCGCCAGCGCGGCGGCGGTGCCGACGATGCCCGCGCCGCGGGACCGCGCGCGAAACGCGAGGACGAGAAGCGCGAGGCCGAAGAGCGCGCCTTCCGCGCGCGCGAGGAAGAGCAGCCCGACCGCCACCCCTGCGGCGAGCCCGGCGCGCGCTTCGCCGCGCGCGGCGTGCGCGTACAGGAGGAAGAACGCCGTTCCGAGGAGGGCGGCTGGCGCGAACGCGTCGAGGGCGACCCAGGACGGCGCGAAGAGTCCGCCCAACCCTACGAGCGCGGCTGCCACGAGCGACCCACTCGGACCGCCACCGATCGAACGCGCGGCCGCGTAGCCAACGGCCGGCAGGGTCGCCGCGACGGTCACGATCGCCAGCTGGGCGGCGCGGAACGTCCCGAGCCAGTTGCCGACGGAAACGATCCCCCCGGCCTGCAGGACGGTCGAGAGCGGCATCCAGAAGCGATGGCTCGGTACGGGTAGAGCTTCGAGGTGCGGCGCCTCGAGGAAATTCCAGACGAAGTCGACGGTCAGCCCCTCGCCATGCGCGAGCCGCGCGGCGGTAGCGGCGTAGTAGTACGCGTCGGTGTAGCCGGGCTGTATCACGACCAGCACGGCCGAGGCGAGTCGTGCGGCGAGCGCGGCGAGCGAGACGGCGAACAGCGCCACCAGCGGCTCCCTCCTCAGGATGGCTTTGGGCCGCTCAGCGTGTGCCGATCCGCTGGTCTCGCCGGGTGCGTGCGTACACGATGCCGCCGACGATGATCACGGAGAAGACGCTCACGGCCCGATCGAGCACCGCGACCGCGACCCCGTTGTGCTGAGACATGCCGAAGCCGGTCGTGAGTACGTAGACCATCGCGATCTCCACGAAGCCGAAGCCGGCCGGCGTCAGCGGGATGCTGGTGAGCAGAGACGAGGCGACGGCGACGAAGACGACCCCGGAGAGCGGCAGCTCGAGGCCGAGCGCGGAGAGCACGAACGCCAGCCGTCCGGCTTCCGCGAGCCAGATGATGAGGGTCAGAGGCGCCACCTCCGGGAGGGCGCGGAAGCTGTGAAGCACGCCCTCGCGGAACAGGCGCCCGACGCGCCTCACGTTCTGCGGAAAGAAGCGGGCGACACGCGGCGCGACAACGTAGAGCCCGACCGTTCCGAGCGCGATGAGGATCGCGAGAGCGGCCCCGGAGATATACACGACGCGGAGGTCCGGCAGCACGGTGCGGCCAAAGGCGACATAGCCGCCGACGATGAGGAATCCGAACACGGCGATCAGATCGAGGAGGCGCTCCGCCACAACGACGCCGACCGTACGCGAGAGCGAGATGCCGAAGCGCTGCTTCACGAGGTAGGAGCGATAGAGGTCACCGAGCTTCGCCGGCACAAGACAGTTCACGAACCACCCGAGGAACAGGATCCTCAGAAGGTCGCGCCCCCGCACCCGCGCGCCGCCCTCGCGCAGCAGCCGAGCCCAGCGCCAGGAGCGGAGCGGGAACGTGGCGTAGTACACCGCGAGGGCACCGGCGAGCGGCAGTGGCGCGGCCCGCGCGATCGTGGCAAGCACCTCGGCCCAGTCGACGTTCCGCGCCACCAGCACCAGGAGCGCGATCGGGATGAGGGTCGAGACGGCCTCGCGCCATCCAAAGAGCTGCCGACGGACGGCGACGTCGTCCGTGCGCTCCGCCTGGTCAGCGAGCGCCTCGATCGCCGGGTCCTCAACGTGCGAGGGCCCCAAGGTTACGAGTCTGTCGTCTTCGGCCGGCGCCGGTCGAGCCATTTCCGCAGCTTGTCGTATCGGGTCGAAAAGTGGATCGCATGGCCGGCGAGCCGCCCGTGCACCGTGCCCCGCCGCACCGCATCGACGAAGTCGTCGCGCCCGGCGAAGGGCTCGACCTCAAGGTACGCGCGCCCCAGCTCCCACGGCCGGTGAGCGTCGCTCCCGACGATGCCGGCGAGCCGATGCTCCCTGGCGAATTCCGCCGCGCGCTTGTTGTCCCCCGCGAAGGCCTCGCGCGCATTGAAGACCTCGATCGTGTCGATGTCGCGCCACACGCGCTCGAGCGCCTCGTGTTTGATCCGGTAGATGCGGTTGTGGCTGAAGGGATGCGGTATCGACACGATGCCGCCCTGGTCCTTGATGCGCGCGATGGTCTCCTCGGCCGAAAGCCCGCGCGGCACGGCACGCTCGAGGAACAGCCCGATGATCTCGCCGTCACGCGAGCTGATCTCCTCGCCGACGATCACCGTGAACCCATCCGCGAGCTCGCGGAGTCGCAGCGCACCATCGATCGTGTTGTGGTCTGTCGCGCAAACGACGTCGAGGCCGACCGCTTTCATCGCCTTGGCCTGCACCGCGACCGGCGTGCGGCTGTCGGGCGAGTGCTCGCAGTGGGTGTGCGCGTCGAGGCGCAGGCGGCGCTGCCCGATCATGCCCGTCCTTTCTCGCGTGCCTCGGCGACGATCGTGCGGACGCGCTCGCGGAATCGTGACACATCGAACCGCCGCGCCGAGTCGCGCAGCGTGTCCGCGGAGAAGGACTCGCGCTCGACACGATGCACCGCTTCCGCGAAGGTTTCCGGTGTCGCGTCTTCGACGAGCACGCCGTCGATGCCATCGCGCACGATCTCCGGCGCGCCGCCGGCGCGCAGCGCGGCGACGGGCGCCCCCGATGCGAGTGCTTCCGCGCACACGATGCCGAAGTCGTCTTCGGCCGGGAACACCAAGCCGCGCGCGGCCCCCAGCAGTTCGCGCTTCGTCGCGTCGCTGACCCGGCCGGCGAATGTCACGTTGTCCCTGGCCAGGCGCTCGAGGGCCCCCCGCTCGCGTCCCTCGCCCACGACGATCAAACGCATCCCGATCTCGTTGAACGCGCGGATCGCCACGTCGGCACGCTTGTACCGGACGAGGCGTCCGATGAAGAGCCAGAAATCGCCGCGGTGGGCGGCCCGCCGGAATGCACCGACGTCGATGGGCGGATGAAGGACCTCGGCTTCCGCCCCGTAGTACCGGGCGATGCGTTCGCGGACAGCCTGCGAGTTCGCGACCCAGCGATCGACGCGCCGCGCGAAGGTGAGGTCCGCCGGACGCAGCCGGACGATCAAGTCCCGGACGATCGGGCGCAGCGGGAGCGGCACCTCCTCACGGACGTACTCATCGCTCCAGTCCCAGAGGTACCGGGTCGGCGAATGGCAGTACGCGACGTGCACCGTGCGGTCGGCGAGAGAGAGTCCCTTGATGAAGGCGCTGGTCGACGTGAGCAGGACGTCCGTGTCGGCGGGGAGGTGGAGACGGGACGCGGCGCCGGGATAGAGCGGCAACAGCAGACGGTGCAGCCCGTCGGCCAGGGGAAAGCGCTGAAGGTACGAGGTCCTGATGTCCCACCCCGGCAGAGCACCGTACCCAGAGCGGTCGTGGAAGAACGTGTACACCGGCGCGGCGGGCCAGATCGCATGCAGCACGTCGACGACGGCCTCGGCGCCGCCGTGCACCGAGAAGTACTCGTGCGCGAGGGCGATGTTCACCTCCGTGCGCGCCGGGCCAGGACGAGGAACGCGAACATCGGAAGCACGCGCTGGCGGCGCCACCGTCGCGGCTCGCGCGCGACCCGCCACAGCCACTCGAGCCCAGCAAGGTGGACGAGGCGCGGCGGGACCGTCGCGATGCCCGCGACCTGGTCGAAGACGCCGCCCACCCCGATCACCACGCGCACCGATGGCAGAGAAGGCGCATTGCGCGCGATCCAGCGCTCCTGCTTGGGCATCCCATACGCGACGAGGAGCACCTCGGGCGCGGCCGCCGCGACGCGCGCGCGGGTCGACTGATCGTCCCCGGCGTCCGGCGAACCCGCGACCGCTCCTGAGATGCGCAGTCCGGGGTGCCGCGCCTGGAGCCGAGCCGCCGCGCGCTCCGCGATGCCGGGTGCCGCGCCCAGGAGGAACACGCGTGCCTCGAGCGGGACGAGTCGCTCGAGCAGCGCGTCGACAAGCACTCTTCCGGGCACGCGCCCGGGCAGGGGGTCGCGGAGGAGGCGGGAGGCCACGACCACTCCCGTCCCGTCCGCGACGACGAGGTCGGCAGCGCGCGCGATCGCCGCCACGTCGGGATCCCGACGGGCGAGCATGACGAATTCCGGGTTCGCGGTCACGATGAATGAGCGCTGTCCCGCAGCGACGCGCGCGACGATCAGGTCGACTGCGTCGGCTGCACGCACGCGATCGAAGCCGACACCGAGGATGTCGACGCGCGGCGGCATCGATCAGTGGACCGGGACGAGGCTCTTCTTGAAGAACTCGAAATGCTCGAGCGCGAGCCCGGTGCCCTTGGCGACGCAATACAGCGGGTTCTCCGCGGCGTAGCAGGCGATGCCGGTCACCTGGGTCAGCAGCCTGTCCATGTTGCGCAGCAGCGCTCCGCCGCCCGACAGGACCATTCCCTTGTCGATGACGTCGGAACCAAGCTCTGGTGGCGTCTCCTCGAGGACCGCCTTCACCGCACCGACGATCTGGCCGAGCACCGGCTCCATCGCGTCGCTCACCTCGTTGCTCCGGACCGTTACCGTGCGCGGGAGTCCCGCGATGAGGTCACGGCCGCGCACCTCCATCGTGAGCTCCGGATCCAGAGGCAGCGCCGAACCGATCTGGATCTTGATGTCCTCCGCGGTGCGCTCGCCGATCATGAGGTTGTAGCGCTTCCGTACGAAGCTCGCGATCGCCTCGTCGAGCTTGTTGCCCGCGGCGCGCACGCTGCGCGAGACGACGACCCCGCCGAGGGAGATCACGGCGATCTCGGCCGTACCTCCGCCGATGTCGATGATGAGGTTCCCGCTTGGCCCGGAGATCGCGAGGTTCGCGCCGATCGCCGCCGCCAGCGGCTCTTCGATGAGATACGCTTCGCGCGCGCCCGCCCTGAGCGCGGCGTCCTTCACCGCGCGGCGCTCGACGCTGGTAACGCCCGATGGGACGCAGATCATCAACTCGGGGTGGAAGAGCCTGATGCGCCCGCTCACTCTGTCGATGAAGTGCCGGAGCATATGCTCGGTGATCACGTAGTCGGCGATGACGCCATCGCGCATGGGGCGCAGCGCGGTGATCCCGCCGGGGGTGCGCCCGATCATCAGGCGCGCCTCTTCGCCGACGGCGACGATCCGGGGGCGCGCCGACGGATCGTCGCGCACGAGCGCGACCACGGAGGGCTCGCTCAGGACGATGCCGCGCCCGCGGACGTACACGATGACGTTGGCGGTGCCGAGGTCGATGCCGATCTGGCGTCCGAGCACGAGCGAGCGTTCTCTCCTCTCTTCGCCAGTGAAGCGGTCGCGGAGGAACGCAGTGTAGTGGCCGGGGACGCGCTAAGCCGACCGAGCCTCGGACGCCCGCGTTGCCTCTCGCCCGATGATGCGGGTGCGCGATAGGACCTGCGCGAGAATGAAGTACGCCACGTAGGCGACGACCTCGCTGAGCGAGGCCTTGTCGGAGTAGCCCAGGAGCGATCGCAGGACACTGCCGATGCCCGCGGTGTCGGGAAGCACTGCGCCGAGATCCCACACGATGGGTCCTCCCGGCAGCAACCCTGCCTCGACGAATTCGTGCACGCCGTGCATGACGAGCCCGGCGGCGAAGACGATCAACAGCGCGCCGGTGAGGCGGAAGAACGTGCCCAGGTCGATCCGGCGCCCGTACACGTAGATCACGATGCCGATGGTGACCGCGCCGGCGAAGCCGACGAGCGTACCGAGCAGCTTTCCCTCGCCCGGCGCGGCGAAAAGCAAGAGCGCGGTCTCGACGCCCTCGCGCAGGACGGTGAAGAACGCCAGCGCGAGGAGCCCCGGGCTCGCTCCCCGTCGCCCGAGCACGTCCCGGACGCCGCTCTGCAGCTCGGCCTTCATGTACCTGGCCCGCTGGAGCATCCAAAAGATCATCCAGGTGAGGAAGGCCGCGGCCAGCAGGAGGGCGCTGCCCTCGAAGATCTGCTCGGTCGCGCCTTCGAATTCGGCGTGGAGCGCGCCCAGAAGGCCGAGGACGCCGAAACTCACCGCGCCCGCCGCGGCGACCCCGGCCCAGACCCACTTGTGCATGCCGCGAGCGCCGACCTGGGAGAGGTACGCGAGGACGATGCCGACGATGAGCGTCATCTCGACGCCTTCGCGGAGTGCGATCAGCAGTGCGCTAATGTCAGCGGCGGACATTCACCCTCCGGACGCCCCTGTTTGGGGACTTAGGCGAGCCTAACAAATTCCGACCCCGCAACTCAACAAGCCGTAACTCACAAGCGAGGACAGATGACCTCTTCGGCGATCGAGGAATACCTGCAGGCGATCTACACGCTGGCCGACGAGACCGGGAGCGCGATCGGCGCCCGCCTCGCGGAGTTCCTCCGCGTGTCGCCGCCCGCCGTCTCCGAGATGCTGCACCGGCTGGAGCGCGACGGCCTCATTCAGTTCGACGATCGTAAAGCCGTGCATCTTACCGGAGCGGGACGGGCGGCGGCCGAGTCGATCGTGCGCCGGCACCGCCTCTCCGAGCGCTTCCTGGTGGACATGCTCGGTTATCCCTGGTGGCAGACGCACGAGGAGGCGGAGCGGATCGAGCACGCGCTGACCCCCGAGATGGAGGACAGACTTCGCCGCGCGCTCGGCGACCCGCAGGCCTGCCCCCACGGCAACCCCATGCCGGGCGCCATGGCCCGGCCGACACGCACGCTCGGGAGCGTCCTGCCGGGCGAGGAGGCGACGATCGAGCGCATCCCGGACCAGTTCGAGCACGAGCCCGGCTTTCTCGAGTACCTCGACGGCCACGGAATGCGGCCGGGGGTGCGCCTGCGGATGATCGAGCGGCGGGACGGGACCCTGCGGCTGCGCGTCGGCGGCGAGGAGCACGACGTTCGGCCCGATTGCGCCGAGAAGGTGTGGGTGGGGGCGTGAGCGAGCGTGAAGGCGCCCCGGGGGGACCGCGCGTCGGGACGATCTACGTCCAGCCCTCGCCGCAGGGGGGGTTCCTCGCCGATGTGGTCGAGCTTCCCGGCTGCGTCGCGCGAGGTCTCACGCGCGACGACGCCATCTCGCGCGTTCGCGCGGCGTTCGCCGACTACCTGGAGCTGCTCACCTCTCGCGGCGTCTCCACCGAGCACTGGAAGGATCTCGACCCGGGAGCGTTCGAGGTCAGGGACGCGCCCGCGCCGTTCACGTTCCCTGAGGACTTCCAGCCCATGCAGGAACACGAGCTGCGCGACTTCCTGCATCGCTTCGAGGCCTCGCGGGCGGCGCTGCTCGCGCTGGTGCGCGGGTTATCCTCGGACGAGATCGAGCACCGGGTCACGCCCGAGGCGTGGAGCATCCGGGAGACGCTCGAGCACGTGGCGCTGAGCGAGGTGAGGCTCCTCTCGCGTCTTGAAAAATGGCCCGACCCGGAGTTCGCCACGTTGCAGGCAGTCCACCGCATGGCCTTTCAGCGTTTCAGCGTCATGGAGCCCGAGGACACCTCGCTCGACCACACCATCGACGGGCGGCGCTGGAGCACGCGAAAGGTGATGCGCCGGATGCTGGAGCACGAATACGAGCATCTCGGCCAGATCAGGGAGCAGCTCGCGGCGCTGGGATCGGCGGAGCGCCCTCCCGAGTAGCGAGCGGCGCGCCCGGTGATCGTTGGCCCTCGCCGGGCGCCGCTCGCGCTATGGCTCGAGGCCGTAGGCCATCGCCTCGTCGAGGGGCATCCCGGCACCTTCGTCCCACGCCGCCGCGTCCCGGGGGTCGGCGGGCCGCTCGAGCACGAGGGACATGTCGATGGGCACGAACAGCAGCTGCATGATCGCCGTGCCGCTCTCGAGGCCGAGCGCGGCCGCCGCGCCGGCGAGGCGCAGGGCGCGCTCTCTCCGTCCCTCGGCCTTGGCGAGGACGGCCAGGTCGTACAGCTCGAGCGCGATCCCGGAGAGGTCCCTTGTCGCGACCCTGCGGCGAAGGCTCTCTCCCAGCGCATCGCGCGCCGCGGGGAAATCCCCCTGGCCGACGGCGGCGAGGCCCGCGACGCTGAGCGCCCAGCCGATCAGGAACGGATCCCCCATGCGGCGGAATTCGACCAGCGCCTCGCGCGCGGCCGCCCCCGAGCCCGCGAGATCACCGAGCTGCGAGAGGATCGTGGACTCGCCGAACCGCGCGCGCGCCACCCCGGCGGCATCTCCGAGCCCCGCATAGAGCTCCTGCGCCTCGCGCAGCAGCGCGCGGCCCTTCTCGAGATCGGTGCGCGTCATGACGAACACGAACGAGAGGTCGTAGATCGCGTTCGCGATGGCGGCCGGGTCGTCCGCCTCCCGCGCGAGGTCGAGCGCCTCGACGTAGAGGCGCCGCGCCTCCGCCATGTCGGCCTGCCAGTAGGCGATCCCCGCGGCCGCCTCCAGTCCGGCGATCCGCGCGTTTCGCTCGGCGTCTGTCCAGGGGAGCGCGAGCACGCGCCCGGCCTTCTCCCACCCCTCGTGGAGGTGGCCGCGCATCTGCCATAAGCGCCACAGCGCGGCAATCAGCCGCAGCGCGGTCGCGGCCTCGGAGGCCGTGATCGCCCAGGAGAGCGCCGCGCGCAGGTTGTCGTGCTCGCGCTCGAGCGCGTCGAGGACCTCCCCCTGGCGGGGCCGTGCACCTCGGCAGCAGCGCGCTCGGCGAGGTCCAGGAAGGTCTCGGCGTGCCGGCGGCGCGCGGCGTCGTGCCGGCCACTCTGGCGGAGGCGCTCTTCCGCGAATTCGCGGATCGTCTCGAACATCCCGAAACGCGGCTCGGCGTCGAGCTCGCGTTGGCGGACCAAGCTCGCCGACGCGAGCCTGGCCAGGCCGTCGAAGACTTCGTCCTCCCTCCCGGGACCCGCGCAGACCGCCTCGGCCTGCGCGAGCGCGGCACCGCCCGAGAACGCGGAGAACGTCTCGAAGAGGGTTCTTGCGTCGGCGTCGAGCATGTCGTAGCTCCACGCGATCGCCCCTCGCAGCGTCCGCTGGCGCGCGGGCAGATCTCGCGCCCCGTCGGCAAGCAGCGCGAGCCGGCGTTCGAGCCTCGGAAGCGTCGCCTTCGGCGAGAGCACCCTGATGCGCGCTGCGGCGAGCTCGATCGCGAGAGGCAGCCCGTCGAGGCGGCGGCAGATCTCCGCGACGGCGGCCGCGTTTTCGTCGGTGCGAAGGTCCTTCAGCCGGTGTCGGCCCATATCGCGCACGGTCACGCCGGGCGGCAGGTCGTTCGCGACGAGGGCCGAGGTCGTCTCGGAGAGCACCGTCTGCCCGCCGTGCGGCGCGGCCGCGACGCGGGCGGCCCGGTGCACCTCGAATCCGACGTAATCCGCTCCCGTGTCAGCAGACGCCACCTGCGCCTCGCCCGTGTGCAGCCCCATTCGCACGCGGACCGTCGCATCCGCGGGCCACCGATGCGCCGCCAGGCCGCGCTACGCGTCAACGGCGGCGGCCACGGCCGCCGCGGGACCGGTGAAGACTGCGAAGAAGGAGTCGCCCTCGACCCGCACCACGGTGCCACCGTTCCCGGCGACCGCGCCGCGCAGGATGCGCCCGTGCTCCGCGAGCAGGGCATGCCAGCGTGCCATGCCCAGAGCGCGCGCCGTTTGCGTCGAGCCCTCGATGTCGGTGAAGAGGAACGTCAGCGTGCCGCTCGGAAGGTCGCCCGGCGCGGTCACCGCGAACGAGCCCACTCCACGGCCTCGCGCCAATGGCGCTCGATCAGTCCGCGCTGATCAGCTCGCACCCCGGGCAGCCCATCGGGCGCGAACGTCCGAAGGTCCTTGACCTCGCCCGACGGGACGAAGTCCCCGGCCACCGGCCGGTACGCGTACACGAGCTGGACCAGCCGCCAGCGGTGGCCTGGGACCGCGGCGAGGATGGGGCCGACCTCGATCTCGATCCCGGTCTCCTGGCGGACCTCGCGCGCCAGGGCGTCCTCCGGCCGCTCGCCCGCGCCCAGGAAACCCCCGAGGAAGCGCCAGCGCGGCGCGCCGAACCGATGTTCGGCGACCATCACCCTCCCGTCGGGAGCTACGCCGATGCCCATGACGCCGACGAGGAAACGCGCGTGGGCGGCGGTGAGCGCGCGGCGCTGCCAGCGGACCGGGAAGCGATTGAAGATCGGCGCGAGGAGTCGCAGGAACACCGGCCCCAAGACTACGCGACGGCTACGGGACCCCGATCGATACGATCCCGTGGGGGAACGGGACCGCGATCCTCTGCACGACCTGTCGCGTCGTCACGCTGATCACGTTCACCATGCCGTCGGCGTTCGTCGTCGTCAGCACACGATCCCCCTCCGGGTCATACGTCGTGTGGAACGGCTGTTGCCCGAGGCGCGTCTCGCCAACGATCGTCCGCGCCTTCCAGTCGAGCCACAGCAGCGATGGCCCCGCGTGGTCCGAGAGCAGCATGAGCGACTTGTCGGCGAGATGGAACGCGCCGTCCTGGTTGTCCTTCATCGTGTGGAACGGATAGCGC
Organism: Candidatus Limnocylindria bacterium; assembly: GCA_038211425.1. Lineage (GTDB taxonomy): Bacteria > Chloroflexota > Limnocylindria > P2-11E > P2-11E > JALYKU01. Next base: position 1,468 of record JBBQVQ010000005.1, on the reverse strand, counting down.
CCGGGACCAAGGTGGATCTCCGCCTTCACCGCCCTGGTCGCGGGGTCGGAGATCACCACGCGATCCGACGGCTTGCCGATGAACCCCGACGAGGATGACCAGATCTCGCTCTGGTCAGGCGTGTAGTAGGCGTCGTGCACGTCCTGGACCTTGAAATTCGTCACCTGCCCGGTCGCCAGGTCGACCGAGCGCAGATGATCTGCGACGCCGGCATTGGTCACCGTGAAGAGCAGCTCGTTCGGCCTGGTCGAGGCGATCGTGAGCACGTGCTGCGGCACCCCGACGACGAGCGGCGCGAGAGGACGCCATGTGGCTGACTCGAAGCGGGCGATGTAGGTCTCGCGCTCGTGCGCGACGAACAGGGTCTTCGCGTCAGGCGACCAGGCGATGCCGTGGGGCTGCCTGCCGACGCGCAGCCTCGCCGTTTCCTTCATGGTGACCGGGTCGATGATCGACGTGGATTCGCCGGAGCGATTGTTCGCCGCCACCCATCGCCCGTCCGGCGAGACCGCCATCTGATGCGGCAGCGCACCGACCGGGATGCGTGCGACGATCGCGAAGTCCTTGCCGGGAGCTCCCTCCAGCACGACGACCTGCTGCAGTGTTTCAGAGGCGACGAACGCGCGCAGCACGCGGTAGACCGGCGGGGCCGCCTCGACGGCGGCCACCGGCGCCCGCGCGAGTGGTGAGGGCTCCGCGGAAGGTGGGCTGACCAGCGGCGCGGCCGACGGCGCCTCGGGTTCGTTGACGCCGGCCACCTCGAGGAACGCGCAGGACGACGACGCGAGGACGGCGACCAGCAATAGTGCGAGGCTGGGCGCCCATCTTCGGATCGACCGCATCCCGACCATTGTGTTGCCTATCGATCGGCGAGTCCGCGTGACAGGCTCGCAGCGGCGCGAGGGAGAGGCGGTCAGCGTGGGCGGCGCCGGCGCTTCTCGCTGACACGAAGGCGGACCATCGCGCGCTGCAGCGCCGCCCGCGCGCGCAGCTCGTCGGCCGATGACCGGGCGGTCTCGAGCGCCCGGTGGGCCTGCTCCCGCGCTGCCTGGGCGCGTTGCTCGTCGATGTCCTCGGCACGCTCGGCCGCGTCGGTGAGCACGGTGACCCTGTCTCCACGGACGTCCATGAACCCGCCGAACACGGCGAGGGCCTCCTCGGTCCCGCCCTGCTTGACGCGCAGCTCCCCCCGCCCGAGTGCGGTGAGGAGCGGCGCGTGATGGGGCAGGATGCCGAGCTCGCCCTCGCTGCCGGGGGCGATCACCATGTCGACGTCGTCCTCGAGGACGCTGCCCTCAGGGGTCAGGATCTCGAGACGAAGGGGAATGGCTAGTGTGCTGTCCGCGAAGTCTTGTTAAGGCTCCGTCGGACCGCCTTCTTGATGATGTCGGACGGATCTTTGGTCCAGACGAAGGGCGTGGGGTGCTCGTTCCAGTGAGCGATGTACGCCTTGATGTGCTTGATCAGC
>JBBQVQ010000004.1:0-88197 GCA_038211425.1 Candidatus Limnocylindria bacterium | reverse complement strand
GCGCAGACGTGCGAGGCTTTCAGCTGGAGCCACGACGTATCCCTTCCCTTCGACTGCCAGGTCTTGGGGTCGAGGATGCGCGTGGCTTCTCTTCTTCGCAGGGAGGGGCGCGGAGTGTGTACCTCGAACGTGGGCACTACGGCCTAGAGGCGACGGCCACGCGGCGCGGCGCTGCGTCGCCCGTGAAGCCCTACTTGGTGATCGAGACGAGCGTGAACGTTTCCCCGCCCGTCGGGTGCGGCACGAAACCCTTGACTTTCCGGGTCGCCGCGGTCAACGGGTTGGCATGGAACATCGGGACGCTGGGCACCTCCTTCTGGACGATCTTCGACACCTGCTTGTAGAGCTCGGCGCGCCTACTGTCGTCCGTGCTGGAGCGCGCCTTGCGAAGCAGATCCCAAGCGGTCGGGTTGCTCCATGCGCTGCCGGTGGCGGGCGCGTCGCTGCCCGCGACGACGCTCGGAGCGAACATGGCCATGAGCTGGTCCGGATCGCTGTTGTCTCCCGTCCATCCGAAGAGCCACAGCGGGTACTTGTTGCCGCGCGCGTCGGCCCGGTACGTCGCCAGGTCGACCGACTTGAGGCTCACGGTGATGCCGACCTTGGCGAGGTCCGCGGCGAGCGCCTCTGCGACCCGCCTCGGGTCGGGGTAGTAGGGGCGTGAGGCGGCGACGTACCACAGGTCCGTGGCGATCCCGTTCGGGTAGGCGGCGAGGAGCTTTTTCGCGCCATCGGTGTCGTACTTGTAGAAGTCCGTCACCGAATCGTCGTAGCCCAGCATCCCGGGCACGATGAATTGCGACGCTACCTTCGCCTCGCCCGCATAGACCGCGTCGACGATGGCCTTTCGGTTGATCGCCATCGCGATCGCCTGGCGCACCTTCAAGTCATCGAGGGGCTTCATGCTGACGTTCACGCCCAGGTAGGCCACGTTCAACGAGGGCCGAGGCATGACCTGAAGGTTCGGATCGCTCTTCACTGTCGAGATGTCCTGCGGAGAGAAGTCGCGCACCGCATCGACCGAACCGGACTTCAGTTCTGCGAGCCGGGTCGGGGCATCCCTGATGACGCGGATGACGACCCTGTCGAGATGCGGGAGGGTGCCGCGGTCGGTGTCCTTCTGCCAATAGCCCGGGTTCTTCTCGAGCGCGATCTGCCGATCCTTCTCCCAGGCGCCGGGCCTGAACGCGAATGGACCGGTGCCGGCAGCCGCCTTCGACGCCGGCAGCATCCATCGATCCCTGTCGTCCCTGATCGATCTCGGGCTCACGAGCGCGAAATTGGGCATTGCCATCGTCGGAAGGAACGGCCCGAAAGGGACCCTGGTCGTGAACACGACCGTGATGGGGTCTTTCGCCTCGACCTTGGCGATCATGGAGTCCGCGTCGAGGCCACCCCACTGGGTCTTGTACGAGCTGAAGTCATCGCCAACGGGCTTGGTGGGGCGGTACTCGTTGGCGGACGAGCGCGCGCGCTCGAAGTTGAAGACGACGGCCTCGGCGGTGAGATCGGTGCCGTCGTGGAACTTCACCCCTCGGCGGAGGGTGAATGTCCACTGCCTGCCGTCCACCGATCTCTCCCACATCTCCGCGAGGCGGGGACCGATCTTCAGCGTCTGCCCCTCGTAGTCGACGAGGCCCTCGTAGATCTGCCGGGTAACGAGCAGGGAGCTCTGGTCCGAGACATTCCACGGGTCCAACAGGAGGACCTCGCCCGCCTGACCGAAGCGGAACTCGCCGCCCGTCTGGACCTTCGCGGGAACCCCGCTCGTGCTGGGCGTCGGCGGAGCAGTTGCGATCGTCGGCGAGCAGGCCGAGGCGACCAGGAAGATGCCAGCTACGAGAACGGAGAGACCGACCCAGCGCCTCGGCACGCACCATCCCTCCGTGGTCCAAGTCCGGACGCCCGATGATAAGCGCGGAGGTAGCCGGATCCCGCTCCCTGCGGATGTCGCGACCGATCGGTCCAGGGCCGCTCCGGTCAGCTTCCCTTCAGGCGCGGATCCAGGGCATCGCGGAGGCCGTCGCCGATCAGATAGAGGCACAGGACGGTGATGAATATCACGAACACCGGCCCGTAGACGAGGAATTGCGCCCGATTCAGGTAGGAGACCGCGTTGGTCAGCATGTTCCCCCAGCTGGGCGTCGGCGGTTGGATACCGAGACCGAGGTAGCTGAGACCCGACTCGATAAGGATGATCGTACCGATGTCGATCGCCGCGAGAACGAATATGAGTGGGAGGATGTTCGGCAGCAGGTGCCTGATCATGATCCGCGGCGACGACGCGCCGATCGACCTGGCCGCGTTGATGAACTCGCGCTCCCGCAGGGCGAACGTCTGACCGCGTACGAAGTTCGCGATGCCGGTCCACCCGATCAGGCCGAGGATGATGATCAGCGTGAACGTGCCTGGCGCGAACAGGGCCGCGATGATCAGCAGCAGGAACAACGTCGGGATGGAGTTCAGTACGGTCACCGAAAAGGTGATGAAGTCGTCCACGAAGCCGCGGAGGTATCCGGCCGTGAGGCCAAGGGTCACGCCGATGGTCAGCTGGACGAGTGCCGCAAAGAAGCCGACGGCCAGCGACACGCGACCGCCGTATAGGAGCCGGATGAACTGGCTGCGCCCGATCTCGTCGCCGCCGAGGACGAACTGCGGTTTGGCGAGGGTGGGCTGTGAGTACGCGTCGATGAGGCTCTGCTGGTCAAAGGTGTAGTCGAGGAATCCCTCGAACAGCGGCGCGGCGAGCGATAGGACCAGGAGCACGAGCAGGACGCTCACGGCCGCCATGGACACCCGGTCCCTCCTGAACCGGTACCACGCGTCGGCCCACAGTCCCGCCGACCTGCGGATCGCCGTCTCCGCCTGCGGGGCCCGTATCGCGACGTCGATGGCCGCCATCAGGTCACCTTGATCCGCGGGTCCACGACCGCGTAGACGATGTCGCGGACGATGTAGCCGACGACGAGCATCACGCTGGCGAGCATGGTCGCGGCGATGATCACGGGGAAGTCCTTCTGGCGGACCGACGCGTACGCGAACTGCCCGATCCCCGGCCAGGTGAAGACCTGCTCGATGATCAGAGCTCCCGAGACCAGGAAGGCGAGGATGCCGCCGAGCGCGGTCACGACGGGGATCAATGCGTTGCGCAGGGCATGAACGCGCGTCACTACGCTCTCCCGCAGGCCCTTGGCGTGCGCCGTGCGGATGAAGTCCTGCCGTAAGACGTCGAGCGTCTCGGTGCGCAGGTAGCGGCTGTAGTTCGCGATACCGGCGAGAGCAAGCACGAACGCCGGCATGATGATGTGCCGGAGCCGGTCGACAACGTCCCAGTCGGCGTGGCCGATCGTGAGGTAGCCCTGGCTCGGCAGCCAGCGCAGCGTCACCGAGAAAAGGATGATCATCAAGAGCCCGAGGCCGAAGCCCGGCACGGCGTGGCCGACGACGCCGAACACGCGGATCACCCCGTCGATCCAGGTCCCGCGCTTGAGAGCGGCAAGAACTCCGAGCGGTACGCCGATGAGCAACTGGAGCGTCAGCGCCGCGGCGGCCAGCTGCAGCGTGACGCCGAGGCGCTCGAAGACGAGCTTGCCGGCGTCCTGGTGGTAGAGGATCGACTTCCCGAAATCGAGCCTCACGGCTCCAGCGAGGAAGTCGACGTACTGCTCGGGGAGCGACTTGTCGAGGCCGTAGGTATGGCGCAGCGCGTCGCGATCGGCCTGCGTGATGTTGGGATCTCCGAAGGTGTACAGGTTGATCGGATCGCCCGGGGCGAGCCGCGTCAGGAGGAACGTGAACAGCGAGATGGCGAGGAGCGTCGGGATCGCGTAGAGCAGCCGGCGGGCGATGTAGTTCCGCATGACGCTGAACACCTCCCAACACAGGCCGGCGAGCCGGGCGCCCTTGGGGGGCTGCCCGGCTCGCCCTATCGGCGCGCTACTGCTTGTACCACCACTTCTCGATGTTCCAGTAGGTCGAGAAGGGGCCGGGAGCGAACTCGCGAAGGTTCTTCGGTGTCACCGCGAGGACGTTCGCCGCGAATCCGAAGTTGTACGGCTGCTGCTCGTTGACGATCTGGTTGAACTTCTCGTACTGCTTCTTGCGTGCCGCCTGCGAGCAGTCGCCATTCGACGGAGCGCGCCCTTGGACCATCACGTCCTCGAGCCCCGGCGCCTTGAATCCGCCGAAGTTGAAGCCTGTCTTCTTGTTCGCGGGGTCGGGGATCTGGGTCTCGCTCCAGATGCTGTAGGGATCGGGCTCGAGTCCCAGCGACCAGCCGATGATCCAACCCTGGATGACCTGGTTGCCGGTGGTGAGCTCGTCCACCATCGTCTCGAACGCCTCGGTCTTCTGGTTCACCTTCACGCCGATCTGCTTGTACTGGTCACCCGCGACCTGGAGGAGCGTCTCGCGGGTCTTGTTGCCGGAGTTCGTCACGATGCTGAAGGCCAGGGGCTGACCGCCCTTGGCGTAGACGCCGTCGGATCCCTTCGCGTACCCGGCGTCCTTGATCAGCTGCTCCGCCTTGTTCTTGTCGAACGGATACTGGTTGAGCGCCCCTGAAGGAGCGGCCCACGAGACCGCGGGGTGGTGGGAGACCATCTTCGTTCCGTGGCCGAACAGGATGTTCTTCACCACGGCGTCCATGTCCAGGCCATAGGCGAGCGCCTGGCGGATCTTCAGGTCTCCGAGGGCCGGCGCGTCCTTGCTCGACACGTTCCAGCCGATGTACGTGTAGCCGAGCTGCTGGAACTCGGCGATCGCGAGGTTCTCCTGCTTGGCGATGTCGTCGTAGTCCTTGGCCTCGATCGTCCCGTAGGTCAGCTCACCGGTCTTGAGCTGGTTCGCGAGCACGGTCGAGTCCGCCACGACCTTGAAGATGTACTGGTCGAGGAGCGGCGCGCCCTTCCAATAGGTGGAGTTCTTGTCGAGCACGACCTGGTCGCCCTTGCGCCATTCCTTGAACTTGAAGGGGCCGCTGGTCACGCTGGGATTCTCGTTCTCGGGAGCGGTGTCGATCTCGTCCTTGCTGGCCTTGGTGACGTACTTGCCGAAGACCTGCGTCGGCAGCACGTACGAGCTGCCGAAGACGTTCACCAGTGCGGGACAGAAGACCTTGCTGAAGGTGACGGCGAACTTCTTGGGGTTCGCGCCGTCGACCTTGAATCCCGAGATCTCGTCGCCCGTGCCGTCCACGGCGAATTCCTTCCAGCCGACGATGTCCTGGAAGTTGGTCTTTCGGACCGTCTTCTTGCTCTTGCCGGCGGCCTTGATGGCCGTCGCGACGTCCTGCGCGATGATCGGCTTGCCGTCCGTCCAGTTGGCGCCGGCGTCGATCTCCCAGTTGTAGGTGAGGCCGTCGGCGGAGACCGTCCATTTGCCGAGGTTCGGCTTCAGCTCGCCGGTCTTTGGGTCGGCTTGGATGAGGCCCTCGTAGAGGCGCGCGATGACCGTGGACGATGGTACGTCGCTGGACAGGATCGGCTGCATCGTCTTGATATCGGCGAAGCTGCCCTCGACGAAGCGGCCACCGGCTACCGGGGTCTCGCCCGGGCCCGGGGCGCCCGAGGTGGGTCCGCTCGGTGCGCACGCCGTCGCTACGATCGCCACAGCGGCGGCGATCGCCGCGAAGACGCGCGCGGTGCGAAATTGCCTCATGCCGACTCTCCTCTTGCGCTTCGGCCCGCTCCGCTCGGCGGCAGTCTAGCCCGACGCCCATCCGGCCCCGTGCCATTCATACCGGCATACGGTCGGGGGCGTTCAGCGGATGCCGCGGCGTGATCGGACGGGCGTCCGGCCGCTGCGCCGCCGGTCGCGCGGCGCATCGCGGGGGCGCCACCGGCCCCTCGTCGGTGAGGGCGGATACGGGTGTCCGCCGTGCGAGACTCGAGGCGATGGGGAAACCATCGCGCTGCGTGCCGCTCGTCATCGGCCTGCTCCTGCTCGGGTCGGCGTGCGTCCCCGGCGGCTCGAGCAAGGCGCCGCCGCCGGGAGCGCCCGCCACGCCGGCCGAGGGACCGGCTGGCGACGCCCCGGGGCACGACGCCGCGGCCGACCTGTATGCGATGAGCCGATGCGCGCCGGCCGAACCTCCGGTGGGCGCCGTGCCCCCGAGCGCGCCAGCCTGGTGCGGCCCGCTCGCACCGGGTGCCAACACGGCGGTCACGGGCGCCAATTCGTGGACGGACGGCTTCGACGGCGGCCAGGACCACGCCGCGTTGCCGGCTTCCTACCGCGTCTTCGAGGCGGCGCGGAGCTCGAATGTATTCCGCACGAGGCACTTCATGCACAACGGCCACTGGATGGTGGACATCGCGGGACGCGGCGATCCGCCAGGGCAATACGAAGGGGATCCGAGGGACGCCCAGACAGGCGACAACTGGGGCGGCGGCATGCTCAGCCCGGAGAAGTCCTTTCGCTTCGAGGGCGGCCGCCTCGTGGTCAGGTTCGACGCCGCCGCGGGCACGCAGGCGTACAACGACGCGTGGCCCGAGATCATCGTCACCACCGCGGCGGCACCGACCGGCGTCCAGACGGATCCGATCCATGCGATCGGCGTCTTCGGCGGCGCGCCCGCCGTGGGCTGCCGGCTCTACAACGACCGGACCTCGAACTGCAGCGCATTCGACGGCTCCGGTCGCGCGATCGATGAGGGCGGCCGCGTCTTCGAGCTCTCCGCCGGGCGCAGTGAGGGCGCGGCCTCCGCCATGGGCGGCTCACCGACCACGGCGCCGGATCCCTCCGCTTGGCGAGTGTGCGCGAGCGGTGAGCCGGATTCGGCCTGCCGCGACCGCTTCACCGTCGAGTTCACAAGGGACTCCGTGCGCCTTTGGGTCAACGGCACTCTCTACATGGCGCACACCGGATTACCGCCCGAGAAGCAGGTTCCCCAGACGCTCTTGACGTCCGACGTGTACGTCTACTTCGCGAGCTGGGTCTACATCGCGCAGCCTGAGTCCGAGCGTCTGCACTGGGGCCGGATCGCGATCGGGCCTCACCTCACGCCGACGGACTGACCCTCCGCGAACCGGCGCGACGCCGCGCTTAGCGGCGCGGGATCTCCAGCCGTCCGTCGAAGCGCGGACCCTTAGCTTGATCGCCAGGTGGTCGCGGGACGCGTTGGTTCGCGGTCGCGGTCAACGTGGCCCTCGTCCTGGGCATCCTCGGAGCCTCGCGTTAAGGCGGCCCAGGTCGATCCGGGCACCGGTGAATCGACATGCCTTGAGCAGAGCCCGTGGACCGGCGAAACAAAACCATGCTGACCGCGCTCAAGCTGACCGCGGCGCGGGGACGGCGGTGGCGGCCCAACGATCCGGACTCCGCGCGCGCCGCAGCCGCGGCGAGGAGGCGGGGGCAGAGCGAGACGGAGCGGCCCGCCAGGGACGCGCAGCGAGCGACCCGCCGCCTCCGGGCCGGAGCGCGCGGGTCCGCCTGCGCCGGTCCCGCGCCCGATGCCACCGGTCCCAGGCGTACCCCACACCCCACGAAGGAGCTGACCCCGCCGCAGGGAAACGCGAGGTTCTGCTCAGGCCCCCGGAAAGTGGCAGGCCGCCCAGTGCCGCGGCGCGTGCTCGATGAACTCGGGGTCGACCTCGCTGCAGATCTTCTGAGCCTTCCAGCACCGCGTGTGAAAGCGGCAGCCCGTGGGCGGGTTCACCGGACTCGGCACGTCACCAGTGAGGATGATCCGCTTGCGCTTCGTCTCGATCGCTGGGTCCGGGATGGGCACCGCCGACAGCAGCGCCTGGCTGTACGGATGGAGCGGGCGCTCGTAGAGGTCGACCCGGTCAGCCAGCTCCACGACCTTGCCGAGATACATCACCGCCACCCGGTCGGAGATGTGCCGCACGACGGAAAGGTCGTGCGCGATGAAAAGATACGTAAGCCGGAATTTCTCCTGCAGCTCTTCCAGGAGGTTGATGACCTGCGCCTGGATCGAGACGTCGAGAGCGGAGATGGGCTCGTCAGCGACGATGAAGTCTGGCTCGACCGCGAGCGCCCGCGCGACGCCGATGCGCTGGCGCTGTCCGCCTGAGAACTCGTGCGGATAGCGGTTGGTGAAGTACGGGTTCAGCCCGACGATGCTCAGCAGCTCCTGCACGCGCTCGGTCTTGGCGCGCCCCTTGGCGAGCTTATGGACCTCGAGAGGCTCGCCGATGATGTTTCCGACGGTCATTCGAGGGTTCAACGACGCGTACGGGTCCTGGAAGATCATCTGGAGACGCCGGCGCATCTTGCGCATCTGCTCGCCGCCGAGCGTCGTGAGCTCGACGTTGTCGAACTTCACGGACCCGCTGGTCGGCTTGTAGAGCTGGAGGATCGCCCGGCCGGTGGTGGATTTCCCGCAGCCTGATTCGCCGACGAGGCCGAGCGTCTCGCCCTTCTCGACGAAGAAATCGACGCCGTCGACGGCACGGACCGCGCCGACCTGCCGCTGGAAGATGATCCCCTGCGTCAGCGGGAAGTGCATCTTCAGCGCCGACACCTCGAGCAGGTTCTTGCCGCTGCCCACGCTCGCGGTACTGCGGGACGGAACGTAGTCGGGTTCTGCGGTCACGGTCATCTCGTCACCTCTGCGCCGCAGGCGGCGGTGGCACGTCCGCCGTCGCCGCGCGGATCGCCTCCGGCGGCAGCGTCGCTACCTCCTGTTTGATCTCCTCGAGCTGCTTGGTATCGCCGATGTCGCGGCGCCAGTCGATATCAACGAGCCAGCCACCCGCCTGCGTCCCCCAGCAGCGCGCCTCGTGATCGGGCTTCGCATTCGGGATCGGCAGCAGCTCGGGCGGCTTTTCGCGGCAGATCTCGTGGCGGTACTGGCACCGCGGCTCGAACCGACAGCCCGGCGGCGGAGCTATGAGATCGGGCGGCAGTCCCTCGATCGGCAGCAGCTTTCCCTTGCGGCGCTCGTCGAGCCGGGGGATCGACCGGAGCAGTCCCCACGTGTACGGCATCTTCGGATTCGCGAACAGCTCGCCGGTGTCCGCCTTCTCCACGATCTTCCCGCCGTACATGACGTGGATGCGCTGCGTCATGCCCGCGACGACGCCGAGGTCGTGGGTGATCAGGATGAACGCGGTCCTGAACTCGCGCGCGAGGTTCTTGAGCAGGTCGAGGATCTGCGCCTGGATCGTGACGTCCAGCGCGGTGGTCGGCTCGTCCGCCAGGATCAACTTGGGGTTGCACGACAGCGCCATCGCGATCATCACGCGCTGGCGCATGCCGCCGGAGAACTGGTGGGGGTAGTCGTCGAGCCGCTTCGCCGCGCTCGGGATCCCGACGAGCTCGAGGAGCTCGATGGTCCGCTTGCGGCTCTCTCCGCGATCCATCTTCAGGTGCAGCTCGAGCGCCTCGGAGATCTGCCTGCTGATGGTGAGGACCGGATTCAGGCTCGTCATCGGGTCCTGGAAGATCATCGCGATGTTGTTCCCGCGGATCTGCCGAACGTCGTCGTCGTCCATCTTGGTCACGTCCTGCCCGTCGAAGACGACGGAACCCTTGACGATCTTGCCGGGGGGCATCGGGATCAGCCGCATGAGCGACAGGGCGGTGACGGACTTGCCGCACCCCGACTCGCCTACGAGCCCGAGCGTCTCGCCCGCGGCGATCTCGAACGTGACGCCGTCCACCGCCTTCACGGTGCCGTCTCGCGTGAAGAACTGCGTGTGAAGGTCGTTGACCTCGAGCAATGCCATCAGACGGGAACCACCTCTAGATCTTCATTCGCGGGTCAAGCGCGTCCCGGAGGCCGTCGCCAACGAACGTGAACGAGAGCATGACGATGGAGATGCACAGAGCGGGCAGGATCACCGGCCAGGGCGTCGCGGAGAAGACCACGAAGCCCTCGTTGATCATGACGCCCCACGTCGGCGTCGGAGGCTTGATGCCGATCCCGATGAAGGAGAGGGTGGCCTCGGCGAGGATCGCGCTCGGGATCGCGAACGCCATCGACACGATGACCGGGGCGAGCGCGTTCGGAAAGAGGTGCTTCGCCATGATCCGCCCGGGCTTCACGCCGACCGCGCGTGCGGCCTCGATGAACTCCTTCTCCTTCAGTGAGAGCACCTGGCCGCGTACCAGCCGCGCCAGTCCGACCCAGTTGACGATCGCGATCGCCACGAACATCAGTACCAGTCCCCCCATCAGGTCACCCGCCGGGGTATTCCGCAGGTTGGCCATGATGATGATGAGGAAAAGCAGGTCGGGGAACGCGTAAATGATGTCGGTGAAGCGCATGAGAAGGTTGTCGACGCGGCCGCCGTGGAAGCCGGAGAGCATCCCGACGGTGATGCCGACGATGAATATCAGCGCCGTGGGGACGAAGCCGACGACCATGCTGACGCGCGATGACCAGATCAGCCGGCTCAGGATGTCGCGCCCGAGCTGATCGCTGCCTAACGGATACGCGGGATTCGAGTACTGCGAGTTGCTGAAGAATGGATCGGCGAGCGAGTCGGCGGTGTGCTGCTGGATGGGATCGTAGGGCGCGATCATCGGGGCGAAGATCGCGAGCACCGCCGCGATCGCGATCATCACCACGCCGAACATGGCGGCCTTGTTCCGACGCAGCCGGTGCAACGCGTCGCCCCACAGGGAGCGTTGCTTGCGCGTGATGACGTTGAGTTCCGCCGCGCGCCGCTGAGAGGTCGGCATCGCGGTGGTCGTCGTCATCTATTTGCCCACCTTGATCCGCGGATCGAGCATCCCGTACACGAGATCGACCGTCAGGTTCGCGAGGACGATGAGAAACGCGTACAGCAGCGTCGTTCCCATGATGATCGGGTAGTCGCGCTGGTTGATGCTCGTTACGAACAGCCGCCCGATGCCCGGTACGGAGAAGATCGTCTCGATGATGAACGAGCCTGTGATGAGGCCGGCGGTCGCGGGGCCGATCACCGTGGCGACGGGGATCATGGCGTTCTTTAGCACGTGCCCGACGACGACGACCTGCTCGCGCAGCCCCTTGCTGCGCGCCGTCCGCACGTAGTCCTGGCGGATCGCCTCGAGCATGCTCGCGCGGGTCAGCCGCATCAGCACCGCCGCTGGGGCCAGCGCGAGCACGACGGTCGGCAGGATCATGTGCCGCAGGTCCCCCCATCCGACGACCGGCAGCATCCTGAGGTTCACGGCGAAGATGTAGATGAGGAAGATGGCGATCACGAACGACGGGATCGTGTAGCCGATGGTCGCGAAGAAGAGGCTCCCATAGTCCACGTAGCTGTTCTGCCGCAGCGCGCTGATGATGCCGAGCGGCAGCGACAGCGCGAGCGCGAGGAGCAGCGCCTGGATCCCGAGCTGCGCCGTCACCGGGAAGCCGTCGCCGATGATGTCGCTCACCGCGCGGTTCTTGACCAGGCTCGAGCCGAAGTCGAAGCGCACCGCGTTGCCGAGGAAGAGCGCGAACTGCTCGTACATCGGTTTGTCGACGCCGTAGAGACGATTCAGCCGATCGATCGTCTCCTGAGGCAGCGGCCGGTTGGGGTTGCGGTCGAACGGACTCCCGGGGGCGGCGTGCGCGAGCGAGAAGGTGATCAGCGCCACGAAGAACATGGTCGGGATCAGCAGCAGCAGCCGCCGGATCGTGTACTTCAGCACCCGCTCACTCCTCTGGCCTCACCCATCGGCAAGTGTATACAGGTTAACGCTCGTACCTGCGCAGGCGTACAGCACGCTGGGCCGGCCTCGCGGCCGGCCCAGCGTGCTCTCGTGTCGGGTCCTGCTTAGTGCTTCGCCACGAAGATGTCGGTGACCCGGAAGATGCCCAGCGCGAAGTCCATGGCCGTCGTCTTGACGCCCTGGACCCAGGGCTTGATCAGGCTCTTCTTGGCCGAGTAGTACAGGAACGCCACGGGGGCATCCTGGCTCAGCAGACGCGACGCCTGCTGGTACCCATCGTCCCGCTTCTTCGGGTCGCCCTCCTTGTCGGCGGCCTTGACCAAGGCGTCGAACTGCGGGTTGTTGTAGCCGGTCCTGGTGACCGTGGAGCTCGAGTGGAACACCGTCGTCAGCCAGTCCTGCTGGTCGGGGTAGTCCGCGCACCAGCCGAGCAGGAAAAGAGGCGGCGTGGTCTCGGCCTTCTTGACCAGCTGCGAGAACGTCGTCGAGTCGACCGGGTCGAGCGCGACGTCGATCCCGAGGTTGGTCTTCCACTGCTGCTGGACCCACTCGACGCGGGTCTTGTTGCGAGCGTTGGAGTTATACGTGAACTTGATCGTCTTCAGCGTGTCGGTGTTCGCGTACTTCGAACCCGCGAGCAGGGTCTTGGCCGCAGCGGCGTCGAACTTCTGGAAGGTGTCGCCCTCGTCGTAGCCGGGCATGCCCGGCGGGATGAAGGCGAGCGCGGATTTGCCGATCTTCTGGATGTCCTTGATGTAGGCGTCGCGGTCGAACCCCTTCGCGAGCGCCTGGCGAACGGCCTTGTCGTCGAACGGCGCCTTCTTGCTGTTGTAGCCGTAGTAGAAGGTGCACGAGTCCGCCGAGTCCTTGAGCTGTCCCTTGAGGTCCGCGTCGGCGTCGATCGTCCGCAGGTCCTCAGCCGAGACGGCGTACGTGTCGAGCTCGTTGTTGCGGTACGCGGCGAACGCGACGGATGCCTCGTTGATCATCACGCGCGTCCACTTCTTGAGCTTCGAGGGCGTCCGGTAGTTCGGGTTCGGGGTGAACACGAGCTTCTCGTTGTGCTTCCACTCGCTCATGACGAATGGGCCGTTGCCGATGAAGGTCGCGGGCTCGGTCCACTTGTCGCCGCCCTTGGTGACGTCCGACTCACGCGTCGGCACGCCGACCCAGAGCGCGGCGATCGAGTTGAAGTAGGGGGCCGGCTCGGTGAGGTTGAAGGTGATCGTCTTCTTCGCGTTGTCGAACTGGATCCCCTGGTCCGTGAGGACCTTCTTCATCGCGTCGGACTTGGCCTTGTCGGCCTTCGGGTCCGAGGTGTTCCAGCCCTCGCAGCCCTTGATGACGTAACCGGTGAAGGCGTACTCGCCGGCGACCGTCGGGTCGCAGAGGCGGGTCCAGCCGAAGGCGAAGTCACCGGCCTTGACCTCCGAGCCGTCGGAGTACTTGAGGCCGTCGCGCAGGGTGAAGGTGTAGGTCTGCCCGTTGTTGCTGACCTGCGGCGGCTCCTTCGCGGCGCCCGGGATCGCCTTCAGCGTGTCGGCGTCGAACGTCATCAGCGCCTCGAAGACCATCATGGTCTGTCCGACCTCATCGACGAACGACTCCTTCTGCGGGTCGATCGTGTCGGGCTCATTACCCGCGTTCGTCGTGAGTTCGCCGTTCGGGTCGGCCTGGCCCTGTGCCTGCTGCGTCGTGCCGGCCTGCTGGCAGGCGCTGAGCACGATGGCGAACGCCATGAGCAGCGAGAGCGCGGACCAGACCGCGGTCTTGCGTGGGTACATGCATTCCTCCTTAGGGGACCTCGCTCGCTTAGGGGACCTCGCTCGCTTGTTCGGTCTTGCTCCTCGGGGGTCGGTCAGGTCACTCCTGCGGCCTTCCTCCCTTTCACGAGGCGAACGCCGGACCCGGCTGTCGGGAGCGGGCACGGACGAACGGCCGATTCTGTGGCCCCGGTCGCGCGGAGCGTCAGTAATTTACACATGGCTCTCCCGCACGACGCCTGGTCGCACTCTGTCCACTACCACCCCGGCGTCGGGCGGGTTCAGTGTTCGAAGCGCCAGGTCCCCGCGTTCCACGTCAGCGGGGCACCGCTGGGCGCGGGCTGCACGCCGACCAGCGCGGTCGGCGCCACGTCGACCGAGAGCCACTGGTACAGGGGCAGTCCCGGCAGATCGTCGGCCCACATCCGCTGCAGCTCGCCGTAGAAGGTACGTTTCTGCGTGCGGTCGGGCGCGCCGCGCGCCGCGGCGGCGAAGATCTCGAACCACGGCCCGGCCACGCCCGAGTACGCCTCGGTCGCTGCTTGGGGATCGCTCGCGTCCTGCGACAGCAGCGCCAGGTCGAAATCGCCTCGGGCCACCGCCACCGCCACCTCGTCGGGAGGACGCGCGCGAACGCTCACGGCGATGCCGATCGCGGCGAGGTCGCCGGCGACCAGCTGCGCCGCGCCGACGCGTGCGGTCGAGTCGCCCGCGACGAGGAGCGTCGCGACCAGGCGCTCGCCGCGGCGCTCGAGGATCCCGAAAGTACCGGGAACGAATCCCGCTTCGGCCAGGAGCGCTCGAGCCGCCGAACGGTCCGGGTGCCCGGGCGGCCCGCGGTCGGCGGCGGCCCACAGCGGAGGGACGAGGTAACTGGTGGGGACACGCGCCCGTCCCGCGAACACGGACTCGACGATCTGCTGCCGATCCACCGTCAGCTCGACCGCCCGGCGCAACCGCCGGTCCCCGAAGCGCGCCAGGTCGGCCGAGAAGCGAAGGACGTCGAGACCCTCCGCCGCTGTGTAATAGGTCTGCAGCGTGGTGCCGTCGGCGAAACGGTCGAGCGTTTTGGCCAGGTCCGCTTCGAATCCCGGCGACGGCACCACGTCGACCTCGCCGGCGCGCAGCGCGGCGATCGCAGCCGCGGCCGACGCCATGAACCGCACCTCAATGCGGCCGAGCGCCGGCTTCCCGCCGACGTAATCCGGGAATGCCGCGAGCGTCGCACCGAAACCGGGGAGCCAGGCGGCGATGGAGAAGGGCCCGGCGTGCACCGGCTCCCGGTCGTAGGCAGCGAGGCGCAGGGCGTCCGCTCCCGCGAGCAGATGCCGCGGCAGGACCCGGGCGGCCAGCGGGTAGTCGTCCCACCGCTCGCCGGGGACGAACCAGAAGCGCGCGAGGTCGTCGTCCAGGACCTCGACGCGCTCCACCCGGTCCGCGACGTAGCGGGCCTGCGTCCCGAGGGGTAGTGCGCGGTCGTGTTGCCAGGCGAAAAGCACGTCGCTCGCCGTCAGTGGGGTGCCGTCCTGCCAGCGCAGCCGGGGACGCAGCTGGAACGTGACGACCAGTTGCCCCCTCGACCCTTCGTCGGTACCGAACCCGATCCTCGCGCCGCCGTTCTCGATCGTCGGAACGATCGCGGCCAGCCGGGTGGTGAACTCCTCGCGGGCATCGCGCCGAACGAGCGTCTCCGTGACCGCGGCTGCGAGCACCTTTGCGCCGGGCTCGTCCGAGAACACCGAGGTCGGCTCGCCGACGATCCCGAGCACCACGTCCCGGCGCGCGGGCGGCGCCGACGCGCATGCAGCTAGGGACGCGGCCAGCACCGCGAACGCGATGAGATAGGCCGCGGGCCGCGGCGCGGGCCGCCGCGTCAGCGCGGGAGGGAAGCCGTTGTGATCAGGTCATCCGCCGGCTCGGGATCGGGCGCGTGCCGCACGCGGTCCACCGCGCCGCCGCGGAGGCGAACCTCGTTCTGGAGCGGCTCGAACGGCCCGAGGGCTCCGGTGCGCATCCAGCGGACGAAACGCTCGGAATCATCCGCGGCAGGCGCGCTGCGCTGCTGCGTCACCGCCGCGGGCTGGGGCGCCGGGGCGGCCGGCGCGGATCCCAGACCGACGAACAGGAACGCCGTCGCACCCAGGGCCAGAGAGGCTTCGGCGAGGCGCCCGAAGCCGGCGATGCGCCCCCAGCGCCGCGCGGAGATCCGGCGCCGCTCCTCTTCGCGCGCGGACCAGCGCACCGCAGCACGGACCCGTGCGGCTGAGAGCGTCGTCTTCGCGGACCGCAGCGAGGCGAAGGAACTCTCGAGCGCGCGCCGCTCGGGCAGGAGGTCGGCATCGGCGCGTGGTCGGAGCCCGGTACTCACGGCAGGGCCCCGGTGAAGCGGTTGCGCATCCGTCCACCAGTACTGCGAAAAGCCACCGCCGGTTCGCGCTCGAGGCCCGGATGTGCCGAAAGATGCTCTCGCAGCCGCAGCAGCGCGTAGTGCAGCCGCGACTTCACCGTGCCCACCGGGCAGTTCGCGATCTCGGCGATCTCGGCCAGGTTCAGCTCATTGAGGTAGTGCAGGACGACCACGAGGCGGTGCTTGGGCGAGAGGGCGTCGATGCACTGCAGCACCACCGTACGCAACTCGGCGATCTCCGCGAGCTGGCTCGGGGACCGGCCATCGTCCGGCGTGGCCAGCTCAGCCGCCTCGTCGAGCGAGCTCAGCGTGATGCCCGCCCGCGGCCGCCGGTTGTACGACAGGTTGACGGCGACGCGGTACAGCCAGGGGCGGAGGGTCTCGTTCGGCTCGAGTCGCCCCAGCGCCCGGTAGGCTCGGGCGAACGTATCCACGACGATCTCCTCCGCGGCGTGGGGATCCTTCGTGATCGCCAGCGCGACGCGGTAGATGCCGTCACGGTAGCGGTAGAACAGGACGTCGAAGGCGCGCTCGTCGCCGCCGCGCGCCGAGTACACGAGCTCTCGGTCGCCCTCGGCCTCGCGGTCGCGCGCGCTGACGTCGCTCACGAGCTCACTCGGCCACGTACCTGCGGATCGCTCGCGGCTCCGCTGCGGTGTCGAGCGAGGAGACCTCGACCGCGCGGGAGCGCTTCGGCGCGTGGATGAAGGTCCGCCCGCCGGCCGCGAGCGCGACGTGGGTCACCCGTTCCATCCCGAAAAAGATCAGGCCGCCGGGCATGGCCATATCGACCGGACGTCCCTCCAGCGACTGCTGATCGGCGTCGCGACCGAGCGCCACCCCCTTCAGACGGTACACCTGCTGCACCAGCCCTGGGCGATCGACGGCGGCGACGGTCGTCCCGCCCCAGAGGTACGGCGCGCCGAGGTACGGCGCGCCGAGGTACGTCCACGCCGTCGCGAGGAGGTCGTCGGGGCGAGGCGGGCGGTCGGCACGAGCAGGCGCGCGGGCATGGGGGGTCACGGCGTGTAGCGCAACACGGGGCGCCGGGCAGCGCCGACCTCGTCGAGCCGTCCCAGGGGCGCGCGCACCGGCGCCTGCCGCACCGCTTCGGGCTCCGTCCGGACGCGCTCGGCGATGCCCAGCATCGCCTCGGCGAAGGCGTCGAGCGTCTCCTTCGCCTCGGTCTCGGTCGGCTCGATCATGAGTGCCTCCGGCACGATGAGCGGGAAGTAGACCGTCGGAGGATGGAAACCCTCGTCGATGAGCGCCTTCGCGATGTCCAGCGCCGACGCGCCCGCCGCCTTCTGCTTCGCGGCCGAGAGGACGAACTCGTGCATGCAGCTGCGGTCGTAGGCGAGGTCGTAGGTGCCCCGCAGCCGCGCGCAGAGATAGTTGGCGGCGAGGACCGCTTCCTCACCCGCCGCCCGTAGTCCGTCCTCACCGAGCTGGCGGATGTAGGCGTACGCGCGCACGAGCACGCCGAAATTGCCGTGGAACGCGCGCACCCGGCCGATGCTGTGGGGGCGGTCGCTCGCCAGCCGGTAGCCGCCGTCGCCCTGGATCACGCGCGGCACGGGAAGGAACGGCGCCAGCTCTTCGTTGGCGCAGACCGGTCCGGCGCCCGGACCACCCGCGCCGTGGGGGGTCGAGAAGGTCTTGTGGAGGTTCAGGTGGATGACGTCGAAGCCGAGGTCTCCCGGTCGCGCGATGCCGAGGAGCGCATTCATGTTGGCCCCATCGCCGTACATGAGGCCGCCGCAGCCGTGCACGGCCGCGGCCACGTCCTCGAGCCGCTCCTCGAACAGGCCGAGCGTGTTCGGGTTCGTGAGCATCATCCCCACCACGTCTGGCCCGAGGGCCGCGCGGAGCGCATCCAGGTCGACGTTCCCGCGTGCGTCGCTGCGGACCGTGGTCACGTCGAAGCCGCCGAGGGCGGCCGACGCCGGGTTCGTACCGTGCGCGGAGTCAGGAACGATGACGCGGCGCCGCCCATCGTCCCCGCGCGCACGGTGGTACGCCTTGAACATGAGGATGGCGGTCAGCTCCGCGTGTGCGCCGGCGGCCGGCTGTAGCGATACCTCGGCCATGCCCGTGATGCCCGCGAGCAGTCGCCCGAGCTCGTACGTGAGACGGAGCGCTCCCTGCGCGTCAGCGTCGGGCTGGAGCGGGTGCAAGTCGGCGAATCCCGGGAGCGCGGCGATGCGGTCGTTGATCTTCGGGTTGTACTTCATGGTGCACGACCCGAGCGGGTAGAAGCCCGTATCCACGGCGTAGTTCAGCTGGGCGAGGTGCGTGTAGTGCCGCACCACCTGCTGCTCGGCGAGCTCGGGAAGGCGGGGGGGTTCGCGGCGCCGGAAGCGTTCGGGGATCAGCTGCTGCGCACCGGCGTCGCCGTCGCGGACGTGCCCTCCGCCGCGCCCGGACCGGGCGAGCTCGAAGAGCAGCGGCTCGAGCGCCGGCTCGGCGGCGTCGGGTCCGAGGCGAGGCGGCGCGTTCACGCCGGCGCTCCCACAGCCTCGGGTTCGGCCGCGGTCACACGCGCCACGGCAGCGACGAGCGCGTCGATGTCCGCGTCGCTGGTGAGCTCGGTGCAGCAGACCAAGAGCTCGTTGACGCGGTCGGGGAAGTCGTGTGCGAGCGGGTAGCCGGCGACGATCCCCTGCTCGAGCAGCGCGTCCCGCAGCTCCCTCCCGGGCACGGGGAGGCGAAGGACGAACTCGCAGAAGAACGGCTGGTCACCCGGGATGTCGCACCCGGGCAGCGCAGCGAGGCGGTCCGCGGCGCGGTGCGCCTGCCGCACGGAGCGGGTCGCGACGGCGGCGAGCCCGCGCGGACCCATCAGGGAGAGGTAGACCGCCGCGTGGATGGCGTACACGGCCTCGTTCGTACAGATGTTGCTCGTCGCCTTCTCGCGGCGGATGTGCTGCTCGCGGGTCTGCAGCGTGTTCACGAAGCCGCGCGTTCCCGCCGAGTCGTGCGTCTGGCCCACGATGCGTCCCGGCATCTGGCGGACCAGCTCGCGGCGGGTCGCCATGATCCCGACGTACGGGCCGCCGAAGCTCATCGGGATCCCGAGCGGCTGCCCGTCGCCGACGGCGACATCGATCCCGCACGCACCCGGCGGCTCCAGCAGCGCGCAGGAGACGGGCTCGATGGCGGCGATCGCCAGCGCCCCGGCCGCGTGCGCGGCCTGGGCGACGGCGCGCAGGTCGACGAGGGTCCCGAAGAAGGAGGGGTTGGCGACCACCAGGCACGCCGCACCGGCCGCATTGGCGGCGAGATCCGCGAGGCCCCGGACCTCGATGATCTCGATGCCGGGACCGTGTGCGTAGGTGCGCAGGATCTCGCGATGGTGCGGGTGCACGTCGTCCGACACGACGACGCGGTGCCGGCCCGTGGCTCGGACCGCGAGCATCGCTGCTTCGGCGACCGCAGTGGAGCCGTCGTACAGCGAGGCGTTGGCGACGTCCATCGCCAGCAGTTCGGCCACCAGCGACTGGTACTCCCAGATCGCCTGAAGGGTGCCCTGGCTGACCTCCGCCTGGTACGGCGTGTAAGCCGTCAGGAATTCGCCGCGCGTGGCAAGCACGGGCACCGCGGCCGGGATGTACCGGCGGTACACGCCGGCGCCGAGGAAGAAAGGCCCGCTGCCGGCGGGGCGGTCGAGGGCTGCGAGCTGCGACAGCTCCGTGAAGAGATCGATCTCCGATAGGCCCGCCGGCACTCCGAGCCTCGGGTCGCGGGCGTGCGCCGGCACGGCATCGAGCAGCTCCACGACCGATCTCACGCCGATCGCGTCGAGCATCGCGGCGCGGTCCGAGGCGGTGTGGGGCGAGTACGGGTTCTTCAACCGCGACCTGAATCCGCTCCGCTGTCCGCGCTCGCGCCGATGTGGGTGCGGTAGTCCGCCGCGGAGAGCAGCTCATGCACCTCGGCCTTGTCGGCCAGCCGCACTCGGAGGAGCCACCCGTCAGCGTACGGCGAGCTGTTCACCAGCTCGGGGCTCTCGATGACCTTCACGTTGCGTTCGACGACCTCGCCCGAGACGGGCGCGTAGATGTCCGAGGCAGCCTTGACCGATTCCACGACGCCGAGGCTCGAGTACTGGCGAACGTTCGCCCCCTTCTCGGGGAGCTCGACGAAGACGATGTCGCCCAGCTGATCCTGGGCGAACTCCGTGATGCCGATCGTCGCGACATCACCATCCTCGCGCACCCACTCATGCTCCTTCGAGTAGCGGAGATCTTCGGGGACCATCACCATTCCTTCCGTTGGCAAGGCCGGGTCCAACGCCGGCGCGCGCCCGCTGGGACCAGGAAAGAGTGCTTCCCACTGCTCGCACCCACCGGTCGGCTCAGGGTCACTTCGTCAGCCGCTTGTAGAAGGGCAATCGAACGACCTCCGCCGGGATCTCCCGGTCGCGGATGCGCACGGCGACCGTCGTACCTATCTTCGAGCGCTCGACCGGCACGTACGCGAGAGCGACGTTCCTCTCGACGGTCGGCCCATACGTGCCGCTCGTCACGTGGCCGATGACGCCCGCGGACCCGTCCGTCACCTCGTGGCCGTGGCGGGCGACGCCTCCCTGCACGACCAGGCCGACAAGCCGGCGCTGTGGGCCGGCCGCTTTCGCGGCGGCGATGGCGTCGCGGCCGACGAACTCCTTGTCGAGCTTGCACGTCCATCCGAGCCCGGCCTCGATCGGGCTCGTCGTCTCGTCGATCTCGTTTCCGTACAGCGAGAAGCGCGCTTCGAGCCGCAGCGTGTCGCGCGCGCCAAGACCTACCGGAACGATGCCCGCCGACCCTCCCGCGGCGAGGAGGCGTGACCACACCTGCGCGGCGCGCTCCCCGGGGACGAAGACCTCGAAACCGTCCTCCCCGGTGTATCCCGTGCGCGCTACCGTCGCCCGCACCCCGCCGACGCGAGCCTCCGTCACGCCGAAGGCGGGAAGCGACTCGATCGATGCCTCGCGCACCGGGAGGTCGGTCACGGCCGAAAGGACCACCGGCGATCGCGGGCCCTGGACCGCGATCAACGCGGTCTCGCTCGAGGCGTCCTCGAGTCGGGTGCCGGCAGGCAGCCGCGCCTCGAGGTGGCCGCGGTCCTTAGCGATATTCGACGCGTTCACCACCACCAGGAACAGGTCGGCAGCGACGCGGTACACGATGACGTCGTCGATGATCGTTCCGCCCTCGTTGCACAGCAGCCCATACCGCGCCTGCCCCTCATCCAGACCGGCGATGTCGCTGGATACCAACTGGTCGAGCGCCGGACCCGCGTCGGGGCCATGCACCTGAAGCTCACCCATATGCGACAGGTCGAATAGACCGACGGAACTCCGCGTTGCGCGGTGCTCGGCGATGATGCCGGCGTACTGGATGGGCATCTCGAAGCCGGCGAAGGGGACCATCTTCGCGCCGAGAGCCACGTGCTCCTCATGCAGCGGCGATCGCCGTAGCGTCTGCGTGGTCAAGAGGCGCGTGCGCTCTCGCCGCGGGCCGCGAGAGCGCGGTCGAGCACATCCCGGTAGGTCTCGAACGAGAGCAGGCGTCGCGCCTCCGCGACCGCGATCCAGCGGACCTCGTCGTATTCGTGGTCGTGGAGCGACACGTCACCGCCGACCGGCTCCATGAGGTAGAAGTGCACGTACTTGTGGACCCGCTCGCCCGATGCGGCGAACCAGTACTCCATCGCCCCGATCGGGGCCGAAATCCGCACCTTCAGCCCGGTCTCCTCCTCCACCTCTCGGAGGGCGGTCTCTTCGATCGACTCGCCTCCGTCCGGGGTCCCTTTGGGAAACACCCACGAGCCGTCGCTTCGGCGACCCGCGAGGGCGACCTCCAGGCCATCCGCTGCGTCGCGCAGCACCACCCCTCCTGCGGCGATCGCCGTCCTCACCCGGCCTGCGCGGCGCGAGCGGAGGCGTGCAGCGGCCATGGGTACTCCTTCGGGCGGATATTCGGTCATTCTCGCATCAGGGCCGCTTCGGCGTATGCGGCGCAGAGGCCTTCCGCAACCACGCTCGGTGACCATGCGCGTGCGCGCTCGCGCGCGACGGCCGCGACGGAGGAGCGACGGCGCGCGTTGCCCAGGAGCGTGTCGAGGCTTTCCGCCAGCTCCGACGCGGACGGCGCCGCGCTCGGGAAGAGTCCGCCTTCCCCATGGCACAGGACCTCCGCATAGCCGCCGCGATCCGGAGCGAGGAGGGCGCGGCCCGCGACCGCGGCTTCGCAGAGCGCGAGTCCCTGGGTCTCGCTCCGCGACGCGCTGACAACGACGTCGGCGGCCGCGAGCGCGTCCGCCAGCGCCGCCTGCTCGAGCTGCCCGGCCAGGCGGACCCGCCCCGCGACGCCCGCCCGCTGGGCGAGGGACGCGATCTCGCCCTCGAGCGGTCCGCGGCCGGCGAACGCGAGGACCGCGTCCGGATGCGCAGACGCGGCCAGCATCTCGACGAGGTCGAGCACGCGCTTTTCCTTGGCGAGGCGCGATACCGAGAGCAGCAGGGGAACGCCGGGCCGCACTCCGAGCGCCGCGCGGCCCCGGGCTGCGTCGCCACCACCGAACGCGGGGTCGACCGGCGCAGGCACCACGCGGAGGGACCGGGGAAGATGGGCCGCGGCGATCTCCTCGGCGAAGGCACGGGACGGAGCGATGACCACGTCGGCGGCCGCGGTCACGGCACCGAGATAGGGAGTGAGCAGCGCTCGTGCGAGCGGCGCCACGGCCCTCGTGTAATGGGCGTACTCCTCGAACCGGGTGTGCACCGTTACGACCAGCGGTACCCGGAGCGCGCGGGCTGCCGAGAGCGCTGCCCACGAGGCACCGAAGACGGAGTGGGCGTGCACCATCGTGACCCCCCGCGCGCGCAGGGCGGCGGGAAGTCGCGGGCCGAAGAGCGCGACGCGGTACCCCGGGGGTGCCCCCGGCACCTGCATGTCGGGCTGCGGCAGGTCGACCTCGCCGCGCGGCCCCACGACCGTCACGACGCTCCCGCCGGCGGTGAGCGCATCGCGTTGGGCCTGCACCGCCACGGTGACGCCCGAAACATACGGAAGCGCCACGTCCGTCAGGAAGGCGATGTGCAACGCGTGCCCCGGGGCCACCGGCTCGATCCTGGCGCCCCAGCGCCTCACAAGAGGCGCGTGTTATTGATGACGAGCGCGAAGCTGCAACGAAGGAACTCTGCCGCGCGGCGCGACAGCATCATTCGCGAGAGGAAGATCTCGAAGTATTCCATGAGGGGCGCGACGTCGGTGTCGATGGTGAGCTCCAGCGTGATGAGCTTTTCCTTGCGGCTTACCTTGATCTCGGATGATGTCGCCGCGTAGTTCACCCGGTCGTGGATGTCGAACGTGGTGCTCTTCGGGTTGCGCACTCGGCTGCGATGCACGTCGCTCTTGTCGGCGATGATGACCGCCGCCGAGATCGCACTGACCGGCATCCCTCCCTCCGACTCCTCGTGGTTCGCGATCGCGCCCATGACGACGGCGACCTCTTCGTAGCCGAAGTGCAGATCCAGCAGGATGTCCTTCGCCAGGAGCGCGCCGGTCTGGCCGTGCTTCTCGCGCGTGATCACGTTGCCAATGTCGTGCAGATACGCGGCGACGGCTCCCAGCTCGCACCTCCGCGGCTCGTGGCCGAGGGAGCGCAGGAGGAACCGAGCGCCGTCGGCGCACGTGTTCGCGTGGCGCTCCCCGTGCTCGGTGTAGCCGATGGCGCCTGTTTGCTGATTCGCCGATCGCGTCCAGACTCTCACGCGCTCGTCGCCGCGCACGTCGTCGAGGGTCGGTCCCTGCCGCTTCGCCTCGGCCGCCGTCTTCGTCTTGGTCTCCGTGCGATGGATCTTGACGCGCTCGTCGGGAGCTGATGGTTCGCTCCCGCCCGGCCGCCGCGGGTCTGGCGCCGCCTCGCTCATGGCGGCAAGACTCTAACTTGACAAAGCTTGAGGGGGGCTTCGGCGCCCCCCGTTGCCCTCGGGCCGTTGCCGACTCGAACTTGATGTCGGTGCGGCCGAAGGGGCCGCGGATCCACGGGCATCAGGCTCGGCGGGCGTCGGCATACGCTCGCTGCAGGCGCTCGGCGACCGTCTGCATCCAGCGCAGCTCGGTCAGACCGGCGCGGCAGACGACCGCGCCGCGCGTGAAAGCAAGCCAGGGCCGCAGCGTTCCGCCGAACAGCCCGAGCCACGTCGCGCTGCTGGCATCGACCTTGGGTCCCTTGCCGCGCTTGTCCGCCGGGCGTACCCCGACCGCGCCCTCCCCCGCCGCGAACTCGATCGCCGCGTCGGTGTCGGTGAAGCGCAGGAGTGCGCGGCCCGCGGGCACATCGCGCAGCGCGTCGGCCACCTCGGGGCTACTCGAGGCGGCGGAGAGGATGCGCAGGCAGAGAGCGGCGATGTCGGTGCCGTTGTCCGGGTGCGACGCGATGGCGTTGGCCTCGTCGAGGAGCGCCACCAGGTCGAGCGTGGTCATGCGAGCGGGAGGTCGGGACGGACGTCCTCGAGCAGCTCGCTGGGGACGTCGCTCAGTGCCCTGAAAGCGGCCGCCCCGATCATCGCGCCATTGTCGGTGCAGAGGCGGGGCGTCGGGACGCGCAGCGGCTGGGCGATCCGTCGCTCGATCTCGGCGCGAAGAGGTCCGTTCGCCGCGACCCCGCCCCCGAGCATCACCGTTCGGACGCGATGCTCCGCCGCGGCCCGGGCGGTCTTCTCCGCGAGCGACTCGGTGATGGCCCGTTGGAACGACGCCGCGACGTCGGCCACCGGGATCTCGCCCGCGCGTTCGAGCGCGCGGACGAGCCGGAGGACCGCGGTCTTGAGTCCGGAGAACGAGAAGTCATACCGTCCGGGCACGACGGCGCGGGGCAGCGGATAGGCGGTCGGGTCACCTGTGCGCGCAACTCGCTCGATCTCCGGTCCACCGGGGAAGCCGAGCCCGAGCAGGCGCGCCACCTTGTCGAACGCCTCCCCGGCCGCGTCGTCGATCGTGCGGCCGAGGCGCCGGAAGCGGCGATGGTCCTCCATGAGCGCAAGATCGCTGTGTGCGCCGCTGACCACGAGCACGACCGCGGGGAGCTCCGGCTCGGCCGGCGCGGGATCGGACTCGTACAACCAGTTCGCGTAGACGTGCCCCTCAAGGTGATTGACGCCGACGAAGCGCAGCCCCGCCGCGAACGCGAGCCCGCGGGCGTAGTTGGCGCCCACCAGCAGGCAGCCCATCAGCCCGGGGCCGACCGTGGCGGCGACGGCATCGACCTCGCGGAGGGAGAGGCCCGACGCCGCGAGCGATCGCGAGACCAGCGGATCGAGGACGCGAAGGTGCTCGCGCGCGGCCACCTCGGGGACGATCCCGCCGGTCGTGACGTGCGCGGCCTGCGATGCGACGAGGTTGGCCCGGATCCGCCGGCCATCGTCGATGACCGCGACGCCGGTCTCGTCGCAGCTCGTCTCGATGCTGAGGATGGTGGTCATGATGGCCCCAAACCGGATGCGCGCCGCGTGCCAGGGGCGCGGCGAGTCCTTGGGGGGCGCTGCGCCGGTTTCAGTCTTCGTCCCTCTCGAGCTGCTCGCGAAGGGTGCGCAGGCGTTCGCGCACCGCGCGGTCGCGGATCCGCTCGGTCCACATGATGAGAGCATCCTCGTTGTTGTCGGAGTAGTAGCGCCGGCGCACGCCCGCCCGCCTGAATCCGTACTTCTCATAGAGGCGCTGCGCGCCCAGGTTCGATGCGCGGACCTCGAGCGTGAGCCACGCGGCGCCAAGCTCCCCCGCGATCTCGAAGAGCCGCTGGAGTATCCGCTCGCCGATCCGGCGGCGCCGGAATCCGGGCAGGACCGCGAAGGTGGTGACGTGCGCTTCGTCGACCATGAGCCACAGTCCCGCGTAGCCGACCACGGCGCCCTCGCCGCGCGCGACCACGTACCGCGCGTTGCGGTTCTGCGTCAGCTCCTGGCGGAAGGCGTTCGCCGGCCAGGGAACGGGGAACGAGTTGCGCTCGACCTCCTGTACGGCCGCGATGTCATCGAGCGTCATATCGGTGATGACGACGGGTGCGGTGCTCACCATAGGTTGGACGTTCTCCTTCGGCTGGCGCTTCCGTCGGGCGTCGCTCGCGCTTTCTCCGGCTGGCCGACATCGGATGTCGGTCGGATGTCCCCTCCCACCGGCCCCGAAGGTCCCACCGGCCCCGAAGGCCCAGCTCTGTGCCTCACCGTGTTCGGATCGCCGGCGGCCGGACATAGAGCGGCTCGACATCGGCCGGAGCTGTCGCGCCGCCCGCGGCGATCTGATCCCAGCCCAGCTGTGCGAGGTAGCCCGCGCGGCGCAGGCGCGCGGCCGGCGGCGCGAACGCCGCTTTCGAGCCCAACAGTTCGCGCAGGGTGGTCTCCACGGCGACGTCGAACTCCCCGGTGAACAGCGTGTCGGTCGTTGTCTCCTCGCACAGCGCTTCGAGCGTGCGGATCCCGATCTCGCCCTGTCGCCCCCACGTGCCGTGGCGCAGGCCATAGAAGGCTGCGTACCACTCGGTCCGCCCGGCGGGAAGCAGCGGACAGGTCGCCATCCCGCAGGCCGCGTGCGCGTAGGCGAGCACGTCCAGCGTCGGCACGCCGACGAGCGCGGCTCCGCCGCCGCGTGCGAGGCCCTGCGCCGCGGCGATGCCGGCGCGCAGACCGCTGAAGGAGCCGGGACCCGTCGCCACCGCGACCTGGTCGACGGCGGACAGCGCCGTCCCGGATAGCGCGAGAAGACGTTCGATCGTCGGAAAGAGGTCGGCGCTCTGGCGGCGCTGCGCCTGCCAGGCCTGCTCCGCGAGGAGCCTGCGGCCGTCGAACAGCGCGACCGAGGCCGACGTCGTCGACGTGTCAAGCGCGAGCAGCATCGACCCTCAACCCTTCGACGATCTCGCGCCCTCGAGGACCGCTTCCGGTGAGGACGACGCGACGCTCGTTCTCCGATGGATCGCCCCGTTGCGTCGACGCACGCCTCCGCGCCTCGACCGTTCGCTCAGGGCTGAAGGACTCGCTGCGCCGGGCGGAGTCCGGGCTCGCTCGGTCGTCTTGGCTGACGTGCTCGAGGCGCACGTCCACGCGGTCCGCGGGGAGCAGGTCCGCCGCCCGCTCGGGCCATTCGATGGCGGTGACGCCCCCCGCTTCGAGGCATTCCTCCCACCCGGTCGAGCCGAGGCCGCCGGACTCGAGCCGATACAGGTCAAGGTGAAAGAGCGGCAGGCGCCCGCCGCGGTGCTCATGGAGGATCACGAATGTCGGACTCGAGACCGCCCCCGGGTCCGCGCCAAGGCCGGTAGCGAGACCGCGCGCGAGGACCGTCTTACCCGAGCCCAGCTCGCCCCAGAGCGCCACGACGTCATCCCCTCGCAGATGGGCTGCCAGACGCCGGCCGACGTCCTGGGTCTCCGAGGGTGAGCGGCTGGTGAACGCGAGCGCCGCCGCATCACCCACGGGCCCGCTCGAAGCGCCGCCGCTCGAGGATCAACCGGATCGTCAGGCCGAGGAACGTCCCGAAGATGGCCGCCCAGATCGCCAGGTACCACTCGCGAGGCACGGCGCAGAACGTCGCCGCGATCCCGCTCGTGCAGCCGAGCGATCCGAGCAGCGGTACGACGCCGAGCGTGCCGACGACCGTTCGCTGCCTTCGCAGCCGATGTTCGGTCCGGGCCAACTCGATCCGGCGACGATCCTGGCCGACCTTCTGCGCGCGCGGGGCCCGGACCCCGGCGGGCTCACGCCCGCGGCGGCGTCGTCGCTTCGAAGGCATCGTACCCACCGAGCAGGCGCGTGCGCTTGCCATCGGTCGTGAGCAGCTCGGCGCCGGAACCGGCGCGCACGCGACCCACGGCGGTCAAAAGGGGACCCGCGCGCTCGATCGCGGCCGCGGGACCGGCGACGACCAGCTCATAGTCTTCGCCGCCGTCCAGCGCATCTGCGATGGTCGCGCCCTCCTGCACCGGAATGCGCTCCGCATCGAGCTCGAGCGCACAACCCGACTCGTGCGCGATGAGCAGCGCCGAGCGCGAGAGTCCGTCGCTGCAGTCGATCGCGCAGCGCAGCCCCGCCGCTGCCAGCTCGCGCGCCTCGCGCACCCGAGGTACGGGACGGAGGAGGCGCGCGCCGAGCCGCGGATCAGGGATCTCTCCCCCATTCATGATGCGCAGCGCGGCCGCCGCGCCGCCGAGGTGGCCGGTGACGGCGACGACGTCGCCCACACGTGCCGCGTCGCGTCGCAGCGCGACGGCCCGCGCCACGAAGCCGACCGCGGTGACCGAGATGACGTACGGACCGCTGCTACGCACAGTGTCGCCGCCGACGAGGGGGGAGTCGAACGCGCGCGCGCATTCGACCAGGCCCTGCACGAGGCCATCGGCGAATGCGGACGCGAAGCCGTCCGGCAGCGCGACGGCGGCGACCATGTAGCCGGGCCTCGCGCCCATGGCCGCGAGGTCGGAGAGGTTGACTGCGGCGGATTTCCAACCGAGGTCGTCGGCCTCGCCCCAGTCGCGGCGGAAATGCACGCCTTCGACGAGCATGTCGGTGGTCACGACCAGCAGTTCGCCGGGGGGCACCTCGATCAGGGCCGCGTCGTCCCCGGGACCGAGCACGACACCGGCTCCTCCGGGGATGCGCTTGCGCCAGCGCGCGACCAGGTCCTGCTCGCTCTGCGCGTTCATCTGGCGACGCGCGCGATCAGCCCGGCCGCGGCCTCGCGGGGCTGGGGCGCGTCCGCGATCGCGCCGATCACCGCCACGCCGTCCGCGCCGGCCTCGATCACGGCCCTGGCGTTCGCGGCGGTGATGCCGCCAATGCCGAACAACGGGAGCGCAGGTCCGATCGCGGCGCGCACCTCACGGATGACATCGAGGCCACGCACCGCCGCGTCGGTCTTCGAGGCGGTCGCGTAGACGGACCCGGAGCCCAGGTAGTCCACACCCTCGGCCGCCAGGCGCCCTGCGCCGGGGGCATCATGCGCGGAAGCGCCGACCACGCGGTCGGCGCCGACCAGCGAGCGCGCGTCGCGGACCGGCAAGTCGTCGTCGCCGACGTGCACGCCATCCGCGTTCGCCAGGAGCGCGATGTCGGCTCTGTCATTCACGACGAACAGCGCGCCGGCGCGAGCACAGCGCGCCGCGAGATCCCGCGCGAGGTCGAGCGCGCGCGCGTCGGAAGCCCCCTTCGCTCGCAGCTGAACGAGCCGCACCCCGGCCGCGAGCGCCGAATCGACGAGAGCCGGCGCTCGCCCGTCGGCCGCGACGATGAAGTACACGCCTCCCCGGCGCAGCACGGCGCGGCGCTCGTCAGCACGCACGCTTGTATTGTCGGGGGTGCCTTCGAACGTGCGAGCACGGGCTCTGCCCGGGCGAGCGGGACCTCCGGCCTCTGCAGAGAGCGGTCGAGGTGCGGGAGGCGCACGCCGACGCGACCAGATGACGGAGCGAGCACGGGTCCTGCCCGGGGGAAGGGAGTCCTCCAGCCCTGAGCGTGGCCATCAAGGCGGAGATCCGCGCGAGCCCGACTGCGATCGGTCGCTACCTCGCGTCGCTGGGGTGTCGATGTGAGTGATCGCCCCCGGCGGGTATGGCGCGCGCCAGCTCATTCCCTCCGGTGGTGCCGGGTCAGAACGGCTTGAACATCATCAACCAGACGATGACAAGGATCCCTCCGCCGCCGATGACGAGCGTGGTCCATGGGTTGTTCGTGGCCGCCGCGGCCGTGATCTCATCGGTCGAAGCTGGTGGGCCCTTTTCGTGCGAACGCCATCCCTCGAAGTAAGGCAGGCCCGCCGCCTTGCGCGTCCTGGAGAAGGACGCTGCGGGGTGGATGTGCATCAAGACCGTCATCACGACGAGGACCACGATCGAAGCCCAGATCCATCCGCGCGACCAGAAGCCCCCCATGAACGCGGCCGCCATCCCGGTGATGACGAGGAGCCCGAGGGAGGCGTAGCTCAGGCCATAAACACCGGCCGACAAGTCGAGTAGTGCCGCGATGCGGACGGGATCGCGTTCCTGGCGGATGCGGAAGGCCGCCGCACTGGACGCCCCGTGCGCCAGGAGAAACCCGAGCAGCGCCGCCACGTGGAGAAAGACGATCCAGGAATAGAGATCGGACACGAGCGTTACGCGATCCGCCCGCTTGCCCGCGCCAGCGCCAGCGCCCTACGCACCGCTGGCCGGACGGACTTGGGGAGCCGTTCGATCACGAGCGAGACGCCTTCCCACCCTCCCACATCACTCGACCGCGAGCGTTCGTGTTTGGCTGAAATGAGCAGCCAGAGCAACGGCACCTGCGCGAGTGCGTAGATCGCGTGGGCCAGGTAGTGAGCGAGGGTCTGCTCCGGTTCGAAGGGAAGTATCGGGAACGGGAGCGCCGTGAGGATACCGCCGCCGAAATTCAGGGCTGTCCATAGCAGGAGCGTCGAATGGGCTGCGTTCGCGCCGCGGGAGAGACGGTGCCAAGCGAGGAGTCCGGCATAGACGATGAGCGGACCGACGTTCGCGGGCGAGAGCAATGGCAGCGGCAACGAGAGGATGTTGTGCGCCAGCAGACCCATCGAGGCGATGGCCATCGCCACGACGAGCATCATGCGACGACCGTATCTGGCCCCGTATCGAATCGGGAGGGGCGGTTCTGTTCGATTCGCGCGCTATGCCACGCCTGTCGCTGGTCTGGTGACGGGCGGCCGGGCGGCCATCACGCGTGTGAAACGCTCCGGATTGACGTCGGCGGTCGTCAGCTCCATGCGGAGCGCATCGACGATGTGAGCCCGCACTTGGGCCGCGTCGGTCTCCAGGCCGGTCGTGGCTGGCGCCACGAGGAGCGCAAGGACATGACGAGCCACCGACTCAGCGCGCTCACGGCCGATGGTCGGCGCGACCCCGAGGACCGCACGGCCGATGAAGGCCACTCCCTCGGCGAACCGCTCGCCGAGCTTCCGGTGCGATAGCTGGACTCCCGCTTCGCGCGCCAGCTCGAGCGAAAGCTGGTGGTCGGGCCAAGCCGCGATCGCGAGGTCGATCGCATCGGCCAGATCCTCGAAGCGGCTCCGCCGCGCGACGGAGTGGGACGGTGCTCCAGGTGAGCTGCGGCCGCGTCAGGTGATATGTCGCAAGCGCGAGCTTCGACGGGAAGTAGTAATAGAGGGCCGGTGCGCTCAGGTGGCACGCGAAGGCGAGCGCCTTCATGGTCGCACCGCGGTAGCCGTCCCGGCGGAAGACCGGAGCCGAGAGGCCGAACAGCTCGAATCGCCGCCCCTGCAGCGGGTCGCGGCTGTTGATCGATATCAGATCGAATGGCATTTCGGTGGTGGCCGTCATTCTGGGCGCTCAAGAAACGCCCCTCATCCGCCGGGACGGCCGCTGCGTCTCGACATGGCCACGTCGCCAGACGGCCAACGAAGGGGAGGCGTTCGATGACATCGTGCCGAAGCGACACCGGTCCTTGGAGCAGCCGGGGGCGCGGGCAACCTCAGCGCGGGGCGTCGGACGGCCGCACGTTCGCGACAGGGATGGGCCCCTCCGCCGTGCGCAGCGCGTCGGCGACGACCCCACTGGCGAAGCGCTCCTCGCGGTGGACCTCCGTCGGGCCTTCCAGCGGACGGACGCCTGAATAATCGTCCGCGAGCGCGAGGTCGTGAGGACCGGAGGCAAAGTCCGCGTCGGCCGGAGCGAAGGCGAAGAGGCGGGCGGAGGCCGTGTGGATGGCCGCACGCGAGCCGGTGAGCGCGACGAGCGGCACGAATATCTCCCGCGGGATCGGTGCGGTGCCGAAACCCAGGAGGCACAGTACCGTCGGGCGGTCGTCCCTCGTGGCCTCCCCCGCCGCTCGCACGTCGTCCCCGTACACCACGCGCAGCCCTCCCGCGGGCGCGGCTCCGGCGACGAGGCCGGCGACGCCGCAGGCGTGCGCGCGCGTTATCGCTTCCGCGGCCATCCGCGCTCCACCGACCAGGATGTGCTGCCGCGAGCGGACGTCGATCCGGGAGGGGCGGAGCTCGTCGATCGGCGCGTCGACCCCCATCGCGAGCACCCCCACGGCGTCCGGGCCGTATGCGGCGATGCCGGAGAGCGCCCAGCACTGTCCGCTCACCGCGATGGCGGCATCGTGCGAGCGCTCGACGATGCCGTCTATCGTCGATCGGACCGCCCACGCCTCCGCCGCAGGAGCAACGTAGAAGTCGCCCTCGCGCGAGACATGCACGAGGTGGCCGGCCACGGGCGAGATCGCGGCGCGCGCGAACCGCCGACCGGCGCGAGCGAGCACCGACCCGCGACGAACCTCAGCGCCGAGCGGGTAGCGCGCGATCCGTGCGAGCTCGTCGGCGGATATCCCGAGGCGCCGCGCGCCCGGCACGCGGACGGTCGAGGTCACGGACGTGCCCTTCGCAAGCACGTCGCCCGCGTACACGGCCTCGCCCTGTGCCGCGCGCTGGAACGCGCCGAGCGGAAGCGCATGCCGGACGCTCCACGTTCCGAACGCCCACGGCATGGCGCTATGCCGGCCCGAACGCGTCGAGCGCCGCGTACCAGCGCGCGACCGTCGGGATGCGCTCGGCATCCCGCTGCGGCAGGGACACGGGCCGGCCTCGGGCGTCGATGAGCAGGCCGAGCCCGCCGGACACGCCATGGCCGCGTACGCCAGCACCGGGCGAGCTGACATCGATCGGCCCGCTCCGGGGCACAACGTAGAAGGCTCCCGGTGCGACCCTCTCCTCCGATCGCTCCCACGCCGATACGATGCGCAGCGAGGCGCGGCGCCGGGAGACGACCGGCACGACCAGCGCTACGAGCTCCTGCTGCTCGATGAGCTCGGCCGCTTCTCCATGGCCGGCGACGTCGAGCGCGGCCTGAGCGACGAGCGCGTTGGACCGTTCGCGGAACACCGTCGTGACCGCGAGCGGCTCGAGCGCATCCACGGCGACGAGCAGCGACTGCGCGGGCCGCGGCAGCTGGGCGATGTGTCCGACCAGGAACACGGCTGGCGCATGGCTGAAACGCTCGACGGCGATCCCGCTCTCGGCCGCCTCTGCCAGCAATTGCGAAACAGCTTCGTGCGCCAGCGCCACCTCGAGCGCGAGCGCGAGAGGCGTGGCTGCGACGGCATCGGGCCAGCGCGCGCGGTTGAAGACGCGCTCGAGAAGGGACGGCGCGTCGACGGCCCAGGGGATCCACCGCCGAACGCGGTCCAGCCCTGCCCGTGCCACGACGCGGTCGCTCCCGCTGCCGCTCCCGAGCGCCAGCTCGTGCACGCCGGTCAGGGTGCCACCCGGCGTCGCGTGAGCGAGGGAGGTCGAGCGGCCGCTCGAATCGAGGACCAGCACGTCCGTGCCACGCTCGCGCGCGAGCGTCAGCGCCGCGCGTTCGATCGCCTCATCGCGCAGCACGACGTCGTCGTTCGCGCCACGCCGCATCTCACGGACCCGCGCGCGGAGCGCGGCGTGGCCCTGGGGCGACCGCAGGTCCGGCAGGGTCTCGACGTCGTGTTCCCCCAGCGCCGCGCGCACACGCCCGTGCGCCCCGTCCTCGGCCATGAGCAGCACCCGCGGCGCGGGGTGCTGGTCGGGGCAACCCGCGCGGAAGGCTTCCACGAGGTCGACGAGATCGTCGCCGGACCCTTTGCCCGGCTGCACGAGCAGCGCATCCGCGGAGGCGTCGCGGAAGGCGGCCGCGCGCTCGCCGAAGGGCAGCGGCCGATCGGCCCGCATGGCCGCGGCGACCTCTGCCCCCGATGCGAGCGCCGCCTGGCGCGCGAGGCGGTCGAGCGTCGCATCGCCGGACAGCGCTGCCATGCGGACGGTCACCCCCCGCGACAACCGCACCGTCGGGGGCGATCCCGCCGTCGACGCCGATCCGTCCTGCGAGAAACTGACCCGCCGGCTCGCGGCTTCGAGCTCGACATCCACGGTCGCGGCCCGACCGAACTGGCCGGTCGTCAGATCTCCGACATCGTGACGGCGGACGGCCCCCGGGCCGCCGCGCGGACGAGGCCATCGAAGATCCGCGTGGCCGGGGCGTCGACCTCGTCGGTGCGTTCGGGGTGCCATTGCACGCCGACGACGAACCGGTGATGGCGCGATTCGAACGCCTCGATGGATCCCTCGACCAGGACTGTCGGCCGAAGTCCTGCCGCGAGCGTTGCCAGCGTGACGGCCTGGTGATGCGCGGAGTTGACCCGCTGTCGCTCGGCGCCGCACGCGTCCGCGAGGCGCGACCCGGGCTCGGCAACGACCACATGCGGCACGGCGCCCGTCAGCCGCTGTTCGTGACCTTCGACGTGCTGGATGAGCGTTCCGCCGAGAGCGACGTTCAAGAGCTGAAAGCCGCGGCATACGCCGAGGATGGGCATGTCCTCGCGTAGCGCCCTCTCGGCCAGCGCGAACTCCGTGGCGTCCCTATCGAGGTCGATGTCGCGCGATGCCACGTTCTCGGCGGCGTAGCGCGCAGGGTCGATGTCCCCGCCGCCCGACAGGCAGAGCGCGTCGAAGTCGTCGGGCGGGTCGTCCCGCGGACCGCAAGCGAGGACGAGCGCCCCCGCGCGCTCCAGGGCCGTCACGTATTCCTCACGCGAGAGCCGGCAGCGCGCGGCACCGTGCCCGCACAGGGTCAGCGCGACGCGAGGCTTCGTCAGCATGATCCGCCAAGTATGCCGAGCGTGCGAGCGAATGCCCTCTCCGGCCTCATCGGTCGCGCAGCGTCGCGCGGTCGATGAGCTCCACCAGTACGCCTCCCGATGCGCGCGGATGGATGAACGCGACGTCGCCTTCCGCCCCCTGTCGCGGCTCGCGGTCGATGAGCTCGACGCCGGCATCCTCGAGGCCGCGAAGCGTCCTTGCCAGGTCATCGACCGCAAAGCAGACGTGATGGAGGGAGGGTCTCCCACGCTCGGCCAGGTAACGCGCCGCGCCCGAGGCATCATCGAGCGGCTCCACGAGCTCGAGCAGGCTTTCGCCCGCCCCGAGGAACGCGACGCGGACCGCCTGCTCCGGGACCTCGTGGATCACGCGCGCCGCAAGGCCGAGGGTGTCGCGATAGAAGGGCAGCGCCGCGGCGATCGAAGGCACGACGATCGCGACGTGGTGCAGCGGACGCCCGGGGTGGCGCGCGCCGTCGTCAGGCACGCGGGTCGTGCGTCCCGAAGACGGAGCGGAGGTCGGTGCAGATCTCGCCGAGCGTGACCTCCGCTTCGACCGCGGCGACGATCGGCGGGATCAGGTTCGCCGTGCCCTGCGCCGCACGCCGCAGCTCGGCGCGCAGGGCATCGGCCCTCGCCGCATCCCGCCCCGCGCGAAGAGCGGCGAGCCGTTCGCGCTGTCGTCCCGCCGCGGTGTCGTCAACATGGAGGACATCGCGGACCATCGGCTCGTCGGTCTGGAACGCGTTCAGGCCGACGACGAGCCGCTCGCCCCGCTCGACGGCGCGCTGGTAGCGGTAGGCCGACTCTTCGATCTCGCCCTGCTGGTGGCCGCGCTCTATCGCTGCGAGGGCGCCGCCCATCTCATCGATCGCCGCGATCCGCGCGAGCGTTCGCTGCTCGATGTCGGCGGTGAGCCGCTCGACCGCGTACGAACCACCGAGAGGATCGATGGTATCGGCGACTCCCGACTCCTCCGCGATGATCTGCTGCGTCCGCAGCGCGATGCGCGCGCTCTCTTCGCTGGGTAGCGCCAGGGCCTCGTCGTACGCGTTCGTGTGCAGCGATTGGGTCCCGCCCAGCACGGCCGCGAGCGCCTCGATCGTCGTGCGGACGATGTTGTTCAGCGGCTGCTGCGCTGTGAGGGTCGATCCCATCGTCTGGGTGTGGAAACGCAGCGCGAGCGAGGCGGGCTCGACAGCACCGAATCGGTCGCGCATCAGGCGGTGCCAGATCCGGCGAGCCGCGCGGAACTTCGCGACCTCCTCGATGAACGTCGAGTTCGCCGCGAAGAAGAAGGACAGATGTCCCGAGAACCTATCGACCTGCATGCCCGCCTGGACCGCGGCCTCCACGTACTCGATCGCGTTCGCGAACGTGAACGCGAGCTCCTGGACCGCGTCGGCTCCCGCCTCACGAATGTGGTACCCACTGATCGAGATAGTGTTCCAGCGCGGCAGGTGCTCGGCGCAGTAGGCGAATACGTCCGTTACCAGGCGCAGCGACGGCCGCGGGGGGAAGATGTACGTGCCCCGAGCGATGTACTCCTTGAGGATGTCGTTCTGCGTCGTCCCCCCCAGGCGATCGTTCGCGACACCCTGCCTCTTGGCGAGAGCGACGTACATCGCGAGGAGGATCGCCGCGGTCGCGTTGATCGTCATCGACGTGGTCACTTCGCCGAGCGGGATGCCGTCGAACAGCCGCTCGAGATCCGCGAGGCTCGATATGGAGACGCCCACCTTGCCGACCTCGCCCTGGACGAGGGGGTCGTCGGCGTCGTAGCCCATCTGCGTGGGAAGGTCGAACGCCACGGACAGACCGGTCTGGCCCTGGGCCAGGAGATAGCGATACCTCTCGTTCGACTCTTCTGCACTGGAGAATCCGGCGTATTGGCGCATCGTCCACGGCCGCGCGCGATACATCGTCGCCTGGATGCCCCGGGTGTACGGCGGCTCTCCCGGTTGGCCGAGCCGGCCCAGAGCTTCGGCGTAGGCGGCATCCGGAGCGTACAGCGGCGGGAGATCGGCGCCGTATGTCGTGGCGAAGCGGCCGCGCTCCGCGACGCGCCGGACCGCATCGGCGTAGCGGGTCCGCCGCCAGGTCTCGAGGTTCGGGCTGACTTCAGGTGCGCTCATCACCGCAGTGTCGCGCAATCGCCCGGGGAGTGATCGCTCATCGCGGGCGGAACAGGAGCGTCCCCTCGATCTGCCCCAGACGCTCGCGCGAGAAGCGCATCGCCTTGAGCCTCCCCTCGGCCCAGAGCGTGGTCTGGTCGCCCCAGTGCCGCGCGAAGGGCTGCCCCGATTCCCCGGTCGGCAGCACCGACCAGGAGCGGTCGGTGTCCGCGAGGTCGACGATCATGCGGTACGAGGCGTGGCTCGAGAGCAGATAGGGCTTGCTCAGCTTGTACGCGCCGTTATTGACCGAGTACATGTCGCCCGGCCGCGCCAGCGGACCGATGCTGAAGAGCCGGTCCAGCGGTGGTACCGCGGAGAGCGGATGGTCGAAGCGGATGCGGTGCAGGTCACCCCACTTCCAGCGGTCGGGCTCGGCGCCGAGGCCGTCGCGAAGATCGCGGGACGCATCGTCGAGCGCACGCGCGGCCATCTCGTCGCGACCGCGCCCGATGGGATCGCCGAGCTCCTCGAAGAACGGATCGATCGCGCGCGCCACCAGGCGATACAGGGCGAACGTCGGCCGGCCGTAGTCCAGGTAGTCCGCGAAGATGGCGTCGCCGAGCTTGTCCTTGAAGACGCGTTCGCACATGCGCACCAGCCACGCTTCGTACACCGCGGCCGCGGGGGAGTCGGCCGACGGGACGCCGTCCCATTCGCGTACGAGCGCCTGCCCCCGGGCCGCCAGGGGGCTGCGCGCGGCAGCGCCCAGGATCACGTCGCGGAAACGCAGCGCGGGCGCGGAGCTGTAATCCGTCTGCATCACGCGGAAGCGCTCGACGTCGGCGTCCCGGCCGTCCCGCAGCTCGGAGTGGAGGCGTGCCGACCTGAAACCCGGATCCCACTCGCCGACGAAGGCCGCGGATCCACGGTCCTCCGTGGGCCGATCGTTCGCGTTCACCACGTACCCGGCGGCCGGATCGAAGACCGACGGCAGCTGCTCCGACGGCACCTGGCCGTCCCACTCGTACTCGCCGGTCCACCCCGGGACGGGAAGCCTGCCGTCGCCCGCGGTCCGCCGTGGCAGCGCGCCCACGAACTGGTAGCCGATGTGCCCGGCCGCGTCCGCGTAGCAGGCGGAGAGCGTCGCGCCGGCGAGCTGCGACGCTGCGGACCTGAACGTCGTCCAGTCTTCGGCCCTGTTAAGCGCGAGGAGCCCGTCCATCGTACGGCCCGCGTCGAGCGCGTTCCACCGGAGTGCGAGCTGCGACGTGCGGCCGAGAAGCACGCCGGTGATGATCGGCCCATGGCGCGTGATCACGACGTCGAGATCGACGGGGTCCGTCCGCCCCTTGACCTTGATGGACTCGCGCAGCACCGTCGCGGCCTCCGCGGCTCCGCGGAACATGTAGCGGCGGAAGTCGGTCGGGTCCTGCTGCTCGACGTAGATGTCCTGCACGTCGGTGTAGGCGATGGTGAAGCTCCACGCGATGTGCGCGTTATGCCCGGTCAGAACTCCCGGTATCCCGGGGATGGCGAAGCCGACGACCTTATATCCCGCTCCCTCGAGGCCGACCTCATACCAGATCGATGGATTCCGGACGCCAAGGTGAGGATCACCCGCGAGCAGCGGCCGCCCCGTGCGCGAACGGCTGCCGGAGACTGCCCAGCAGTTCGACCCCTCAGGTCCACCCGCTCCCAGGAGAAGATCACCGGAAGTGGCGCGAGCGGACGCCACCGGGGTCAGTAGCGGCGCGACCGCGGCCCAGGCGCCATCAGAGAGTCCGGACGGCGGCGTCCCTTCGGCATCGGGCAGGAGCGTCGCGAGCGCCGCCACGCCGAGCCGCTGCACGATATCCGCGCGCAGCAGCTCGGTGCGGAAGTTGCCGGCGAGGTCGTAGGCCTCGAGCTTCGTCACGATGAGCGAATCGATCGCGGTCCACGGCTCCGGGCGGTAACCGAGGATCACGAATTCCAGGGGAAGAGCGTCCTTTTGCTGATCGAGCAGCTTGTTGACGCCCTCCGCGTAGGCCTCGAGCGCGTCCCGCGTCGTGCTGCCGGTGACCGCGAGGTCGGCCTTGGCGGCACGCGCGAGGCCGAGCGTGCGCGTGAACCTGTCGGTGTCCAGCGCGGGCTCGCCGAGCACCTCCGCGAGGCGACCCTGGCCCGTCCGCCGGTAGAGGTCGAGCTGGAACAGCCGGTCCTGCGCCGTGACGTA
This sequence comes from Candidatus Limnocylindria bacterium, assembly GCA_038211425.1. Taxonomy (GTDB): domain Bacteria; phylum Chloroflexota; class Limnocylindria; order P2-11E; family P2-11E; genus JALYKU01. Next base: position 49,439 of record JBBQVQ010000004.1, on the reverse strand, counting down.
GCCCTGGAGGAAGAAGAGATCGTGCGCGTTCTGGGCGTAGACGTGGGGCACACCGTACAGGTCGCGCGCCACTTCCCCGCGTTCGCGCAGGCCGAGGAGCCTGAAGTCACCCTGGATCGTGGGCAGCGCCCGCGTGACGATGAACGAGCCCGCGAGCCCGACGACGAGCAGGAGAGCAGCGAGCGCCGCGCCGGCGATACCGAGTCGGCGACGCATCAGTCGGCGCTGACGAGGACCGCGAGCAGCGCGCCCCCTTCGACCTTCGTCCCTGCCGCTACCGCGAGCTTCGCGACGCGCGCACGCTCGGGCGAGCGAAGCTCATTCTCCATCTTCATCGCCTCGAGGGTCGCGATCGCGTCGCCCCGCTCGACGGTGTCCCCCACGGCGACGTGTACGGCCTTCAAGAGCCCGGGCATCGGCGCGCGGATCTCGTGCTGCGAGCCGGACGCGCTCGCATCGCGGCCCGCTGCGGCGAGAGCGCGCTCGTCCGTGACCGCCGCGCGCACCTCGACCCCGTCGACCCACACGCGAAGCGGGTCGCGGCCCAGGATAGCCACCTCGTGGCTGCGTCCTTGGCATGCGATGGACCAGTGGTCCTTTCCCAGCGGTCGAGCGGCGATGGTGACGACCTCGTCGTCGACGAGAAAACGGCCGTCGGTGCCCGTCTCGACCATCAGGCGCCGTCCTGCAAGGTCGACCGCGTACCTCACCGCAGCGCCCCCTCGCGGGCCGCGCGCGCCCACGCGCTGTCCGGCGCGGGCCGAACGCGCGTCGTCCCGCTCGTTCGGCCGAGGACCAGCCCGTATGCGGCGGCCGCGGCGGCGGAGCCGTCGAGCTCGGCGCCGATCGCGGCGGGCCAGTGCCCTTCCACGTAGCCCGTGTCATAGCGGCCGGCGGAGAACTCCTCTTCCGAGAGGACGTGCGCGTGGAAGGGCAGCGTGGTCGTGACGCCGCCGATCAGCGTTTCGCGGACGGCTCGCCGCGCGCGCCGCAGCGCCGCGTCGCGGTCGGGTCCCCAAACGGCGATCTTCGCCAGCAGCGGGTCGTACTCGGTGGGCACCGCCATGCCGGGATAGAGCGAAGAGTCGACCCGCACCCCGGGTCCCGACGGCTCGCGCAGGAGCGAGACCGTGCCGCCCGTCGGAAGAAAGCCGGCATGGGGATCCTCGGCGGTGACGCGAAGCTCGATCGCGGCCCCGCGCCGCGTCACGTCTTCCTGCTCGAATGGGAGCGGCTCGCCAGCGGCCACGCTGAACTGAAGGGCCACCAGGTCGAGGCCGGTGACAAGCTCGGTCACGGGGTGCTCGACCTGGAGGCGGGTGTTCATCTCGAGGAAGACGAAGCTTCCGTCCGGCCCGACGAGGAATTCGGCCGTGCCGGCGTTGCGGTAGTTGGAGGCGCGGGCGATCCGGACGGCGGCGTCCCCAAGGAGCCCTCGCAGGCGTTCGTCCACGGACGGCCCGGGCGTCTCCTCGATCAGCTTCTGGTGGCGGCGCTGCACCGAGCAATCGCGCTCGCCGAGCCACACGACCCGGCCGTGACCGTCGGCGAAGAGCTGCATCTCGACGTGGCGCGCGCGCTCGATGAGCCTCTCGACCAGAAGCTCCGTCGACCCGAAGGCCGTTCGTCCTTCGCCGGTCGCGCCGCGATACGCGCCCGCGAGTTCCCCGTCCGACCGCACGATGCGCATGCCCTTGCCGCCGCCGCCCGCGGCCGGCTTGAGCATCACGGGATAGCCGATGCGCTCGGCGACGGCACGGATCGCCGCCTCGTCGGTGAGGGGTTCCATCGTCCCCTCCGCGACCGGGACGCCCGCGGCGGCCGCGAGCCTTCGCGCGCTCGTCTTTTCTCCCAGCGCGCGCTGCACCGCGGCCGGCGGACCCACGAATGTGAGCCCGGCGTCGCTGACGGCCTGCGCGAAATCGGCGCTCTCGGCGAGAAAGCCGTAGCCCGGGTGCACCGCGTCGCAGCCAGTGCGCTTCGCGACCGCGATGAGGCGTTCCGCGTCGAGATAGCTCTGCGAGGGAGCCGCGGGCCCGATGGCGTACGCCTCGTCCGCGCCCCGCACGTGGAGCGCGCCGCGGTCGGCGTCGCTGTACACGGCGACGGTAGCGATCCCGAGCTCGCGGCACGTTCGCATGACGCGAAGGGCGATCTCGCCCCGGTTTGCGACGAGCGCTTTAGCGAACAGGAGCGGAGGCCCGCCAGAGATGGTCGACCGGTCCGCGCCCCCTGCCGAGCGCATCCGCGTGCGACAAGGCTCCTGCGAGGTACTCCTTCGCCGCGATGCAGGCGGAGAGCGGGTCGTCGCCCGCCGCCATCCGCACCGCGATCGCCGCGGACAGGGTGCAGCCGGTGCCGTGCGTGCTGGTCGTCGCGATGCGCTGCCCCTCGATCGTGACGAGGGACGAGCCGTCCCAGAACCAGTCGTTCGCCTCGCCTTCGCGGGACGCCCCGGGCACCGCGCGATGGCCGCCCTTGACCAGTACCGCCGCCACGCCGTGGCCGGCGATCGCGCGCGCCGCGCGCTCCAGGTCCTCCCGGTCGGCGATCCGATGGCCGGCCAGGACCTCCGCCTCCGGGAGATTGGGCGTCACGACAGCCGCGAGCGGGAGCAGGTCGGTCACCATCGCCGCCACCGCATCCTCCTTGAGGAGCCTGTCACCACTGGTCGCGACCATGACCGGGTCCACGACAAGCGGGCCGACGTGCCATCGCCGAACGCCCGCGGCGACGGCGCGGATCACATCGGCGGAGAAGAGCATGCCCGTCTTCGCGGCGTCGACGCCGATGTCGGAGCACACGGCGTCCAACTGCGCGGCGACGAAGCGGGGCTCGACCGCGTACACGCCGGCGACGCCCAGGGTGTTCTGCGCGGTCAGAGCGGTGACGACGCTCATTCCATACGCGCCAAGCGATGCGAACGTCTTAAGGTCGGCCTGGATCCCGGCACCGCCGCTCGAGTCGGATCCCGCGATGGTCAGGAGCCGAAGCCGGCTCATCGGGCAGGTCCGCGGAGCGAGGCGCGCGCTCGATGGTGCTTGGGCATCCCGCGCTGAAGTGTGCCGCAATGAGGAGCCTCCGGCCCCTCAGGCCCCCGGAGCGAGGAGCGAGGCCTCGCGTGTTCGCATCCACCTCGCTTGGTCCGTCGTCGCGATGGGGCGCGACCGCGGCGCGATAAGCGCCCCGCTGCAGGGCCAGAAGCCCTACAGCGGGATGTTGCCGTGCTTCCGCCGCGGAGTGCTCGCCCTCTTGCCTTCGAGCGAGCGGAGCGCTGCGACCAGACGAGGGCGGGTCTCGTGCGGCTCGATGACGTCGTCGAGGTAGCCCCGCGCCGCGGCCACGTACGGGTTGGCGAAGCGCTCGACGTATCCGGCGACGAGCTCGGCGCGACGGGCATCCGGGTCCGCCGCTCCGGCGAGCTCATCCCGGTACAGGATGTTCACCGCCGCCGGAGGCCCCATGACCGCGATCTCCGCCGAGGGCCACGCGACGTTGTAGTCGCCGCGGAGGTGCTTGCTCGACATGACGTCGTACGCCCCGCCGTAGGCCTTGCGGGTTATGACCGTGAGCTTCGGCACCGTCGCCTCGGCGTACGCATACAGCAGCTTCGCGCCGCTGCGGATGATCCCGCCGTGCTCCTGCGCGGTTCCCGGGAGGAATCCAGGGACGTCGACGAAGGTCACGAGCGGGATGTTGAAGGCGTCGCAGAAGCGGACGAACCGAGCGGCCTTGATGGAAGCATCGATATCGAGCACGCCCGCGAGCACCATCGGCTGCTGCGCCACGATCCCCACGGTCTGCCCGTCGAGACGGGCGAACGCGCAGATGATGTTCTTGGCCCAGCCCTCGTGCACCTGGAGCAGATCGCGATCGTCGACGACGCGCGTGATCACGTTGAGCATGTCGTACGGTCTCTGGGGGACGTCGGGCACGACCAGGTCGAGGTCGTCGTCCTCCCGGGCGATGGGGTCTTCCGTCTGCAGCCTCGGCGCGGGCTCCAAATTGTTCGACGGCAGATAGCCGACGAGCCGTCGGAGCAGCGTCGCGCATGCGATCTCGTCGGCAGTCTCGAATTGGGCGACGCCGGAGCGGCGCGCGTGCACGTCCGCGCCACCCAGCTCCTCGAGCGTCACGTCCTCGTGCGTCACGGTCTTCACCACGTTCGGGCCGGTCACGAACATGTACGAGGTGTCGCGGACCATCACGATGAAGTCGGTGATCGCGGGCGAGTACACCGCGCCCCCTGCGCAAGGCCCCATGACCGCGGACAGCTGCGGCACCACGCCCGAGGCCAGGACGTTGCGCAGGAAGATATCGGCGTAGCCGCCGAGCGATTCGACCCCCTCCTGGATCCGCGCTCCACCGGAATCGTTGAGGCCGATGATCGGCGCGCCATTGCGCACGGCGAGGTCCATGACCTTCACGATCTTCGCCGCGTGCGCCTCGCCGAGCGAGCCGCCGAACACCGTGAAGTCCTGCGAGAACACGTAGATCAGCCGGCCGTCGATCCGCCCCGATCCCGTCACGACGCCGTCGCCGTACGCGCGGTCGGCGTCGGGCGTCAGCTCGTTCGAGCGCGCGACCACGAAGCGGTCGAGCTCCGCGAACGAGCCCTCGTCGAGCAGCAGGTCGATCCGCTCGCGCGCGGTGAGCTTGCCCTTGGCGTGCTGCTCCTCGACGCGCCTCGAGCCGCCGCCCAGCAGGGCATGGCCGCGCAGTTCCTGTAGGCGCTCGGAGCCCTTCACCGAAGCCGTGAGGATATGTGTTCGACACTCGGCCGTCGCCAGGGGCGACGTCGCCATTCAGGGTCGACCGCGTCCACTCGAGGACCGCGCCGTCTCAGGTTCCAGGCAGGGGCCGCGCGTCGCTAGGTGCGTTCGACCCAGGCTGCGCGCCAGGCGGGGGCGTCGAACGCCGGCGCGAAGAACGTCGTCTGCCGCGCGATCTTGCCGTCGCGCAGCTCGACGATCGCCACCACCTGCGCACCCTCGCCGCCCGCGTACGCGCCGGCGCTGTGGATCACGTAGACGCCGCCCGTCCCAAGTATCCGGAGCGGTGTGAAGCTCGGAGTCACGACCCAGCGATCCTCACTGCCGAGGATCCGGCGCGGCTTCAGTCCCGGCAGACCGCTCGGGTAGTTCTCGTGGATCGCCTGGTAGTTCGCGTGTCCGCGGATGCGCTCGCCCGATTGCGGCCACTCCTCAACGAAGTCGCTGTGCCGAAGCTCTGCGAGCGTCGCGAAATCCCCAGGCAGCGCGCGCGCGTAGCGCTCGACGATCGCTCGATCGCCCTGTTCCGGCACCCGTCACCCCTCCCCCCAGGCGAGCATACGTCGGTTTCTTACGAGGTCGACGCTATGGGGCACGGCTCGCCGAACGACATCCTGGACGAGGCAGAGCCTCTCCGCCACTCATACGAGGGCCTCGAGCTGATGGCCGGACGCGTCGGCTTCGATGCGTATGCGCGCCAGCGAGCAAAGGGGGCCGGCCGGTACCGCGTCGTCAGTCCCGCGCTGTCCTCGCCACCACGGACCTCGGCCCCGTCCGTTCCACGGAGAGGGGCGGCACGGGCATGATGCACCCGTGAGGATCCATTTCCTCGGTGCCGCGCGCACCGTGACGGGTTCGCAGTACCTGCTCGAAACGGATCGGGCGCGCGTGCTCGTCGATTGCGGCATGTTCCAGGGAAGCCCGCACGACGTCCTCCGCAATCGCGTGCCCTTCGCGTATGACCCGAAGGGGCTCGATGCGCTGCTTCTCACGCACGCCCACCTCGACCACTGCGGGCTCATTCCCCACCTGGCTGCGTCCGGATCCCATGCGCCGGTGTACGCGGTCAAGGGGACCGTCGACCTGACGCGCCTGGTGCTCCTGGATTCGGCGAAGCTGCAGGAGGAGTTCGCGCGGAGCCACCAGCGGTTCGCGAAGCGCCATCCCGATCGGGCGGCGGCCGAGGACAAGGCGGCGCAGGTGGAGCTTGCGCTCGCGACGAAAGACGCCGCGGACGCGGGTCCGGCGAGCGGCGAACCCAAGGCATTCGCGGACCACGAGGAAGCGCTCCGTGCGGCGCGCCCCGAGGCCGTGACCTTCCTGCGCGAGCCGCTCTACACGACGAAGGACGCGAACGCCGCGCTCGGGCTCTTTCGCGGCGTCGAGTACGGATCGGAGGTCGAGGTCGCCCCGGGGATCGCGGCGACATTCCTCGACGCGGGCCACATCCTCGGGTCCGCGATCGTCAAGCTGCGGGTCCAGGCGACCGGTGGCGAGCGGACGGTCGTGTTCAGTGGGGACCTCGGCCGGCCGAACACGCCGATCATCCGCGACCCCACCCTGGTCGGCGCGGCGGACTACCTCCTCGTGGAGTCGACCTACGGCGGGCGCGTGCACGAGCCCCACGAAGAGGCGATCCGGTTGCTCGGCGACGCGGTCAGCGCGACGAGCAGCGCCCGTGGTGTGCTGCTCATGCCGTCGTTCGCGATCGGACGTACGCAGGAGATCGTGTACCAGCTCGACCGGCTCCTAGCGGCCGGCTCCGTCCCGCACCTGCCGCTGTACCTCGACTCGCCGATGGCGCAGAAGGCCAGCGCCATCTACCGGACGTACGCGAGCTACTTCGATGCCGAAGCCCGGGCGCTCCTGACGGGCGGCGAGGAGCCGCTCGACTATCCCGGCGCGGTGGTCGCGAACGACGCCCGCGACTCGGCGGCGATCCTGGAGGCCGCGCGTCCGCTGATGGTCGTCGCGTCGAACGGAATGATCACCGGCGGCCGGATCGTGCAGCACGTCAAGGCCCTCGCGGGCGATCCCGCGATGACTCTCCTGTTCGTCGGGTACCAGGGCTCCGGGACGCTCGGCGCGCAGCTCCAGCAGGGCGCGAAGACGGTACGCATCGACGGCACCGATCTCGAGGTGCACTGCCAGGTGCGCTCGATCAGCGGCTTCTCGGCGCATGCCGACGAGCCCGAGCTCCTCGCGTGGCTCGGAAACTTCACGAAGCGTCCCCGGCAGACGTTCATCGTCCACGGCGACCCTCCTGCCCAGGACGCCTTCGAGCCGAAGGTGAAGGCGCTGGGGTTCAACACGCTCGTCCCGCGGTGGCGACAGGTCGTCGAGCTCGAGTAGGGCCTCCGCGGCGCGTCGCGGAGCTCGCCGCGGTCTCCCTGACCCACGGCCCGGGTACTCCGTCAGCGGTAGCAGAGGGGCGCGTGGCGCCACGTCGACCACGCGGCGGCGTCGTGGCTGGTGAACGCCCTTTCGAGGTCGTCCTTCACCAGCGAGCGGATCAGCTTGATCGACTCCGCGGCAGCGGCCGGGTCCTGCGCCGGCGCTTCGCTTCTTTCGAGGTTGGCGCGCGTGAAGGCGGCGTCGCCGCAGAGGACCACCCGGCCGTGCTCGGGGAGGTCGACGACGAGCGATTGGTGGCCCGGAGCATGGCCCGGCGTCGGGACCACCTCGACACCGGGCGCGACCCGTGCGCGTCCGGCCGCCGGTACGTAGCTGAGCTGCGGATCGTCCCAGTACACGGCGGGAAAGTTCTCCCGGCCCTTGGCGTACGCGAGGTGGTCCGCCTGGACGATGAACGCCGCCTTCGGGAACGCGCGGTTGTTACCGGCGTGGTCGAAGTGCAGATGGCTGTTGACCACGATGGCGACGTCCGCCGGCACGACTCCGAGCGCTCGGAGGCGCGAGAGGATGGCGTCATCCCCCGACATGGCGACGCGCAGACCGCTCCGCGCGCCGAAGGTGGCTTCAGGCCGCGTGATGTGCACCGGGTGGAGCCCGGTGTCGAAGAGGATCAGCCCTTCGGCCGTGCGCAGCAGGGCCGACCAAACCGGCTGGACGACGAGCTCGTCGTGTGCCGGCATCGGGAGCCACGGCGCGAAGTTGGACCGGGCGAGCTCCACCGCTCCCGTGCGAAAGAGCAGCAGCTCGATGGCCGTCAGGCGCCGAGATCGACGACCATGCCGTCGCCCGCGATCTCGATGGCGCTCTCCCCGGCGCGGGCCAGCATCTCCGGACCCACATGCGTCAGGAGGATCCGCGCGCACTGAAGACGCTCCCGCTGGGCTTCGAGCGTGCGATACGTCATGTGGAACGGCACGCGTTTCTCGAAGAAGTTCGCCTCGCATATGAACAGCGCCGCGCCCGACGCGAGCTCGACCAGCGACTCCGTCCAGGCCGTGTCGCCCGAATACGCCACGACCGTGTCACCGCGCGACACGCGATATCCACGGCCCTCGGCGCCCGGGCTGTGATCGACCAGCACCGCCGTGACCTCGCATCCCTCGACGCTCGTCGCGAGGCCCACGGCAAGCTCCACGTATCGGATCCCATACGGCGGCGGGGTCGACGACGAGCCGGGGTACAGGCCCTCCATCGCCGCGCGCACGCGCTCCTGTACGCCGGGCGGGCCGGCGATCGTCAGCGGTCGGCTGCGATGCGAGAATTGACCATCGAGGATCATGAAGGGAAGGCCGCCGAAGTGGTCGCCGTGGAAGTGCGACACCAGGACCACGTCGATCGTGCCGGGGTCGATGCCCAGCCGGCGCATGGCGATCAGCGACGAGGCGCCGCAGTCCAGGAGAATGCGGCCTCCGGGGTGTTCGAGAAGGATGCACGCCTGGAATCGGCCGCCGCTGCCGAACGAATCGCCGGTGCCGAGAAAGGTGACTCTCACCGGTCGTCGAGAAGTGCTTCGACGGCCGTGTACGGATCGATGGCGCGGCTCGCGACGCGCGCCACGGCCTCGTCGACGCGTGCGTGGCCGATGCGTGCGGCGAGGCGCGCGACGAGCGCCTCGCGGAGCAGCGATTCGACCTCCGCGCGCGCGCCATCGGCGCGCCGCCGCTCACGCTCGCCGCTTTCCGCGGCCCACGCGGCGTGCTTGTCGACCGCGGCGATGAGCTCGTCCGTCCCGCGCCCCTCGGTCGCGGCCGTTCGAACGATCGGCGGGCGCCAGTCCTGCCGGGACTTGCCGAGCGAGAGCATCGTCGCGAGCTCGCGCACCGCGTCGTCGGCGCCGGGGCGGTCCGCCTTGTTGACGACGAGCACGTCCGCGATCTCGAGGACCCCCGCCTTGATCGCCTGGATCCCGTCGCCGAGGCCGGGCACCGTGACCAGACAGACGGTGTCCGCGACCCGCATGACCTCGACCTCCTCCTGGCCGACGCCGACCGTTTCGACCAGCAGGAGGCCGACGCCGAGCGCGTCGAGGACGTTCACGACCCGCAGGGTCGTGCGCGCGAGACCGCCGGAGTGGCCGCGGCTGGCCATGCTGCGGATGAAGAGGCCCTCGTCGAGGAAGCCGTCGCGCATGCGGATGCGGTCGCCGAGGATGGCGCCGCCGCTGAACGGGCTCGAGGGATCGACAGCGACCACCGCGACGCGCGCGTGCCGCTCGCGGTAGGCCGAGGCGAGCCGCGAGACGAGGGTGCTCTTTCCCCCGCCGGGTGGCCCGGTGATCCCGACCACCTGCGCGCCTCCGGTGCGCGGATACGTTTCCCTCAGGATCTCCGCGGCGCCGGGTTCGTCGTTCTCGACGATCGTCACGATCCGCGCGATGGATCGCTTGTGGCCCTCGCGCGCTCGGGCAAGGAGCTCGTCGTACGCGGGCGCTGCCGCCTTCGCTACGACGCGGCTCGCAGCACGTCGCGCGCGATGACGATGCGCTGGATCTCGCTGGTACCCTCCCCGATCTCCATCAGACGCGCGTCGCGCACGATCCGCTCGACCGGGTAGTCGCGCAGATAGCCGTAACCCCCGAGGATCTGGAGCGACGAGTTCGCGGCGCGGCTCGCCGCCTCGGTCGCATAGACCTTGGCCATGGCGGCAGCGGTGCCGAATGGCCGACCCCCGTCGGCGAGCACCGCCGCTCTGTGCACGAGGACCCTTCCCGCCTCAAGCTCGGTGCGCGCCTGGGCGAGCTTCCAGCGGATCATCTCGAAGTCGCTGATCGCGCGCCCGAATTGACGCCGTCCCTTCGCGTAGGAGGTGGCCGTCTCGAGGGCGGCCCTGCCGAGACCGAGCGCCAAGGCCCCGATGCCCACGCGCCCGCGATCCAGGACCTTCTTCACATCGGCGAATGCGTGGCCTTCCGGCCCCACGCGGTCAGACTCGGGGACACGGCAGCCATCGAGCACAAGCTGCGCGGTGTCCGAGGCGTGCAGCCCCATCTTGCGTTCGCGCCTCCCCGCCCCGAAGCCGTTGGTGCCGGCTGCCACGGCGAACGCGGTCAGCTGGCGGTCGGCGGTCGCCGCGATCACCACGACGAGTCCGGCGAGCGAGCCGTTCGTTATGAACTGTTTCTGCCCGGTCAGGACGTATCCGTCCTCGTCGCGCACCGCGCGCGTCTGGAGTGCCGCGGCATCGGACCCCGAGGCGGGCTCGGTGAGGGCCCACGCGCCGAGATGCTCGCCCCGCGCGAGCTGCGGCAGCCAGCGGTCGAGCTGCTCCGGTGAAGCCGCGACGAGCAGATGCCCGATGCACAGCGAGTTATGAGCGGCGAGGGTGAGCGCGATGGATCCGTCGGCCGCGCCGAGTTCCTCCATCACCAGCGAGATCGTCACGAGGTCGAGCTCGGCGCCGCCATACCGCGCGGGGACCGCGAGTCCGGTGAGGCCGAGCGCCGCGCACTCGCCGATCAACTCCTGCGGGAACGCACCGGCCTCGCTCCAGGCGTCGGCGTTCGGCACGATGCGCTCCTGTGCGAAGGCACGGACGGTGTCGCGGACCAGAAGCTGGTCGGAGCCGTGGTCGAACCGCACTATCGCGAGGGCGTTCCGCTCGGATAGGAGTCGCCGCCCGGCACGCCCGCGCGCAGCTCCTGCACCAAGGTGTCGTCGCTCTCGAGGAGCGCGCGGTCGACCTCGTAGGCCGCCTTCCGGGCCGTCATGATCTTCGCCTGCTGGTCCTCCGGCAGCGTGCCGAACGCCGCGATGCGCGCCTTGGTGAGCCTCCGGCGCTCGTCGGCGGTGAGACGCGACAGCTCGCGCAGTTGCGGAGTGAGCGCGCCGACGCGCGCGGTGTCCGAGGGTATCGCCGCGATGAGCGCGAAGCGCTCCTTCCACCATTCCGTCGCCGTCGCCTCGTCCTTGCCCTTCAGTGCCGCCAGCCCAACGTCGAGCGGTCGGTCGTCCTTCTTCGCCATCTCTAGCCTCCCACTGTGGCGCCGCGCTTGCGCGGCACCGTTTCGACCAGGTATTTCACGATCCCGTCGAGCGGCGCGCCCGGCTGGAAGATGCGCTCGACCCCATGCTGCTTGAGCGTTTCGATGTCCGCCTGGGGGATGATCCCGCCACCGAAGAGCAACACGTCGTCCATCCCCTTTTCGCGCATGAGGTCATGGATGCGCGGAAAGATGTAGTTGTGCGCGCCCGAGAGGAGCGACACGCCGATCGCGTCGGCGTCCTCCTGCAACGCCGTCTCGACGACCTGCTCGGGCGTCTGATGCACCCCCGTGTAGATCACCTCCATCCCCGCGTCGCGCAGAGCCCGCGCCACCACCTTCGCCCCGCGGTCGTGGCCATCGAGGCCCGCCTTCGCGACCACGACACGGATCGGCCTTTTCAACCGCCCATCCCGATCTCGGCGGCGTGCTCGAGGTAGTGGCCGTACGAATTCCCCCCGACCACGGCGATCACCCAGCTGTCGTTCGCGACCACCTGCTCGTCGGTGAGCTGCGCGATCTCATGGCGCATCAGGCGGTGGGCGGTATCGAGCTCGTCGAGCACCGCCTCCGGTCCCGCGAGCCTGTGGGTCTCGACGACCTTCGCGTTGAACGAATCGACGTCGACGCCCGGAGGAGGAAGATCCCGGCCGCCGCTCTCGCGGAACGTCCGCAGGCGCCGCGACGTGAGCTCCTCCCATGCGGCGCAGTGCGCGACGAGGTCCTTGCTGGTCCAGCCGACAGCCGTCGCCTCGCCCATTCCGGCGCGGCCGATGCCGCGGACAGCCTCGCGGAAGCGCCGCCAGCCATCGTCGACACGGGCTAGGAGCTCGTCCCGGCCCCGCGGCTGGTCAGAAGTAGCCGGGGTCGCGGTACTCACCGTGGACCTCCTTCAGCACCGCCACCTGCTCGCCGACGCTCGCATAGGCGTGCGCGCATTCGAGGAACGCGGGCATGAGCTCGCCGCGGGCGCGCGCTGCTTCATGGAGGCGGGCGAGCGCCTCGCTCCAGCGGCCGCGGTCGCGCGTCTCGCGCGTGCGCCGGAGCCGCTCGACCTGCTTGCGCTCGACGTCGGGGTCGATCGCGAGCGTGGGGACGGGCGGATCCTTCTCCGTGACGTACTTGTTGACGCCGACGATGATCTTTTCGCGCTCGTCGACCTGCTGCTGGAAGTGGAACGCCGACTCGACGATCTCCCGCTGTGGGTACCCGCGCTCGACCGCCTCCACCATGCCGCCCATCGCCTCGATCTCGTCGCGGTAGCGCTCGAAGCCGCGCTCCATGCGATCGGTCAGGGCTTCGAGGTAGTACGAGCCGCCGAGCGGGTCCGCTGTGTCGGCGACGCCCGACTCGTGCGCGATGATCTGCTGCGTCCGCAGGGCGAGCGTCACGGCCTCCTCCGTGGGGAGCGCGTAGGTCTCGTCGAGCGAGTTCGTGTGCAGCGAGTTGGTACCGCCGAGGACCGCCGCGAGCGCTTGCATCGTCACGCGCACGACGTTGTTGTGCGCCTGCTGCGCGGTGAGTGACACGCCAGCCGTCTGCGCATGCGTCCGGAGCATCAGCGAGCGCGGGTCTTTGGGGTCGTATCGCCGCTCCATCTCGCGCGCCCAGATGCGCCTGGCCGCGCGGAACTTCGCGATCTCCTCGAAGAAGTCGTTGTGCACGTCGAAGAAGAACGAGATCCGGGGGACGAACTGGTCGGGGTCGAGCCCCGCCTCGACGCCCCACTTCACGTATTCGAGACCGTCGAGGAGCGTGAACGCGAGCTCCTGCAGCGCCGTGGCACCGGCCTCCCGGATGTGGTAGCCAGACACCGAGATCGTGTTCCAGCGCGGGACGGCCTGCGAGCCGTAGCGGAAGGTGTCGACGACCAGTTCCATCGCCGGCCGGACCGGGACGATCCATTCGCGCTGCGCGATGTACTCCTTGAGGCAATCGTTCTGGATGGTGCCGCCGATCCGCTCGAGCGGGTATCCGCGCTTCTCGGCCGCGGCGAGGTACATCGCCCAGATGATCGACGCCGGTCCGTTGATGGTCATGGAGGTCGTCACCTCGTCGAGCGGTATTCGGTCGAGGAGGATCTCCATGTCGGCCAGCGACGCGCACGCCACGCCCTCGCGGCCGACCTCGCCTCGCGAGAGCGGATCGTCCGGGTCCCGGCCCATCAGCGTCGGCATGTCGAAGGCGGTGGAGAGTCCGGTGACGCCATGCGCCAGGAGATATCGGAAGCGGGCGTTGGTGTCCTCGGCCGACCCGAAGCCGGCGAACTGGCGCATGGTCCACAAGCGCCCGCGGTACATCGAGGCGTGGACGCCGCGGGTGAAGGGACGCTCGCCCGGAAAGCCGAGGTCGCGCGCCGGATCGAAGTCCCCGAGGTCCTCTGCCGTGTACAGCGCCTCGATCGGGTCGTCCGAGAGCGTGCTGAAGCGCTCCCTGCGCTCGGGGTACCGTTGCACCGAGGGGCCGTAGGTCTCCTCGAGCCAGCGCTGTTTATCGGAGCGGTGCGCGGCCGGCGCCGCGGCCGCGCCGCGGCCTTCTTCCATCACGCCGCCGACAGCAACTGGCGCGCGATGACCATGCGCTGCACCTCGCTCGTGCCCTCATACAGCGTGGTGGCGCGCGCGTCCCTCGCGTAACGCTCGATCTCGTAGTCGCGCATGTAGCCGTATCCCCCGAACACCTGGAGTGCCTCGTAGGCGACGCGGTTCGCGGCCTCGCTGGCGAACAGCTTGGCTTCGGCGGCCTCGCGCGTGAACGGGCGACCACGGTCGCGCAGCCACGCGGCACGGAGCGTCAGCAGGCGCGCCGCGTCGACGTCCGTGCGCATCCGCGCGAGAACGAAGCGGATCGCGGCAAGCTCGGCGATCGGCCGCCCGAATTGCACGCGCTGCGCGGCGTACGCGCGCGCGCGGTCCAGCGCGCCCCGTGCGATGCCGACGGCCTGCGCGGCGATGCCGATGCGGCCCGCGTCGAGCCCCGCGAGCGCGATCGGCCCGAAGCCTTCGCCGATCTTCCCGAGGACGGCATCGGCCCCGAGCGCGACGTCGGCGAACGCGATGCCGCTGGTGTCGGAGGCGAGGAGGCCCATCTTGCGCTCGGCGGGACCGACGGTCACGCCCGAAGCGTCGAGCGGCACGATGAAGGCGGTGATCCCCTCGTGGGGCCGCCCGTCGCGGGCTTCGCCGACGCGGGCGAACGCGATCGCGAAGGGCGCGTAGCGGGCGCTGGTCACGAACATCTTCTGCCCCGAGAGCGACCACCCCACGTCCGTCTTCCGCGCGGTCGTCCGCAGCGCCGCAGCGTCGGAACCGGCGGCGGGCTCGGTGAGAGCGAAGGCGCCGAGGCCTGACCCATCCATCAGCCGCGGCAGCCATCGCCGCTTCTGCTCGGGCGTGCCGTGTCGCACCACCGACCCCGCGACGATCCCACTGTTGACCGACACGCCGACGGCGAGCGAGGGCCAGGCCGCGGCGAGCTCCTCGAGCACCAGCGCGAATGACACGTACGAGGCGCCGAGCCCGCCGTCCGCATCGGGGATCGTCATCCCGAGGACGCCCATTCGTCCAAGCTCGGCGACGACGGCGGGAGGCAGGGTCCCCGCGGACTCGGCCTCCGGAACGCGCGGCGCAAGGCGGCGCGCGAAGCGCCCGACCGCATCGGCGAGCGAGCGCTCGACCTCGCCAGCGACGGGGATCAACGGCACGTCCGGCTCACGCGCTCGCCTTCGCCTTCTTCACGGCCGCGGTGAACGCGGGTATGAACTGCAGCGCATCGGCGACAACGCCGTAGTCGCACACCTTGAAGATGTCCGCATCCGGGTCGCGGTTGATCGCGACGATCGTCCTGCTCGAGGTCATGCCGGCGAGATGCTGGATCGCGCCGGAGATCCCCACCGCGATGTAGAGGTCGGGGGCGACGCTCTTTCCCGTCTGGCCCACCTGCTCCTCGTTGGGTCGCCACCCCGCATCGGTCACGGCGCGCGACGCTCCGAGCCCAGCGCCGAGGGAGTCGGCCAACTCCTCCACGAGGTGCCAGTTCTCAGGCCCGCGCAGGCCGCGCCCGCCCGACACGACGACCCGCGCCTCGGCGAGCGGGACCTTCGCACCCGTCGACGCGGTCGGCTCGAAGCGCGCGAAGGCGAGCGTGTCGACGCTCGGATCGGCGGGCACTGGCGCCACCTCCGGTGGCTGGGCCCCTTCGGCCAGCGCAAAGGCGTTCGCGCGGACGGTCACGACGGCGGGCAGGCCGACGCGGACCTCGGCTCGCACCTTGTCCGCGTACATCCCTCTCGTCACGACGACCGCGCCGGCTTCGGGCGCCACGCCGGTGCAGTCGGCGGCGTACGCCCATTCGAGGCGGGCTGCCAGGCGCGCACCGAGGTCACGGCCCATCGGCGTGGCGCCGACCAGCACGAGGTCGGGCGCGCCGGACTTCGCCTTCTCGGTGAGCGCCGCGACAGCGGGGAGCGCCGAGTAGCGCTCGAGCCCGGTCACCTCGAGCGCGGTGGCCTCGCCCATCTCGGCGGCCTTCGCGGCGAGTTCGCGCGAGACGCGGCGCAGCTCCGGGCCGCTGCGCTCGACGATGATCCAGATCTTCACGGTCAGAGGACCTTCGCCTCGCGCCGGAGCAGCCCGACGAGCTCCTCGGCGAGCGCCGCCGTGTCGCCGTCCCTCAGGATCTTGCCGCCCCCGCGCGCGGCGGGCGGCTCGAGACTGCTGACCTCCATCGCCGGAGAGCTGAGGTCGGCGGCGAGCGTCGCCGCGTCCTTCTCCGGGATCTCCTTGCGCTTGGCCTTCATGATCCCGGGTAGCGACGGATAGCGCGGCTCCTTCTCGCTCTTCTGCACGGTGAGGACGACCGGACGCGGTGCGGTCCACACCTCGTGCCCGCCCTCGACCTCCTTCCAGACCTCGAGCGCGTCGCCGGCGACCGCGAGCTTGGTCGCGGTGCTGACGTGCGGCCAGCCGAGGACCTCGGCGAGGGCCGGGCCGACGAATCCCTGGTCGTCGTCGGACGCCTGGCGCCCGCACAGGACGACGTCCGGAGCGGCCTCGGCGACGACCTTCGCCAGCACCCGCGCCGTCGCGAGTCCGCCGAGGCCCTCCGCCCCGGCGCCGGTCACGAACGTCGCGTCGTCGCAGCCCATGGCGAGGGCGGCGCGGAGCGCATCGCGCGCGCGCGCCGGACCGACCGACACGGCGCTCACGGTTACGCTGGGATCGCCGTCCTTGTGCTCCAGCGCCAGCTCGAGCGCGTACTCGTCGTACGGAGAGATCGCCCAGGCGATCCCATCGGTCGCGATGGAGCGGCCATCTGCGCCGACCTTCACGCGAACCGTCGAATCGGGCACCTGCTTCAGGCAGACGAGGAGCTTCACACCTGGTCCTGGTCGCCGGAGTACCACAGCCCGAACGCGACGGCGCCTCCGGCGACGAGCAGGGCGACGAGCGATGCGACGACGAACCACACCGCACGCCCGTCGAACTGGAACGCATTCAGGACCTCCACGCCGGGCTCCCCTCTCCGCCATCGGCCGCATCCGTCCGGAGCCGCGCGGCGACGAGCTCGAGCACGTCCACCGGCTTGACCTCGTTTTGGACGCCCTTCGCGCCAACACCCTCGTCGAGCATGATCAAACAGTACGGACAACCCGAGGCGACGGTGTCCGGCCTTCCGCCCGCTCCGCCGGACGCAAGGATCTGCTCGACCCGCCGATGGTTCATGCGCTGGCCGATCTTCTCCTCCATCCACATGCGCCCGCCGCCCGCACCGCAACAGAATCCCCGCTCGCGGTGGTGCGGCTCGATCTCCACGCGCTCCACGCCGGGGACCGCGTCGAGGACGGCGCGCGGGTCGTCGTACACGCCATTGTGTCGCCCTAGATAGCAGGGGTCGTGGTAGGCGGCTCGTGTGACCGGGGCGTCCGCCCCCTCGAGCGCGATCCTGCCGTCGTCGATGAGCCGTTTGACGAGCGGAAGGGCGTGCACCACCTCGAACTCGCCACCGAGCTGCGGATACTCGTTCGCGATCGTGTTGAAGCAGTGGGGGCAGCTCGCGATGATCTTACGCACGCCGTGCGCGCGGAACGTCTCGATGTTCTGCTGCGCCTGGAGCTGCCACAGGTACTCGTTGCCGATCCGCCGCGCGGGATCGCCGTTGCATGTCTCCTCCCGCCCGAGGATCGCGAACGACACGCCGGCGGCGCGCAGGATCGCCGCGAGCGCTTTGGCGACGCGCTGGTTGCGGCGGTCGTAGGAGGCCGCGCAGCCGACGAAGTACAGGTACTCGGCGTCGGGCTTCTGCGCGAACGTCGGCACCGCGTCGTCCTTCGCCCAGTCGCCGCGCGCGTCGGCCGCTTCGCCCCACGGGTTGCCGGCGCGCTCGATGTTCTGCATCGCGCGCTGCGCCTCCGGCGGGGCGGCGGATTCCATCATCGCGAGATGGCGCCGCATGTCGACGATCTTGTCGATGTGCTCGATCGTCACCGGGCATGCCTCGACGCATGCCGCGCACGTCGTGCACGCCCAGAGCTCGTCGGATTTGCTCGCCGTCTGGTGGGCCGGCGCGGTCCCCGCAGCCTTCGGGTCTCTCAGGAGCGGGTCGCCCTCGCGCAAGAGAAGATCGCGGACGTCGAGCACGATCCGCTGCGGGTCGAGGGGCTTGCCGGTGGCGAGCGCTGGACAGCTGTCGGAGCAGCGTCCGCACTCGGTGCAGGTGTATCCATCGAGATGCTGCTTCCACGAGAAGTCGCGGAGCGTCGCGGCGCCGAAAGTCTCCCTGTCCTCGATGCCGTTGATGAGTTCGAGCGCGCCGCGAGGACGCTGGGAACGGAAGAACACGTTCGGCAGGGTCGTGACGATATGGAGATGCTTCGACCGCGGCAAGTATGCGGCGAACGCGAGCACGGTCACCACGTGCGTCCACCACGCACCGGCGAAGATCGCGCCCGCCGCCGAGCCGCGCAGGAGCGGGGCGAAGAGGCCCGCAAGCGGCGGGGGTGACTGCCCGTGGGCGAGAAGCTCAGCGGCGACTCCGGCGGCTTCGAACACGAGGAGCGTGATCATCAGCACCCCGATGAGGGTCAGGATGACGTAGCCGTCGAGCGCGATATGCATATACGGAGGACGAAGCGCGAGACGCCGGATCGCCGCGAGCGCGATCGATGCCAGTACGGCGATCGCGAAGAGGTCGATCGTCCAGGCGTACACCGCGCTCTCCGTGCCCGGCAGGCGCAAGCCGAGGATGCCGTTCAGCAGCAGGTCCGCGGTGCCGAAGGTGATGACGAGGAATCCCCAGAAGATGAGCGCGTGCGCCACCCCACGGACCAGGTAGGGGCGCTTCAGGAGCTTCCGTTGACCCAGGTACACGACCAGTTCGTCGCGGACGCGGCGGCGCGGGTGATCGGTCCGGTCCTCGTCGCGCCCCAGGCGCAGGTAGCGGTATAGGCGCCACGAGCGCCAGGAGAACGCGCCGAAGCCGAGGAGCGCGAGGACCAGGAGCAGCGCCGCGCCGATGCCGCTCGTCGGCGGCGTCACCCTGGTCTCCCTGGTCTCACTAGTCTCACTGGTCTCATTCGCCGAGCATGTCCTCGGCTATGACGAGCTTCATGATCTCGCTCGTGCCCTCGTAGAGCTCGGTGATCTTCGCGTCGCGGTAGTGGCGCTCCGCGGGGAAATCCTTTAGGTAGCCGTATCCGCCGAAGATCTGCACGCACTCGCGTGCGGCTTTCATCGCGATATCGCTCGCGAAGAGCTTGGCCATCGCCGCCTCGGCCGCGTAGTCGCCCCCAGCGTCCTTTGTCGCGGCAGCGCGCCAGCACAGCAGGCGCGCGGCGTCGATCTCGGTGGCCATGTCCGCGATCTTCCATTGGATCGCCTGGAACTCCGCGATGGGCTTCCCGAAGGCCTCACGCTGCTTCGCGTACGCGAGCGAGTCCTCCAGGCACGCACGCGCGATGCCGACGGCCTGCGCGGCGATCCCGATGCGGCCTCCATCGAGTGTGTCGAGCGCGATCCTGAAGCCGTCGCCGATCGCGCCGAGGACCTGGTCATCGGGCACGCGCACGTCCTCGAAGACGAGCTGCGCGGTGTCGCTCCCGCGGATCCCCAGCTTGCGCTCTATCTTTCCGACCGAGAGTCCCGGCGTCGGCTTCTCGACGACGAACGCCGCGATCCCCTTGTGTCGCTTCGCCGGATCCGTCTGCGCGAACACCACCACGACGTCGGCGGACACGCCGTTGGTGATGAAGTTCTTCGTCCCGTTCAACACCCACGCGTCGGCGTCGCGCTTCGCGCTCGTGCGCATCGCCGCGGCGTCGCTTCCCGATGCCGGCTCCGACAGCGCGAAGCATCCGATGCTGCGGCCCGATGCGACCGGCCGGAGCCAGCGCTCCCGCTGCGCGTCCGTCCCGCGGTCCAGGAGAGGACCGCACACGAGCGAATTGCTCACGGTCATGATCACGCCCGTGGACGCGCACGCGCGATTGACCTCCTCCATCGCGAGAACGTACGAGACGGTGTCGAGTCCAGCCCCACCCCATCTCTCGGCGACGAAGATACCCATGAGGCCCAGCTGGCCGAGCTCGGCGATCAGCTCCTCCGGGATCGCTCCCTTTTCGTCGATGTCCGCCGCCCGCGGCAGCACCTTCTCCGTCGCGAACGCTCGCGCGGTCCGCTGGACGAGCTCCTGCTCCTCCGAGAGCGACAAATCGAAGCCTCCGGTCGAGGGCCGTGCGGTCGCGGTCATCGGTCGGCCGCCTCGCCGACCCCGATGGACCGCCCCGCGGGGTCGCGCGCGAAGAAGTACTGACGCGGCTTGTCCCCGTACAGCTCGTGGAAGCGCGCGACCTCGGGGCAGCGGCCGGTGAAGACGAATAGCGCGCCCATCGAGATGCGCTCAGTCATAGCGGTGGAACCCACGCCCTGTCTTGCGCCCGAGCCAACCCGCGTGCACGTATTGGCGCAGCGGCGGAGCGGGGCGGTACTTGTCGTCCCCGAGGTCGCGCTGCAGAAGATCGAGGATCGCGAGGCAGACGTCGAGCCCGATGAGATCGGCGAGCGCGAGCGGCCCCATCGGATGGTTCATCCCGAGGCGCATGACCGTGTCGATGTCCTCCGCCGACGCCACGCCCTCGTACAGCGCGAACGCGGCCTCGTTGATCATCGGCATCAGGACACGGTTGGCGATGAAGCCCGGGACGTCGCGCGATTCGACCGCGGTCTTGCCAAGGTCGCCCGCCAGCGCGCGGACCGCGGTCACGGTCGCCTCGGACGTGCGCAGCCCACGGATCACCTCGACCAGTGCCATGACGGGCACCGGATTCATGAAGTGCATCCCGACGACCTGGTCCGGGCGCCCCGTCGCTGCGGCGAGCTGCGTGATCGGGATCGACGACGTATTGGAGGCCAGGATCGCCCCCGGCGCGCACGCGCGATCGAGCTCGCGGAACAGTCCCGTCTTCAGCCCGGGGTCTTCGAACACCGCCTCGATGACGACGTCGACACCGCCGAGGTCCGACACCTGCGTCGACGTGTGGATGTCCCGTGCGATCTCATCTGCGCGTCGCGCCAGGCGCCCCTTCGCCTCGAGCTTCGCGAGGGACGCCGCGATGGTGTTCTCCCCGCGCTTCAGCTGCTCGCCGCTGACGTCGACGAGGACCACCTTGTGTCCCGCGGCGGCGCAGACCTGCGCGATGCCCGCACCCATCGTGCCCGCCCCGACCACTCCGACATCACCGACGCTCACGTCGCCTCGACCGCGAGCGCCACGGCCTCGCCTCCGCCGAGACACAGGGAGACCACGCCGCGGCGCTTGTCGCGCCGCGCAAGCGCGTAGAGCAGCGTGACCAGGAGCCGCGTTCCGGACGCCCCGATCGGGTGCCCCAGGGCCACGGCGCCGCCATTGACGTTGAACTTCTCCTCCGGGATGCCGAGGTCGCGGCGAACCCCTTCTACGCCCGAGAACGCCTCGTTGATTTCGAAGAGATCGACGTCGCCGATCGACCAGCCGGCGCGCTCGAGGCACCGCCGGATCGCGCCCGAAGGGGCGAGCAGGAACAGGTTCGGCTCGACGCCGTGCTGGGCCTGCGCGACGATGCGCGCGAGCGTCTTCGCGCCGAGCCCGGCGGCGCGGGCGGCGTCCGCGACGACGACCGCCGCGCCGCCGTCGTTGAGCTTGGAGGCGTTGCCCGCCGTCACCGTGCCGCCCTCCTTGAACGCCGGCTTCAGCCCGGCGAGCTTCTCGAGCGAGGTCGCGCGCGGCGTCTCGTCGGCGCGCACGACGGCCACCTGGCCTTTCCGGCCCGGCACCTCGACGGCGACGATCTCTTCGTTGAAAGCGCCGCTCGCCTGGGCGTGGAGCGCCTTCTCGTACGACCCGAGAGCGAAGCGATCCTGGTCCTCGCGGGTGAGGGAGCAGCGCATCGCCGCCTCCTCCCCGCCGAGGCCCATGTGGCCGTGACCGAAGGCGTCGACGAGTCCGTCCGTGAGGTTGGCGTCCTCGATGCGATGCTCGCCGAGCGCCAGCCCCGCGCGCAATCCGCGCATCAGGTACGGCGCGTTCGACATCGACTCCATGCCGCCAGCGACGACGACGCCCGCCTCTCCCGCCCGGATCTGCGACGACGCGAGCATCACGGCCTTCAGGCCCGAGCCGCACACCTTGTTGACGGTCGTGCAGGGGACCGACCACGGCAGCCCGGCACCGTGAGCGGCCTGGCGAGCGGGTGCCTGACCGACGCCCGCCTCCACCACATTGCCCATGTAGACCTCGTCGACCTCCCCCGGAGCCACACCCGCTCGCTCGAGCGCGCAGCGGATCGCGATCGCGCCGAGCTTCGGCGCCGGAACGGAGGCGAGCCCCCCGAGAAAGGCACCGATCGGCGTACGGGCCGCCCCGAGGATCACGGCTTCGCTCATCCGCCCGCTCCTTCAGCCAGGAGGCGCTGCGAGACGTGGTCGCGGTACGAGCGGATCTCGTCGCGCAGCGCCGCGAGCTCCTTCATCCGCGCCGCCGTCGCGGCCAGGTGCGCATCGAGCAGCTCGACCAGCCGCGGCAGGACGCTTGAGTTCGAGCGGTGTCGCCGGTACAGGCGCTCGAGCTCGAGCATCTCCTGGAGCGAAAGGCCGAGCACCTTCAGCTTCCGGATGAAGCGCAGCCGCCGCACGTCGTCCTCGGTGTACACCCGCATGCCGCCCTCGAGGCGCTTGACCGACTCGAGCAGCCCCAGCTCCTCGTAGTAGCGAATCGTCCTCCCGGTCAGGCCGAGCCTGCTCGCGAGCTCGCCGATGCGATATCCGCCGAGGCTGGTGGCCATCGCCGCACTCCCCAACACCAGTTGACGTGAACTGTCGACGTGATGGTACGGCCTACCGGAAAGCCTTCGGAAACGACGCCGCCCTGGGGGCGGGACGCGCGGGAGTCCGCGGGATCGCCTTTCGACGATCAGGCGACGAGGTCGCCGAGAGCGAGGGCGAGGGCCGATGCGCCCAGGGCCGCGTCCTCGGCCGACGCGTGTTCGCGCGGCGTGTGGCTGCCGCCGCGTGAGCGGACGAAGAGCATCGCGCTCGGCACGCCGGCGAGCACCGCATTCATCGTGTCGTGGCCCGCGCCACTTCCCAGAGCGGGTGCTTCGATCCCGACGGCCGCGGCCGAGCGGCGCAGCAGGCTCACGAGGTCGGCGTCCATCCGGGTGGGCGGGACCTCGGAGAGCACGTCGAGGACCGAGCGCAATCCCCGCGCGTCGCCGACAAGCCGCATGGCCTGGCGGAATTGCCTGATGACGGCGGCGAGCGATCGCGCATCGGGCGCGCGGACATCCACCGAGAAAGTGCATTCGGCGGGGACGACGTTCTTGGCCCCGGGGCGCACGGAGATCTCGCCGACAGTCGCGACGGCGCCGGCGCGATGCCGGGCGGCGGCCTCGAGAGCGCCGATCATCTGGGCCGCTCCCGCGAGCGCGTCGCGCCGGCTCGGCATGGGCGTGGTGCCCGCGTGATCGGCACGGCCGTTCACCGTGACGCGGCCGTGAAGGATGCCGACGATGTCGCTCACCACTCCGAGAGCCCGGCCCGCATCGGCGAGGTGCGGACCCTGTTCGATGTGCAACTCGATGTACGCCGCGACGTCCGCGCGGCGCGCCGCCGCGGGCTCGCCCTCCTCGCCGAGCGCGCGCAGGGCGTCGGCGATCGAGGTGCCGGCCGCGTCGCGCCGCTCGGCCGCCTTCGGCGGGAGCCGGCCGAACGCCGCTGCGCTGCCGAAGAGCCCGATCCCGAAGCGCGCCCCCTCCTCGTCCGCCCAGGCGACGATCTCGAGGGGGCGGCGGATCGGCGCACCGGAATCGAGCAGGATCTCGACGGCCTCCACGGCGCACAGAACACCGAGCGCCCCGTCGTATCGGCCTCCGTCAGGCACGGAGTCGAGGTGCGAGCCGGTCATGACCACGTCGCCTTCCGCGGGACCAAAGCGCGCGAACAGGTTCGCCGCCGCGTCGCGCCGGACGAAGGCACCACGCGCGGCGAGCCACGACGCGACGAGATCTCGCGCGGCCTGTTCCTCAACGCTCAGCCCCAGTCGCGTCACTGAGGGTCCGCGGCCGCCGATCGCCGAGAGCTGCGCCGTGTGTTCGCGTAGGCGCGATGCGTCCGCCTTCACAGTTGCGATGCGAGCTCGTCCGGAGCGAAGGGCAGTCCGGCGAAGACCTCCACCTCGATGGCGCGGGCGAGCGGATGCGCGCGCCGGAGCGAGTCGGCGTGTTCGGGGCGACGCCTGATCACACCGTCCATCCGCTCGTCGAGAGACACCGCGCTCGTGCCGCCACGCCGGTCGGCGACGTAGACGATCTTTTCCTCCAACGTGCGCGGCGCCCGTATTGGGTCGAGGACCGCGTAGACGGGGTGCCGGCGCACGAGCTCGCCGAGCTCCGCCAGCCCTTCGGCGGCGAGCACGAGCGCCGATAGCTCGGCGTGATCCCTCGCGTCGCCGGCGAGCAGCGGAGTCCGTCCGATGTCGTGTAGGTATCCGGCGAGGGTCGCGGCTCGCGCGTCGAGGTCGGTGCCGATCTCCCGATGCCCGCCCGCCAGGACGCCCGCGATGCGACCCACGACCTCGCTATGCGCGACCAGCCAGTCGGGGTAGGCGTAGCGGCGGTAGAGCCGGTCGAGCAGGCCATCTGTGGATAATGCCGTCAACTCTCGATTGACACCCATGACCCGGCGTGACTACGGTGCGCCCGGGGGGATGAGCATGGAAGCGCAGGCCATCGACGACAACACCGACGCGCGCATCATCGCGCACCTCCGGTTCGCGCGGACCATCGCGGCGCGCGCCATCGACCCACGGTGCCGCGGCACCGACCGCGACGACCTCATCGCGTGGGGAATGGTGGGCCTGGTCCAGGCCGCGAAACGCTACCGCGACGACCAGGGGGCGACGTTCGCCTCGTATGCGGCGCGACGGGTCCGGGGCCAGGTGCTCGACGCCCTGCGCGTGAGCGATCCGCTGACGCGCAGCGCGCGGCGAGCCTTCCGCGAGGCCCGCGCCTCCGACCCTCTTACGCCCGCGCCATTCGCGGAGGTATCGCTCGACCGCTATACCGCCGCCGGACGCGAGATCCCGGCGGCCGTCCGGTGCCGCGCCCGGCAGGACGCGCGATGGCCATCGGTCGCAAAGGCCATGCGCGGCCTGCCGCCGCTCGAGCGGCGCGTGCTGCAGCTGTCGTTCGGCCAGAAACTCACGCTGCGCGAGATCGGCGCCCGGGTGGGCCTGTCGGAGTCCGGTGTGTGCCGGCTCCGATCCCGCGCGCTTCGCCGATTGCGGATGCGCTGCAGCGCCGCATGAAAGGATGGCGCCGGCGCAGGTCACGGGTACAGTGGCGGGCATGTCCCATCTTCGGCGCGCACGCTTCGCGCGTCTGGTCCGCGACTCGGTCGCGTCCCTCCCCATCGCGTTCCGCGAGCGCATGCGAAACGTCGAGATCCTGGTGGAGGACGACCCGGATCCGTCCCGACTCGCGAAGGGGCAGACGCTGCTCGGTCTCTACGAGGGCACTCCACTGACGGCCCGCGGCTTCGACGAGCCGCTGCTGCCGGACCGCATCACCATCTATCGGCATCCGATCGAGGCGATGACCGCATCGCCGCGGCACCAGGCCGCGATCGTCCGGGACACCGTCATGCACGAGGTCGCGCACCACTTCGGCATCAGCGACGAGCGCCTCCACGAGCTGGGCCTGGGGGACGCGTAGGTCGCTGGCGAGACCGTCCCCCATGCATCCGCGGCTGCACCCGACGACCACTCAGCCCAGGGCCGAGAGTCGCGCCCGACGCAAGGCCACGTGCGGCCGGCAAACGGACGCTGCTCGGTCTCCCGGTCGTTCTGTTGTCGCTGCGCCCGGCCGGCTGCGCTATTACGGCGGGTCATTGACGCCAAGGCAGGCGATGCCTGGGGATGGTGCTATCAGCTCGGAGACCCCATAATCTAACTACCGGTCGCTTGTCCCATCGCTGGGGCGATGACGTCCGCACGCGAAGGGAAGAAAACGATGAGATCCAGCCTCACTGTCCTCGCCACCGTCGCGCTCCTGCTGACCGGCGCCGTCTCCGCGTTCGCGGTCTCCGGAGGTCCGATGACCGCGACGCTGACCGCGGGCACGCTCTCGCTGACCGGCGCCGTCCCCGGGCCGTTCGTCGCGACCCTCACGGGCGCGAGCCAGGCGGTCGATGCCGCGCTGACCACGTACCAGGCGATCGATGCGCGCGGCACCGCCACGGGCTGGCACGTCACCTTCAGCGCGACGACCTTCGCCTGCACCAACCCCGTGGACGTGGGATGTCCCGCCGGCGGCGCGGCATTCCCGGCCAGCTCGCTCAGCATGCCGGCACCGACCGTCACCTGCGTCGGCCTCTGCACCGGGCTCGCGGCCCCACCGACGATCAGCATCTCGGCGCTGACCGCGCTCGACAGCGGCAGCGCCGTCACTGTCGCATCCGCCGCGGCCGGTGCCGGGGCGGGCACGTACAACTTCGCGCCGGCGACGGTGGGCACGGGAAATCTCCAGCTGACGGTGCCGGGCAGCGCGTACGCCACGACCTACCACTCGACCCTGACCGTCTCGATCGTCGCCGGGCCGTAATTTCCCGGTGACCGGGCGCTCTTCCGGAAGGGCGCCCTTCGCGGTCGGGCCGGTCGCGCTCGTTCTGGCTCTGTTCGCGGCGGGCGGCGCGGTGGGTGGGGCGCCGGCCTTCGCCACCGAGGTCGCCGCGAAAGTGTCACTCGCGCCTTCGGACGCCGCCGGGCGGCCGATCGCCGGACCCGGCTACTTCGTCATCGATGCTCTGCCGGGTTCGATCTTCGTCGGACACGTCGCGGCGAGCAACCTCAGCCCGGCCCCGGCGGTGGTCTCGCTCATCGCCGTCGATGCCTCGACGGGTCCCTTCGGCGGAGTTTCGTACGCGCTCCCTGACCAGGCGCGCGAACGCGTGGGATCCTGGGTCGAACTCGAGAGCTCGTCATTCTCGGTGGCCACGGGCAGCTCCGCCATCGTCGCATTCTCGGTGCAGGTGCCGGCCGACACCACGCCTGGAGAGCACCTCGCGGGTCTCGCGGCCTACGTTGCGCTGCCTCCGCCGGCATCGGGGGACGCCGGCCTCCAGGTCCAGCAGCGCGCCGTCGTCGCGATCCAGGTGAATGTCTTTGGAGCGCGAACGAGCCAGATGGCGGTGCGCGGGGTCTCGGGTCAGGAGCGTCCTGATGGGATCTACGCGGTCGCGCGCCTGGGGAACACCGGCAACACGCTGCTGAAGTCCGCGGGGTCGCTGCTGATCACGCGAGCCGACCGCTCGACGGCGCTCGCGTCGCAGCTCTCGCTCGACACGACCGTGCCGGGGACGGACGCCGTCTATCCCATCCGCTGGACGCCCGGACCGCCGGCGGGCCGGTACCACGCGCACATCGAGCTGGCGTGGGATGGCGGCAGCCTCGTCTGGGACAGCGACTTCGACGTCGCCGAAACCACGGCGCGATCCCCAGATCCGGGCGCGGTCGCGGGAGGATTCCTTCTGGGCTCGCGGCCGCAGGAGGGATCGCCGGTCGTGGCGCTGGCCACG
Source organism: Candidatus Limnocylindria bacterium (assembly GCA_038211425.1). Taxonomy (GTDB): domain Bacteria; phylum Chloroflexota; class Limnocylindria; order P2-11E; family P2-11E; genus JALYKU01. The sequence goes on along the minus strand of JBBQVQ010000004.1, from coordinate 22,170 downwards.
CTGGCATCCTTCATCCTTCTGAGCGGCCTCGTCCTCGTCGTCCTCGTCGCCAGGCGCAGGCGTGAGCGCCGCGCCTCGGCTGCGTACTCGCCTCGCGCAGGCTGACCAGCGCGCGATCCCGTGCGTCGCAACGAGGGGCGCTGGCGATCGGCCCGGTCTCAAAGGGCACGACGAATCTCACCTGGCCGGACCTGCGCTGTCCCCCCGGTCGCGAGCATCACCCCGCGGCGGCCTCGCGGAACTTTCGCAGGGCGGCCTCCGGACCATCCGCGTCGCGGTAGACGGCCGAGCCGGCCACCAGGACCGTCGCACCGGCGGCGGCGATCGCGCGCGCGTTCTCCGGTTTGACCCCACCGTCGACCTCGAGCTCCGCTCGCAGCCCGCGTTCGTCGAGGAAGTGTCGCACCGCACCGACGCGCTCGAGCGATCCATCGATGAATGACTGGCCCCCGAATCCCGGGTGCACGCTCATGACCAGCGCGAGATCGACCGCGCCGAGGTGCGGCAGCAGAGCGTCGAGATGGGTCTCGGGGTTCAGCGTCACGCCGGGCTGGGCGCCCAGACGGCGGATCGCCTCGAGCGTCCCGGCGGCGTCGCTGGTGGCCTCGACGTGGATCGTGAGATAGGTGGCGCCTGCCGCGACGAAGCGCTCGATCCACGCCTCGGGCCGCTCGATCATGAGGTGAACATCCAGCGGCAGCGTCGTGGCGCCGCGCAGATCCTCGACCATTTTGGGCCCGAATGTGAGATTGGGCACAAAGTGCCCGTCCATCACGTCGACGTGCAGCCAATCGGCACCGCCCTGCTCGGCCGCCGCGGCAGCTTCCGCCAGGCGCCCGAAATCGGCCGACAGGATGGACGGAGCGAGCTTCAGGGCCTCATCATATAGAGCGCTTCCCCGGTCTACAGAGAGAGGACGGCTGCCCATGTACCGCCCGCAGAACCTCCGCGTCCCCGGACCCACGTTCGTGCCACAGACCGTGCTTGCCGCGTCGGCGCGGCCGATGATCAACCACCGCGGCCCCGAGTTCGCGGCGCTGCTCGCGGCGATCACGCGAGCGCTCCAGGATTTCCTGCGCACCGAGGGCGACGTGCTGCTTCTGACCTGCTCGGGCTCGGGCGGGATGGAAGCCGCGATCGCCAACACGCTGTCGGCACAGGACAAGGTCGTCGCGTTCAGCAACGGAGCCTTCGGCGAGCGTTTCCACTCGATCGCGAGGTCGTACGGCGTCGACGCGCGCCGGGTCGACGTCCCCTGGGGCCGCGCCGTCGAGCCGGACCTGGTCCGCGAGGAGCTCGCGAAGGAGCGAGGCAGGGACGGCGCCAAGGCGGTCCTGGTCACGCACAACGAAACATCGACCGGCGTGCTCAACCCGCTGAAGGAGATCGCCGAGGTCGTCCGCGATTCCGGAAAGCTCCTGATCGTCGACAGCGTTTCGGGCGCGGGCGCGGCCGAGCTTGCGATCGACGAGTGGGGTGTCGACGTGTGCGTCACCGCGTCGCAGAAGGCGTGGGGAGCCCCTCCCGGGATCGCGATCGTCACGATGAGCGCTGCCGCGTGGAAGGCCTACGAGAGCTCGAACCTCCCGAAGGCGTACTTCGACCTGCAGCGCGCCAAGTCCTCTCTCGAGAAGGGGCAAACGCCGCAGACGCCCGCCAACACCGTCGTGATCGCTCTCCAGGAGTCGCTGCGGCTCATGGCCGAGGAGGGCCTCGACTCGATCATCCGCCGCCACCGGGACCTTGCGTTCGCGACGCGGCGCGGCCTGCAGGCGCTGGGCCTGGCCCTGCTCGCCGACGAGCGCTTCGCTTCGCCCGCCGTCACGGCGTTCCGCATGCCGGCCCGCCTCGACGCGCGGAACCTTCTTCGTGTCCTGCGCGACGACTACGACACGATCATCGCGGGCGGGCAGGGCCGGCTCGAAGGCCAGGTCGCGCGCGTGGGACACATGGGCTTCGTGACCTTGCAGGACATGGTCTCGTTCTTCAGCGCCCTCGAGCTCGCGCTGCGCGACTTCAATCAGCCCGTGGAACCGGGAGTCGCGATCGCCGCGACACTGCGCGCGTACGACCAGCGCACCCAGCCGCCGCCGCCGCCGCCGCGCGTCGCTGCTCCGCGGCGCGTCGCGCCGGACTCCGCCATGGGGATCCGCCGATAGCCTCCGGCCACCGGCCGGTCGTCCTCGTCGCTGACCCGCTCGCGCAGGAGGGGCTCGACCTGCTGCGCGAGCGTTGCGAGGTGCGGGTCGCTCTCGGGCAGAGCCAGGACGAGCTCGTCGGTCGCATGGCGGACGTCGAGGCGCTGGCCGTCCGCAGCGAGACGAAAGTGACGGCACGCGTGCTCGATGCGGCGCCACGCCTGGTGGTCGTGGGGCGGGCAGGCGTCGGAGTCGACAACATCGACGTCGCAGCGGCCACCGCACGCGGCGTGTATGTCGTGAACGCCCCGCACGGCAACGTGGTCGCGGCCGCGGAGCACGCGCTTGCGCTGACCCTCGCGTTGTTGCGCCACGTCCCCCTGGCCGACGCGAGCGTTCGCGAGGGACGTTGGACCAGGAGCGCGTTCATCGGCCGCGAGCTGCGGGGCAAGACGCTGGGTCTTCTCGGCGTCGGACGCGTCGGCAGCGAGGTGGCGCGGCGCGCGGCGGCGTTCGACATGCGGGTGATCGCGTATGACCCGTTCGCCACGGAGGCCGGCGCCCGCTCCGCCGGAGCGCGGCTGGTCGGCCTGGACGAGCTGTTCGCGACAGCGGACGTCGTCTCCCTCCACACCCCACTCACGGACCAGACGCGCGGTCTGGTGAATGCCGAAACGCTCGCGAAGATGAAGCCCGGCACGATCCTCGTTAATTGCGCGCGAGGGGAGATCGTCGACCTTCCCGCCCTTGCGGCGGCGCTCGAGGCCGGCACCATCGCGGGAGCGGCGCTCGATGTCTACCCCCAGGAGCCCCTCCCCCCGGACTCGCCGATCCGCCGCGCCCCGCGGACGATCCTGACGCCGCACATCGCGGGATCGACCTCCGAGGCGCAGACCAACGTCGCGGTCGACGTCGTACGGCAGCTCCTCGACGTGCTCGACGGCCGTCCGGCGGCCTTCGCGGTGAATGCGCCACGGCCGCCGTCGGAGGAATCCGGAGGCACCGCATGGCTCAGGCTCGCCGAGGGACTCGGCGCGCTCGCGGGGCAACTCCTCGACGAACGGCCGAGCGAGATCGAGCTGGCGTACGAAGGCCGTTTGCTCGAGATCGATCCCGAAGCGCTCCGCGCGGCCGCGGTGAAGGGGCTGCTGGAGACCTTCAGCGAAGAGCGCGTGAACCTCGTGAATGCGCTCGCCGTCGCCCGGTCGCGCGGGCTCGTGGTGGTCGAGCGCCGGGAGACCGAGGCGCCCCGGTTCTCCGCGCTGCTGCGGCTCCAGGTCGGACGGACCGCCGTCGCGGGGACGCTGGTGCAGGGGGAACCGCGCATCGTTTACATCGACGGCTTCTGGGTCGATGTAGCGGTCGAGGGTCATCTGCTCCTGACGAAGCACCAGGACAAGCCCGGGCTGGTCGGACGCGTCGGCACGCTGCTCGGCGAGAGCGACGTGAACATCTCGTCGATGCAGGTCGGACGCCTACACCCGCGCGGAGAGGCGCTGATGATCCTGACGCTCGACGACCCGGTCCCCGACGACGTCCGCGCGCGCATCGGCACCTTCGCCGACGTCGACCAGGTGCGGACCGCGCGCCTGAAGCGGTAGAGTCACGCGCCTATGACGGGAGCACGGGGGCGCTGATGGAAGCCGCGCGCTTCGAGCGCCAGGTCCGGACGGAGTCCAGCGAGATCTTCGCGATCTACGGAGGCGCCCGCCGCGTCGGCCGCGTTGACATCCATTACGGCCGCTTCGAGGTCAACGGCACCCTGCTGCTCGAGGTGGACCTCACGGACGACGAGCTCCAGCAGCTCATCGACCAACTCGACGAAGAGCTCGTGCAGACGCACGACCCCGAGCGCGAGGATTTCCTCGTCACAGTGTTCAAGGCGGAGGAGCTGGGTTTCTACTCCGACGAGTTCGAGGCCGAGGATTCCGACGAGGAGGACGACCGGTAGGCCCGGAGCGCGCGCCGCAGCTCCTGCGTCAATCGAGCGCTTTCCTCAGGCCGGCCGTGGAACGCCGCCGGCGTGGTCTGGAAGAGCTCGACCCGCCATCGTCCCTCGCGCCGCACGGCCACGAGCGTCTGGACCGCATTGACCGACGGATCGATGTCATCCTGCCCCGGCGGCACCATCCCGACGACCGCCCGCAGCACCGCGACGTCCGCGTCCGGCACGCGCACATCTCGCACGATCGACGTGTACGGAGCCGTCTGGTGATCGACGAAGATCCCTCCGAGGACCTTTTCGATCTGGCTCGGACCGTCCATCTGGCTTCCATCGAAACCGACCACGCTGCCGTCGTCCGCGAACAGCAGAGCCATGCGCGACGCATCGCGCGCGTTCCACCCCTCGACGAGCTCCTCATACAGCCGGCGCACCTGCTCCTCATCCGTCGGATGAGCGACCTGCTCCCCTTCCGTCACGGCCCGGTGATAGCACGACGGCTCGTGGTGTGCGCGCGACGTTCCGTCGCGGCAGGGACGTGTGGCATCGGGCGCGGGGCCGGCGCAGGCGGACCCGCGCGCTCCGGCACGGAGGCGGCGGGTCGAGGGAGGGTGCCCGCCGACTGGGCGGGAAGGGTGCGGCCGCAGCGAGACGCGGTGCGCCTGCACTCGGGGAGCGCCCGCAGGACCCGCAGGGTCGGCGGGCAGCCCGACCGAGGCAACGCGCCCGGCGCGGCGTCGACTTTAGAGAGTCCCTCCCTGTCGTGCCCCGCGATCGAGGCCGCCGCTACGGCCGAGGGCGGGCCTCTCCGGTCACCTGCGGCGCGCGACGACCATTCGCCGAATCCCCGATCAGCGTGGCGAGGCGCCGGGAGCGCGTCTCCTCGCGCTTTGCGCTCATGACCCACCAGCTCGCGAGGCGCCGGTAGCCGGCGGGCTGGGCCTGGAAGAACTCCCATGCGCGGCGGTTCGCGCGGAACTGCTTCTCGTGCGACGGGTCGAGCGCGCGCTGTGCCGCTTCGTACGAGTACGAGCTCTGCCGGGTCGGGTCTCTTGCCTCGAACGCTTTCACTCCGGCGGGCGTCATGCGGCCGAGTTCGATGAGCTCGCCGACCCGCTTGATGTTGACCTGGCTCCAATTGCTCTTCGGCCGTCGCGGCGTGAAGCGGTTCGTGAAGCGCTGGTCGTCCACTCCCCGGCGGATGCCGTCGATCCATCCGAAGCACAGCGCCTCGTCGAGAGCCTCCTGGTAGCTGATGCTTGCCTTGCCGCTGCTCCTTCGGTAGAAGCCGAGGATCAGCTCGGGCTCGCGGTCGTGATGCCTTTCGAACCACGTGCGGAGCTCCGCAGTCGAGCGGAAGAGCTTCGTGTTCAACTCGCCGGCGGCGTCACCGCCACGTCGGCGACGGTCGCGGCGCCGAGGCGCACGAGATCGGCCGGAGCGATCGGGAAGACGGCGTCCGGGAGTCCGGCCGCGGCCCAGACGGTCTCGAAACGCATGAGGCGGCGATCGGCGACGACCCGCAGTGAGTTCGCATGCCCGAAGGGCGGGACGCCGCCGATCGGGTAACCGGTCGCCGATCTCGCTTCGTCGGCGGTCGCGCGGCGCACGGCCAGTGCGCCGACCTCCGACGCCAGGCGCGCTTCGTCCACCCGATCGGCGCCGCTGCATAGGGCGACCACCGTCTGGTCGCCGGCCTTGAAGACGAGCGACTTCACGATCTGCTCGACGCCGCAGCCGATCTCGCGCGCGGCGTCGTTCGCCGTGCGGGTGCTCGCGGGAAAGCGGGTGACCCGAAGGTCCATGCCCATCGCCGCGGCGTGCGCCCGCACCCGCGCGACGTTCGCGTGCTCGCCCGCGGAGCCGCTCAGCGTACGAAGCGGGACAGGGAGCGCATCACTCTGGCGGGGATGAGCCCGACCAGGGACCGCGCGACCTGGCGCCAGGCCGCGGAGGCTCTGGCCCGGTCGGCGTCGGTCGCACCGGCCGCGGTGTAGCGCTCCTGAACGCGCACCTCGGCGATCGTGCGCAGTTGACCTCGGGCCTCGGGCACCGCGCGCCCGAGCGTCTCGGCGTACTCGTAGGTCGTCTGCGACGCGCGCGCGGCGTGGCCGGCGTAGCTGCCGAGGAGCCGCGTCTTGCCCCACGCCGCGTCGACCGTCCCGAGCCCGCGGAATCGCCACTGGAAGCGCGCGACCCAGACCAGCAGGGCGAGCAGCAGGATGACGGCGATCGCCAGCGGCGGGCGGGGGTCGAGGCCGCTCCGAGAGCCGCCGACGGAAGCGTCGCCGAAGTCCCCCGATAGGTCGGTCGGATCTCCACCGCCTCGGCCAAGACCCTCGGAGTCCTCCGGGCGCACCGCCCCCGGACCCGTCGTCGTGTCTCCGCTGCCGGCGGGGAGGTCCTGCTCGACGCGCGGGAACGGGAGCTGGGACGGCGTCGGCTCGAACTCGATCCAGCCGTACTGCGGGAAGTAGGCCTCGACCCAGGCGTGCGCGTTCAGCTCCCGCACGACGTAGGTGCGGGCGTCGGAGTCGAACGTCCCCGTCGTGAAGCCCTCGACCATCCGGGCGGGGACCCCGACCTGGCGCAGCATCACGGCCATCGACGAAGCGAAGTACTCGCAGAAATCCTCCCTCAGATCGAAGAGGAAGTAGTCGACGGGGTCGCGGCCCGGTGGCGGCGATTTCACGACGGTCGAGTACTTGTACGTGCTGCGCAGGTAGGTCTCGATCGCTTCCGCCTTGTCGTACGCGGTGGCCTTGTTGCCCGCGACGCGGCGGGCGAGATCGGCCACCCGCTGCGGGAGGCTCGAGGGCAGCTGAAGGTACTTCGAGCTGATGTACGCCGGATAGGCGGTCGGGGATCTGCGGAGGGTGGCCTTGTCGGCCGTCGATACGTAGGACGACACGACGTAAGGGCCATTCGCCTGCGCCCGGTTGAGCGCGCGCATCGAGGTCGAGTAGTTCCTGTCGTCGCCGCTCTGGAACTGATATGGGATGCTCGCCTTCGTCGGTTCATTCGCCGCGAAGAGCAGGTTGGCGTGCGGCACATCCACCTGGAAGGTCGCATCCTGCTTCTCGCGGCCGAGGAACGCGGAGGGTGTCACCTTGTCCGCCTTGTCGACCTCGGTAGTGCGCCAGCCCGCGCCCGTGTAGAAGTCGTAGGTCACCGCGCGCCAGAAGTGGCCGGCGTCGGAGGTAACGGTCATCACGACCCGATCGCCCAGGTTCGGCGCCTGGCCGAGGCGGATGGAATCGGAGAACGACACGCCGCGGAGCCTGCTCGGCCCCGAGACGCCGGCGAAGAATCGCTGCCACTCAGCCTCGACGCGATGGTAGGGACCCTCGAATGTGTTGAAGGCGGTGTTGAGCACCTCGGCCGCGCCCACCCGCGGGGTGACCAGCGCCATGATGACGAGCACCGCCGTCCATGTGAGCGCTCCGCGGAAGAGGCGCCAGTCCATCTCTCCCGCAGGCACGATGTTCGCGCGCTCCCAGCGCTCCTGCAGCGTGACGAGATGCAGCCGCGCGAGGAACAGCAGGGCGAACAGGGTGAAGACCACGAGGTCGCCGAGCAGCGAGGTGAGGGCGAGGGACACGTTCACGATGAGGCAGAAGCCGGTCATGAGGATCACGTCCCACGCGCGGCGTTCACGCGCGAGAGCGAAGGTTCCCACGAATGCCGACGCCCACGCCGTGGCGCCGAGGAAGAGCACGAAGACGGTGGGATCGTTGGCGGCCTCGCCCGCCAGGATCTGGGTGAACCAGTTGTTCACGTGCATCGCGAGGGCTACGGCGCGGTCACGGAAGTCCCCGTTGCCGGAGGCCAGGATCGTCATCAGGAAGACCGACCCCGTCCCGCCGGAGGCCCCGATCAGCATCGCTCGTCGCGTCGGCTGCCGGCCGTTCCCGAGCGTGGACCCGAACAGGGCGCCGAAGAGCGCGATCCAGGCGAATTGACCGCCCAGCTCGACCCAGTCGGCCTGCTGCAGCGAGGTCGGGTAGATCAGGATCAGCGGCAGGAAGAACAGCAGTCCCAGCCAGCCACCGCGGAAGCGCAACCGCGAGAGGTTCGGCGGCGCGAACACCGCGCGGCCGGCGGCGCTAAGCGACCGCACTGACGGCCTCCCGGAACAGGTCCTCGATCGCGGCGTCCGCGGGAAGGAATGTCGCGCGCACGCCCGCGATCACGAGCTCGCCCAGGACCGCCGCCCGCCGGGCCGGGTCGCGCTCGTCCGTCTCCGCGGGAGGGCCGACGATGACGGCCTGGGTGGCGATCCCTGCCTCCCGTAGGGTGCTGCCGGGCCGCACCCACGCCCGATCCAGCGACGGTGTGATGACGAGGACGGATGCCCCCCGTCGCAGGCGGGGCAGCGTCTCGACGAGCGTTTCCGCGAGCGTCCGCGTCCCGCCCGCCTGCACCTCGGCGAGGTACTGCATGAGCTTGCCGAACTGCTTGGTCCCGCGATCGGGATGAAGGATCTCAGCGTGGCGTCCGCTCGTGACCAGACCGACGTTGCGGTGCTCGCGTAGAGCCTTCGCGACGACCGACGCCGCGACCGTGACGGCGCGCTCCTCGGTCGAGTGGTCGCCCTCGCCGCGGTGCCAGCGGCGTTCGAGGTCGAGGTAGATCCAGAGGTCGGCCGTCTTGTCCAGCTCGAATTCCTTGACCTGCAGGTTGCGGTGGCGAAGCGAGGACGGCCAGTGGATGCGATTGACCGCGTCGCCCGGACGGTACTCGCGGATACCCATGACCATCGACGTCGATTGCAGCGAACGCTGTCCCGTCAGCACGTTGCCCTCGAGGAAGGAGCCAGGCAGCTGCCAAAAGGGCAGCGGGAGGATGCGGGGGTACACCAGGATCAGCGAGTCGGTCGGGATCCGCTGCTCCGTCGCGAACAGACCGAACGGGTCCCCGCTGCGCAGCACGATCGGCCCGAGGTGGAAGCGTCCGCGCCGGAGCGCCTTGACGAGGACCTTCCAGCGCCGGGTACGCCCGCCGCCGATGCTGAGCACCCGTCCGGGGATGGGCTCCGGCCAGCTCGAGTCCTCGTGGATCTCGAGCCAGAGCTTGCCCAGGCGGTGATCGTTGCGCAGGTCATACGACAGCTCGATGTTGTCCCCGAGGTGCGCGTACGCCTGTCCGAGGCTGCGCTTGACGGAGAGCCCGTCGAGCGTCAGCCGAGAAACGACCCACATCGCCCCCGCCACGAAGAGCACGAGGTACGCGAGGTACGACAGCAGTTCGACGCCACTTGCCGCGGCGGCGACGAACAATGCGATCCACAGGACCCCGAACTGCCAGGCGCGCATCAGACGCGCGCGGCAGCCGCGGAAACCTCGACCGGGACGCTCGCCAGGATCTCAGCGACAACGCTGGTGGCAGCGAGATCCTTGAGGCGGGCCTGCGGCTGAAGGATGAGGCGGTGGGAGAGGGTCGGGCCGGCGAGCGCCTTCACGTCGTCGGGCACGACGTAATCGCGCCCCTGCAGCGCGGCGTACGCCTGCGCCGCTCGCGCGAGCGCGAGCGAGCCCCGCGGCGAGGCCCCCAGATACACGTCCGGATGCGAGCGCGAGGCGGACACGATACCGACGACATACGTCTTCACCGCCTCGGCCATGTGGACCTCGCGCACGCGAAGCTGCGCGTCGACCAGCTCTTCGGCCGAGAGCACCTGCTCGAGCGTTTCGAGCGGATGCACGACGCGCTGCGCGTCGAGGATCGCGACCTCTTCGCGCTCGGTCGGGTAGCCCAGCGCGAGCCGCAGGAAGAACCGGTCCAGCTGCGCCTCGGGGAGCGGGAAGGTGCCTTCGTACTCGATCGGATTCTGGGTCGCCATGACCAGGAATGGATCGGGGAGGTGGTAGGTCACGCCGTCGACCGTGACCTGGCGCTCCTCCATCGCCTCGAGCAGCGCCGACTGGGTCTTGGGCGTCGCGCGATTGATCTCGTCCGCGAGGACGATCTGGCTCATCACGGGTCCGGCACGGAATTCGAACTTCGTCGTTTGCTGGTTGAAGATCGCCACCCCGGTGACGTCCGATGGAAGCAGATCGGGCGTGAACTGGATGCGGCGGAACGTGCAGCCGAGCGAGCGCGAGAGGGCCTTGGCCAGCACGGTCTTGCCGGTGCCAGGGACGTCCTCGAGAAGGATATGGCCGCGGCAGAGGAGGGCGACGAGCGCGAGCTCCACCTCGTGGTGCTTGCCGAAGATGACGCGCTCCACGTTCTCGACGACCGAGGCGGCGCGCCGACTCAGCAGGGTATCGGTCACTGCGGTCTCCCCTCGTGCGAAGTGATGCCCACGTCGATGTTACGGCGGGGGACTCGTGCGTTCCTTTGCAGAACGCCTTACGAGCTCATCTGGTTCATTACGCGCATACAGCGGAGGGGCCGGCTAGTTCCCCGCCCCGAGCGCGGCCTTCAGCACCGCGCCGCCGGCGGGCGCGGCGTCGGAGCCGCCGCCTGGCGCGTTCTCGATCAGGACCGCGACCGCGACCGTCGGCTCGGCTGCGGGAGCGAACCCGACGAACCAGCCGTGCGGAGCTCCCGCGGCGTTCTCGGCAGTACCGGTCTTGCCGGCGACCTTCACCCCGGCGACCTTCGCGCCGGCCGCGAAGGCGCCGGGCGCCTCGACCGCATCGACCATGGCCTGCGTGATCGTGCGAGCGGTCTCCGGGCGGATGACCTGCTCGGCGGGCCCCGGATCCACCGCACGTATGCGGCGTCCCTGGCCGTCGCGCACCTCGCTGGAGTAGTGCGCGGTCGGCATCGACCCGCGATCGGCGATCGCAGCGGCGACGAGCAGCATCTGCATCGGCGAAACGAGGAGCTCTCCCTGCCCGAACGAGGTGTCGGCCACCAGAGTCGGGCGGTCGAGGACACCGGAGGTCGAGACCTGGCCCGCGGCCACGGTGCGCTCCTCGATGTCAAGCTTGGGACGCGTGCCGATGCCGAAGCGGCCGGCGTACTCCGCGAGCCTGGCGCCACCCACCTGGAGGCCGACCTTGGCGAAGTAGATGTTCTCGGAGCGCTGGTAGGCGAAGGACAGGTCGAAGTCGCCGTGCGCGCGCGATGACGAGCGCACGAAGTAGTCACCCCAAGAACGATCGGCCTGGAACGGGTCGTCGACCCGGATGCGCGCGTTCGGGTCGAGCCCGTTCTCGAGCCCGGCAGCGGTCGTGACGATCTTGAAGACGGATCCGGGCGGGTACAGCCCCTGCGTCACCCGGTCGAGCAGCGGACGGTCCCGGTTGCCGTTGACCTGGCCCCACGCGATGTCCTGCTGCGCCGGATCGACGATGAGGTTCGCGTCGTAGTTGGGCAGGCTGACCGACGCGAGGATGAGCCCCGTGCGCGGATCCATCGCCACGACCGCTCCCCGGCGGCCGGCGAGCGCCGAGACGGCCGCGCTTTGCACGCGCGCGTCGACCCCCAGCACGACCGCGCTCGGCGCCGAGCGCTCCCCGAGATAGCGCGCGCGGAGCAGCCCGAGCGGATCGGCGCGGTCCTGCCCGATCAGCGACTCGGCGTAGCTCCGCTCGATCCCCGTGGCCCCGTACTTCAGCGAGGCATAGCCGACCACCTGCGCGAGGCTGCGATCTCGATACTCGCGAACGACTTCGTCGCCGCGCCGCGCGCTCTGCGCGAGCGGCCGGCCATTCCGGTCGACGATCGCGCCGCGCAGGATGTCGCGCTGCGCCGCGATGAGCCGGGGGTTGAACGGATCGGCGGCGAGCGTCTCCGACGCGACCAGCGTCCAATAACCGACCCCAACGGACACCAGAACGAACACCACCGCGACAGCGAGGGTGAGCGCGCGGATGTTCGCGGCGATCGGTCGGGTCACCCCGGTCCTCGCACGCGCGCCGTGATGTCGCTGACGCGCAGCAGGACCGCGGTGAGCATGAAGTTCGTCACGAGCGAGGATCCCCCGTACGCGACGAACGGAAGCGTGATCCCTGTGAGCGGGATCAGCTTGGCGTTGCCGGCCACGATGACGAGCGTCTGCAAGGCGAGGATGAAGGAAAGGCCGCCCGCGAGCAGCTGCAGGAACGCCGTGGGCGCCCGAAGCGCGATGTGCATCCCGCGATAGAAGAACAGCAGGTAGAGCGCGAGCAGCGCCGCCGCCCCCAGGAAACCGGCCTCCTCGGCGAAGGCGTCGAACACGAAGTCGCTCCAGACGACCGGGATCCGCTCTGCCATGCCGCGTCCGAGTCCGACCCCGAGAAGTCCCCCATTGCCAAGCGAGAAAAGGCCCTGGACCATCTGGTAGCCCTGGTCGAAACGCAGATCCGGGGAGAATGGCGCGAGCCAGACGTCGACCCGCGCCTGCACGTGCGGGAAGGCCCGGTACGCCAGGAGTGAGCCGACAGCGAGCAGGGCGAGGCCGATCGCGGTGTAGAAGAGCTCGCCGGTCGCCAGGAAGAGCATCGCCAGGAAGATCCCGAAGAAGAGCAGGGTGGCGCCGAGGTCCTTCTCCCCGACCAGCACCAGCATCGCGATCGCCCACATCAGGAGGATCGGGAGCAGGTACGGCACCGGTGGGACCGGGAACGGACCGAGGCGGCGTGGCGTTGCGGAGAGGACCTCGCGGTACTCCTCGAGGTACGCCGCGAAGAACACGACCAGGAGCAGCTTCACGGCCTCCCACGGTTCGAAGAGCGCGGGCCCGAGGCGCACCCAGATCCGCGCGCCGTTGATCTCGGTGCCGACCAGCGGCAACAGTGGAGCAACGAGCAGCAACATCCCGAGCAGCGCCCACGTGTACTTGTAGCGCGCGAGTACCGAGAGGTCGCGCGGGATCAGCAGTACGGCGACGAAGGCGCCGGCGGCAACGATCGACCACGTGAGCTGTTGGATGAGGAGCCGCGGGGCCAGGCGCTCCACCAGGATGAGGCCGATCGCGGTCAGCGCCACGGCCAGGGGCAACAGCAGCTGATCGCCGCGGAAGCCGACGGCGACGAGCACCACGTGAAGCGCCGCCGCGAGCGCGAGGAACAGCAGCGGGACGAGCACCTGCGCCGTGCGGAACTCCGCGTTGACGGTCGCGACGACCGCGACGAAGCCGGTGACCGCGAGCGCGGCGACGAGGAACAGAAGCCGCAGTTCGCCGAAGCGCGCCGCCGGGTGGGCTCTCACGCCGATTCGAAGCGCAGCGAGACGCGGCCGATGGCGAGGACGTCTCCCTGCCCCAACCGTTCCCTCTCGCCGATGCGTGCCCCGCCGAGGAGCGTTCCGTTGGTGCTGCCCTTGTCCTCGACCCACCACTCGCCGTCGACGAGGGAGATCGTCGCGTGGTGCGCCGATGCCGCCTCGTCGTTCAACACGATGTCGTTGCCCGGGCCGCGCCCGATGGCGCTGGTGGTGCGCAGCGGCAGCCGATCACCGGTACGCGGGCCGGCGGGATGGCCGCGCTCGACCACCAGGTAGGCGAGCCCGGTGGTGGGCCGCTGGGCGTCCGAGGCGTCGGTGCGCATCGCCCGATGCAGCTCCGCGAAGCTCCGGAACAGGAAGAGATACAACAGGAGAAGGAAGAGGATCCGCACGCCCCACAACACGATCGGGAACGCGATCTCCATCCGCGGCGCGCCTCCCGGTGCCTATTCCGCGGAGAAGACCATCTCGGTGCCACCGATCGCGATCCGGTCGCCGTCGCTGAGGACCACCTCCGCGACCCGGCGGCCGTTCACCAGCGTGCCGTTCGTGCTCTGCAGGTCGTAGAGCGTATAGCGGCCGAGCCGAAGCTTTATCTCCGCGTGCCTACGGGACACGCGGCGGTCGCTGAGGACGATGTCGTTCTCCGGATCGCGTCCGATGGCAAGCGGATCCGGGCCAAGGCCCACGCGGCGACGCTCGGCGTCGCGGACCTCGATCGAGGCCTTCGGGGACCGGGGCCGGTCGCGCAGCAGCGCGTCGCGGTCCAGCACCATCGTGTGGCCGCTGGCCGTGGCTCGGATGGCGGGCGCCTCCGGCCCCACCTCACCGCCCGTCTCGTCGACGAGCGCGCACGAGACGCGGACGTCGCCCGACGGGATGTCGTCGTCGCGTTCGAGCTCGACCGTTGGATAGGCGAGCAGCGTTAAGCCGCGGTCGCGCGCGGCGCCGAGGACCGCTTCGGCGAGGTCGCGCTCGAGGCTCCGGCGATACTGTTCGAACTGCGCGAAGTCGCTCGGCGCGAGCGAGACGACGTACGAATTGGGCACAAAGGTCTTGGAGAGCGAGACCGTTCGATGCGACTCCATCGCGCGGATGACGCGCTTGCCGAGCTGCACCGGCTGGAGCGGCGTGCGGAAGAGTCGCGCGACCCTACCCTCGAGCAGTCGGCTCACCATCCCCTCGAGCCGCTCGATCATGCCGACTTCTCAGACGTACGTATGATCTCGGCCCCCAGGAGGATGATCGCCGCGGTGAAATAGATCCAGGTCAAGAGCCCGGCCACGAATGCGAGCGCCCCGTACGCTGCGAAGGCGCCCAGAGCGCGCGTGTAGAAGCCGAACGCGACCTTCGCCACTTCCCACAGGATGGCGGCGACCAGCGCGGCCGCGCCGGCCAGCCCCCGCGGGACCGGACGCCGCGGGACGACGCGGTAGATGAGCAGGAAGAACAGGTAGCCGAGGGCGACGCCGAGGATCGGCGATGACAACTGCAGGGCGATCCGCGCACCCTGCTCGAGCCCCGCAGCGGCAAAAGCGCCCTGTGCGGCCTGGACCCCGTACGACACGGCGAAGGAGACCACCAGCAGCAGGGCAAGTCCGGCGGCGAACGCGACCGCCTCGAGCTTGCCGCGGACGAAGCGGCGCTTGCCCTCTCGCCCCAGAACGCTGGCCAGCGAGAGGTCGATCGATGCGTGGATAGCGGTCACCGAGAACAGGGTGCCGACCAGCCCCAGGCCGAGCGAAACGGCGCGGCCCTCGACGATCTGCCGCACGAGGCCGGTTTCCTGGGCGGTCGCCGAGGGGTACGCACCCCGGATGACCTCGACGATCTGCTGCTGCGCGCGATCCTGGCCGTAGACGAACGCGAGGAGTCCGAGCGCAAGCGCGAGGAGCGGGACGATCGCGAAGAAGATCTGGTACGCCACAGCTCCGGCGAGGAAGGCGCACTCATCGCTCGAGAATGCGGACGATACGGCGCGGCTGCGCGCGAGGAGCCCGGCTAGGATGGCGGCTCGCTATTCGAAGAGGTGCGTTCTCCCTTGGGCGCGGGCCCGGTGTCGGCCTTCGCCTTTCCGTCCCGAGGCCGGCCCTCGCCGGAGCCCGCCGCCGTTCCTGCGCCGCCCCTGTCGCCTCGGTCGCCCCTGTCGCCCGTATCCGCCCTGTCTCCCTTGCTCCCTTTGTCCCCCTTCTCGCCCTTGTCACCCTTCTCTGCCGCGTCCGCCTTGCCGCCCCCCTCGCCCTTATCCGCCCTCTCGGCCTTGTCGCCGGAATCACCCCCGCGGGCCTTGCGGCTGTCGTTGACGTACCACCCCGATCCCTTGAAGACCAGCGCCGGAGGCACGATGAGCCGGCGGGGCCGGAGCCCGCAGTTCGGACAGACGTCCCGCGCCATTTCCTTGAACGACTGGATGGCGGAGAACGCGTGGCCGCAGTGATCACAGCGATAGTCGTAGATGGGCATGTACCCACGTATCATCGCAGCCGGTGAGGGTGGCTGCCATGCCGATGGCCGCGCGCACATCGTCGCGCCGCCGTCGCGTCGTCACCGAGCATCTTCAGGCCTACGCGTTCCTCCTCCCGGCGGCGCTGATCCTCTTCGTCTTCCACTTCTTGCCGGCGTTCGGCGCCATCTACATCTCGCTGTTCCGGTGGGACATCGTGCAGGGTCCCTTCCGCGGACTCGACAACTACGCGACGGTGCTTGCGGGCGCCCGCGCGCAGGAGTTCTGGCTCTCGCTCGGGACGACGTTCACCTACGTGCTCTTCACCGTGCCGTTCGAGATGGCGATCGCGCTCGCGATCGCCTATCTGTTGTTCGGCCGGCTACGGGGGCGGGGCGTCTATCGGGCGGTGTACTTCCTTCCGTATATCACGGCGACCGTGGCCGCGGCGGTGGTGTTCACCTGGCTGTTCAACCCCACCTACGGACTCTTCAACTCCATCGTCGAGGCGGTCGGCATCGGCCCGCAGAAATGGCTCGACGAGCCGACCGGCCTGTTCCAGCTGATCGGATCGTCGTTCGGCGTCTCCGTGCCCGTCTGGGCCGCCGGACCGAGCCTGGCCCTCATCGGCGTCTGCCTCTTCACCATCTGGCACTTCGTCGGCTTCCAGATCGTGATCTTCCTGGCGGGCCTCACCAACATCTCGAACGAGTACTACGAGGCGGCGCGGCTCGACGGAGCGAACGAGAGGCAGATCTTCACAAAGATCACACTCCCCCTCCTCTCGCCGACCACATTCTTCGTCGCGACGATCGCTACGATCGGGGCGCTCAAGGCGTTCAACCAGGTGTACGTCATGACGAACGGCGGACCGCTCGACAGCACACGAGTAGTGGGGTACGAGATCTTCAAGACGTTCTTCCAGCAGGGGCGCATCGACCTCGGCTCCGCGATGGCGTTCATCCTGACGGGCATCATCCTCGTCTTCACCCTCGTGCAGTTCCGTCTGGCCGGACGGCGCGTGCACTATGCGTGAGGCATCGGCGATGGCCGCCCCTGCGGCCGCCCCGCGGTCCCGTGCCCGCGTGGCACGCCGCGTTCGGATCGCGCCGATCGGGAAGCACCTTTTCCTCATCGTCCTCGCGGTCCTCGTCGCGTTCCCCTTCTACTGGATGGTGACGACGGCCTTCAAGTCCTTCTTCGAGGCGACGCAATTCCCGCCGACCCTGGTCCCGCAGCAATGGCATTTCGAGAATTTCCCGGCCGCCTGGGCCGCCGCCCCGTGGGGCCGCTACTTCGCCAACACCCTCCTCATCGCTGCTGTGGTCACGGTCGGCGAGCTTGTGACGGCGGTCCTCGCCGCGTACGCGTTCGCGCGGATGCGCTTTCGCGGAAAGGGCGTCATCTTCGTGCTGTTCCTCGCGACGCTGATGATCCCCGGCGAAGCGACCCTCATACCGAACTTCGTCCTGATGAGCAGGCGTTACCTGAACCTCTATGACACCTACTGGGCGCAGATCCTGCCGTTCCTCGCGACGGCGTTCTCGATCTTCCTGTTAAGGCAGTTCTTTCTCTCGGTCCCGAACGAGCTGCAGGATGCCGCGCGGATGGACGGCGCCGGCCACCTGCGGTTCCTCTGGAGCGTGGTGCTGCCGATCTCCGTGCCGGCGCTCGTGACGGTCGCCCTCATCACCTTTCTCGGTGCCTACAACTCGTTCCTCTGGCCGCTCATCGTGACCTCGAGCGCTGACGTAAGGCCGGTGCAGATCGGCATGTCGCAGTTCCGCACCGAAAATGGCTCGCAGTACCATCTGCTCATGGCCGCGGCGACGCTGGTTATCGCCCCCGTGGTCCTGCTCTACCTGGTGGCGCAGCGCTACCTGATCCAGGGAGTGGCACGGTCGGGCATCCGTGGTTAGCCACCGGTCCGCGGTCGACGGGAGAAGAACATGAGGCTCAAGGCGGCGATCCTTATGGCGGTCGTTCTCGTCGCGACCGCTTGCGGCGGCCAAGGGGGACCGACCGCGACCCAGCAGGCAACGGAGGCCGACATCGACCTCACCGGCCCCGTGGCGATCACCCTCTGGCACACCCAGACAGGTGGGAACGTCAAGGCGCTGCAGGACATGGTCGACAAGTTCAACGCCTCCAACGGCAAGCAGATCACCGTGACCCTGTCCTACCAGGGGACCTACACGCAGCTGTACCAGAAGACGCTTTCGGCGATCCAGGCGGGCGCGTTGCCGGAGGTCGCCGTCGGGTACGAGAGCTTCGTCGCGGACTACCAAAAGGCCGACGTAGTGCTGAACCTCGACACGTACGTCAACAGCAAGAAGAACGGCCTCGACAAGAACAGCCTCGACGACATCTACAAGACGTATCTCGACACGGTCCGCTTCCCCCAGTTCAGTAACCAGCTCCTGTCGTTCCCGTTCACGAAGTCTCTGCTCATCCAGTACGTGAACGACGACCTACTGAAGGAGGCCGGGAAGTCCACCCCGAAGACGTGGGACGAGTTCGAGGCGGCCGCGCGCGCGGTCGCGAAGAAGGGCGCCGACGGAAAGCCGGTCCGCTACGGGTGGGCCGCGCCGACCTCCGCGTCGACCTTCAATGGGTGGGTGCTTTCACGGGGCGGCAAGCTCATGGCCGACGACAACAAGACGGTCGCCTGGAACGGCAAGGAGGGAGTCGATTCGCTGAAGCTGCTCGACCGCCTGATCAGGGACCAGGTGGCGTACGTGCCGAAGGGCTTCGACTACCAGACCGATTTCGGAACGGCGAAGGTCGCCTTCGTGCAGGAGTCGAGCACGGGCCGTCCGTTCTTCGTCTCGAGCTTCAAACAGCCGATCAACTGGGAGATCAGCGGCCTCCCGCAGACGGACCCCGGCAAGGCGAAGACCGTCCAGTACGGCGCGAACATCATCATCTTCAAGAGCACGCCCGAGAAGCAGCTCGCGGCCTGGAATTTCGTGAAGTGGTTCAACGAGAAGGACCAGACCGCCGAGTGGGCGGTCAAGTCCAGCTACATGCCGGTGCGCAAGAGCGCGGCCGATACCGACGCGCTGAAGACGTCGTGGCAGAAGGACGTGCAGGGCAAGCAGGCTTTCGACCTGTCGGGCACCGCCGTGCCTGAGCCGAACGTCCGCGGCCAGCAGGACATTCGGACCGTCATCGAGGACGCGATCACAGCGGTCGTGAACCAGAAGATGACCCCGGAGGATGCGATGAAGCAGGCCGGGGACAAGGCCAACGCGATCCTTCGAGATAATCAGCCCTAGGTTTGAGGGGGCTCGGCACGTAGGTTGGGGGGCTCTGCCCCCTCAGTCCCCCGGCTACGGTCTGCACGCCGGTCGACTGGCGAATTCGGATCAGCAGCATCTAGCGATCACGTAGTCAGCGCCCCGGCTGCAACCGAAGCGGTCGGCGTCATCACAAGCGGTCCTTGGTCAGCGCGCTAAAGCGCGCTATGAGGGGGCTCTGCCCCCTCAGTGGCCCCGAGGTTCGGGCTCCTCAGTCGCCGGGTACGGTCGTCAGAGTGCGGGATGGACTCCGCTCGCTCAGTCCCCCCGAGCGAGCTCCGCTTCGAGCAGGCGCACCCGCTCTTCGCGCTCCTCGAACCGCGCGCGCTCGCGCGCGACCACGTCAGACGGGGCGTTCTCTGCGAATCCGGGACGCGCGACCAGGTCGCGGGACCGCGCCAGGGCGGAGCGGGCTTCGAACAGGTCCCGACCGAGGCGGGCGTGCTCCTGGTCCTGGTCGCGCGGGACCGCGACGCGCACCTCGACGGTGCGGACGACCGTCGCGGCTCCCTCGCCCTCGCCGAAGCCGATCTCGGTGTTGGTGAGCGCGGCGATCGCGCCGGCGCTCGAGCGCAGCTGCTTCGCGTCGCCCGCGAGCGCGGCGTGCACGCGCACTGATGGAGCCACACCCGCCTGCTGCCGGGCGTGGCGGATCGCGCGCACGACGTCGACGACGAGAGAGAAGTGATCCTCGAGTGCGGCATCCCGCTCGCCTGCGGCGGGCCACGGTGCGATGACGAGCGAGGAGACCTCGGCAGCCGGCGGCGCCTGCCGCCAGAGCTGGAGCGCCAGGGTCTCCGTGATGAACGGCATGATCGGGTGGGCGAGCCGGAGCACGCGATCGAGGACGTAGGCCAGGGTCCGCAGCGCCGGAGCGGCGTGCGAGGGAACGCGCAGCGCCGGCTTGGCGAGCTCGAGATACACGTCGGCGAGCTCGCTCCACACGAACTGCTGGATCAGCGCGGTGTATTCGCCGAAGAGGTACGCCTCGAGCAGGCGGCTCGCCTCGGCGACCGTCGCCTCGGTCCGCGAGAGGATCCAGCGCTCGGCGTCGCCGAGCTCGCCCGAGGGACGGACGTCGGCGCGCACGGCAAGAGATCCGCCGTCCGCAGCGGTGAGCGCGCGCAGCACGAAGCGGCCGACGTTCCAGAGCTTGTTCGCGAAGTAACGGGCGTTCTGCAGCCGCCCCTCGGAGAACCGCTGGTCTGCGCCCGCGGACACGCCGCTTACGAGCGCGAAGCGCAGCGCGTCCGCGCCGTACTCCTCGACCATCTCCATCGGCGCGGTCACGTTGCCCCTCGACTTGCTCATCTTCTCGCCGCCGACGCGCACGAGGCCGTGGAGGTACACGGTGTGGAAGGGCACCTCGCCCATGTTGAGGAGGCCCATCATGATCATCCGCGCGACCCAGAAGAACAGGATGTCGTACCCCGTCTCGAGGACGCTCCCCGGGTAGAAACGATCGAGGTCCGGCGTGCGCTCGGGCCAGCCCAGCGTCGAGTGCGGCCACAGGGCGCTCGAGAACCACGTATCGAGGACGTCGGGGTCATGCACGAGGTCGTCCGAGCGGCACCGCGTGCAGCGGACGGGATCGGGCCCGTCCTCGTCCGGCACGACGACCTCGTCGCAGTCGCGGCAGTACCAGACCGGGATCGAGTGGCCCCACCAGATCTGGCGGGAGATCGTCCAGTCGCGGATGTTCTCCATCCAGTTGAAGTAGACCTTCTCGAACTTGCCCGGGACGATCCTGATGCGTCCGTCGCGCACCGCGGCGATGGCCGGGGCGGCGAGCGGGGGCATCCGCATCCACCACTGCTTCATCACGAGCGGCTCGTCGATCGTCCCGCACCTCTCGTGCACCCCGACGGAGTGGACGAGCGGCTCCTCCTTCAGGAGGAGTCCGCTGCGCCGCAGCCGGTCCGCCATCTCAGCGCGCGCGGCGTTCCGGCCGGGGCCGGCGAGCACGCCGGCCGCGGGGGTCATGTTGCCCTGCCTGTCGATGACGGTGATCACCGGCAATCCGTGCCGCTGCCCGATCTCGAAGTCGGTCTGGTCGTGCCCGGGCGTGACCTTCAGGGCCCCCGTCCCGAACGACGGGTCGACGGCGTCGTCGGCGATGATCGGCACGCGCCGTTCGGCGACCGGGACGAGCACCTCCTTCCCGACCAGCGCGGCCCAGCGC
Organism: Candidatus Limnocylindria bacterium; assembly: GCA_038211425.1. Taxonomy (GTDB): domain Bacteria; phylum Chloroflexota; class Limnocylindria; order P2-11E; family P2-11E; genus JALYKU01. The sequence goes on along the minus strand of JBBQVQ010000004.1, from coordinate 1,007 downwards.
TCGTCGGCGGGGTGCACCGCGATCGCGACGTCGGCGACGATCGTCTCGGGGCGCGTCGTCGCGACGACGAGGTCGGGGGTCCCCCCGGGCATCGGCTCTGCCCACGGATAACGCACGCGGTACAGCGGGTCGGTCCGCTCAACGTGGGCCGCCTCGAGGTCCGAGTACGTCGTCTGGCAGGTGAGGCACCAGTGGACGATCCGGTCGGCGCGATACACGTGGCCGCTCCGGAACAGGCGGATGAAGTGGATCCGCACCCGCCGCTGCATGTCGGGGTCCATCGTGAAATGCAGGCGGGTCCAGTCGAGCGAGCACCCGAGGCGCCGCAGCTGCTCGTAGATGCGGGGCTGGTAGTGGTCCATCCACCGCCACATCTCGGCGAGGAACTCCTCGCGCGAAAGCCCCTGTCGGGAGGCGCCTTTCTTCGCGAGCTCCTTTTCTACGACGAGCTGGGCGATGATCCCGGCGTGGTCCGAACCGGGAAGCCACAGCGTCGGCTCGCCGCGCATGCGATGCCAACGTGCCATCAGGTCCTCGTAACCGCCGAAACCGAGCGCATGGCCAAGGTGAAGGTCGCCGCTCACGTTCGGCAGCGGCAGCATCATGACGAACGGCGCCCGCGCGTCCTCGCCCTCCGGCGGGGCCCTGAACAGGGAGGGAGCGAAGAAGCCTGAGGCCTCCCACCACGCGTACAGCGCACGCTCCACGGCCGCCGGATCGAAGTTCTTCTCCGCGAAGTCGAGCACCACGCTCGGGGGCTGGGTCCACGTCGCCACGTTCGCCACCCTTCTCCTCCAGCACAGCAAAAAGCCGCTCGTCCAAGGACGTGCGGCGTCGTGGTACCACCCTGGCTTCGCGCACCGACTGGTGCGCCTCATTCGGCTCTAACGTGGCCACCGGTCCGGCTCGCGGGCGACGTTCGCGGCGGTCCCTTTGGCGCGCTCCCAGCCCGTGGCGCGCTCTCTCTTGGACGGGAAGTCCGCTCGCTACTCCTCCCGGTCAGCGCC
>JBBQVQ010000003.1:0-104233 GCA_038211425.1 Candidatus Limnocylindria bacterium | reverse complement strand
GGTATCCAGTCGACGAGCGTGCTGGCGCGAGCCTCACGCTCGGTCTCCGCTCCCTCGGCGTAGGCGATCGCCACATCCGCGCCCGCTCGGGCCGAGGACTCGGCGAGCTTCCGGACCGCACGCGTCATGCCCCCGTCCCCGACGAAGGCGCGCGGGTAGTAATGGACGATCCGCATCAGGCGCTCGGGGCGCAGATGCCGAAGTAACGCAGGCCGGCCGCGGCGGCGCGAGCCGGATCGATGACGCACCGACCGTCGAACAGAAGGTCCCCGCGCATGGCCCCCCGCAGCCGCACGAGGTCGGCCGCGGCGAACTCCGGCCATTCCGTCGCGATCACGAGCGCGTCAGCGCCGCTGGCGGCTGTCTCGAGGTCGGGCGCGAGCTGCACCGAGGCGGAGAGCTCCGCTGGCAGGCTTCGCACGGCGGGGTCGTACGCCGCGATCTGCCACTCGCGTTCGGCCATCAGCCGTCCCAGCGCGACCGCGGGGGATTCGCGGCAGTCCGCCGTACCGCCCTTGAATGCGAGTCCGAGCAGCGCGATGCGGACCTCGCGGCCGTGCGGAAGTTCGCGCTCGAGCATCCGGAAGAAACGCCACAGCTGCTGGTTGTTCTGCTCGATCACCGCGCGCAGGACGGTGAAGTCGTAGCCCTCTTCGAGAGAGAACGCGGCGAGGGCGCGCGTGTCCTTCGGGAAGCACGATCCCCCCCAGCCGATGCCGGGCCGAAGGAAGCTCCCGCCGATCCGCGGATCCGCTGCCAGCGCGCTCGTCACGGCGCGCACGTCCGATCCGGTGACGGCGGCGAGGTTGGCCAGCTCGTTCACGAAGCTGAGCTTGGTCGCGAGGAACGCGTTCGCCGCGTACTTCGTGAGCTCGGCGCTGCGGCGGTCCATCCAACAAAGCGGGCGCGGGCCGCCCTGAGGCCGCAGTTCTCCCAGGGGCTCGAAGTCCTGCCTCAGGACCGGACCATAGAGATCCTCGACGAGGCCGCGGTCGGATGCTGCGCCCCCGGCGACTATGCGGTCGGGGCGGAGGCTGTCGGCGACCGCCGAACCCTCACGGAGGAATTCGGGATTCGAGATGACCCGGAAGGATGGCATTTCGCGCTGCAGACGGTCCGCCGTCCCCACCGGGACCGTCGAGCGGATCAGGACCGGGCAGGGAGCGGCGGTCCGCGCGAGCGTCTGCGACGCGTCCCACAGGGCCCCGAGGTCGGCGGCTCCGGCCGCTCCGGGCGGCGTCCCGACGGCGAGGACCGCGAGGTCGGAGCCCTGGTGCGCGACGCTCGCATCCGTGGTGAACGTCGGGCGGCGGGTGGCCAACAGCTCCGTGACCAGCGGCTCGTCGAGGGGATCCTCGCCTCGGCGAAGTCGCGCGATCCTCTCGCCATCCCGATCGAGGACGCTGACCTCATGACCCAGATGAGCCCACACCAGAGCGGAGCTCAGTCCCACATATCCGGCACCCACGACGCTGATCCGCATTCGTCTTCCACCCCGTCGACCGTTCTACCAGACGCTCGGTAACGCGCACCACCACATTGCAGGAGTCCTGCCGTCAGCGCTCCAGCTCGCGGATCGCGCCGAGGGCCGCCGCGAGCACTTCGCTCGCGGGGCGGGACGCGTCGAGGTACGCGACGGGGAGCTTGGCGGGGAGCACGACTCGCCATGCGCGCATCTGCCGGGTCAATTCACCGACCGGCAACTCTGCCTTACGGGCCAATACGTCTTCGACCGACGCGAACAGGACCAGGACGAGGTCGGGCTGGGGCAGCCGGTCTCCGAGGTACCGGATCAGGCGCGTCGAGACGCGCAGGCGGTAGCGGCGCGGGTCGACGGCAAGATCCCACCACCCACGTTCGATCACGAGCCATCCGCCGGACCGCACGAACGGGCGGACGCGGGCCCTCCACGCCAGGTCGAAGTCGATGAAGAGGTACGCGAGTTTCAGGAGGGAGATCCAGCGCGGATAGGGCGCGCTGGCGTGAGGATCCGTCACCGGACCCGGGTTCAGGCGCGGAAGGACGGGCGGGCTGCGGTGCGCACGCCTGACCGCGTTGAACGAGGACAACGCCCCCACCAGCGACTCGGCAAGCGTGCTCTTGCCGGTGCCGTCAGGGCCACATATCAGCACGACTCGGCCGACATCCGAATGCGCGTGGGCGCGCTCCTCCGGCCGGCCTTGATCCAATGTCACGAACTTCAGCGTATCCAGCGCATCGCTAACGTTTTGGTTTCCCGAATGCGACGACTTGACCGGTCGGGACCAGTTCGGGCCTCGAGCGAGAGGCAGCAAACTTGCATCCGTTGGCCCCAAATGAACACCCAAGCCCCCGCTGCCGCCTCATCCGGTAAGAGTGTCGCATCCCGGCTCATCCTCCCCGGTTGCGGCGGCGGCCGCCGTCCAACAGACTTGCGAAACTGAAATGAGTGAGGTGTTGCAACACGTCCCTGAACCGCTCGAGGGAGTTCGAGCGGATCTCGCCGGCCAGACTTCCGATCTCGAGCGCGTGGCGTCGGCGCATCTTCCCGCGGTCGCGACGTCGCGACTGAAGATCGCCGTGGACATCACGTTCGCCCTGGTCGGACTCATCGTCCTGTTGCCGGCGTTCATCCTCATCGCCATCTTTGTCATCCTCGACTCCGGCTGGCCGCCCCTGTACTCGCAGGATCGTGTGGGGCTCAATGGGCGGCCGTTCCGCATCTGGAAGTTTCGCACCATGGTCAACGGCGCCGAGGCGATGCGCGAGCGGCTGATGCCGCTGAACGAAGCACCATTTCCGGCATTCAAGGTCCGTCGCGACCCGCGCATCACGCGGGTGGGTCGTTTCCTGCGAAGGACCAGCCTTGACGAGCTTCCGCAGCTGTGGAACGTGGTGATCGGCGATATGAGCCTGGTAGGCCCCCGACCGGCACTTCCCGGAGAGGTGAAGCACTACGACGTCGTCGCCCGCCGGCGCCTGCGCGCGCGGCCGGGCCTCACGTGCATCTGGCAGATCGAGAACCGTCACCGGGCCGGCGCGGCGTTCGACCAGTGGCTGGACCAGGACCTCGAGTACATCCAGAAGTGGACGATCGGCCTCGATATCGTCCTGATAGTGAAATCGGTACGCGAGGTCGTGCGGATGTCCGGTCACTAGGTCGTACTGAGCCCGGCGCAGCGGCGTTTCTCCTGTTAGGCGCGTTCCCAATTTGTAAGGAGTCTGTTCATGTTCTGGAGCGATCGCCCCGTCCTCGTGACGGGTGGCGCATCTTTCATCGGCTCGCACCTCACCGACGCCCTCGTCGAAAAGGGCGCGAAGGTACGGGTCATCGACAACCTCGGCTCAGGACGCCTCGAGAACATCCAGGAACACGTGCAGGCCGGTCGGGTCGAGTTCGTCCAGGCGGACCTCACCGAGCCGGGCATCGCGGATCAAGTGGCCCAGGGGATCGACGTCGTCTTCCACCTCGCCGCGGATCATGGCGGCCGGGGATACGTCGACCTGCACCAGGCCGCCTGCGCCTCCAACTTGGCGCTCGACGGGATGGTGTTCCTCGCGGGCAAGCGCGCGCGTGTCGACAAGATCGTGTTCGCGTCGTCAGGCTGCGTGTACCCGAACCACCTCCAGACCGACCCGGACCAGATCCTGTATTTGACGGAGGACATGGTCGGACCGCCCTACGACGCCGACCACATGTATGGATGGGCGAAGCTGATGGGTGAGATGACGCTCCAGTCCTACGCGCGCGACTGGGGCATGAAGAGCGCCTCGCTCCGCTACTTCACGGTATACGGCGAGCGCGGCAAGGAAGACCACGCCGTCATCGCCATGATCGCGCGCGCCTTCATCGGCCAGGACCCGTTCGAGGTCTGGGGCAACGGCCAGCAGATCCGCAACTGGACCTACGTCGGCGACATCGTCTCCGGCACGATCCTCGCGGCCGAGAAGGTCGACGACGGCAGCGCGATCAACCTCGGGACCATGGAGCGCACCCGGGTCATCGACGCCGCGCAAGAGGTCCTTCGGTACACCGGGCGCAAGGCGGAGATCAAGCTTCGGCCGGACATGCCGACCGGTCCCGTCAACCGCGTCGCCGACAACTCCCTCGCAAAGCGCCTCCTCGGCTGGGAGCCGAAGATGAAGTTCCTCGACGGACTGCACCAGACGGCGGACTGGTACTTCTCGACGAAGGACCTTGGGCAGATCCGGGAGCGTTTGCCGGTCGCGCTGACCGAGCGGTAGCCCGCTAGGTTCAACTCGCGGTCGTCTGGGCGACCGCGACGTTCGAATTCACGTCCGCGATGAGCAGCGTGTCGGACGAACCGCGTCGCGGTGTTGCGGTGGGTGCGGGCGAGGGTGTCTTCACGGGCGTCGGCGAGGGTGTCTTCACAGGCGTCGGCGAGGGTGTCCTGGTGGGCGCCGGCGAGCGTGTCGCTTTTGGGGTGGGCGCCGGCGTGCTGGTCGGGGTCGGCGTTGGCACGGGCGTTTGCGGCGGCGGCGGCGTCGGTGCGGGCGTCACGATCGGAGTCGGCGATGGCGTGCGCAGAGGCGGCGCCGAAGGGCCCGCCGTGACTGCGGGCGGTGCCGCGGTCGGCGCGGCGGGTGGAGGCGCCCCAGACGTGAGGGTGCCGAGCCCGCCGACCTCGGTGACGCGGAGCGGACCGCTCGTGCCGGCCGGCACGGACGCCGACGTCGTGACCGGTGCCCGCGCGGGAGCGGCGGACGGCGCCTGGGCCGGGGCGGGAGCGGCGGATGGCGCCGGACTCGGCTCGGGGGTCGTCGGCGCGCCCAGCACGATCTGCGGGAACGGGAAACCGCCTGGGGCACTGGAGGGTTGGACGTACCTGGCGAGCCCCTGGACGAACACGCGCGCATCTGCCCGTGCGGCCGGCCGCTGGGCCAGGGCCACGTCAGCGACCAGCGTCGCGCCGATCAGCAGGGCCCAGCCGGCGCCGGCCACGGCGCGACGCGGACTCCCCAGGACGGGAATGCGAGTGCGGAGTCCCCACGCGTCGGTCGCGAGGACCATCGCAGCGACCAATGCGGCGCCGGTCAGGATCGCCGCGGGAGACCCGAACCAGAGCCCTAGCGAAAGCGCCAATACGCCGCATGCGACACCCACCCAGGCAACACCGGTCAGCTCGTTTCGGGACATCCGTCAACTGTGGGTCCCGGAGGCTGGGGTCACAAGGTGACGCGCTCCCTGGCGCCCGTTCTGCCGAATGCCGAACGGACGAGGCCTAGGTGATCGTCACCTTCTTCATCTTGTCCCCGATCTTGATGGTCAGCACCGCATCCATGCCCTGGGTCAGCTGGCCGAAGTTCGTGTACTGGCCATTCAGGTGCGGCGCGCTCGCGGTGACCACGAAGAACTGGGCGTCGTTGCTCACCTTGATGTCGCCGCCGCGCGCGACGCCGATCGCACCGGCGTCGAAGGGCAGGTCGCTGAGCTCCGTCGCCTGCGTGCCGCCACCGCTGCCGGTGCCCAGCGGATCGCCACCCTGCACCACGAAACCCGGCACGACACGGTGGAAGGTGAGCCCGTCGTAGAAGCCGGCGCGCGCCTTCGTCACGAAATTGGCAACGGTCTTCGGCGCCTTGTCGGCGCGGAGCGTGAACGCGAACGATCCGCCCTTCGCGAGCTCGACCGTCGCTATGCCGGCCGCGGTCTGCGCGGTGTTCGATGAGGGAGTCGGTGTCTTCGTGGTCGTACCTCCTGATGCCGACGCTGACGTCGGTGCGGATGTGCGGGCCGGTGAGCCCGGCGCGGAGGACCCGGTCGATCCGCACGCGGCCGCGAGAACCGCCGCGCCCGTCGCGAGGAGACGCCGGCGCCGCATGCCGCCGAACGATACGCGACGCGAGAGCATGGACGTCGCGATGAGAACGCCCACCGAGTCGGAAGCGGTCCAACGATCCGCCCGCCACTCACGTACGATCGTCGGCCCATGCCTGCGTTCCAGGCCCCTCGGGGCATGCGCGACCTGCTGCCGCGCGAGATGGCCGCGTTCGACGCACTGTCCGCGGTCGTCCACGCGCGCGCCCTGCGCTACGGGTACCCACGCATCTCCACGCCGGTCGTGGAGGAGCGCGAGGTCTTCCTGCGCTCCGCTGGTCGGACGAGCGATGCGGCCGGCAAGGAGATGTACGAGGTGCGGCTGCACGGTCAAGGGGACCTCGCGCTGCGTCCTGAGGGCACAGCTCCGGTGACCCGAGCGTATCTGCAGCACGGCCTGTACCGCGCGCCCCATCCCGTGCGGTTGTACTACTGCGAGCCGATGTTCCGCGGCCAGCGGCCGCAGACACTGCGCTACCGCCAGTTCTGGCAATGGGGCCTCGAAAACTACGGCGTCGCCGAGGCCGCCGCCGACATCGAGATCATCGAGTTCACCTCGGCGCTCTTCGCCGAGGCCGGCCTCGCGGACGTCGAGCTGAAGGTCAACACCGTGGGCGACGAGGAATGCCAGCCGAAGATCAAGGAGGCGCTGGTCGCGTACTTCTCGCGCTTTCGCGAGGAGCTCGACGACGATTGCAAGGCGCGGCTGGAGGGAAGCGTGCTGCGCATCTTCGACTGTAAGAGCCGGCGCGACCGCGAGATCTCCGCCGGCGCGCCGAAGGTGCGCGATCTCATCTGCGACGCCGACCGCGAGCACTTCGCGGAGGTGACCGATGGCCTCGACCGCCTCGGGGTCCGCTTCCAGGTAGCCGATACGCTCGTGCGCGGACTCGACTACTACACCCGGACGGTATGCGAATTTCACCTGACCGATCCGGAGTTCGGCAAGGGCGACGACATCGCCGTCGCCGCGGGCGGCCGCTACGACGGGCTCGTGCGGACCATGGGAGGCCCGGCGACCCCCGGCGTCGGCATCGCGGGGGGCATGGAGGTGCTGATGGCCGCGCTCAAGCAGCAGGGCGTCACGTCGCGCGGCCCGGTGGACGCGGACGTCTACGTGGTGTCCGCCGATCCCGGGGACGGCGCGGACCGCATCCAGCTCGCGACGCCCCTGCGTGAGGCCGGTTTCAGCGTCGCCGTTGACTTCTCGAAGCGGCAGCTCGACAGACAGCTCGAAAGCGCGGTCAAGCACGGCGCCAAGGTGGCTGTCATTCGTGGAACGCCCGAGGCGCGCGGCGGCAACGTCATCGTGCGCGACCTCGACAGGAAGGAGCAGCGGGTCACGCGCCTCGCGGCCGTCGTCACCGAGGTGGGTCGCCACGCCCCGCGCCGACCCCGGCCGCGGCTCGCTCCGGACGACCACGAGCCCGTCGTCGCGGGCGCGACACCGGTCCTCGGGGACGAGGTCTGATGCGGCGGACGGACCCGGCGGCCGAGGAGCGTCGGCCCGATGCCGACCACCGGGCGGCGGTCCTAGAGGGCGGCGGCTGATGCTGCGCACGGCGACGTGCGGCGAGCTCCGCGCCGGCGACGCCGGACGAGAAGTGACGCTGGGGGGCTGGGTCCACCGTCGGCGCGACCACGGGGAGCTCACGTTCATCGACCTGCGCGACCGCTACGGGATCACCCAGGTAGTCGCGCAGTCGGGCGACGGCGCCGACGTCCACGCGGCGCTGAAGGATGTGCGCGCGGAGTGGGTGCTGCGCGTGCGCGGGGACGTGCGCCTGCGCCCGGAGGGCACCCGCAACGCGAAGATCCCCACGGGCGAGGTCGAGGTCGTCGCCCAGGAGGTCACCATCCTCAACGAGGCGAAGACGCCCCCGTTCTACGTCAACGAAGAGACGCCGGTGGACGAGATGCTCCGCTGGAAGTACCGCTATGTCGACCTGCGGCGAGAGCGCTCGCGCGAGCTTATCCGCCTTCGACACGAGGTGACGAATTTCGTCCGCGCCTTCTTCGTCGAGCGCGGGTTCTGGGAGATCGAGACGACGAACCTGATCCGCTCGGACCCGACAGGCGCGCGCGACTTCGTGGTGCCCTCGCGGTACTACCCGGGGAAGTTCTGGGCGCTCCCGCAATCGCCTCAGCAGCTGAAGCAGATCCTGATGGTCGCCGGCATCGATAAATACGTGCAGATCGCGCGCGCGTACCGCGATGAGGACCCACGCGCCGACCGCATGTACGAGCACACGCAGCTCGACGTCGAGATGAGCTTCGTCGAGCCGCGCGACGTGATGGCGCTCGCCGAGGAGTGCTACACGGAGGTGTTCCGCCGCTTCGGGCGCAAGCCGCTCCGCGCGCCGTGGCCGCGCCTGCGGTACGACGACGCCATGCGCCGCTACGGGAGCGATAAGCCGGATACGCGCTTCGCGATGGAGCTCGTCGATCTCGGCCAGGTCGTCAGCGGCTCGGACTTCGCCGTGTTCCGCGACGCCGTGGCCAGCGGCGGGGCGGTGCGCGCGATCGTCGTCGAGGGCAAGGCGGATGCGACTCGGCGAGATATCGACGGCTGGGCGCAGGTCGCGAAGCAGAAAGGCGCCAAGGGGCTCGTGTCGTTCGCGTTCGCCGGTGGAGAGACGCGCTCGCCCGTGGCGAAGTTCCTTCGCTCCGACGAGCTCGCCTCCGTGCGCGAGCGCTCGGGCGCGCGGGACGGTGACCTCGTCCTCGCTGTCGCCGACGCGTGGCACACGGCGAGCGAGTCGCTCGGAGCGCTGCGCGCGCACCTCGGCGAGGCGCTCGGGCTCGCCGACACGTCGGCGCATCACGCGCTGTGGATTTACGAGTTCCCGCTCGTCGAGCGCACGCCTGAGGGCGGGTGGACCTTCGCCCACAACCCGTTCTGCGCCCCGCTGGCGGACGCCGACCTGAAGCTTTTGGACACCGAGCCCGAGCGCGCGCGGAGCAAGCAGTACGACATGGCGATCGACGGCACCGAGTGCGGTGGTGGCAGCATCCGGATCCACCAGCGCCGGGTCCAGGAGCGCGTGTTCGAGCAGCTCGGCGTGTCGCGGGAGGCCGCCGCCTTGCGCTTCGGCGCGCTCCTCGACGCACTCGAGTACGGGGCGCCCCCTCACGGAGGGATCGCCGCGGGGATCGATCGCCTGGTCATGACACTGGCGGGCACCGAGAACGTGCGCGAGGTCGTCGCCTTTCCGAAGACGCAGACCGGCTACGACCCGCTTCTCGACGCCCCGGCCGCCGTCGACCCCGGACTCCTCGAAGAGCTCCGGCTGCGCGTCGTCGATCCGCGGGTGTGAGGCCGAGCGCACCCACTCCGCTGTTCGAGCGCATCGCCGCCGGCGAGCGCACGAGCGGAGGGTTCATCGGCATCGCGGCGACACTGCTCGCGACGGGACGCCACTTCGGCTACCGCGAGGATCAGCTATTCCCGACCGCGTCGGTGATCAAGCTACCCGTCCTCATCGCGCTGTACGAGGAAGTCGTGCGGGGGACCGTCGACCTGGGCGAGCGGGTGACCTATCGCGATGTCGGCCGCGTGGCCGGTTCGGGCGTGCTGCAGGATCTCGACGACGGCCTCGCGCTCACCCTCCGTGACCTCGCGACGCTGATGATCACCGTCAGCGACAACACCGCGACCGACCTGCTGCTCGACCGCGTCGGCAAAGGCGCGGTCGAAGCGGCCATGCGGCGCCACGACCTGGGCAGCGTGCGCATCCCATTCTCGATCCGCGAGCTGCTGATGGAGCTCGTGGACATGGACCCGGAGCAGCCCGGCGGCTACGAGGAGTTGCGGCGACGACTGCGTGAGTCGGCCGGCAGCGGCGGACGATCCGTCATCCCGGAGGAAAGCGACCGCGCGATACCGAGGGACCTCTGCCGGCTCATGGAGCTGCTCGAGTCACGCGCGATCCTCGACGAGCCGAGCTGCGCCGCGATCCTCGACACGCTTGCGCGAACCAAGGCCGATACGCGTATCCCCGCCCTGCTGCCCAAGGGTACGGTGGTCGCGCACAAGACGGGGACGATCCGCGGCGTTCGGAACGATGTCGGTGTCGTCTACAGCCCGCGGGGTCCGTACGCCATCGCCATCCTGTCGCGCGGGGTGATCCCGGATGTTCGGGTCGATCTGACGCTTGCGGAGATATCGCTGGCGATCTACGAGGAGTTCGTCACGTAGAGCCCTAATCCCACGCCAGCCTGGTGTCTCACCTTCCTCCCCGGAGACGCCCCCTTCGCGAGTCTGAATAGGACCGCCGGTCGGCGCCAGCGCCCTCACGCCTTCAGATGGGCGGGTCGAAAATCGTTCAGTCAGCACTACGACACCAGGGACGATCGACGAGAACGGCTCGGTCACACTGAACGGAACGTTCAGCGACCCGGGAGCTCTCGATACCTACACCGTCGTGATTCGCTGGGGCGACGGCTCCACTGAGACCACGCTCGCCCTCGGGGCTGGCGTGAAGATCTTCGCCGCGGCGCACCAGTACCTTGACGACAACCCAACGAGCACGCTGTCCGACGTGAATACGGTCAGCGCGACGGTGACCGACAACGCCGGTGCCAGTGGCTCAGGCACGGCAACGGTCACGGTGAACAACGCCGCACCGACCATCACGACCATCACCGGTCCCACGGGCCCCGTGGCAATTCGGAACGCGGTCACGGTGACGGCCAACTTCACCGACATCGGAAGCCTCGACACGCACACCTGCGTCTTCCAGTGGGACGACGGCAGTCCTGACACGACCGTCAGCGCGGCTGGCACCGGCAACGGATCCTGCGCAGCCACGCACCTCTACTCGGCCTCGGATGTCTACACAGTGACCGTCGCGGTGAGGGACGACGACACCGGCACCGCCCGCGGAACCTACGGATCCTTCGTCGTCATTTACGACGCGGCCAACGGGTTCGTCACCGGCGGGGGCTGGATCATATCGCCGACCGGCGCATTCGTCGCGAATCCGAGCCTCACGGGGAAGGCGAACTTCGGCTTCGTGTCCCAGTACAAGAAGGGCGCGACCATCCCGACCGGTAACACCGAGTTTCAGTTCCAGCTCGGGAACCTGAAATTCAACAGCACCGCCTACGAGTGGCTGGTCATCTCAGGCGCCCGGGCCGAGTACAAGGGCACGGGAACGATCAACGGAGGGGGCAATTACGGCTTCCTTCTCACTGCCATCGACGGCGACATCTCCGGCGGCGGTGGCACGGACAGGTTCCGGATCAAGATCTGGAACAGGGCGAACGGCGACGCGGTGGACTACGACAACCAGATTGGAGCGCTTGAGGACAGCAGCAGCAGCACGGCTCTCGGTGGAGGGAGCATCACCATCCACAGGTAGCCACGCCTCCCACCCGCGAGTCCAGCGCGACCGCACGGCTGTGAAGTCGCTCATCCGCGGCGAGCGCTTTTTCTCCTCGCCGGAGACCTACACTTTCATCCGTGAAGCGCGCCTATCTCGACCATGCCGCGACCACGCCCGTCGACCCTGAGGTCGCTGAGGCCATGGCGCAGGTGCTGCGCGACGTCCACGGAAACCCGTCCAGCATCTACGCGGAGGGGCGTGCCGCGAGGGCGCTCGTCGATCGCTCCCGGGACCAGGTCGCCGCCGCCCTGGGCGCGGAGCCGGGCGAGATCGTCTTCACCGGCGGCGGTACAGAGGCCGACAACCTCGCCCTCCGCGGGACGCTCCGTGCGAACCGCGACAAGGGCGACGGAATCGTGACGACGGCGATCGAGCACCACGCCGTTCTGGACACCGCGCGCGACCTCGAGCGTGAGGGACGCGCGCGGGTCACCATCGTCGGCGTCGACCGCGAGGGCACCGTCTGCGCGAGCGACGTCGCGGAGGCGATCGACGACCGGACCGTCCTCGTGTCGGTCATGCACGGCAACAACGAGATCGGCACGCTCCAGCCGATCGACGAGATCGGCGCGGTCTGCCGCGAGCGCGGCGTCGCCTTCCACTCCGATGCCGTGCAGACCGTCGGCGCCCTCGACGTCGATGTCCGCCGCATCCCGGTCGATCTCGTGTCCGTGAACGGACACAAGTTCTATGGTCCGAAGGGTGTCGGCGCGCTCTACGTGCGCAAAGGCACGCGGATCGCGACGATCCAGACCGGCGGCGGGCAGGAGAGGGGTCGGCGGACGGGTACCGAGAACGTCGCGGGGATCGTCGGCCTCGGCCTGGCGCTGCGCCTGGCGACCGAGCGGCGCGCGGCAGAGTCGGCGCGTCTCGCGGCGCTGCGGGACCGGCTGATCGATGGGATCCGCGCGCGCGTGCCCTACGCGGTACTCACGGGTCACCCGACGCGGCGGCTGCCGAACAGCGCGAGCTTCTGCTTCCCGGGCGCGCAGGGCGAGGCGCTCGTGGTCGCGCTCGACCTCGCGGGGTTCAGTGTGTCGAGCGGATCGGCCTGCACGTCGGGCGACACCGAGCCGTCGCACGTGCTGCTCGCGCTCGGACTTCCGCGGGATACCGCGCAGGGATCGCTGCGCCTCACGGTGGGCCGCAGCACGACGATCGCGGATATCGATGCGCTGCTGGAGGCGCTCGCGCCGATCGTCGCGCGGATCCGGTCCATCGCGGCGGAACCGGTCGCGTCATGACTCCGCCTCGGACCACACACCCGCACAGGGATCGCCCCGGCAAGCCCCGAGCGTGGATGCCGTTGATCTACGGGTTCGACCGAGCGCTGTGACCTCCGCCGAGCACGAGTTCGCAGCGCAGTGTTGGATGGCGACGTGACCGACACCTACACCGCGATCGCGGTCGATCACTTCACGAACCCGCGCAATGTCGGCGGGGTCGAGGATGCGGATGGAAAAGGCTCCGACGCGAACCCCTCGTGCGGCGACCGCACCACCATCACGGTCCGGATGCGCGACGGCCTCGTCGCCGAAGCCCGCTTCCGCACGTTCGGATGCACCGCCGCGATCGCCGCCGCGTCCGCGCTGACGGTGCTCGCGACCGGCAGGACCGCCGCGGAGGCCGGGGATCTCCAACCCGGTGATGTCCTCGCGGCGCTCGGCGGACTGCCACCGCGCAAGGAGGCGTGCGCGCTGATGGCCACCGGCGCGTTGCGCGCCGCGCTCGTCGACGCCCACGTGAAGGCGAGGGCCTGATGGGGGAGCGCGTCTTCGTCGCGATGAGCGGCGGCGTCGACAGCTCGGTCGCTGCGGCGGTGCTCGCGCGGCGCGGTGACGACGTCGTCGGCGTCTGGATGCGCCTCATGCCCGAATCAGCAGCGGCCGACGCGCCCCGCTGCTGCGGTACCAGCGAGGCGGGGGAGTCCGCGCGCCGCGCCGCGGCGCACATCGGGATACCGTTCTACGCGCTCGACTACCACGAGGTCTTTGGCCGGACGGTCGTCGACCGCTTCGTCGCCTCGTACGCGGAGGGCGAGACCCCGAATCCGTGCGTCGCGTGCAACCAGCACGTGAAGTTCGAGGCGCTGCTGCGGGACGTCGTGGCGAAGTTCGGCGGCGGGCGCCTCGCGACGGGCCACTACGCTCGCGTCGACACCGCGGAAGACGGTCGCCGCCGCCTGCTCCGCGCCCGGGACGCCGGCAAGGATCAGTCGTACGCGCTGTACACGCTCGGCCAGCGCGAGCTTTGCCGCATCGAGTTCCCGATCGGCGACTTGCACGACAAGTCGGAGACGCGGCGCCTGGCGGCCGAGCTCGGCCTCCCCACCGCGACCACGCCCGACAGCATGGACGTCTGCTTCATCGGCGGCGATTACCGCGACTTCGTCGCCGGTCACGCGCCCGACGCATTCATCCCGGGTCCCGTGGAGCGCGCTGACGGCACCGTCGTCGGCATGCACAGGGGCATCGGCGCGCTCACCGTGGGACAGCGGTCCGGCACCGGCGTCGCGACGGGCGAGCGACTGTACGTGCTGCGTCTCGACCCGGGCCGCCGGGCGGCGATCGTCGGCACGCGGGACGAGGTCCGCACGGGCCGCTACGCGGTCCGTGACGTGCGCTTCGTCGCCGATGGGCCAGCCCATGGGCAGTTCCAGACCGAGGCAGTGCTGCGCTATCGGGGAACACCGATCGAGGCGCGGGTCAGCGTGCGTGCGGACGCGCGCGCGGAGGTGACCCTCGCGACGCCTGCGCTGGTCGCTCCGGGGCAGGCCATGGTCTGGTATTCGGGCGACGAGGTTATCGGCGGAGGCGTCGTCGAGCGCAGCCTGGACCTGTAGTCGTGGCAGAGGCCGGCGACCCGGCGGTGCCCTCGATGCTGGACACCGCGCGTTGGGGGTGGCGGGAAGCAGCGCGGTGTGCTCCCAGCAGCGGTCGCGCGTCGCGATCGTGCACCGGCATGGCGCCGCCTCCGGCGCTCTGATGCGCGCGCTCCAGAGGCTCGCCGCGGTAGCGATCGCCGGCGCGACGCTGTACTTCACGGGAGTGTTGAACGCGCTGGTCATCCGCGACCCGGCGCAGGACGGGGCCGTCGTGGTGGTGACGGCACTCGCCGCATCGCTCGTCGTTCTCTGCATGGCGCTGATCGGCGACGGCCGCGGCGATGCCCTATCCATGCCCGTCCCGGCGTACCGCGGTCCGCTCCGCCTGGCGTGGCTGTTCGTGTCGATCATGGCGCTGGTCGGCTTCGGCTGGCTAGCGGGCGTTCCCTACGAGCGCGCTGCGGACTGGACCCCATACCACAACGACGCGATCGCGCTGAACGAGTGCGCCGCGCGCCTGGTCCTGAGCGGGCAGGATCCGTACACGGACCTCGATCTCTTCGCGTGCTACGACCGGCTCGGGATAGGCGCCGACCGCACGACGCCGCTGCGGCGCGGCCTTTTCCGCAGCGTCGATGTGTATCCGAGCGACAACGCTCTCGACGGGGTGTGGGACATCCGCCATCGCGGTGGCCAGAACGTCGAATTCGTTTGGCGGCCGTCGTATCCGGCGCTGTCGTTCCTCGCGCTCATCCCGTTCGTGCGCGCCGGATGGGACACGAATTTCGTCTACATCGGGTGTCTGCTCGCGGCGATGGCGCTGATCCTCGTGCGGGCGCCGCACGGCACCCGGCCGTTCCTCTTCACGGCCCTCTTGGGCGCCGCATGCCTTACCGCGTTCACGGTCGGCGGCAGCGCCGACCTGCTCTATGCGCTGCCGCTGGTGGCCGCGTGGCTGTGGCGCGAGCACAGGTGGAGCGCGATCGCGTACGGCCTCGCCATCGCGACCAAGCAGATCGCCTGGTTCTTTGCGCCCTTCTACTTGATCCAGGTGGCCACCCAGCGCGGCTGGCGGGAGGCGATCCGGCGTATGCCGATCGCGGCCGGGGTCTTCGTCGCGGCCAATCTGCCGTTCATCCTGGGGGCGCCGAAGGCGTGGTTCGCGGGCGTCCTCACCCCCGTCGTCGAGCCGATGTTCGCGCGTGGGGCCGGGCTCGTGTTCCTCGCCACGACCGGCGTCCTCCCGCTATGGCCGCCGGCGATCTACCTCGTGCTCGAGGCGGCGGCAGGGGTCGCCGCGCTCGCGATAGCGTGGCGCACGCGCCGCAGCAGCCCCGAGCTTGGTGTGGTCCTGGCGCTTCTGCCGCTCTTCCTCGCGTACCGGAGCCTCTTCTCCTACTTCTTCCTGCTGCCGCTCTTCGCCTTTGCCGGGATCGCGCGCATGCCGCTCGGCGCGCTCGCCCCGGCGGCGGCGCGGCACGCCGGCGGTCTCACCCTTTTCGCGCTGCCCTTCCCAGCTCGCGGGGGCACCATCCCAGCGCCAAGCGGTGAAGTCGCTGCCCCTGCCACGCGGCCCGATCCGACGGCCGGCTGAGCGGCAAGTGCCGCCGGCGCTGGTGATCCTCGCGCTCGTTGCCATCGGCGTGCCATCGGGGGTGCGCGCGCTGTTCGGGCGACCGCGCTCTCTGTTGGCAGGCTGGGTGGCGGGAGCTACTGCGGCCGTGTTCGCGCAGAGCGTCGGCGAGCTGGCGGGATGGCGCGGCGGCACGCTCGGCGACGCCCAGCTCGGGCTCGGCGTCGCCGCCGCGCTCGTCGCCTGCCTCACGCTCGCAGCATTCGAGATGGTGCGCCGCCCCCGTCGGTGACGCGGCGAAGGCACGCCACGTGCCGTGCGTCGTGGATAGCGGAAACACAAGGAGGACGACAGATGGGATTCATCTTCGGAGCACTGATCGGCGCGGTCGCCGCACTGCTGTACGCGCCGCGAACGGGCGATGTGACCCGCGAGGAGCTGCGGCAGCGCAGCGACGAGCTTCGGCGCCGCGGGGACGAGCTGCAGCGCGTCGCGCAGAAGCTGGCGGACGACGCCCAGGTCAAGGGCCGCGAGCTCGTCGACGAGGCCAAGCGCCAGTGGGACCGGACGAACAGCGGCTCCGGCGGTCCGGGCGGGGGCACGGGGACCGGCGCGGGCACGGGGAGCTCCAGCACCCTGTAGCGTTCGGTACCATCCACCGGAGCGGGGAGCGCGGGAGACGGCCGACGGCCGCCCCCGCGCTTTTCATTCCGAAAGGATGCCGAGATAGACAGCGCGACGATCCGTGAGCGGTTCTTCAAGTTCTTCGAGGAGCGGGGGCACCAGCGGCTGCCGAGCGCGCCACTGGTACTGCGCGACGACCCGAGCGTGTTGTTCACGACCGCGGGCATGCAGCCGCTCGTGCCGTACTTCCTCGGTCGGAAGCAGCCGCCCGCGAAGCGCATCGCGACGGTGCAGAAGATTCTCCGGACGAGTGACATCGAAGAGGTCGGGGAGGATAGCTACCACCTGACGTTCTTCGAGATGCTCGGCAACTTCGCGATCGGCGACTACTGGAAGAAGGAGGCGATCGGGTGGGGCTGGGAGCTGCTCACCGACCAATTCGGCTTCGACCCGAGCGCGCTCGTGGCGACGGTCCACAAGGACGATGCCGAGTCGTTCGACATCTGGACGAGGGAGCTCGCTCTCCTCCCGCCGGAGAAGATCTTTCAACTCGGCGACGAGGACAACTTCTGGGCGCCGGGCGCGACCGGACTCTGCGGCCCTGACAGCGAGGTGTTCGTCGACCGCGGCCCTCAGCCGGGCGTGCCGCCGCACGTGTGCAGCCCGTCCGAGCACTGCGGCCGCTACATCGAGATCTGGAATTTCGTCTTCCAGCAGTACGACCGGCGGCCCGACGGCACGCTGGTGCCACTCGCCAAAAAGAACATCGACACGGGCGTCGGACTCGAGCGGCTCGCGCAGGTCCTCCAGGGGGTGATCCCTGACACCTATCGCACCGACCTGTTCCAGCCGATCGTGAAGAAGATCGAGGCGCTCTCCGGAAAGACCTACGGCGGGGACGCGTCGACCGATCGCTCCATCAGGATCGTCGCGGAGCACTCGCGCGCGGCCACCTTCCTCATCGCCGATGGCATCGCCCCCTCGAACGAGAACCGCGGCTATGTCCTTCGCCGCCTCATACGCCGCGCCGCGCTGCACGCGTCCCGCCTCGGTCTGCGCACGGGTGCGATCGCGCAGCTGGGCGGCGAGGTCGTCAAGACGATGCAGCGGCACTACCACGAGCTCACCGCCGCTCGCGAGCGCATCGCCGAGACGCTCGAGAACGAGGAGGACAAATTCGAACGGACGCTGTCGAGCGGACTCGAGCAGATGAACGCGGCGATCGCGGCGACGCGTCTGCGTCAGGGCGACCGCATCGACGGCGAAGCGGCGTTCCGTCTCTACGACACGTTCGGCTTCCCGCTCGAGATGACACGGGAGATCGCGCACGCTGCGGGGCTGAGCATCGACGAGCAGGGATTCGGCGCGCTGCTCGAGGCGCAGCGGAATCGCGGGCGCGCCGCGGCGCGCTTCAGCCAGGACGCGATGCGTTTCGGCCAGTTCTACGCCGACCTCCACGAGAAGGAGGGGCTACGCAGCGAGTTTACCGGCTACCTGGGCCTCGCGGCCGACGCGCGGATCGCGGCGCTCGTGGTGGGCGGCGAGCGCATCGCCGAGGCGCACGAGGGGCAGGACGTGGAGATCGTGCTGGATCGCACCCCGTTCTACCCCGAGGGTGGGGGGCAGGTCGGCGATCGGGGCGACATCATCACCGCCGAGGGCCGCGCGCTCGTCGCGGACACGCAGACCGCCGCGGCGGATGTGATCGTGATGAGCGCAAAGATCGTTGACGGAGTGTTGCGTCAGGGCGCGCCGGCGCTCGCCACGGTCGAGGAACAGCTGCGCCGCGACACGATGCGCAACCACACGGCGACGCACCTCCTCCACGCGACCCTGCGCAGGCTGCTCGGCGACGAGGTGCACCAGGCGGGCTCGCTGGTGCACGCGCCGAACCTGCGGTTCGACTTCACCTTTGGGCGCGCCATGCTGGCCGAGGAGCTGCGGCGGGTGGAGGAGGAGGTGAACCGGGCGATCCTCGAGAACGCCGACGTGAAGGCGCGAACGATGCCGCTCCGCGATGCGCTGGCGTCCGGCGCGCTCCACCTCTTCGACGAGAAGTACGGAGACGAGGTCCGCGTCGTCGAGGCCGGCCCGAGCCGGGAGCTCTGCGGTGGCACGCACTGCCACTGCACCGGCGACATCGGCCTGTTCCTGATCACGAAGGAGGAGAGCATCGGCGCGGGCATCCGCCGTATCGAGGCCGTCACCGGGCAGGGCGCGCTGCGCGAGGTCCGTGAGATCCGTGACCGGCTCGGGCGGACGGCGGCCGCGCTGCGGACCCCGCCGGTCCGCGTGCCCGAGGCCGTGGCGCAGCTCCAGGAGTCGCGCGAGAGGCTCGAAAAGCAGCTCGCCGCGCTCCAGCGCAGCGGCATCGACGCGAACGCGACGGCGCTCATCGCGAAGGCCGAACCCGTCGGCGACCGTCGTCTCGTGGTGGCTGACGTCGGCGATGCCGACCAGGCGCAACTCCGCGCCCTCTCAGACCGGGTGCGCGATGGGCTCGGCTCGGGCGTCGTGGTCCTCGGCGGCATCCACGATGGCCGTCCCGGTCTCGCGGTCGGGGTCACCCGCGACCTCGTCGCACGCCTCAAGGCCGGCGAGATCGTGAACGACCTCGCGGCCATCGTCGGGGGCCGGGGCGGGGGCCCGCCGCAGAGCGCGACGGGTGGTGGCAAGGACTCGGCGCGCCTCGGTGAGGCGCTCGCGGCCGCGCGGCAGTCGATACGCGAGCGATTGAACGGTGGTGGCGGGACCTAACCGGGACCCCCGGCGGGGCGACCGCGAGCGCCGCCGGACGGTCGCCGGTATCGAGCTCGCGGCCTCCGGCGCCCGCGTCGTCGTGGCGCAGCGCGACGACGGGCGTCTGCGCGTCTCCGCCTCGGCGCTCGCTCCCATGGCTCCGGGCGCGATCGCGAGCGGACAGGTCGCGGATCGCCGCGCCGCCGCCGCGGCGGTCGCCTCCGCCCTCGGCAACGCCGAGAAGGGTGACCACGCGGAGCGGATCGTCATCGCCATCGACGGGGACGACGTGCGGACGCATCACGGGGCGACGGTCTTGGAACGAACGGACCAGCGAACGGCCATCGCGGAGGGCGAACTCGAGCGCGCGGTGAGCGAGGCGAAGGAGGAGGCGGCGACGGCGGCCCGCGTGGCCGCGGAGGGCGACCCATCGCTGCGCGGCATCGCGCTCGTGCAGCTTCGGGATGACGTCGCGGGCCTGCTGCTCGACGGAAGGCGCCTCCCGACGCTGGTCGGTTATCGCGGGCGCACGGTCGAGATCCGCACCGACGTCGCGCTCGCGCCGCTGGTACAGTCGGCCGCCGCGGCGGCGAGCGCCGAGGGCGCGAAGCGCCACGCCACCGTCACCTCGGGCGCGTACGCGCTGGGACGGCTCCTCGCGGAGTCGGGCCTGGTCGAGGGCGGCGTCCTTCGGCTGGGCGCCGACGTGACCGCGTACGCGATCGTGCGCGATGGGCGTGTCGTCGCGACGCGCGTCTTCGCGCTCGGCCGCGACGCGCTGCGCTCGCGTCCGCACGAGGCCCGCGAGCGGGACGCGCGCGCGTGGGCGAGCTGCGTGACCACGCCGGATCCGGCTCTTGAGGGTCCGCCCCCCGGGCGCTGGTACTTCGTCGGCATCCCCGAGACGCTGCTCATGTTGCCGCGGGCGCTCGCCGATGAGATCGCCGCGATCCGCGGCGGCCCGGCCGACATCGCGCCGCTCCGCCCGACATTGGCGACGCGCGTCGCGACCGACGCTCCGCTGCACGCGGACGACCTCGTCGCAGCGGGCGCGGCCGCGCTCGCCGCTGGGGTGTACGCGTGAGCGCGCGCACGGCGATCGGTCGCGAGCCGGATCCGCCCGCCGCCCACCCAGTTCCACCCCGGAGCGCGCCGCCGTGGGACCGGCGGGAACGAACGCCGCCGTGTGCGCGTCGGCCTTTCGCCGGTCCACGCGCGGGGGATGCCGGTTGAGCGCCCGCACGATCATCGAGTGCGATCCGAGCGCCACGGTGCTCGACGTCGTCGACCGTATCGCCGCGGCCGCACCCGACGCCGACCTCGTCCTCAGCATCCCGCCCGGGGCTCCGTTCGGGCGTAACGCTGTCTTCCTCGAGGTCGCGCGCAGGCGCGCCGGCGGCCGAAGGGTCGCGCTGGTGAGCGCGGATGCGCGGGCGCGAGCGGTGGCCTCGGGCGCTGGCGTCCCGGCGTACTCGACCATCGCGGCGCTCGAGCGCGGCGAGCTCGACCCGACGGAACGGCTCGGACAGAGGCGCCGCTACGATCCCGCCGCGGCGGCGCGTCGCGCGCGCGCGATCCGCCGGAGCGTCGCCGTTCTCGCGGCGGCAATGGCCGTGTCGGCGCTCGTTCTGGGGCTTGTCGTGCCCGAGGCGACGGTGACCATCGCTCCGACCGCATTCGTCACCGGGCCGCTCGAATTCGACGTGCGCGCCGGCGCCGGCGCGGGAGTTCCCGCGCAGAGCCTGGTCGCGACCGTGAACGTGACGGTCACGGGCGCCGCCACCGGATCGCGTGTCGACGCGACGAAGGCGACGGGAAGCGTCCGCTTCAGCAACCAGACGACGGTGGACATCGCGATACCGAAGGGCACGACGTTACGCACGAATGATGGCATCAGATTCGCGACCACCGAGGACAAGACGTTGCCGCGCAGCTTCATCGTCGTCCTCGCCGTCCTCGCCGGCACCGTGGACGTATCGGTCGAGGCGGTCGACCCCGGCCCTGGGGGCAACGTCTCGGCCGGGCGCATCCTCGTGAGCCCCAGCGCGTCGTACGCCGTGTCGAACCCGGCGCCCACGGCCGGAGGAGAGAGCACCACGATCCCCGTCGTGAAACAGGAGGACTACGACCTGGCCGCCAAGCGGATCCCGCCCGCGCTACAGGAGGCAGGCGAGAAGCAGCTCACGACATGGCGCGGAGCGCCGCCGATCGGCACTGCCGTCGCGCCTGGTGTCATCGTGCGCATCAGCGCGCAGACGCCGTCCGCCGACGTTGTCGGAAAGGAGGTGCCGACGTTCGACCTCGCGGCGAGCGCCGTCGCGACCGCATTCGCTGTACCGGCGGACGAGCCGCGCGCCGCGGTCCTCGCGAGGCTGCAGGACGCGTCGAAGCCCGAGAACGAGATCGACAGGGACGGCGCGGTCGTCGAGCTCGGCGCGCCCGCGATCACCGAGTCGGGCGTTGTGTGGCACGTCAAGGCCCGAACGACGGAGCACACCCGCGTCGATCGGGCGACGATCGCCGCGACGGTCGCCGGACGAGAGCGCGGCGAGGTCGCGCCTCTCCTCGAACCACGGCGCATCCGCGTGGTCAGCGTGGAGGCGCGGCCGGTGTGGTGGCCGCGGCTGCCGCTCCTCGAGCAGAAGATCAACGTGGTCGTGGGTACGGCGGTGAGCGTGGCACCCTGACGTGGTGCGGTATCTTGCGCTCGACGTGGGCGATCGCCGCGTCGGTCTCGCGGTCGGTGAGGACGCGTTCGGCCTCGTCCGCCCGCTTCCCACGGTCCGCCGGCGGAACCTCGAAGCGGACCTCGCAGTCATACGCGCGCACGCGGCGCGAGAGGAGGCCGAACAGCTGGTGATCGGGCTTCCGCTCACACTGCGCGGCGAGCGCGGCCCGCAGGCGCTCCGCGTCGAGCGCTTCGCAGACGCGTGCGCCGGCGCCGTGGGTCTTCCGGTCGAGCTCTACGACGAGCGTTTCACGACGGCCGAGGCGATCGCGCGGGGGGCGCCGGATCTCGACGCCGGAGCGGCGGTGATCCTGCTCGAGGACTTCCTTCGCGGCAGGCGCGCCTGAACCTTCCTCCCCAGATCGCCCGCGGGCCGGTACGCGCGGGCTCGCGCCGCGCGCGTCCTCCGAAGGAGCGATCGTCTCGCGGGCCGCTGGCATTCCTTCTCGGGGTCATAGCGCTCGGTGCGGCGGCGGTCGTGGTCGGGCGCCCCCTCGCGCTGGACTCCCTCGTCGGCCTGGTCGCCGATCACGACACGCTGCTGCGGCAGCCGACGGTGCGCGCGTTGATCGCACCGCGCCTCGCACCGGACATCGATCTCGCCGCGGATCTTGCGGGCACCCCGCGGACTTTCGTGGTGGACCGCGGCGAGACCGCGGGTCGCATCGCCTCGCGATTGAAAGAGGCCGGGTTCATCCGCTCGGCGCTGGCTTTCGAGTTCGTTCTCTACGAGTCCGGGCGCGAGAGCGCGCTCCAATCTGGAACGTACAGCATCTCCTCTTCGCTGACCCCGCGGGACATCGCGAAGGTCTTCGAGAAGGCGCCCGGCGAGCAGTCGGTGCTGCGGATCATCGAGGGCTGGCGCCTGACCCAGGTCGCAACGGCGGTCAGCCGATCTTTCCCGGCGATAACGCCGCAGGCGTTCATCGCCGCAGCGGTCGTGGGTGAGCGCAAGAACGCGGTGCTCGCGGGACTTCCTCCGGGAGCCTCACTCGAGGGGTATCTTTTCCCGGACACGTATTTCTTCCGGCCCGACGCCACGGCCGCGCAGCTGGTGGATTCGCTGCTGGCCACCTTCGAGCAGCGCGAGGGAGGGACGCTGCGTGCGGCCGCCGCCGAACGGAAAACGACCGTTTACGACATCGTGAAACTCGCGTCGCTCGTCGAGCGCGAGGCGCAGGATCGCGCGGAGAGCCCGACCATCGCCGGCGTCTACGCGAATCGGTTGCGGATCAACATGAAGCTCGACGCCGATCCGACGATCCAGTACGCGCTCGGCGACTGGCGCGACCTCTCGCTCGACGACCTCAAGATCGCGTCGCCGTACAACACGTACCAGGTCGCGGGGCTGCCACCGACCCCGATCTGCAACCCAGGCAGCGCAGCGCTCGCGGGGGCCGCGCATCCCGCCGGCGTTCCGTACTTCTACTTCGTGGCGAAGGGGGACGGCACCGGCCAGCACGCGTTCGCGACGACGCTCGAGGAACACGAGGCGAATCGCGTGAAGTACGGCAACCGGTGATGGCGGTGGCCTACCTCCTCGGGCACCCCGTGAGCCATTCCCTGTCGCCCGCGATGCACAACGCCGCCTTCGCCGCGCTGCGGCTGCCGCACCATTACGAGGCGCTCGACGTGCCCCCTGGGTCGCTTCCGTCCGCGGTGAACGGGTTGCGCGAGGCGTCGGTCCTCGGGGCCAACGTGACGGTCCCGCACAAGGTGGCGGTCATGACGCTCGTCGATACCTGGGACGGCGTCGCGATGCGGACCGGCGCGGCCAACACGATCTCGCGTCATGCGAGTGATGACCGGGTGAAATTGCAGGCGTGGAACACGGACCAGGCCGGGTTCATGCGCGCGCTGCACGCGAGCGGCATCGACGTGCGCGCGCGGCGGGCGCTGGTGCTCGGAGCGGGAGGCGCCGCTGCGGCCATCGTGCCGGCGCTCCTCGCTTTCGGTGCCGAGGTCACGCTGGCGAACCGGACCCGCGAGCGCGCCGAACGGCTGGCGGCCTCGTTCCCTGAGGCCGGGCGCCCTATGGTCGCGCCGTGGCTCGATGCCGGTCGGCTCGCGGCCACTGACGTGCTCGTCAACGCGACCTCGCTCGGGCTCCGCGGCGAAGATGCGCTCGAGGGCGTCGCCCTGCGACCGGGGCTCGTGGTCGTGGACATCGTGCCGACCGCGGTGGAGGCGCCTCTGGTGCGCCGGGCGCGGGCCTCCGGATGCACGGTCGTCGACGGCCTCACGATGCTGCTGTATCAGGCGGCGCTGTCCTTCTACATCTGGACCGGTGTCGAGGGACCCGCGGTCGAGGACGCCATGCGCGCCGCGCTGCCGAGACCGGTATGAGGCCGCCGCGGAGCACCGGCGTACATACGCCGGCCCTGCGAGACGCGACGTGTTCCTCGCCGCCGGGGGCGCGATGAGGCTGCTCACCGTCGGCGAATCACACGGCCCCGGGATCTTCGCGCTCCTCGATGGCGTTCCCTCCGGGTTGCCGCTCTCGCCCGAGCAGATCGACGCCGACCTGCGGCGCCGCCAACTCGGGTACGGGCGCGGGGCGCGACAGCGCATCGAGCGTGATGCGGTGCGCGTGACCGGCGGTGTACGCCAGGGCCGCACCACGGGCGGACCTCTCGGACTATGGATCGACAACCGCGACGCGGTGAACTGGGAGCGCGTCATGAGCGTGAGCGAGGTCCCTGAGCCGCCTCCCCCGGTGACCCGCTTGCGGCCGGGCCACGCCGACCTCGCTGGGGCGCTGAAATTCGGACACACCGACGTTCGCGACGTCATCGAACGCGCCAGCGCGCGGGAGACCGCGGCGCGCGTGGCCGGGGGCGCGGTCGCCAAGGCGCTCCTCGCCCTCGTCGGCACCCGGGTCCGAAGCGAGACCGCTTCGATCGGCGATGTGCGCAGTGCGCCAACCTTCGACGACGCCCGAGTCGAAGCGAGCGAGGTGCGCTGCTCGGACGGTGTCTCCAGTGCCGCGATGGTCAGCGCCATCTCGGCGGCACGCGACGCCGGCGACACCCTGGGAGGTATCGTCGCCCTGCGCGCATCGAGCGTGGTCCCCGGGCTCGGCTCCTTCGCGGAATGGGACCGTCGGCTCGACGGACGGATCGCGCAGGCGCTCTGCTCGATCCAGAGCGCGAAGGGTGTGCAGTTCGCCGATGCCTTCACGGCCGCGACGGAACGCGGCAGCAGCGTGCACGATCCGATCGCCGTGCGCGACGGAGCTTTCGTGCGCACCAGGAACCGCGCGGGCGGCCTTGAGGGCGGGATGACCAACGGCGAGGACCTCCTCGTGGAGGTCGCCTTCAAGCCGATCTCGACGCTCATGAAGCCGCTCGATTCCGCGGATCTGCGCACCGGCGAGCCTTCGCCCGCGCACGTCGAGCGGAGCGATGTGTGCGTCGTTCCGGCGGCGGGGGTGGTGTGCGAGGCGATGCTCGCGTTCGTCCTCGCCGACGCGCTGTGCGACAAGTTCGGCGGGGACTCCGCCGACGACCTGGTCGCCTCGGTCGAGCGGTACCGCGCGCGGCTGCGTCCGCTCGACGCGAGGTGAGCGCCAGGCGCCCCACGCCATGCGGCTGATACGCGTTCGGGCGGCCGGGTCGCCCTGTCGTTCGCGCCCGATGCGGCCGTTACCGGCGCGATCCGGGCGCCCTCGCGGGGCGCCTGGCTGATGCATGTATTCCTTGTGGGGCCCCCCGGGGTGGGGAAGTCGACCGTCGCGCCTCTGCTGGCGGCGCGGCTCGGCGCGCGCGCGATCGAGCTCGACGCCGAGATCGAGCGTGCCGCGCGGAAGAGCTGCAGGGAG
The DNA here is from genome assembly GCA_038211425.1 of Candidatus Limnocylindria bacterium. Classification (GTDB taxonomy): domain Bacteria; phylum Chloroflexota; class Limnocylindria; order P2-11E; family P2-11E; genus JALYKU01. The sequence continues at coordinate 78,720 of JBBQVQ010000003.1, read as the reverse complement.
ATCATCGAGATCGACGGCTGGGACCGCTTCCGCGACCTCGAGAGCGAAGTCCTGTCGCGGCTGCGTCCGTCGCCGTCGTGGACCGTCGTCGCTGCGGGCGGCGGCGCCGTCATCCGCGAGCCGAATCGCGACGGAATGCGGGCGCTCGGCGCGATCGTGGGCTTGAGCGGCTCCCTCGCGCACGTCACGCGAGGGATCGCGGCGACGATGCCCAAGCGCCCGTACGGCGACCTCCCGGCGCCCGAGCGCGCGCGCCGCGTCCTGCGCGAACGGCGCGCGGCGTACGCCGACGTCGACGAGAGCGTCGCCGTCGACGGCGCGCTGCCCGACGAGGTCGCCGAGCGGATCGCCAGCTGGCTCGTCAGGGTCCGCGGAGTGCGCATCGACGTGGCCGCCGAGCACCCTTACGCCGTGGTCGTTCGCGCCGGACTGCACGCCGAGGTCGGAACGCGGCTGCGCGACCTCGGTTGGACCGGCAAAGCCGCCGTGGTCGCGGACGCCATGGCGTCGGCGCACTTCGCCCCAGCCGTCATGGCGTCACTGCGCCAGGCGGGCCTCCCGAGCACGCTCGTGCATGTGGGCACGGGCGAGCGGGCCAAGTCCCCCCGTTCTCTCGCACGCCTCTGGAGCGACATCGCGCGCGCCGGTGTCGGCCGCGATGGGGGCGTCCTGGCCCTCGGTGGCGGTGTCGTCGGCGACCTCGCCGGGTTCGCGGCGGCCACGTACGCGCGGGGCGTTCGCCTGGCGCACCTGCCGACGACCCTCCTTGCCATGGTCGACTCGTCGATCGGGGGAAAGACGGGCATCGATCTCCCTGAAGGGAAGAACCTCGCGGGCGCATTTCACGCACCTGACGCGACGCTCGCCGACCTGTCGTCGCTGCGCACGTTGCCGCCGCGACAAGTGTCCGCCGGCCTCGCCGAGGTGATCAAGAGCGCGTTCATCGCGGACCGCGAGTCGGTCGGCCAGCTCGAGCGTTCGCTCCCGGATGTGCGCGCCGGCCGGCTCCCGGCGACACTCGCCGCCGTGGCGATGGCCGCGGCCGTGAAGGCCGACATCGTGGGTCGGGACGAGCGCGAGAGCGGGTTGCGCGAGGTGCTCAACTTCGGGCATACCTTCGGCCACGCGTACGAGGCCGCGATGTCGTACCGCGTGCTGCACGGCGAGGCGGTCGCGCTCGGCATGGTGTTCGCGTGCGCCCTGGCCGAGGAGCTCGACCTCGCCTCCGCGTCGCCGCGCCAGACGGTGGAGCGGCTGCTCCAGCAGGCCGGGCTGCCCATCCGCACGGCGGTCCCGCGTGCCACCTGGAGCTACCTCGGCCGCGACAAGAAGGCGCGTAGGGGTGCGGTGCGCTGGGTGCTGCCCCGCCGCATCGGGCGATTCGCCGAGGTGACGGACGTGAAGCCCGCGGCGCTGCGACGCGCGGCCCGCGCGCTCGCGGGCGGCACGGGGTGAGCCGAGGGCGACTCGGCCGCGCGGCGCGCACGCTCGAGGGGCGCGGCGTGAGTAGGAGCGCATACCTGCTCCTGAACGGGCCGAACCTCAACACGCTCGGGACGCGCGAGCCGGAGCTGTATGGGACCACCACGCTCCGCGAGATCGTCGACCGGTGCCGCCACGTCGCGCGCGAGGCGGGCGCCATGCTGCTCGACTTCCAGTCGAATCACGAGGGCGCTTTGATCGACCTGCTGCAGGAGCAGGCCGGCGCCGAGGGTGCGATCCTCAACCCCGGCGGCCTGGCCCACACGTCGATCGCGCTTCGTGACGCCGTGGCGGCGTGCGCATTCCCGGTCGTCGAGGTGCACATCTCCGACATCGCGGCGCGCGAGCCGTTCCGGCACCATAGCTACCTGCGGGACGTCACCGCGCACCAGGTCATCGGGAAGGGCGCCGGCGGTTACGAAGAGGCGCTGCGCTGGCTCATCGAGCGAACGAGGAAGGACGAGCAGTGATTTCTACAGGCGAGATAAGACGCGGCATCACGATCGAGATGGACGGGATCCTCTATCAGATCGTCGAGTTCCAGCACATCAAGATGGGCCGCGGCAGCGCCCAGGTCCGCATGAAGCTGCGCAATGTGCGGCGCGGCGACCTCGTGGAGAAGACCGTCCAGGCGGGCGAGCGATTCGCGCGCGCGCGCATGGACCATCGCACGGTCCAGTTCATGTACCACGACGGGAGCCATTACCACTTCATGGACACGGCCACATACGACCAGGTCGCCCTCGCCGAGGACCAGCTCGGCGACGCCGTGAACTACCTCAGCGACGGCATGACCGTGACGCTCAACGAGTACGAGGGCGACGCGCTCGGCGTGGACCTGCCCGCGTCGGTCGTTCTGAAGATCGCGAGCCTCGAGTTCGGGATCAAGGGGGATACGGCGACGGGAGCGACGAAGTCGGCGACGCTCGAGACGGGGCTCCGCGTGAACGTGCCGCTGTTCGTGAAGGAAGGTGACCGGATCAGGGTCGATACCCGCAGCGGGGAGTACCTGGAACGCGCCTGATCGCCGCGGCGCCAGAGTGGCGTCCCGAGCGCGTCCTGAGCGTCGGTCAGCTGACCGTGCGGATCGCCGAACGGCTACAGGCCACGCCTGACTTCAAGGACCTCTGGATCGAGGGGGAGGTCAGCCAGTCGTCCGTCTCGGCCGCAGGGCATGTGTACTTCACGCTGCGCGACAACGTGGGGCAGCTCTCGTGCGTGCTCTTCGGGCAGCAGGCCGCGAACATACCGCTCTTGCCACGCGACGGCGCGCGCGTGATCGCGCACGGTTATCTCGAGGTGTATCCGCGGGCGGGCCGGCACCAGCTGCGCTGTGACGACGTGCGCCCCGCGGGGGCCGGCGATGCGCACCTGCGGCTGGAGGCCGTCAAGCGGCGCCTCTCGGCGGAGGGCATCTTCGCGCTCGAGCGAAAGCGTCCGCTGCCCGCGCATCCCAGGCTTATCGGCGTCGTGACGAGCGCAGCTGGTGCTGCCTGGCGCGACGTCCAGACCGTGGTCGCGCGGCGCGATCCGCGGGTCGAGCTCGTGTTCGCGCCGGCGCAGGTCCAGGGCGCGGGGGCCGTCGAGTCGATCATCGCGGCGCTCGACGGGCTGGCTCAGGTACGGGACCTCGACGTCGTGATCCTCGCCCGCGGGGGTGGCGCGAGCGAGGACCTGTGGCCGTTTAACGATGAGGCGCTCGTCCGCGCGCTCGGCCGCTTCCCTCGTCCGGTGTGCAGCGGCATCGGCCACGAGACGGATGTCACGCTCGCTGACCTGGTGGCCGATGTCCGCGCGCCGACGCCGTCGGTCGCCGCGGAGCTCGTCGTGCCGGACGCGAGCGGGACCCGCGTCGCGGCCACGCGGCACATGCGCCGGATCGAGCTGCACGCGCGCGACGCCGTGGCCGTCCGTAAGCGGCGGCTCGAGGCAGCGCGCCGTCTTCTCGACCGTCGCGCGCCCGCCGCGCGCGTCGGTGCCCTGCGCCAGCAGCTCGACGATGCCCGCCGCGTGCTCGACCGCGCGGTGTCGAGGGCGGTTCCCGCGCGGCGCTCGCGGGCGCTTGCGGCGCGGGGGCGTCTCGATGCGCTGTCGCCGCTCGCCGTGCTCGGCCGCGGCTACGCCATCGTCGAGGGCAACGACGGCCATCTCCGCACCGCGGTCGGAGCGCTGCACCGCGGGGAGGCGGTCGGGCTGCGCATGCGCGACGGCCGCGCGCGCGCCATAGTGAGCGACATCGAGCCCCGCGATGGATGAGCGGATGTCGCCCCGGGCGCACCGTCGGCATACGAGCGAGGAGCGGGAACGCGGTGGTCGCCGGCATGAGTGAGACGACCGAGCCGACACCCTCGATCGAGACCGCGCTGGGACGGCTCGAGGCGATAGCCGATCGGCTGGAGGACCCCGCGCTCGACCTCGACGAAGCCGTGCGCCTCTACGAGGAGGGGCTGCGCCTGTACGGGGAGTGCGCCAAGCGGCTCGACGCGGCGGACCTTCGCATCACCGAGCTGGGAATGGCGCTGGCGGCGCAGGCAAGGTGAGGGGCCCTGCCAAGAAAGCCCCGGCTGCGCCCGATATCAGACGAGGTCGAAGGCGGACCTGAACCCCTCATCTGTCATGACCGAGGTGACGCCGCGCACGTCCCACACCAGCCAGTCCCCGGCGTTGGCGAACACGTGGCCGAGCCAGACGTATGGCTCGGCGAGACGCTGAGCCTTCTGCAGGCTCGCCGGCTTCGGCCGGCAATCGACTATGCAGGGGGCGGCGCGTCCCGGCTTTGGCTGCTCGGGATCCGCGCGGAAGACGTGGGCCTCGCCGGCGGGGGATCGATAGAGCGTCACGTCACCAAGATAGCCCTGGATTCACATCTGCATGACCACCCGTCATCGCCGCAAGCCTCAGGCTTCGAGCGCCATCTGCGCCGAGGCGCGTGCGAAACTCCGCGGCCGTCCGCGCCGACCACGGCGCAAAACGCCGATCGGTCACCGCGGAGCGCGCGTCAGGCGGTGGCCGCGGCGGCGGTGGTGCGGATGCGGCGCAGGAACGGCTCGATCGCCTCGAGGAACGGCTCAGGACGGACGCCGTGGATGCGGTGTCCGACACCAGGGAATCGGATGAGCTGCGCATCCGGGAGGGCGCCGACGACGCGGTCCGCCTCGCCCTCCTGGAGTCGGGTGCCGTACCGGGGATCCGCCGCCAGTAGCAGCACCGGGACCCGCAGGGCGGCGAGGGCGGCCTCGACGGCCGTGCGGCCGGACTCGTCGGTCCGCGCCATGTGCTCCGCGAAGGCCGGGTCGATCGCCGCGAAGTAGGAGGCCATGCGCTCAGGGGCGTAGAAGCCCCGGACCTCCCCGACCGTCCGCTCGCCCCGAAGCCCGGGGTCCGTCAGTGGCAGGCGCGACACCGCGCCCTTGAACGCCACCGGGTCTCCGGCAGTGTCCAGCGCCTTACGCAGCGCGCGGAAGAAGTCAGCGCCGCCGGCGGCGCCGAAGCGGCCGAGCAGCGGGTCCTCGAGGACGACGCCACGCACCAGCTCGGGGGCCTCTGCCGCGAGGACGAGCGCGACGGCTCCTCCGAGCGAGTGACCGACCACGATGGCCGGTCGCACGAGCACTTCATTCACCACGCGCCGCGCATCAGCGACGAATCCGCCGAGGTCGTAACTCGCGGAACGGCCGCTCCTTCCGTGGCCTCGCGCGTCGTAGGCGACGACGCGATAACGCGTCGCGAGGCGCGGGAAGATGTTGTCCCAATCCTCCGAGCGCATGGTCGACCCGTGAAGGAGCAGTACCGGTGGTTCACCCGCCATGCCGCCCCCTGAGTCGTAGTACGCGAGCTTCGGATCGCCCTTGAGCGTTCGCGCGCGCGGAAGCCGCTTTGGCATGACCGCGGCAGTGTACGTGCGGCTGGTGGTCCCCGCCCGCCCCCCGAAGAAGCACGATGCAGGCCTCGGGACCGGCCCGGCACGGAGGGGATGCGCACCATAATCGCCGCGTGACCAGGCGGGAACGGCTCGATCGGCTTCTCGTGGCGCAGGGTCTGGCGCCCTCGCGCGAGCGCGCGCAGGCGCTGATCCTCGCGGGCGTCGTCCGGGTCGATGGCGAAACGGCGCACCGCGCCGCGGCCCCCGTCGACGATACGGCCGCGCTCACGGTCGATGCCGGCCGCCGCTACGTCTCGCGAGGGGGCGAGAAGCTGGAGGGTGCGCTTGAGGACCTTGGCCTCGATGTGTATGGCCGCGTCTGCCTCGACATCGGCGCCTCGACGGGCGGTTTCACCGACTGCCTCCTTGCGCGTGGTGCGCTCCGCGTCCATGCGGTCGATGTGGGCCGCGGGCAGCTCGATTGGAAGCTGCGCAACGATCCCCGCGTGTCGTCCCGCGAGGGGGTGAACGCGCGCGAGCCGTTCGACCTGCCGGAGCCCGTCGACCTCATCGTCGCCGACGTGTCGTTCATCTCGCTGGGCCTCGCCGTGCCTCCGTCCTTTCGTCACTTGAAGGACGACGGAGACGTGGTCGTGCTGGTCAAGCCGCAGTTCGAGGCGGGACGCGAGAACGTCGGGAGCGGCGGCATAGTGCGGGAAGCCCCTGTTCGCGCCGCGTGCGTCGTGTCCGTAGCGGAGCGTTTCGCACGCGATGGCGTGGGCGCGGTCGCGGTCGCGCCCTCGCGCCTCGCGGGCCGCGAGGGGAACCGGGAGATCTTCCTGCACGCGCGTAAGGGCGCGACGGCCCTCGACACCGCTGCACTGCTGCTCGCGGCGGACCGCGCCGCCGGGTGAAGTTCGCGGTCTGCGCGCGCCCGGACCGGGACGCGGCGATGCGCGCGGCGGCGGCGGCAACGGCGTACCTGCGCGCGGGCGGGCACGAGGTCGCCGCAGTCTCGCTCGACTCGCGCGCGCTGGAGGACGAGGTGCGTCATGCGGACGTGGCGTGCGTCTTCGGCGGCGACGGGACCATGCTCCGCGCCGCGCGCGCGCTCGCCCCGCTCGGCGTCGCGCTGCTCGGCGTCAATCTCGGGCGCCTCGGCTTCCTGAGCGGCACGACCGTCGATGGGTTCGAGCGCACCATCGTCGATGTCGCCGCCGGGCGGTATGAGACCGAGGACCGCACGCTCCTCGATGCGCGGCTGTGGCGCGGTGACAGGGAGGCGGTGCACGTCCTCGCGCTCAACGATGTCGTGGTGGCGCGCGGGGAATTCGTCCGGTCGATCCATCTCGACGTGCGCATCGACGGCGAGCCGTTCACTGTCTACTGGTCGGACGGGTTGATCGTGGCCACGGCCACCGGAAGTACGGCCTACGGCTTCTCGGTCGGGGGACCGCTGATCCTCCCGCACTCGCGTGCCTTCATGATGGTGCCGATCGCCCCGCATCTGTCGTTCGGGAACGCCGTCGTCCTCGAGCGCGACCAGATGCTCTCGTTCGGTGTTCTCGATGAGCCCGCTCGCCTATCGTGCGACGGCCAGGAGGAGCACGCGCTGCGCATCGGGGACCGGATCGACGTTGGCCGCTCGGCCACAGTGGCGCGCTTCGTGCGTACGGCGACGATGCCCCCGTTCCTCACGCTCCTGCGGCAGAAGATCCTCAAGGAAGGGAACTGAATGTCACTCGATACGGGACCCGCGGTGGAGGCCATCCGCGCGAGAACCAAGGCCGCGCCGGTCGCCGGGATCGTCCTCGGCTCCGGGCTGGGGGCGTTCGCGGACGAGGTGGTGGAAGCGGTCCGCATTCCGTACGGAGACATCCCCGGCTGGCAGCGCAGCACGGCCCCCGGCCACGCGGGCGAGCTGGTCGTCGGAAGCGTCGCGGGAAGGGTCGTCGCGGTCATGAAGGGCCGCCTTCACTGGTACGAGGGCTACGACATGCGAGCGGTGACGTTCCCGGTGCGGGTCATGCGCGCATGGGGCATCGAGACGCTCGTGTTGACGAACGCGTGCGGCGGCTTGAACCCCGCGTTCGCCGCGGGCGACCTGATGCTCGTCGCCGACCACATCAACTTCATGCCGGACAACCCGCTGCGCGGAGCCAACGACGACTCTCTCGGTCCGCGGTTCGTCGACATGCTCGGCACGTACACCGAGGACCTGCGTTCGCTCGCGAAGAGCGTGGACAGCGATCTGCGCGAAGGCGTGTATGTCGCGGTGCCGGGCCCGAACTACGAGACGCCGGCCGAGCTGCGCATGCTGCGCGCCTGGGGCGCGGACGCCGTCGGCATGAGCACCGTCCCGGAGGTGCTGGTCGCGCGGCACATGGGCATGCGGATCCTCGCGATCGCCACGGTCACGGACATGGCCCTCGGGGACCGCCCGGAACACGTCACCGCCGAGGCCGTGATCGAGGTCGCGAACCGCGCCGGACGCCGACTCGGAGAGCTCGTGAAAGGCGTGGTCGCGGGCATGTGACCAGCGCCGTCGATGCGATCGGAACGAAGCGCGACGGCGGGCGGCTCAGCGACGAGCAGATCCGCGGCCTCGTTGCCGGTTACGCCTCGGGACAGATCCCCGACTACCAGATGAGCGCGTTCTGCATGGCCGTGGTGTGGCGAGGAATGGACGCGCGCGAGACGGCGGCGTTGACCGCGGCGATGGTCGGATCGGGCGACCGGCTGGATCTGTCGGGCTTCGGCCGCGTCGTCGACAAGCACTCGACCGGCGGCGTCGGCGACAAGACCACGCTCGTCGTGGCGCCGCTCGTGGCCGCGTGCGGAGCGCCGGTCGCGAAGATGAGCGGCCGCGGCCTCGGATTCTCCGGGGGGACACTGGACAAGCTCGAATCGTTCACGGGATACCGCGTGGACCTGACGACGCGCGAGTTCCTCGCTCAGCTCGGCCAGATCGGTCTGGTGGTGAGCGGTCAGACGGCGGAGCTCGCGCCTGCCGACGGCCTGATGTACGCGCTGCGGGACGCGAGCGGCACCGTGCCCTCGATTCCGCTCATCGCGTCGAGCATCATGTCGAAGAAGATCGCCGCCGGGGCGAACGCGGTGGTCCTCGACGTCAAGGTCGGCAGCGGCGCGTTCATGAAGGACCGGCGCTCCGCGGCCGCCCTCGCGCGCGCGATGGTCGCGATCGGCCGCGCGCACGGCCTCGCGGTCACATGCGAGCTCACCGACATGGAGCAGCCGCTCGGCCACGCGGTGGGGAACGCGCTCGAGGTGGCTGAGGCGATCGCCACGCTCCGCGGCGAGGGGCCGGCGGACGTCGCGGAGCTCGCGCGCGTCGCCGGCGCGGAGATGCTCGTCCTCGCGCGCCGGGCGCGCGGCCGCGACGCGGCCCGCGCGCGCATCGACCGCGCCGTCGCCGACGGCAGCGGACTCGCGAAACTGCGCGAGCTGGTCCTGGCGCAGGGCGGCGACGCGCGGATGGTGGACGACCCTTCGCGCCTGCCGCGCGCGACCGACGTCGTCGTCCTCGCCGCTCCGCGGACTGGATACGTCGCGGCGATCGTCGCCGAGCAGATCGGACACGCTTCGGTGCGGCTCGGCGCCGGGCGCGAGGTCAAGGGCCGGCCGATCGATCATGCCACCGGCGTCGTGCTGCGCGCGAAGGTCGGCGACCGCGTCGAGCGGGGCCAGCCCTTCGCGGAGGTCCATCGCGCGGGACGTCGGGGAGACGACGAAGCCACCGAGGCGGTGCGGCGCGCGTTCCGCTGGAGTGTGCTGCGCGTACCACGCCGGCGCCTGGTGCTCGGGCGGATCGCGAGTCGATGACGTCCACGGCCAATAGACTCGGGTTCTCAGTGATGAGCTCTCTTCGCGGCCGATCCGCCGCCGCTGCCCGCGGCGCGAGGCGGCGGTGGCTCTGCGCATGATCGCCCGAGGCGCCCGCGGCCCGTTCGGCGGCAACCCGATCCTGATCCTCTTCGTCGTACTGCTGCTCTTCAACATCAGGAGTGTCGAGGCGATCCTGTCGCAGGCGGTCAACGACCCCATCCACTTCTGGAGCTTCATCGTCGCGGTCGTCCTAGGGATCACGGTCCACGAGTTCATGCACGCCTACGTTGCCCACCGCCTCGGCGACGACACCGCGCGGCTGCTCGGGCGCATGACGCTGAACCCGCTGGCGCATCTCGACCTGCTGGGCTCGTTGTTCCTGCTGCTCGTACGTTTCGGGTACGGCAAGCCGGTGCCGGTCAACGAGGCGCGCCTGCGTGGCAGCTTTTCGATCAGCGCCGTCTCGCTCGCAGGACCCGTCACGAATCTCGTCCTTGCGACGATCTGTGCCATACCGCTGCGCTTCGGGACGACCGACGTCGTCGGCGGCACGTACACGATCGTCCTGAGCAGCATCGTGGTCTACAACTGCCTGCTGTTCGTGTTCAACCTGATACCGATACCGCCACTCGATGGATCGCGCGTCGTGTACGGCCTCCTGCCGCCGCGCCAGCAGTACTCGTGGAGGACCTACGAGCAGTACGGTCCGTTCATCCTTCTGGCGGTCCTGTTCCTTCTGCCCTCGATGGGGATCAACGTGCTCGGACCGCTCGTGCAGACGCCCGCGGCCGCGCTCGTGCGCCTCCTGCTCGGTTCGGGCGGCCTCGCCTTCTGAGCGCGCTCGCGCGCGCCCGGCAGACCTGGCGTTTCATGACCAGCCGCGACGGCGACGAGCGGCACGCGTCGCGGACGGCCGAGATCCTCCGCGCTCTCGGCGCGGACGACGAGCTCGTGCTCGCGGGAGAGCTCCACGACATCGCCAAGCCCCGCGACACGCGCCTTTGGCACCGCGTCGCGGGCGTCCTGCTCGCGCGCTTCGCTCCACACGTGCGCGCGCGACTGGCACAGGGCGACCACCGGTTCGCGCGGTACCTCGATCACGCTCGGCGCGGAGCCGCCCTCGCCGCACGCGGCGGTGCGTCGCCGCGGGTGACGCGGCTGATCGCCCGCCATCACGAGGCGCCCGGCGATGCCGACGAAAGGCTGCTCGAGCGCGCCGACCGCGAGGCGACCCCCTGACCGCAGACGGCGAGTTTTCGGTGCTCGCCGGAACGCCGCTGAAGGAGGCCGCGCGCTGATCGGGCCCGAGTCGCCGCACGTCACGGTCGACGGCTTCGATGGCCCGCTCGATCTCCTCCTCGAGCTCGCCCTGGAAAAGCGCCTGGACATCCAGACGGTGCGGCTGGCGCTCCTCGCGGACGACTACCTCGCCCGGGTGCGCGCACAGGGCGCGCTGCCCGCGGAGGAGGTCGCCGCGTTCCTGCACCTCGCGTCCCGGCTCGTGCTGCTGAAGGCGCGAAGCCTCCTGCCATCGCTCGAGACGGCGGCGCATGAGTCGCCGGAGGAGAGCGAGGAGGAGCTGCGATCGCGGCTCATCGAGTACGCCGCGGTCCGCGAGCGCGCCACCCTTCTGGGCGATCGCCTGCGCGCGGGAGAGCGCGCGTTCCACCGTGAAGGAGGGACGGTGGAGCTGCCTCCGCGCGGCGGCAGCACCGGAGCGCTCGCGGCGGCCTGGGCGAAGGTGCTCGCGCTCGTGGTCAGGGAGCCCGCCGAGGAGGTCGCGGCCCCTGGCGAGCGCTACTCGGTGGAGGATCGGACCGCCGAGATCCGGAGCCTCCTCGCCGAGCGCGGCCGCGTCACGTTCAGCGAGCTCCTGGGCGGCAGGCCGACCCTGGGCTTCGCTATCGTGACGTTCATCGCACTTCTCGACCTTCACCGAAGGCTCGTCGCCGAGATCGACCAGGACGAGCTGTTCGGCGAGATCGTCGTGACCGCGAAGGAAAGAAGGGCCGGTTCGTAGATCAGCAGCCGCGGTCGCCCACAGCGTTGAAGGTGGAGGCCGTCCTGTTCGTCGCGGAGAAGCCGGTCGCGCGCGGCGAGCTCGCGCGAGCGGTGAGCGAGCCGCCGAAGGCCGTTGACGCCGCGCTCGCGGAGCTCGAGGAGTCGTACGCCGGCACGGGCCTCCGGCTGCAGCGCGACGGCGACGACTGCCGGATCGTGACCGCACCCGAGGCGGCGGCGGCCGTCGCGGCGTACCTCGGCGCCGACCGGCTGCGCCTCTCGCCAGCCGCCCTCGAGACCCTCGCGGTGGTCGCGTATCGCCAGCCTGCGACGCGTGCGGAGGTCGAGGCCATCCGCGGAGTCAACTGCGATCAGACGATCTACACGCTCGCGTCGCGCCGGCTGATCGAGGAGCGTGGCCGCCGCGAGGCGCCGGGGCGGCCGATCATCTACGGCACGACGTGGGAATTCCTCGAGTGCTTCGGTCTCGGCAGCCTCGACGAGCTGCCCCGCGCGCTAAGCCCGGAGGGCGAGGTCGCCGAGCCGGCGCCGGCGACGAGTGAGGCGGCGCCCTGACCGCCCCGAAGGTCGACCCGTTGGGCGTCCGCGTCCAGAAGGTGCTCGCGGCGCGTGGCGTCGCGTCGCGCCGCAAGGCCGAGACGCTCGTCGCGCAGGGGCGCGTGCGCATCGACGGGGAGGTCGTGCGGGAGCAGGGCACGCGTGTCGCGCCCGGAGCGACGCTCGAGGTCGACGGCAAGCGTGTCCCACCGCCGGTCGGCCGCCGATATGTGCTGCTGAACAAGCCGCGCGGGATCGTCGCGACCGCGCGCGACGAGCGGGGGCGCGCGACCGTGGTCGGCGTGGTCGGAGCGCGCGAGCGCCTGTATCCGGTGGGACGCCTCGACGCGGCTTCCGAGGGTCTGCTCCTGCTCACGAACGACGGCGATTGGGCCCAGCGGGTGCTCCACCCGCGGTACGGGCACGAGCGCGAGTACGAGGTCTACGTCGCCGGTGACGCCTCCCTCTCCATGGTCGCCGCGCTGCGCGAGGGAGTCCGTCTCGAGGAGGGGCTCGCCCGCGCCGCAGGGGCGCGCCTCGTCAGGCGAAGCCCGCGCGGTGGGGTCCTGCGCATCGTCCTGCGCACCGGCTGGAAGCGGCAGGTCCGGCGCATGTGCGCGGCCGTCGGCATCCGGGTGGTGCGGCTGCGGCGCGTCCGCCTGGGGCCGCTCACGCTCGGTGGCCTCGCGCCCGGCGCGTCGCGGGAGCTGACGCCGCGCGAGGTGCGGGCGCTCGCAGCGGCGCCCTCCGGCGCCGATCCGCCGCGCGGGTCAAAAGCGCGGCCGGCGGACCGCGGCGCCAAGGCGTCCGGAGCGTGAGGCCCCGCACGATCGCGATCGACGGGCCGGCCGGCGCGGGCAAGAGCACGATCGGGGCGCTCGTGGCCGAGCGGCTGGGATACCTGTTCCTCGACACCGGGGCGATGTACCGCGCTGTCGCGCTCGCGGCGATGCGGAAGGGCATCGATCCGGACGACGGTGCCCGCTTGGCCGACCTCGCGCGGGACGTGCGGATAACCGTCGGACCGCCGACGGTGCGCGACGGACGCACCTACACCGTGCTTCTCGATGGCGACGACGTCACCTGGGCGATCCGTTCGGCCGAGGTGGACGGCTGCGTGTCGCAGGTGGCGCGGATCCCGGCTGTCCGCGACCGCATGGTCGAGCAACAGCGAGCCCTCGCCTCGAGGGGCCGCGTGGTGATGGTCGGACGCGACATCGGCACCGTCGTGCTGCCCGAGGCGGACCGAAAGATCTTCCTGACGGCGTCGGCCGCGGAACGCGCGAAACGACGCGAGGAGGAGCTGGCGGAGCGCGGACAGAGGCGGCCGCGCCAGGAGCTGCTGCACGAGATCCTGCGGCGCGATCAGCTCGACAGCGAAAGGACCGTCGCGCCACTCAAGGCGGCGGCCGACGCGGTCGTCGTCCAGACCGACGGGCTCGCCGTGGGCCAGGGCCTGGACCGCGTGCTCGAGATCGTCACCAGGCCGTCGCCGCCGGCGTGAGGGTCGGCGCGCCGGAGTGGCCGGAACGCCGGCTCTGGCTGTGGCGCCTCCTGTACCCGCCGGTCCGGGCGCTCGCGCTCTTCCTCGCGCCGGTGCGCTTCGTGGGCGCGGAGCGCCTTCCGCGCGAAGGCGGCTTCATCCTCATCGCGAACCACATCAGCTGGATGGATCCGCCTTGGATCGAGTTCGCCCTCGGCCGGGCGGTCCGCTTCATGGCCAAGTACGAGCTCTTCCAGATCCCGGTCCTCGGCTTCCTGCTGCGGGCGATCGGCTGCTTCCCGGTGCGCCGTGGGGAGGCCGACCGCGAGGCCATGGCGACGGCGCTGCGCGTGCTGGCCGCGGGCCATTCCGTCGGCTTCTTTCCCGAGGGCCACCGCAGCCCGAACGCCGCGCTCCTGCGCGCGCACCCGGGCATCGTCCTCCTGGCGCGGCGCTCGGCGGCACCGCTCGTCCCGCTCGCGATCACGGGGTCCGAACGCGCGAGGCTCGGGCGATTCTGGCGCCGCGACATCACCATCCGGGTGGGAGAGCCCTTCCGGCTGACCGACCTTCCCGAATCGGCCGGCCGCGACCGCGGGCCCGTGGCAGACGCGGTGATGCGCCGCATCGCCGCGCTTCTGCCGGCGGATATGCGCGGCGCCTACAGGTAGCCAGCTCCCGCATGTGTCCGTTCGCCCCGAGGCGGCGCCAGGGTTCGGGTCGCTCGTCGCGCCCGACGACCGAGGGCGAACATGACGAAAGGGACATCCGGGGCCGGTCTGACCACGTAGACTTGTGTCAGATGGAAGTGCTCCTCGCGCGCGAGAACGGGTTCTGCTTCGGCGTCAAGAAGGCGGTCGAGCTGACCGAGGCCGCGGCCGAGACCGGCAAGACCGTGCATAACCTCGGACAGGTCGTCCACAACCCCAAGATCAGCGAGCGCCTGGCCGCCCGGGGCGTCAGGGTCATCGCCGATCCGGGGGAGGCCCCGGAGGGAGTCGTCGTCATACGGGCGCACGGGATCCCGCCCGAGACCCGGGCGAAGATCGAGGCGCAGGGGCTCGAGTGCATCGACGCGACCTGCTCGCTCGTGCTCCGCGCGCAGCGCTTCACCAGGCAGCTCGCGGAAGAGGGTTACCGCGTCGTGATCCTCGGCACCCCGCAGCATCCCGAGGTCATCGGGCTCGTCGGTTTCGCGGGCGACGATCACGTCGTCGTCGAAACGAAGGAGGAATGGGAGAAGCTCCCCAAGATGAAGAGGGCCGGCGTGGTATCGCAGTCGACGCAGCCGCCCTGGGTCTTCAAGGAGCTCGTGGCTCACGTCGTGGACATCTCCCAGGAGACCAAGGTCTTCAACACGGTCTGCCCGGTGACCGTCAAGCGGCAGAACGCCGCCACGGAGCTCGCGCAGCAGGTGAACACCATCGTGGTCGTCGGGGGAAAGAACTCCGCGAACACGCGGGAGCTCGTGAACCTCGCGCGCATGCAGGGCCGCGCGGCATACCACATCGAACACGCCGACGAGCTCGAGCGTGTCTGGGTCGCGGGCGAGGACCGCATCGGGCTGATCGGCGGATGCTCCACGCCGATGGAGACCCTGCTCGAGGTCAAGGAGCGCGCCGAGGCGCTCGCCGCCTAAGCGATGCCGCGGCCGGTCGTCGCGGTCGTGGGGCGGCCGAACGTCGGCAAGTCGACCCTCTTCAACCGCCTTGTCGGCGAGCGCCTCGCGATCGTCGAAGATCTCCCGGGCACCACCCGTGATCGTATCTATGCGACCTGCGAATGGCGCGGCCGCGAGTTCACGCTCGTGGACACCGGCGGCCTCGACGGCGCCGCCGAGGACCGCTCGCCGGAGGCGACGGCGCAGCTCGCCGCGGCGGTGCGGCACCAGGCCGCGCTCGCGATCGAGGAGTCGGATGCCGTGCTCTTCGTCGTCGACGCGAAGGCGGGACTCCTGCCCCTGGAGCACGAGGTCGCCGACCGGCTACGCCGTGGCCGCAAGCCCGTGGTCGTCGCGGCGAACAAGAGCGACTCCTGGCGCGGCGAGGCACAGGCGAGCGAGTTCTACGAATTCGGCCTGGGCGAGGTGTACCCCGTCTCAGCGCTCCAGGGCACAGGGACGGGAGACCTGCTTGACGCCGTCGTGGCCGCGCTCCCGGACCAGTCGCCGGAAGAGGAGACGCACAACGCGCGGGTGGCCATCGTGGGGCGGCCGAACGTCGGCAAGTCGAGCTTCCTCAACGCGCTCGCGGGCACCGACCGCGCCGTCGTGAGCACCCTTCCCGGCACCACCCGCGACACCATCGACACGACGCTCGAGCGGGGCGGCCGCCGGGTCCTGCTCGTGGATACCGCGGGCATCCGCCGGCGCGGCCGGATCGAGCACGGGATCGAGCAGTACTCGCTCCTGCGCACCGTGCGCGCCATCGAGCGCGCCGACGTGGCGATCGTGCTCGTCGACGCGACCGAGGGCATCACCGCACAGGACCTGCACATCGCCGGGTATGCCCTCGATGCCCGGGTGGGTATGGTGCTCGCTGTGAACAAGTGGGATGCTGTCGAGCGGAGCGCTGAGATGACCGCTCGCTTCGAGGCCGACATCGCCCGGGAGTTCCACTTCGCGCCGTGGCTCGGAAGCCGTTTCGTATCGGCGAAGACCGGCCGCGGCGTCGAGGCGACGCTCGCGGATGCCCTCGCCATCGTTGCGCGCCGCGCCGTCCGTATCGCGACCTCGGAACTGCACCGCCTCCTCGTCGATGCCATTGGCGCGCATCCGCCGCCCACCGATCACGGTCGCGAGGTCCGCTTCCACCACGTGACGCAGGCGAAGGGGCCGGCGCCGACATTCGTGTTCTTCGTCGATCGCCCTGACGCGGTCCACTTCTCGTACCAGCGCTATCTCGAGAACCGCATCCGCGAGCGCTTCGAGTTCGCGGGCACGCCCCTGCGTCTCGAATTCCGCGGGGCGCGCGAATGACATTCCTCGCCGGGGTCCTTCCCGTCCTCGCGGGCCTGTGCGGGTACGCCATCGGCTCATTCTCGAGCGGCTACGTCGTCGGCAGGCTCTACCGGAACGTCGACCTGCGCCGTGTGGGCTCGGGCTCGACCGGCGCGACGAACACCCTGCGAACGCTCGGGCCGGGCGCCGCCATCCTCGTCGGGCTGCTCGACATCCTGAAAGGCGCGGCCGCGGTGTGGCTCGCGGTGTTCCTCGTTCCTCAGGGCGACGGTCGCATCGTGGCGTCGGCGCTCGCCGCGGTCGGCGCCGTCGCCGGCCACTGCTGGCCCGCGTTCCTGGCGGGCCGCGGAGGGCGCGGCGTCGCGACAGGGTTCGGCGCGCTGCTCTTCGTGGCGAGCCCGACATGGCTGGTGTCGGTCGTGGCGTTCGCCATCGCCCTGGCGATAACGCGGATGGTCTCGGTCGGCTCGTTGGCCGCCGCTGGTGGTGCGATCGTGGGATACGCGCTCTTCACCCTGCTCGGCGTGATCTCGTTCCACTGGGCCGCACTGGCGTTCATCCTGATCTCCGCGGGGATCATCACGTTCCGGCATCGGGCCAACATCGAGCGCATCCTGCGCGGCGTGGAGCCGAGGGTGGGGGAACAGGGACAACGGGCGTGAGGGCGCCCGACGTTGCCGTCCTCCAGGGCGGCGCGTGGGGCACGACGCTGGCGACGATCATGGCGCGGGACGGCGGCCGGCGCGTGGTCCTCTGGATGCGCGATGCCGCGCGGGCCGGCGAGGTCGCGTCTCGGCGGGAGAACGTGCGCTATCTGCCGGGCGTGCGCCTCCCGGAGGGCGTCGAGGTCACGAGCGACATCGAGCGCGCCCTGATCCCCGACGACCTGGTGATCGCCGTTCCGAGCGCTGGCGTGCGCGAGCTTCGCGATCTGATCGCGCCGCTCCTCAGACCGGACCACCACCTTTGTTCGGCGACGAAGGGCCTCACCGAGGACGGTCGCCGCATGAGCGGGCTCTGGTCGGAGGTGATGAACCGCGATCGCATCGCCGTCCTCTCGGGGCCGAACATCAGCCGCGAGATCGCGACCGGCCTCCCCGCGCCCACGGTGGTCGCGTCGGCCGATCCGGGCACGGCGCGGCGGTTCCAGGCGGTCGTGAGTACGCCGATGTTCCGGGCGTACACGAACGCCGACGTCGTCGGCGTCGAGATATGCGGGGCGCTCAAGAACATCGTCGCGGTCGGCGCCGGCGCCATCGACGGCATGGGCTATGGCGACAACGCCAAGGCCGGGTTCGTGACGCGCGGTCTCGCCGAGATCGCCCGGTTCGCTTTCGCGGAGGGGGCCAGTCCCCTGACCGCCGCGGGCCTCGCCGGGATCGGCGACCTCGTCGCGACATGCACGAGCGCGCATTCGCGCAACCGCACGCTGGGAGAGCTCCTGGCGAAGGGCCTGCCGCTCTCCGACATCCGCGCCCATCTCGGCGGGCAGGTCGCCGAAGGGATCGGCACGACCGCCGCCGTCCGCGCTGCGTCGCGCCACCGGGGCGTCGAGATGCCCATCGCGGAGCAGACGTATGCCGTGCTCTTCGAGGGAAAGCCGGTCCGAGACGCCATGCGGGAGCTCATGGACCGCGAGCGCGGCGACGAGATCTCCGGTCCCCTCGCGGAGGTGTCGCGCCTGGTCATCGGTGCCGCGGCGCGGCAGGTCTCGCCGCCGTAGTATCGGAGACGCCCGACCGAATCGACTCCGCTGGAGGGGATGTATGTTCTCCATTCGTTCGCTGCTCGCTCCACGTGTCATCGTCCACGCGCACTGCGACATTCCATGCGGCATCTACGACCCGACCGCCGCGAAGGTCGCCTCGGACACCGTCGCCAAGATGGTCGAGAAGATCGAGGCTGCCGCCACCGGCGCCGCACAGCATGGTCCGGATGAGCTGACCCATCGCAACAACCTGGTGCGTTCCGTGGCCGTCAAGGAGGAACACGCGCAGATCTGCAAGCGCGAGCTCCTCATCCTCTGGACCGACTACTTCAAGCCCGAGCACCTCGAGAAGTTCCCCAAGCTTCACGAGACGTTCTGGAAGGCGGCGAAGCTCTGCTCCAAGAACAAGCAGAGCGTGGACGCGCAGGCCGCAGCCGACCTCCAGGCCGCCGTGAAAGAGATCAGCGACATCTTCTGGGCGACGAAGAAGGCGGCCTAGTAGCCGATCAGGCTCCACTCGCGCTGCGCGTGTCGGTCGCGGCGGCGTCCGGAACGGGACGCCATTTCGGCCTGAGCCCTCGCGGCCCTTGAATCCCGCTCGCGCCGCGCGCCTCGCTTACGGCCGATGGCGTGCTATCCGGAAGGGGAGGCCGCTTCGGGCCGAGCCCTCGCGGCTGATCACTCGCGTCGCGGTCACCGGACGCAGCATGGAGCCGACGTTGCGCGAGGGCGACTGGCTCATCGCCCTGCCGCCGCCCCGGCGGCTTCGCGTCGGTGATCTCGTCGTGGTGCGGGACCCTCGCGACGCGCGCCGGCTACTCGTGAAGCGAGCGACTGCGGTGCGGCCGGACGGGACGTGCGAGGTCGCAGGCGACAACCTCACGCTGAGCACCGACAGCCGGACGTTCGGCCCCCTACCGGCGACGAGGGTGGTCGCTCGCGTGGCATTCCGATACGCCCCGGTCGCGCGGATCGGCCGCGTGCGCTGACCCGGCGATACCATGAGCGCGTGAGGGAGGTGACGTGCAGTCGCTGCAATCTGACCCGGGAGGGCGCGGGCCGCGTGGGCTTGCCGGATCCCCTCGGCGCGGAGATCGAGGGCCGCGTCTGCGCGGAATGCTGGAAAGAGTGGCTGCAGGCGCAGATCCGCGTCATCAACCACTACGGGCTACGGCCCGTGCAGAAGGACGACCGCGAGAAGCTATACGCCTTCACGCGCGACTTCCTCGGCCTTATGCCGGCCGCGGACACGGCCGATCGCTGACGCGGGGGACCCGGTCGGCACGCCGATAGACTCGGGGGAGCGCGACTCGGGGTGTAGGTCAGCTTGGTTAGACCGCGACGCTGGGGGCGTCGAAGTCGACGGTTCGAATCCGTCCACCCCGACAGCAATCAAGACGCCCGCCGGGTGCCGGACCGGACGACCCGTCGTGGGCCAGGACCCGATGCGGGGTCCGCCGCTTGGCGGGATGGCCCGCGGGTCTCGCCTCGTCATCCGACCGATGCCCATCGCGACGGCTTCCGATCCGGCCGCACGGCGCGATGCCGCCGTTCGACTCGCCCTTCCGGCGCTCCTGCCGCTCCGCCCGTGTCGCATTGCCGGCGGTAGCATCCTTGACAGGACAAGGCATGCAGTTAAAGTGGCATCAAGCAGGTGAAGCGCGGAGAAGCATCCTACGCAGGAGCTGCAGTGGCCGATCGCGCTGACGATGAGTACCTCACGACCGACGAGGTCGCAAAACGCCTGCGCGTCCATCCCACGACCATCTTGCGCCGCCTCGGCGCGATGGACGACGCGGACCCCACGCGGATCCCCGCGGTGCGGGTCGGTCGGGTCTGGCGCATCCCCAGGCGCGAATTCGAGGAGTGGCTCGGCCGCTCCAGCCATTCCGGACGCCCGTCCGGAAGGCAGAAGCGCCTGTTCTGACGCGCCGGGCCACCCCTGGGGAAAGGAGGTGAGGTAGATGCCGGCAAAGAAGAAGGCCGCCAAGAAGACCACCGCGAAGAAGAGCACGAAGAAGAAGAAGTAGCCTTCGATTCGTGACGGTCAGGCGCCGCGGGCGGGCGGCGCTCGACCGGAACGCGCGGTCCCGAGTAACGCGTGTGGGCACCAGCCCGTTCACCTTGCGACCCGTGTTGCGCCAAAGACCCATTGCGGCCGCGCCGATCCTGTCGAGCGTCTCGCTGTCCGTTGCCCTCCTCCTTCCGTTCGGCCTGACCGCCGCGGCCGGCACGGTGGCGCCGAACGACATGCTCCTCGCGCAGAACCAGCGGCGCGCGGCCATCGGCGCCCCGACGATCCCCGCGGACGCCCGCGTGGTGTCCGCGGCCCAGCACCACGCGGATTACTCGTCGCTGAACGCCGCCGGCGGGCATTACGAAACGGCGGGCCAGCCAGGGTTCACGGGTATCACGCCGCGCGATCGCGTCGCCGCCGCCGGCCTCAGCAGGACGTTCGTGAGCGAGGTCGCGAGCGGTGGAAGTAGCGCGGTCGGGTCGGTCGCCCAGCTGTGGGATATGCCGTACCACCGACTCGGGCTCATGCATCCGAGCGCGGTGCTTGCCGGCTGGGGCCACTCGGACCTGAACGGGCGCGCGACCACCGTCGGTGACCTCGTGTACGACTTCAGCGTTCGCCCCACCCCGTACGTCCGGTCGCCGGCGGCCGGGCAGGGGGACATCCCGCCCTCGTGGGCGGGAGGCGAGTCGCCGAGCCCACTCCCCGCCGGCACGGTGGGGCCGGTCGGCTATCCGATCATGGTCGTGTACTCCGGCGGCGTGAACGTCGTCATGCGGGCGGCCGAGATCATCGCGCCCGGCGGCGTGCGCCTGCCCATCTGGTACGCGCCGCAGCTGTTCGAGAGCGACTACCAGGCCATCGTCCCCCAGCGCCCGCTTTCAGCCGGCACCGCCTATCACGTGCGCTTCGACATCACCGTCGCCGGCCAGTACGTCACGAACGAGTGGGACTTCACGACCGCGGGCACCGCCGCGGCGCAAGCGCCGCCGCCCGCACCGGCACGGGCGAGCGCTGCCACGTTCCACTCGGCCTTCGTCGATCAGACCGCGTACCCGGTGCTCCAGCCGGGTGCCACGGGCAGCGTGACCGTGCGCTTGCGGAATACGGGCACGGCATCGTGGCAGAGGGGCGTGCTTGGTCAGCAGGCGAACCTGGGTTTCATCGGCGACGTCTCGACCTACAGCGATCTCGGCATGAACGTCGGGTGGCTGGCGCCGAGCCGCGTCGCCACGACGGCGGAAGCGACGGTCGCGCCCGGTGGTCTCGCCACGTTCACCTTCAGCGTACGCGCGCCGGCCCCGTACGGGGTCTATCGGCTACCTCTCCGGGGAGTGATCGACGGCGTGACCTGGCTCGAGGACCAGGGTGTCTTCATCGACGTGTTTTCGGACACGGGATACCACAGCCGTTGGCTCTCGCAGTCGCCATGGCCCACGCTGCGCGCCGGCACGGTCAGCGCGCAGATCGCCATCGCGTTCGCCAACGCCGGATCCCAGCACTGGGTGCGGGGAACCGTCGGGCAGCAGGCGAACCTGGCCGTCGCGCGCGACGACCGGACGTTCGCGTCCTTCGCGGTGGCATGGCCGTCGGGGGACCGGGTCGCCATGCAGGTCGAGCCGGACGTCGCACCAGGCGGCGTCGGCACCTTCCTCTTCCAGGTCCGCGCCCCGTTGACCCCTGGGGTCTATGTTCTCCCGCTGCGGCCGGTGATCGACGGACTCGTGTGGATGGACGACCAGGGCGTATACGTTCCCATTACCGTCGTGCCGTGACCGGCGCCGCTTCGCCGAGCGCGCACAGCCGTCGAACACCACGCGGATCAGCGCGTGCTTCAGGCACCCCCGCCCACCAGGCCCACCAGGCCCCGGAAGAGGTTCGCGTCACCCGCCGCCGGCCGACCGGATCGCCGTCATCGGGCGGATCTGTCAGCTGCCTCCGGTGAAGATCACCTCGAACTCCTGCTTGCAGCCCGGACAACGGACGCTCGCCGCATAGGCCGGGTCGGGAGGGACGCCCGCATGCTCCCGGGTCACGAAGCGCGGCCCGATGGCATCGCCTGAGAACGGACAACGCGTGCGATAGGCGAGGAAGTCGCGGCGATCCGCGTCCATCCGCCGATCGCGGGCTTCAGTGTGCATCGCGGCTATCGTACGCGTGTGCCCCGCAAAGGCCGCAGCAAGGTGGCGACGGAGACCGAGACGCTCCGCGTCGGCGACACCGCGCCGGATTTCGCGTTGCGGAGCCACGATGGTGCCCACTTCAGGCTGTCGGAGCACCGTGGCAAGCGCGTCGTCATCGCGTTCTTCTCGTTCGCCTTCACGGGGACCTGAAGTAGCGAGGCGCCGGCCCTGAATGCGCTGCAAGAGCGCTTTGTCGGCGGCACCGCCCAGGTCGTGGGCATCTCGTGCGACACCGTCTACGCCCTGAAGGCCTGGGCCGACCAGCTCGGCGGCTTGAAATACCCGCTCTGCTCCGACTTCTGGCCGCACGGCGACGTGACGAGGTCCTATGGCGTCTTCAACGGGGACATCGGACGTCCGGAGCGCGCGATCATCGTCGTCGACGCCGAGGGCGTCTGCCGCTACATCGACGTGCATCAGCTGCGGGAGGTCCCGGACGAGACCGAGATCGCCGAACAGGTGGAACGGCTGGGCGGACCCGCCGACTAGCCAGGCGCCGGGGCCTGGACCGCCGCCGAGATCTTGGCGCGATGCGCGTCACGACCCCGGACGGTAGATGAAGCCGACCAGCGCCCCGAACGCCAAGGTCGACAAGAGCCGGGTCAGCGCCTCGCCGCGGACCGGGTAGATGCGCTGCGTGGTCGCGGGCAGCACGCGTTCGGGGAGCCGAAGCGCGCCGAGTGCCCAGGGCACCAGCGCGAAAAGCGCGCCCTGGAGCGGCGCGATCGGCCAGCCCGTGGCGCTCCACACAGCGGCGAATCCCAGCGCCCATAGCGTGTTCGAGGCGAGGTGCAGCGAAAGTCCGACGGCATACGCGGCGAGCGGTTCGGCCGCCATCAGCTCGCCGAGCACGAAGGCCAGGTGCTGCCTTCCCGCGCCCGCCCTGCGGGCGGCGGCGTCCACGAGGCCGGCGCCGGCGGTCGCCCCCATCGCCGCGACGAGGACGCTCCCCGGATCGAGCGGAGGCATCTGACTCGTCCCTAACGGGTAGGGATCAGGTAGGCCTTGCCCTCGCTCGCGACGACGAAGCGCACGTCGTCGCCCACCGACGCGCCGGGCATCGTCGCTCCGTCGACGAGGACCTGCGCTCCGCAATCGACCACGACCACTTCGCCGAGCGAGATCACGGTGCCCTCGACGACCGCGCCCGGCGCGACCAGCCCACCCGCCACGCCGTGGCCGGCTCCGGGCTCCACGTCCCGCGCCTCGTACTCGATGGCCATCGTGATGCGGTCGCCGATCGCAAGGCGCTGCTTGCGCGCGGCGCCGGTCGCGTCGCGCCCGCGCAGGTCCGTGCGCTCGCCGAGCTCGCCCACGCGCAGGGTGATGAGCAGTTCGCCGCGGGTCCCGTCGAGCGCCACGACCGCGCCGCGCGACGCGCGCTGTCGCCACTTCTCGATGAACGCGAGCGCTTCAAAGTCCAGGGCCAAGACGGGCCAAGACCTTCCGACTCCGCTTCCTGGCGAGGTCCCCGCCTGCGCATGGAGTCTTGCTGACGTTGATGATCACCTCGATACGATAGCCAGATGACTCTGAAGGCCGCTCTGTTCGATGTCGGCGACACCCTGGTCGAGAGCTGGCTGCCGCCGGAGCAGATCGCGGCTCTCGTCCGGGAGGCGCTCACCCGTGAGTTCGGCGAGCAGGCTTGGTGTGAAGAGCTCATCGTGGCCGATCTGGAGCCCCCGGATCCGTCCGATCCCCTGCTTCAGGAGACCAACCGGTGGTTCGCCCGGTGGTTCGAGTCCAGGGGGATCGACCGCGACGGTATCGACCTCGACCGGCTACGCATGGTGTTCTCGATACCTCTCGACCTCGTGAGCGCACCGGTGCCAGGCGCGATCGACGCCGTCCGCTGGTGCAAGGAGCGTGGCCTGCGCGTGATCCTCGTGACCAATACCCTCTCCCGCGGCGACGAGGAGGTCCTTCGTGACTGGACGCGCATCGGGCTCGCCGACGCGCTCGACGGCGTCGTCAGCTCGCACAGCGTCGGCTGGCGCAAGCCGCATCCGGCGATGTTCGAACGCGCCCTCGCGCTCGCCGGCGCCCGCCCCGGCGAGGCCTTCATGGTCGGGGACAACCTCGAGGCCGACGTCGGCGGCGCGAAGCGACTCGGGTTACGCGCGATCTGGCGGCGCACGGCGGCCGCCGCCGAACAGGCACCCGAGCCCCAGCCCGACGCCACGGTGGTCGATCTGACGGAGCTGCCCGCGATCGTGGAGTCTTGGCTTTCCGCCTGATCGCGCGCAAAATCGGATTCTTGACTCAGCGACTCGGAAATACCCAGCCACTCGGAGATCACGGGAGAGCGAGTCCGCTTCCTGCGTCCTCGACCTTTGGCCTCATCTGCGTCTGTCCCTGGGCGGCCGCGCCTCGGGCGTGACCGCCGCACGCTCCTGGCGGAGGAGCCGGTCAGGCGCGTAGCCGCGCGCCGCAGAGGCCGACACGACGAACGCACGAAGCTCTCGCCGCAGCAGCGGCGCCAGAAAGGACAGCACATGACCGCCTACGCACATCCTGAGGCGCTCGTCGAGACCGATTGGCTCGCCGAGCACCAAGCGGACCCGAACGTTCGCGCCTTCGAGGTCGACGTGGACACCACCGCGTTCGACCAGGGCCACGTGCCCGGCGCGGTGGGCCTCAACTGGCGCATGGACCTCCAGCAGCACCCGGTGCGCGATCTCATCACCAAGGAAGAGCTCGAGGACCTCCTGTCGCGCCACGGCGTCACCGCCGACACGACCATCGCGATCTACGGTGACAACAACAACTGGTTCGCCGCATGGTTCTTCTGGCTGCTGAAGTACTACGACCACTCCGACCTGCGCCTGGTGAACGGAGGCCGCGCGAAGTGGGCCGCCGAAGACCGACCACTGGTGACCGAGGTGCAGCGGTACCCGCGCGCGGAGTACCGGGCCAAGGGAGTCGACGCATCGATCCGCGCGCTGCGCGATTACGTCCTCGAGAAGGTCGTGCAGACCAACGGCGAACGGATCGTCGACGTACGTTCGCCGAAGGAGTACTCGGGCGAGCTGTTCGCTCCCGAGAACCTCCCGCAGGAAGGCGCTCAGCGAGCCGGCCACATCCCAGGTGCGCAGAACGTACCGTGGTCCACCGCGGTCGCCGAGGATGGGCGCTTCAAGTCGGCCGACGAGCTGAGCTCGATCTACGAAGGGAAAGGCCTTACCGGGCGCGGTGAGACGATCGCGTACTGCCGGATCGGCGAGCGCTCCGCGCACACGTGGTTCGTCCTGAAGTACCTTCTCGGCCAGGAAAGGGTCCGCAATTACGACGGCTCCTGGACCGAATGGGGCAGCCTCATCGGAGTGCCGATCGAGAAATAGGGCGCGCGCGCAGGCGCGGCGCGACGCGCCGCACAATGCCGCTCGTGGCCCAGGACTTCGCGCGGGAACGCGCCGCTCTCGTCCACTCGCTCGAACGCGAGGGCATCCGGGAGCGGCGCGTTCTGGACGCCATCGGCCGTGTGCCCCGCGAACGGTTCGTGCCCTCCTCAGAGACCGCCACCGCGTACGCCGATGCGCCGCTCCCGATCGGTGAAGGGCAGACGATCTCCCAGCCCTTCGTCGTCGCGCGGATGGCGGAGCTTCTCGAAGTGAGCCGCCATCATCACGTCCTCGAGGTCGGCACGGGCTCCGGGTACCAGGCGGCGATCCTCGCCGAGCTCGCCCAGGACGTCGTTTCGGTGGAGCGCCGCCCAGCGCTCGCCGAAACAGCGTCGAAGCGCCTTCGTGAACTCGGCTACACGAATGTGCGCGTCGTGACCGGCGACGCTTCGACCGGGTTCGCCGAGGCCGCTCCCTACGACCGCATCATCGTCGCCGCGGCGACTCCGGCACTCCATCCCGAGCTCGCGGCGCAGTGCACGCCCGATGGCCGCATCGTCGCGCCGGTGGGCGATCGCGACCTCCAGCAGTTGGTGGTGCGCCACGGCGACGGACGAGAAGAGCGCCGCGGCGCGGTGAGGTTCGTCCCGCTGCTCGGGAGCGCCGGATTCAGCGATGAGTAGACGCTTCGTCACGCGTGGCCGCGCTCGGGACCCCGGGCCGCCCGCGGCCGGCGCGCGGTCGGTCCCGTGAGGGGCGCGCTCCTCGTCCGTGGCGGACGGGTGCACATCGGCAACGGCACCTCGGCCGAGGCGCTCCTTGCGCGCGACGGACGCGTCGTCGCCGTTGGTGCCCTCGACGACGTCGCGCGCGAGGGCTCCGACGCCGAAGTGCTCGACGCCACGGGGTCACTGGTCGTCCCGGGCTGGTTCGATTCGCACGTGCACTTCATGTGGTGGTCGATCCAGACGGGCCAGGCCGACCTGCGCGGATCGGACACGATCGGCGCCGCGATCGACGCGGTGGCGCGTCACGCGGACGAGCTCGCACCCGGCGCGTGGGTTCTCGGGGGACGCTTCGACAAGAACCGCTGGGGACGCTGGCCGACCGCGTCCGAGCTCGACCGCGTCACCGCGGGCCGCCCCGCGGCGCTCCGCAGCCGGGACGGCCACTCGCGCTGGCTCAATAGCGAAGCGCTCCGCCGCGCCGGCATCACCGCCACGACTCCCGATCCGGAGGGCGGCGCGATCGAGCGCGACGGCTCCGGCGCCCCGACCGGGATCCTCAAGGAGAACGCCAACCGCCTCGCCGACGGTGTCGTGCCGCCTCCGACGGAGGACGAATGCATCGACGCCGTGCGGCGCGGCCAGCTCGAGGCGTGGCGCCGCGGCATCGTCGGGATCGAGGATCTGGAGCAGGGTGACGCCTTCGGCGCTTTCCAGCGGCTTCGCGCGCGGGGCCAGCTCGCGCTACGGGTCGTCATGGGACTGCCGCACGACCGTCTCGACGACGCGATCGCGCTCGGCGTTCGGAGCGGTCTCGGTGACGAATGGCTACGGGTCGGGCACTGCAAGATGTTCGCGGACGGGGCGCTGGGCTCGCAGACCGCCGCGCTCGAGCAGCCGTATGAAGGGACCGACGACCGCGGCATCATGACCTGCGAACCCGCAGTGCTCGCGCGCGACGCGGCGAGGGCGGCTCGCGCCGGGATCGCGGTCGCGATCCATGCGATCGGCGACCGCGCCGTCCATGCCGCGCTCGACGCGCTCGACCCCGTGGTGGCGATCGATAGAACCCTGCGCCACCGGCTCGAGCACATCCAGCTCGTGCGGATGGACGACCTCCCGCGCTTTGGCGCGCTCGGCGTCGTCGCCTCCATGCAGCCGATCCACGCCACCAGCGACCGCGACCTCGTCGACCGCTACTGGGGGCACGAACGCGCGAAGCGCGCGTACCCGTGGCGCTCGATCTCCGAGGGCGGCGGCGTGCTCGCCTTCGGGTCGGACGCGCCCGTCGAGGCGATCGATCCCCTGCTCGGGATCCACGCGGCCGTCGCGCGCCGCCGGCCCGGTGACGCGACAGCATGGCATCCGGAGCAGGCGCTGTCGCTCGACGAGGCGCTCGCCGGCTACGCGAGCGGCGCGGCACACGCCACGGATCGTGAGCGCGAGTGGGGGGCGCTTCGCCCGGGGATGCGCTGCGACGCGACGGTCCTCGACCGCGACCTCGCCACGCTGACGCCGGAAGAATGGCTCGACGCGCGCGTGTCCGCGACGATCGTCGGCGGGGTCGTGCGTTACAGCGCTAGTTGAGTACGGGCCCCTCGCCGCGGGCGCGGCGGCGCACGACGAGGTCCCGCAGGAGCTCCTTCTCGCGCTCGAGCAGCCGAGCCTCTGTGACCAGGCGCTCGCGTACGGAATCAGTCTCGAGGAGGCGCTGCTGCTCGCCGGTGTCGATCGCGAGCCCGCCCGCGATCCGGTAGGCAATGTCGCGCGGCGTGCCCGACCGGATGTCCGCGTCCGGGGGCTCGCCACGGGTCTCGCCGGTGATGGTCAGGACCGAGAGCAGGTACTCGACGAACGCGTCGACCGTCGCGCCCGCCGCGTCGTGTGCGTCGGCGCCCGCGTCCTCGGGCAGGTAGCGCACGCGGCCCACGAGGTACGGCTCCTCGTCCTCGACGAGGCTTTCGATGAGGAAGCGCCGCTCGCCCCGGACCACGATGAACGAGCGCCCGTCGGGCAGTGGCTGGGCACCGACGATCCGCGCTGTCGTGCCGACCTGCCGCGGGCCGGTGCGCGCCCCGGCCTCGTCGGCGGATCCCACGAGCACGACGCCGAAGGGCTCCTCCTTTTCGATGCAGCGGCGCACCAGGAGCCGGTACCTCGGCTCGAATATGTGCAGCGGCACGAGCATGTCGGGGAATAGCACGAGCCCGAGCGGGAACAGCGGGAGCGCCTCGGCCACGACGTCAACGTTACTCTGCGCTGGTGGGCGGACGCGACGTCCTGATGGAGCGCCGATGGTCCGCCTGATCCTGCACGGCGAGCTGCGCCAGTTCAGCCCCGCGGGAAGGGTCGTCGAGGCTGACGGCGCCGGCCAGACCGCGGCGGCGCTGCTTGGGTCGCTCGGGGTCCCCATGGCCGAGACGGCGGCGTTCATCCTCAACGGAGACCAGGTCGAGCCCGACGCGGTCCTGTCGGAGGGCGACACGATCGAGGTGTTGCCGGCCATCAGCGGCGGCGATGCGGGCGGTGCCCTCGACGGCATCCGCGTCGTGGATCTGACGCGCGCGCTCGCGGGCCCGTACTGCACGCTCATGCTGGGCGACCACGGCGCCGACGTGATCAAGGTCGAGCTGCCGGGCAGCGGCGACGAGACGCGCGAGTGGGCCCCGCCACGGATCAATGGCGTGTCCGCGTACTACCTCTCGATCAACCGCAACAAGCGCAGTGTGACGCTCGATCTCAAGCATCCCGACGGGAAGGCGATCCTCGAGCGGCTCATCGAGCGCGCCGACGTAGTCGTCGAGAACTTCAGCCCGGGCACGCTCGCGCGGCTGGGTTTTCCGAACGACCGGGTTCGGACGCTGAACCGCCGGGTCATCCTGTGCCAGATCTCCGGCTTCGGACAAGACGGTCCGGGGCGCGCGTGGCCCGCGTACGACCTCATCGTGCAGGGAATGGGCGGGATCATGAGCCTCACCGGTGAGGTCGACGGCACGCCGTCGATGGTCGGCGTACCGCAGGCCGACATGGTCGCCGGCATGTTCGCGGCGTTCGCGATACTCGCGGCACTCCACGCGCGCGAACGGACCGGAGTTGGCCAGGACATCGACGCGACGATGATCGGCGGGCAGGTCGCGCTCCTGTCGCGGCAAGCGGCGCGCTACTTCGCCGACGGCACCGTTCCGCGTCCGGAGGGCAACAGCCACGCCTCGATCGTCCCGTACCAGACGTTCAAGGCCCTCGACGGCTTCGTGAATGTCTGCTGCGGGAATAACGCGCTCTTCGAGCGATGCTGCCGCGCGCTGGAGCTCGACGACCTTCTCGACGACCCACGTTTCGCGGACAACGGCAAACGCGTCCTGCACCGAAGCGCGCTCGTGCCGCTGCTGGAACGGCGCATCGGCAAGCTGCGCAAGAACGAAGTCGTGCGGCGCCTTCGCGAGGTGAACGTCCCCGTCGGGCCGATCGACGCGCTCGACGAGGTCTTCGCCGACCCGGTCGTGCGCCACCTCGGGCTGATCGCCGAGGTCGACCATCCGACCGCCGGTCGCGTCCGTGCGCCCGGGATCCCCGTGCGCATGGACGCCACGCCGCCATCCGTCCGCCGGCACCCGCCACTCCTGGGCGAGCACACCGAAGAGATCCTCGCGGAGCTCGGCTACGGCGAGAGCGACGTCGCGGCGCTGCGTCGCGACGGCGCCGTGTGACCGCGTCCGAGCGAGGTCACCGAACTCACCGCCGCTGGCTCAGGTAGATCTCCGTGCGGTAGGGGAGCTCGACCTGGTCCCGCTCCCTGGTCTCGGGGTGGGTCGCCAGGAGCGCGCTGACACGGGCGAAGACGCGGTCGCGCGCCGGCGGCGGCAACACCGCGACGTTGGAGACCGACGCCACGCGCTGGATGACGCCCTCCAAGCTCAGGACCTGCGCATTCGCTACCGTCCGCCGCTCCAGTGGCGCGAACAGCTCCGTCGCGTCCCATACCGCGCGCCACCGTCCCGTCTGGTGGTCGGGCCGGTCGGGCTCGACCGATCGGATGATCTCCTCCAGGCGCGCGACCCAGGCGACGCGCGTGTCCCGGACGTTCCAGATGAGACCGACGCCGCCCGCCGGGCGCAGCACCCGGTGGAATTCAGCAAGAGCGCGCGCGCCGTCGAACCAGTGGAACGCCTGCGCGCAGACGATCGCGCCGGCGGAGCCCGACCGAAGGGGCATGGATTCGGCGGTCCCGTCGAACGGTACGGCCCGCGGAGCGGTCAGGGTCAGCCGCTCGCGCATGTCGGCCAGCGGCTCGACCGCGATCACCGTGGCTCCCGTCGGCGTGAGCGAACGTGTCAGTTTCCCGGTCCCGGCACCGACGTCCACGACGACCGTCCCCGGTGCGATCCCGAGCTCGCGGACGAGGATCGCCACTGCTTCTTCGGGGTAACCCGGGCGCGCGCGCTCGTAGAGGTCGCCCATCGCGCCGAAGCCGGCCACCGCGAGCTCGTGCATGCGCCGGTCACTCACAGCGGCGATGGCCCAAGCGCGGCCCGCGCGGGCGCGATGCCCTTCATCGGCTCACTCGTACATCAGCGCGCCGGCGACGTCGGCCCTGGCCGCGCGCCGCGCCGGCCACCACGCGGCGGCGAGCGCGGCGGCGAGCGAAAGGACAGTGACGGTCGCCGCGGCGGTCCACGCGTACGCGAACGGGATGACCCATCCGGTCGTGCGCTCACTGATGAGGAAGACGATTGCGGCGAGACCCGCGCCACCGGCGAGACCGAGGGCCGCTCCGAAGGCGCCGATCGTGCCGGCCTCGATCAGCACCGTGCCCCTGATCTGACGGCGCGTGGCGCCCACGGCCCGGAGCACTCCGATCTCTCGCCGACGCTCGAGGACGGCCACGAGCATCGTGTTCGCGACCCCCAGCACGCCCACGAGCAGCGCGATCGCCTCCATCACGTATGTGGTCGAGAAGAAATCGTTCACGATCTTCCGGATCGATCCCTTGAATTCCTCGTTCGATTGCACGAAAAGGGCGCCGCTTTCCAGGCGGCCGACCGCGTCGCGCACGGGCGCCAGGTCCGCCGGGCGCTCCAGCATCACCGCGAATGAATCGACGGAGCGGTCGTGGAAGTGGCGCACGTAGGTCGTGCGGTCCATGAAGATCAGGCCCTGGTCGCTCGTGTAGTCGACGGCGATGGCCGAGACGCGGAAGTCCACCGGACCATCGGGTGTGTTCAGACGCAGCGTGTCGTCCTGCCTGATGCCGATCCGGTTCGCGAAGTTATCGGACACGAAGACCAGATCGCGGCCGACGAGCTCCGTGAGATCCGCGCTCCGCGTGCCGGGGGCGAACTGCGGGCGTCCTCGCAGCAGATACGTGGGCACGTCGACGCTGGCCAGAGCGGCGAATGAAGTTCCGACCTCGATGCGAACCTGACGGTACAGGTCGACGGCGCGAACGCCCGGGATTCCACGGATCTGCTCGGCGAGAGAGGGGTCGAGCGGCGAGGGTGCCGAGTTCGAGCCGACCGGTCCGGCGGACACGAACATGTCCGCGTTCACCGCTTGGTCGAGCCAACCGAAGATCGTCGTGCGCTCGCTGTCGATGAACGAAGCGAGGCCGACGACCATCGTGATCGCAGCGGACAGCGCGGCGGCGGTCACCGCGGCCCGGCCTGGGCTGCGCAGAACGCTCTCGCGCGCCAGGCGCGCAGCGAGGCCGAGGACGCCTTCGACCAAGGGCGCCGCCGCACGGACGCCGAGCGCGAGGAGCGGCGCCGCGGCCACCGCGATCGCGAGCATGAGCGCGAACGCCGCGACGCTGCCGGGCGCGGCTGTTTCAGCGTTCGATTGGGCGTTCACCGCGACGAGGCAGAGCAGCCCGAGCACGGCGGCGAACCCGAGCAGGCGCAGGCGCAGCGGCCGCTCCACGGCGGCGTACCGCGGCACGGTCATCGCCTCCGACGGAGCGGCGCTCGCGGCGGCGACCGCGGGGCCGAGGGCGCCGACGAGAGCCGCCGCGACCCCAATGAGCACCAGCCCCACGAGCCGCGGCCACGGCACGACGAGCTGGTCGGCAAGGCCCGCGACGAAGTTCGCGCGGATCTGCGTGTTCACCGCACCGAGGAACGCCTGCGCCATGAGGACGCCGACCGCGGCCCCGGCCGCGCTGGCGGCGAGGCCGATGAAGGTGGCCTCCAGCGTGACGAGCGCGACGACCTCGCGCTGCCTGACGCCGAGCGCGCGCAGGATGCCGAACTCGCGCTTCCGCTGCGCCACCGCGATGGACATCGTGTTGAAGACCAGGAACGTGCCGATGAACAGGCTCAGCGCGCTGATGACCTGCAGGAGGCTCTGCAGGCTGGCGACGAGCTTCTTCGTCTGACCGCCGCGCGCCTCGGGCGTGCGCACCTCGGCGGCGGGAAGCGCCGACCGCAGCCGCGCCGCGACGTCGTTGGCCCGCGCGCCTGGGGCGAGCGCGACGTCGATCGCATCCAGACGGCCCTCGCGCTGGTAGAGGACGTCCGTCGTCGCGTATGGGAGCACCGCCACGAATGTGCCGTTCGCGCGGCCGACGCCGCGGTCCGCTAGCACCCCGGATACGCGCAGCGATCGCACACCCAGCGGCGTGAGCGCGCGCACGGCGCCGCCGATGTCGACACCGAGGCGCCGTGCCGCCTCACCGCCCAGGAGCACCTCTTGTTCGGTCGGCCGCGCGCCGCGCTCGAGGACGTACTCGCGGATCGCGTCCTCGTCACCCGTTCCGGCGATCGCCGGCAGCGCGATGCGCAGGTCCGGACCGACCAGCAGCACGACCTGGAGCGATCCCGCCGCGGCCGCGACCCCGGGCGTCGCTGCGGCCACGCCGAGCGCGCCTGGCTCGAGCGTCCCGGAGGCGGCGCTCACCGTGAACTGCGCCTTGCCCGCATAGGCGCGCACCAGCTCGTCGATGGTCGCCGTGGAAGACCCGTTCGTGACGTCGATCGCGACGAGCGCCGCGACTCCGAGCGCGACGCCGGCCAGCGTCAGGAGCGTCCGGCCCGGAGACCGCGTGAGATGGCGGCGGCTAACCAGCCGCAGAAGCGCCAGCACCGTACGAATCCGAGACCATGCGGCCGTCGTGGAGCCGCACGAGGCGATCGCCGATCGAGGCGGCGTGCGCATCGTGCGTCACGAGGAGAACCGTGTGGCGGCGGCGGTCCGCCGTCGCGCGGAGGAGGTGGAGCACCTCCTCGCCCGCCTGGGAGTCGAGGTTGCCGGTCGGCTCGTCGGCGAGGAGCAGCGACGGCTCGCTGACGAGGGCGCGCGCGATCGCGACCCGCTGCATCTGGCCGCCGGAGAGCTGATGCGGGCGATGCTGCAGCCTTTCGCGCAACCCCAGGTCGACGAGCAGAGTGCCCGCCCTCCGCTCCGCCTCGCGGCGGCCGACGCCGTCGAGCTGCAGGGGCAGCGCGACGTTCTCGAGGGCGGAGAGTGTCACCAGGAGGTTGAAGAACTGAAAGACCAGGCCGATCCGCCGCCGCCGCAGGAGCGTGCGTTGGTCGTCGGAGAGCTCGGCGAGGTCCGTCCCGTCGACCAGCACCCGGCCTCCCGACGGACTGTCGATGCCCGCGGCGAGGTGCAGCAGCGTCGATTTGCCCGATCCGGACGGTCCCATGACCGCGCAGAACTGCCCGGCCGGCACCTCGAGCGTCACGCGGTCAAGGGCCAGAACGCGTTCGGTGCCCCGGTCGAAGTGCTTGATGACGTTCTCGAAGGCGACCGAGATCACATCGCGTAGTCTGCCCGCATCGAACGCGTGATGCCGCTTGTCGAGCCCGAACGCGCGCTCATCCGAGGCATCGCGCGTCCCGCCCCTCCGCGCTCTCCCTGTCTACGGAACTTTCTCTGGTCCGTCCCCGGGAACCGGACGTCGCCTGCCCTTGTATGGGCAAGCAAGAGACCCGACTCCGTGGAGGGCCGACCAACGGAGGAGAACGAGCTCGTGGATCGCGCGAAGAATGGTGACGCCGATGCGTACGGAGACCTGGTACGGCGCTACCAGCAGATCGCGCTGCGCACCGCCTACGTGGTGACGCGCAGCGCGACCGAGGCAGAGGACGCGACGCAGGAGGCGTTCACCAAGGCGTACTTCGCGCTCGACCGCTTTCGCGCCGGAGCGCCGTTCCGTCCGTGGATCCTGCGGATCGTCGCGAACGAGGCGCGCAATCGCCGGGTCCGGTCGGCGCGACGGCCGACGGTGGGTCTCGAGACCGTCCGGGACCGCGCCTTGGGGGACACGGCCCTGTCTCCCGAGGCCGCGGCCCTGGCGGGGGAGAGCAAGGCCGTGCTGAGCGCCGCATTGGGTCGACTGCGCGAGGAGGATCGCCTGGTGATCGCGTACCGCTACTACTTCGATCTCTCCGAGGCGGAGATGGCGGAGGCACTCGGTGTCGCCCGGGGCACCGTGAAGTCGCGGCTGTCGCGCGCCCTCGGTCGTTTGCGCGCGGGTCTCGATGGCGTCTGACCTGCGCCGGCTCTCGGACGACGAGCTCGGCGCGGCCCTGCGAGCGGGCGCCAGCGCCGAGGAGCCGCGCTTCACCGATGTGTGGCCCGCGGTGCGCGAGCGGATCGCGGCTGGCCCGGTCCGCCGGGGCCGGCTTTCACTCCTGCGGTCGCCGCGCTACGGACTCGCGCCCCTCGCCGTGACGCTCGCGCTCCTGCTCGCCACGGCGTTCGCGCTGTCGCCCGCGGCGCTCAGCGCGGCCGCCGAGGCCCTCGGCCTGCGGGGGGTTCAGATCTTCCAGGCCCCGGCGACGCCCGCGGCGACCGCGCGTGCGACCGGCGCGTCCAGCACGCCCGCCATCAGCTCGAACCCGACCGGCGCTACGGCATCGCCCGCGGCGGCCGCGCTCGGCGAGGCCATGAGCATGGCCGAGGCTCGCCAGCGCGCGAGCTTCGCGGTGGTGGCGCCTTTGGATCCCGCGCTCGGTGCCCCCGACGAGGTCCACGTCCGCGCGATCCCCGGCGGCAACCAGGTGAACCTGGTGTATCGCACGCGTCCCGGGTTCCCCACGTCGGTGCAGGCGGGGGTGGCCGCCCTTTTCAGCGAGTTTCGCGGCAGCGTCGATCCTGGTCTCTTCGTGAAAGTCCTCGGGCCCGACGCGACTGTGGAGCAGGTCGTTGTGGACGGCCAGCGCGGCTTCTGGATCGCAGGCGCTCCGCACCAGTTCTTCTACCGGGACGGCGCGGGGAACATCTACCCGGAATCGCTTCGGCTCGCGGGCAACACGCTGCTCTGGGAGCGGGACGGCCTGCTGCTTCGCCTCGAGGCGCAGGTCGATCGCGAGACCGCCATGCGGATCGCCTCGTCGGTGCGCTGAGAACCAGCCGCCTGCCGCTGTTGTAGGGCCGGTCGGCGGTCGGCAATCGCCCCTCGCCGCTGCCATCGCGCTTCCGCGCTCCGAGTCCGGGCCAGTCCCGCCCTATCGCCTGGCGGAAAAGACCTTGCGCGTTCCGGAGCGGCGCATAATCCACCGCAGCCATTCGTCTTGGAGGTACTCGGTGGAGGATCTCGGCAAGCGCGGACTGAGTCGCCGGACCCTGCTGAAGGGAGCCGCGGCCGCGGCGACGGCGCCGTTGCTGGCGGCGTGCATAGGCCAGCAGACGCCAGCTGGCGGCGGCTCCACGGCGGCGTCCGGCAGCGGCGCCCCAAAGCTCGGCGGCAACCTGAATATCCTTCAATGGAGCCACTTCATCCCCGAGTTCGACACCTTCCTCGACAAGTGGGCCAAGGACTGGGGTGACAAGAACGGCGTGACGGTGAAGATCGACCGCATCCCGCAGGCGGACCTTCCGGCCCGCTTCGCCGCCGAAGCCTCCGCCAAATCGGGCCACGATCTCATCGCCCACTTCGCGAACGGGCTGCCGGCCCTGTTCCAGCCGAGCCTGGTCGATATCACCGACATTTGCGACCGCGCGGCCAACAAGTACGGGGGCTGGATCCCGGCGGGCGAGGCGATCGGCAAGGTGAAGGGCAAGTGGTACGGCTATCCGGACTTCGCGGTGCCGTTCCTTTCGACATGGCGGACGGACGTCTTCAAGGCCGCGGGCTACACGAAGGATCACCTCGAGACGTGGGACGACCTCATCAGCATGGCGCCGAAGGTCAAGGCCGCGGGGAGCCCTGTTGGCACTGCCATGTCGCAGACCTCGGACGCCGAGCACACCTGGCGTTCGCTGATGTGGTCGCACGGCGCGGCTGAATTCAGCAAGGACGGCAAGGACGTGGCCATCGACAGCCCCGAGACGCGCCAGGTCCTGGGCCTCGCGAAGACGTTGTACGGGAGCATGGATAACGCGGTCCTCTCGTGGGCTGACGTCGACAACAACACCTATCTGCAGTCGGGGAAGGGATCCTGGATCTACAACCCCATCAGCGCCTACCGGACGATCCAGACGCAGAACCCCGACCTCGAGAAGAAGCTCGCGGTTGACCTTCCGCTCAAGGGCACGAAGGCGCAGATCGCGTCGATCCAGTTCACCGTCTACGGGATCTGGAACTTCGCGAAGAACATCGACGCGGCGCGGCAGTTCCTCACCGACTACGGCGACGACTGGGAGGCGCAGTTCACCGCGAGCAAGGGGTACAACAACCCATTCCTGAAGTCGCGCCAGAAAAAGCCGATGCCGGTGCTCGGCACCGATCCCAAGCTGACCCAGCTCCAGGATGTCCCGCAATTCATCCAGCCGGTCGGCTACCCGGGACCCTCCAGCCAGGCCGCATACGACTCGCTCAACAACCACATCGTGACCGACCTGTTCGCCAACGTCTGCACCGGGAAGAAGTCGGCGGACGACGCGATCGCCGAGGCGGCCAAGCGCCTCAAGGACTCACTGACGAAGTTCCCGGTCTCGTAAGGCGCGGAGACAGCGGAGGCGGTCGGGGCTCGAGCAGGCCCCGGCCGCTTCTCTTACTTCAGCGCGCCGCCGGTGATCCCCCGAATGAACGTGTCCATAAAGAAGTTATAGGCGACGGCTACCGGGAGCGAGACGATGAGCGCGCCGGCCATGAGCGAGCCCCAGAAGAACACGTCGCCGCGGATGAGATCCGTCACGACGCCGAGCGTGACCATCTTCTGCTCGGACGAGGACACGAACGTCAGGGCATAGACGTATTCCTGCATCACCAGCGTAAACGCGAAGATCACGATCGTCAGGATGCCGGGCACGCTGATCGGCAGGACGACGCGGAACATCGCCCCAAGCCGGCTACAGCCGTCCACCCGGGCCGCCTCGGTGATCTCCCTCGGGACACCTTTGAAGAAGCCCATGAGCAGCCAAGTGCAGAACGGGATCGTGAATGTCGGGTAGACAAGCGCGAGCGACCACTTCGTGTCGACGAGGCCGAACCCTGCGACGAGCTGTGACAGCGGCAGGAACAGCAGCGTCGGCGGCACCAGGTAGGTGAGGAAGATGCCGATGCCGAGCGCCCCGGAGCCGGGGAAGGTCGTGCGTGCCAGCACGTATGCCGCTGGTACGCAGACGAGCACGGTGATGGCAACGACGACGAGTCCGACCTCGAGCGTGTTCTGGACCCAGGTGACGAAGTTCGTTTTCTCGAAGAGGTACCTAACCTGGTCGAGGGTCGGCGCCATGTTGAAGAACAGAGGGTTGTTCGCCAGGTTGTAGAGGTCGTTCACCTGCTTGAACGTCGTGACGAACATCCAGTAGACCGGGAAGACAGCGAAGAGCAGGAAGAGGGAGAGCGCGGTCCAAAAGAGGACATTGTTGCGGGCCCTGCGTCGGCGGAAGGCGGCCGAGTGGACGGTGCGACGCTGAGCGATGACCGCCATCAGTCCAGCGTCCTCGCTTTGAGGGAACGGAGCATCACGAGCGCTCCGGCCAGCAGCGCTGGGAACAGGAAGAGTGAGATCGTCGCGCCCCGGCCGAGCCCGCCGGAGATGACGCCGGCGACGAATGCGTATGAGGCGATCACGTGGGTCGAGTTCACGGGGTTGCCCCGCGTCATGAGCCACACGACCGTCATGTCGGTGAACGTGAACACGAGCGAGAACAGCAGGGCGATGAAGAGGATCGGCGCGATGATCGGGACCATGATCTTGCGCCAGCGCGTCAGGAAGCTGGCCCCGTCCAGGCTCGCCGCTTCGATGATCTCCTGCGGTACCGAGTTGATGCCGGCCGTCAGCACGATGGCGCTGAAAGGCAGGTTCCGCCACACGTTGACGACGATGATGGAGATCATCGCGTAGACCTCTTCGCCCAGCCAGTTCGGGCCACCGTTCGCGAAGATCCCCAAGTGAACGCCCATCCAGTTGATGACGCTGTACGTGGGATTGAACATCCACGTCCACGCCATCGCGCCGATCGCTATCGGGATCGTGAACGGGATCATCAGAAGCCCGCGGATGAGTCGGCGGCCACGGAACTTCCGGAGGAGGAGGAAAGCGAGCGTCGTCCCGAGGACCATTTGGAGCGCCTGCGACGTGAGCGTGAAGATGAAGGTGTTGGCCAGCGCCCGCTTGAAGATATCGTCGTCGAGCACGGCCTTCAGGTTGTCGAGCCCGGTGAAAGGCCCGATCGGCTGCGACACCGTCGCGTTGCTCACGGTGAACCAGAGAGCGATGGCGAAGGGGTAGCCGACCAACAGCAGGATGTACAGAACGGCAGGGGCCACGAGCACCCAGCCGAAGATCCTCTCGCTGTC
This sequence comes from Candidatus Limnocylindria bacterium, assembly GCA_038211425.1. Classification (GTDB taxonomy): domain Bacteria; phylum Chloroflexota; class Limnocylindria; order P2-11E; family P2-11E; genus JALYKU01. The sequence goes on along the minus strand of JBBQVQ010000003.1, from coordinate 39,864 downwards.
GAGGATGTGCCCGATACCGCCGCCGGTCTGGCGGAAGCCCATGGTCCGCGTTCGCGCCGCCTCAGCCATCGAGCAAGACGATACAGGTGCGTCTGCCTGCCGGACTCCGGTCGCGTGTCGGGGTGCCGGGACTCGAACCCGGGACCTCAGCGTCCCGAACGCTGCGCGCTACCAAGCTGCGCTACACCCCGAAGGCGTATTCATTGCCTCTTCTGCGAACCCTGACCGGACGGCCGATCGTTGCGTCCAACGGGAGCGACGCGAATGAGTGTAGGGGAGTGGCCCGCGGTACCGCGGCCGCTATCGACCTAGGCTGGTCGTCGTGCCGCCCACTCCGCCATCGGAGCCCTTCTACCCACTGCGCAAGGGCTTGTACAGGGGCGAGGAGCCAAGGGAGGGTTACGCACCGTCAAACCCGGAGGGTTCCTCGTCGGCACAGGCTTCGCTCACCCGCGGCGCCGCACGCCGCCGCCTTGCGGCGGCGACGCGCGACCGCGGCACGGGGTCGATCGCGGGAACGCGCGCGAGACCCGGGCCTATACGCGCGACAGTTCGAAGTCGTCCGACTTCACGTCTTCGAGCACGCCGTACGCGGTCACGGTCCGGCCGTTCTGATTCTCGTCGGCGATGATCTTGGACACGCGGGAAAAGAGGTTCGACGCGTCGAGGGGAGGCGTGTTCCGTCTGTCCCCGCTCGAGTTGGCCGCCATGAGGCCGTCGAGGAAGCCATCCAGCCACCCCGCGAGCCGCTCGCCGTCCCCTCCGAGCTCGATGTAGCGCTGTCCCCACGAGAGCGTGACTCGTGCCATCCCACCAGTTCCTTTCATTTTCGCGGCGCGCACCGCCAACACGTTCCGCCGCTCCTACTGCATCGTCCCTCCGTTCATGCCACTCATCCCGTGACTCATAGATCCGGCCTCGCCTCGATAGGTTCCCTGACCCGCCGGTGTCAATGTGGGGTGATGCGCAGCTCGTTGATGTACAGCGACCGTCCGTCCGTGCCGCCGGGCGAGCTAAAGCAGATCCCGTCGATCCCCGTGCCGCCCTGCGATGTCCAACCATAGTCCTGGTCGACGATCGACCTGGACGAGTCCGATGCGGCGACGGTCAGGTGATAGGTCCGGTTGGCGACATCGATGTTGAACGCGACGTCGTACCAGGTGGCGAGCGACATCGCGGCGGGACCGTTCGGTGATCCCGCGATGCCGCCCCCGATCTGGCCTTGCGGGCCGACACGCAGCGCGCCGACCTGTTCGCCGGCGGACCGGATCGATGCGATGGCCGCATCGGGTTTGCTGAAACCATCGAGGAAGACTCGCATCTCAGCGACGAGGACGCCGCTGCGCACGGCCGAGATCGTGCGGCAAGCGGAGAGTGCGCGTCCGTCCGGCCCCGTCTGCAGGCGGACGCTCCGATCGATGCTGGTGGGCCACGGTGCCACTCCCACTGCGCCCTGGCCCTGCCCCGCGGTCTGCCACCCCGGGTTCGCGCCGATGGGGAAGGAGTCGAAGCGCTCGCGGACCTCCTGCGTGCCGGCGGTACTGGTGACCGTTCCCGCCACCGGTGGCTCGCCTGCGGCGTTCGAGGATCGCACGACACGCCAGGCGATGAGCGATCCGGCGACGACCATCAGGACGATGACGATCGCGCCGATCGGCGCTGCGAGGCGGCGGACCCCCGACGGATCCGCCCTGGCCGCCTCCCGGTCTGCAGGCTCCTCGGGCGCGATCGATGCTTCCGTGGCCATCACAGGCTTGGCCGCCTGCCGCTCGGCAGGCTCCTCAGGTGCGATCGATGCCGCCGTGACAACCACAGGCGCGGGCTCCGCCGCGGGCGCTTCGTAGTGGGGCGACTCTTGGACTCGGGCGGCTGATCGGGGTTCCGCACCTGCCGCCTCGCCGCTCGGCGACCCTTCCACTCGGGTGGCAGCGTCCGTCGCCTCCGGCAGCGCTCCGCCGGCGCTCCGTTCACCGGCGACGCGTAGCTCCTCCACCGAGTGGCCGCACAGCGGCCACGCCGCGAAATGAGCGAGCCACGTGTCCTCGGCGTATGGGCGCTCCTTGAAGTGGCCGCTTCCGGGCCGTTTCGTCTTCTTGTTGACGATCAGCGCGTCGAGTCCGATCTCGACGTCGTGGACGCGGCGCGTCGCCGTTCCGCGGGCCGCGCGGAGGACCAGCGGCACGTCGATCACTCCGCGCCAAGGCCGACCACTGGCCCCGAGCAGCCCCCGATACGCAGCCCCGAACGAGATCCTCTCCTGGTGCTGGAGGAGGTGCCCGAAGAGATCGTCCGCACCGACCGTCGCACCCTCCCCCTGGACTGGCGGCGGGGTCGCGTCCTCGGCATGGAGGGGCGACAGGGTCGCGACCTCGCGCTCTGTGGCCGATGTGGTCGTCGCCTCGGTCCGAAGCGGGACGGTCGGCTCCGTCTGGACTGCGCCGGTAGGTACGTCGCTCGAAGTCTCGCCCGGCCGGGCACGCTCGGGCTCCGTCGCCGCGGGTACGACCGTCTCGGTCGCACCTGTCGCGACAGGCACGATCTCTTCCTCCAGCTCGCTATCGGTCGGGGTTGCCGAAGGACTAGCCACGCCGGCCCCGACCGGACCGCAACAAGGCACGCATCCCACTCACCTCGCCAGCTGCACCCGCGGACCGCGCACTTCGAGGGCACCGCGGTGCCTCGGACGCGAAGTGTGGGCCGCACATCAGCTCTCGTATAGCGAGTTATCCACGCTTCACTCCACCAATCAGCGGCGCGAGATCGTAAAGGGTGAGCGCCTGTTCGCCGGAGAATTGGGCGCTCACGGAGGACGCGTCGATGCCATCGCGCGGTGCGCTCTACATCGCCTGGCCTTCGCCCGCGATGCACCCACGCGCGGCCAGTCCGTAACCGGCGAGGAACGTCCGGAGTCCATCTCGGCCGTGTCGCATCATCAGCGCGTGGTTGGCGGCGAACGCCGGCCGCGCTCCCAGGAACACGAGCTTGTTCAGCGCCCACCGGTTCGTGCGAACGCTCTCCTCGAATACGATCCTGCTCCCGCGGCCGTGCGCGGCGATCGTCCACCGGCTCGTCCCTTCCAGGTGACCGGTCATCGACGCCTCGAGCACCCCCGCCAGCGGGTCCGCGCGCTGTCGCGTCAGGAGAAAGTTGAGCTCGTACGGCAGGAAGGATCGCGTGCAGATTTCCACATGGTCCTCGTCGATCTTGCGCGCGGACCTGATCTCGGCCCACCACCTCGGGTAGTCGACGAGCTCGTACAGGGCCGCGTACGCGCTGGCGGGCGGCGCATCGACCAGCCAGACGCTGCGAAATCGATAGTCCGTGAGGCTCATGCCCCAAGTTTGCCTGCTTCGGGCGGTCCCGCGCTTGCCGGGCGCAACGCCGGGAGACGTCGAAGAACCGAGCAGGCCATGATTGTCCCACCGCAACGAAGAGATCCAAAAGAGAGGTGCTTCCATGGCGAGCCGGCGAGCGAACCCCGCCGATCCCACCGCGCGGAGCATTCACGCTCCCGCGACATGGGAGACGCCGCGGACGACCGACTACGAGAAGCTCGGCGCCTTCTATCTCGGGCGCCCCTACGACCTCCAGGCGAAGACACCCAAGCCCGGCGTTCTCCTTTACGACTCCCAGGACCTGGTCACGCACGCCGTATGCGTCGGCATGACCGGCAGCGGCAAGACGGGACTTTGCATCGCCCTCATCGAGGAGGCGGCGATGGACGGCGTGCCGACCATCGCCATCGACCCGAAGGGTGACCTCACCAACCTGCTGCTGACCTTCCCGGACCTCGGGTCGGGCGACTTCAAGCCTTGGGTGAACGAGGAGGATGCGAAGCGCAGGAACCTGTCGGTCGACCAGTACGCCGCGGACCAGGCCGAGACGTGGAAGAAGGGGCTGGCGAGCTGGGGTGAGGACGGGGACCGCATCCGGAGGCTGCGCGATGCGGCGGACTTCGCGATCTACACGCCCGGCTCGACCGCAGGCATACCGGTGTCCATCCTGGCCTCATTCGCGGCCCCGGCGCAGGCCATCCGGGACGACCCGGAGCTTCTTCAGGAGCGCGTCGCGACGACGGCGACGAGCCTGCTGGGGCTGCTCGGCATCGACGCGGACCCGGTGAAGAGCCGGGAGCACATCCTGATCTCGAGCCTGTTCTCGGCCGCGTGGGCCTCCGGGGCGAGCCTCGACCTCGCCACGCTCATACAGCAGATCCAGTCGCCGCCGATCGCGCGGGTCGGCGTCCTCGACATCGAGTCGTTCTACCCCGCGAAGGAGCGGTTCTCCCTCGCGATGGCGATGAACAACCTCCTCGCGGCGCCGGGGTTCAGTACATGGCTGCAGGGGCAGCCGCTCGACGTCGGATCGGTGCTCCGCACCCCCGAGGGAAAGCCGCGCGTGGCGATCTTCTCGATCGCGCACCTGAGTGACGCGGAGAGGATGTTCTTCGTATCGCTGCTGCTCAACCAGGTCCTGAGTTGGACGCGCGCGCAATCGGGAACGACGAGCCTGCGCGCCGTCCTGTACATGGACGAGATCTTCGGGTATTTCCCGCCCGTCGCGGATCCCCCCTCGAAACGGCCGCTGCTCACGCTGCTGAAACAGGCCCGCGCTTTCGGCCTCGGCATCGTGCTGGCCACGCAGAACCCGGTCGACCTCGACTACAAGGGTTTGGCGAACACCGGCACCTGGTTCCTTGGCCGGCTCCAGACGGAGCGCGACAAGCTCCGGGTCCTGGAGGGCCTGGAGGGAGCGGCCGCGACGGCCAACGCCAATTTCGACCGGCAGAAGACCAGCGAGATACTCGCGGGCCTGGGGAACCGGATCTTCCTGATGAACAACGTGCACGAGGACGCCCCGGAGGTGTTCGAGTCGCGATGGGCGATGTCCTATCTCCGTGGACCGCTGACACGCGACCAGATCAAGGTGCTCATGCAGGGCCGCAGGCCCGAGACCGGTGGCGCGTCGCCGGCCGCTCCAGCGGTCACTCCTTCCGGGCCGGCGCCCCTTCCGCCGTCGCCCGCGGCGCCCGGCTCGGGCGATTCCGGGAGGCCGCTCCTGCCCCCTGCGATCCCCCAGTGGTTCATACCATCCCGCGGCGGCCCGAGCGGCTCCACGCTGGTCTATGCCCCGATGCTGCTCGGTGTCGCGACGGTCCGCTTCGCGCAGGCCAAGACCGGCATCGATGCCACCGAGACGCTGGCGTACCTCGCCCCGGTGACCGGCGATCCGGTCGGCGTCGCGTGGGATACCGGGAAACGGACGGAGCTCGCGGTCTCCGAGCTGGAGAAGGATCCGGAGGATGGCGCGGTGTTCCTGCCTCTTCCCGCCGCGGCGGCCACCGCGAAGGGTTATGCGGACTTCAGGAAGAGCCTGGCCGCCTGGCTGTTCCGCAACGCCACGCTGGACCTCGAACAGGCCGGCCGCGAGCAGCGGGACCGGGCGGTCCAGGGCATTCGTGCGACGTACGCGCCGCAGGTGCATCGGCTCGAGGAGCGCATCCGGAACGCCGGGCAAGTCGTCGAGCGCGAGTCGGGTCAGGAGCGCGCCGCGCAGATGCAGACCGCGATCTCGGTGGGCGCCACCGTTCTGGGGGCGCTGATGGGCCGCAAGGGCCTGGGCGCGACGGGGATCGGCCGCGCGACGACCGCGGCGCGCGGAGTGGGCAGGGCGCTCGACCAGCGCCAGGACGTCGGTCGCGCGAAGGAGGACCTCGTGGCAGCGCAGGCCGAGCTCGACGCGCTCAACGGCGAGGTCGAGCAGAAGGTCTCCGGGATCGGATCGGTCGGCATCCGGCCGAAGAAGTCGGATATCGATGTACAGCTGGTCGCGCTCGCGTGGGCGCCGTACTGGCGCGACGCCCAGGGGACGAGGACCGCCGCCTGGGAGTGATCGCCTGTGGGGGCCCACACAAATGTCGCGGGAATACGTCGTCAGCGCGAGCACAAGAACGGTGACGCGGCGAAGGCATACCACCATCAACGACGCGAGCTGGGCCGTGCGACGCCAGGCCTCGCGGCAGCGATGCCGCGAGGCCTGGCCGGATCCTGAAGGGATCGCTAGATCATGCGGTGCGGGGGGCGGGAAGCCCGCGTCGTCGTGTCATTAGCCGCAACGCGATCAGCGCGGCCGCGGCGGCGAGTGCTAGCGGCAGCGCCGTCTTCAGGGGATCCGCCGCCGGACCGGCCGCCGCGGCGCTCGATGCGGCCACGGGGGCGGCCGCCTGGACGGAAACGGCCGGCAGCTGCATCGGGGCGAAGAACGAGCCCTGGGTCACCGACCACTGGTACGTGCCGGCCTCGGGGAACGTGACCGTTGCGACGTAGTGGCCCGGAGCTCCATCGGGGGTACCGACGAAGTTGTACGCGGTCCCACCGAGCGAGCGGGCGACGATCTCGGTGCGCTCGACATTGAGGGGCTCGACGCCGTCCATGCGGATGGTGTAGCCCAGGCTGTAGCTGGTCCCCGCGACGAACTGGCCCGGCAGAGAGTCGAACGTGGTGATTGCTCGCTCCTTCGCGGCCGCGGGGAGCGCGAAAGCGAGCAGGGCGAGTGCTGCGACCACTGCGATGCTGGCGCGGCGTGCCATGTCTCCTCCATGAGGTGTGGCTGCTCGGCCCCTTGCGCCACCCGCTGGTCATACAACCGCGCGGGCTGGAGGTTCCCGCGGCCGGCGTCGGTCGTGCGGTGCGAGCGGATCGGGGAGCGAAGGATCCCTCGGTCGACGGTCGCTACGCCTGCGTGGTCCTCCGCCGCGCGCGCGCGGCCGCGGTCGCCCGCCTCGGGCGCAAGAGCTTGTCGAGGGGGTGTCGGCTGCTCTCGAGGAACTCATGCGCATTGAGCACATCGTCGGCGTCGAAGGGCCTTTCCGCGGGACGCCTCGGCTCGAGAACGGCGAGGCAAAGCGTTCGGCATTTCTCGCACGCCAAGGTGACGACCACGCGATCCTCATGCAGCGCGCGCTTCTCGACGGCGCTTGGCCCGAAGGGCGCCGCGCAGTCCGGACAGCTCAGCTCCTCGATCGCGCGATTGACCGCGCCCCAGTTGACTTCCATCCGCACTCCCTCAACGCAACGCCACGCGAAGCGCGGGAAGTCTATGCACCAGGACGTGCATGGAGTGAGAGAGTAGGGAGCGGTCGCCGGTGCTCGGGCATTACGAGCAGGCGAGGGCTGGATTCAGTCCGATCTGATCACGTCTGCCGGAATCGGCGGCGGTCTTGCGGGGCGTTCGCCCTTGCGGCTCTCGCGGCGCTCCGCGAGGCCGGAGGTGCCACGCTCCATCGGTCCATGTGCGACCGGGACCCTCACTCCGACCCTGTTCAGCGCCTGGAGGTTCGCTCCCCCGGCGGAGATCCACTCGTGCGCGCCGGTCGCTCCCGCGGGGCAGTACGCCCAACGGCCCTCGTGCACGACGTACACGGCGCGGGCCGGGAACAGCATGCGGTTGTGCTCAGCGCGAACGCACACGTAGTCGATCGGCGTTGCCATTTCGCCCGCTCCCCTGTCCGCGGCTGATCGCCTGGCTAGTGGCAGAGTAGGCGTCCCCGGGAGGGCTGTCAGTAGGCTTGGACGCGACTTATCCACCATGCTGGCATCCCGGCTGGCATCCACTGGGTGCGGGGCCTCAGCGGGCTGGCGCCCGAGGGCGCCGGCGAAGGGAAGGGACGTATGACAACTGGCGGGAACCGGGAGATCGTCGAGCGGTACATGCGCGCCATACCGACGGATTTCGCGGCGCTGGAGGCGCTGCATCATCCCGACTTCGTGCAGGAGTTCCCGCAGTCGGGCGAGAGGTTCCGCGGGCACGCGAAGTTCCGGGCGGCGCACGAGCGGTACGTCGGCGTCGAGTCCCGAACCCGCCGCATCGTCGGTGAGGAGGACAAGTGGGTCCTCACGCCGACATTCGCTCCCCTGCGCATTACGGGCACCGGCGATGCCTACACCGTCGAGGCCGACGGAAGTTATCCCGATGGCAGCTTCTACAAGGTCGTGGTGATCCTCGAGCTGCGAGACGGCAAGGTGAGAAAGGCCACGACGTACTTCGCCCCGCCGTTCGAGGCACCGGAGTGGTGAGCGCCCTACGTGGAGAAGATGGCGTAGCGAGGTCCCGAGAGGGGCGGCTACGCCTCCATCCGACGGCGAAGTGAGTCCTTCGCCCCTGCGATAGCGGCCATGTGCTCCAGCTCCGGGACTCCACCGACCAGCATCCGGTTGAACACCGCGCCGATCAACAGCAGCTGGCTGAGCAGGTAGAGCCAGGTCGCCAACAGGAACATGAGAGCGAAACCACGGCCATAGGTACTGAAGCTCCGCGTGATCTCCGAGTAGAGCGGAAAGAGCAGCGTCACCAGCTCGATGGAGATCCCGGCGAGCACCGCGCCTCGCCACTCCTCGGAAAAACTGACGTTGCGATTGGGCACGACCCTGTAGATCGCGAGCATCAACCCGACGAGCACCGCGGCTCCAACGAGCACGCCGAGGTGCGGGATGTCCGGGATGAACGCGATGGCTGAGTTGGCCGCGATGGCGACGACGATCGCGAGCACGAAGATCCCAAGCATCTGCAGGCCCATGAGCCGTTGCCGGATCGGGTCGCGCCCGCGGCACCCATAGATCTCGTCGAGGGCGAACTCCATCGAGCAGAAAAGGCTCGTTCCGCTCCAGATGAGGCCTGCGATGGAGACTGCGGCGAACCAACCGGCGTTGTCCTTCACGCCTTCGAGCGCTGCCTCCAGAGACTGATGGTCCGCGATCGGGAATACGGAGACGATGGTGATGCGCACCTGCGTCTCGATCTCGTTGCTGCGGACGACGAGGCCCAGGATTGCCAGGAGTCCAAGGATGAGCGGAAACATGGTGAAGAATGCGTTGAAGGCGACACCGGCCGCGTAGTTCGGCGCGCCACTCTCCGCATACGCGATGACCAGGCGCCCGGCGCGGGTCGCAAGAAGCCGCTCGGCCAGTCGCGTCACGCTCGCCATCACCAGGTCACGCCTTCATGATGCGGGACCGGAGTTCGCCAGCGGTCCGTGATGGAAATGCGCCGGGCGCCGCCGGGGACCGCCGGCGTCGCGCCGGAACCAAAGGTGCAGGAGCACGAGGGTCCACATCCGGAACGGGCGCCAGGGCTCCGCCACCTTCAGTACCGCCTCGCGTGTCGGCGGCTCCCTCAGACCGAGGAGCGCCCGCACCGCCTGCGGTGTCACCGGGTCGTCCGTCACCTCGTCGAGGGCGCCCGCGCCTCGCATGACGATGCCCTGGGCAGAGAAGGGGCCGACACCGCGGATCCGTTCGAGCTCCCGCAGGGCGTCTTCGACCGGCATCGCGCGCAGATGCTCCCGGTCGAGCGACCCGTCGAGCGCCGCGCGGGCGACACCGTGGAGACGGTCGACCTTTTCCGCACTCACGCCCTGGACGCGGTCGAGGTTCAGCATCTCGTTCGGAGCGGGGAACGCATGAAGCGTCGCGTCGCCGATGCGCACGGGTGCGCCCGATTCGCGCGCCACGCGGGCGCGGATCGCACGCGTCTGCGCGATCGAGATCCGCTGGCCGATCACGAAGCTGCACGCGGCTTCATAGGGGGAGTGGAAGAGCACCGGACGCACGCCGGGATAGAGCGACTGAAGGCGGCCGATCGCCGGATCGCGGCGACCGACGTCGGAGAAGCCTGTGCCGTCGAAGTCGAGTGAGAGCACGGCCAGGGCCTGGGACCAGGCGCGTCGCGGCTCGCTCGCGTGCACCTCGCCGGCCAGCACCCCATCCGGCCGCTGGCGTACCAGCACCGCGGCCGGCCCCGTCCATCCTTCGACCGGAAAGCACATCGCGATCGCACCCGGATCGGGCGCGAACTCCGGCCAGCCGCCGAAGTACTCCTTCGCCGCGGCGAAGTTGAACTCCCCGCGTGGCTCTACGTCGAATCTAGCGGGATCCACCGAACGAGCGTACGCGAGCGCGCGACCCGATAGCCGGACGGCTCACGGATCGGCGGCAGCCGTCGCGATTCCGAAGCCCCGTTCGGGACCCTCCCAACGCTATCGTCAACGGCGTGGCGGACAGGACATGCGAACGATGCGGGCAGCAGAACCCGGAGCCTGCGCGGTTCTGCCTCTCCTGCGGGACTCAGCTTGCCGCGCGCCCAGCGAGCCGGCCCGAGGAAGAACGGAAGGTAGTCACGGTACTGCTCGCGGATCTCGTGGGCTTCACCACGCGATCCGAGCAGATGGATCCCGAGGACGTCCGCTCGATGCTTTCCCCCTACTACCTTCGCCTCAGGACCGAGCTTGAACGCTTCGGCGGTACGGTCGAGAAGTTCATCGGCGACGCGGTGATGGCGGTCTTCGGCGCACCGCTCGCGCACGAGGACGACCCGGAGCGCGCGGTCCGAGCCGCGCTTGCCATCCGCGACGCCATCGCCGAGATGAATGCGGCCGATTCCAAGCTCGACCTCAACCTGCGTATCGGGTGAACACCGGCGAGGCCCTCGTGGTTCTGAGCGCGCACCCGATCGAAGGGGAAGGCATGGCGGCCGGGGACGTGGTGAACACTGCCGCGCGCCTGCAGGCGAATGCGCCAGTGAACGGCATCCTCGTCGGAGCCTCCACGTACCGGGCCACCTCGCACGCCATCGAGTACGACGAGACCGAGGCGATCCGGGCCAAAGGCAAGGCCGAGCCGGTACCGGTCTGGATCGCCGTACGCGCGCGCCCTGGAGCATCCCGGCGCCTCACCTCTCGCTCGCCACTCGTTGGACGAGCACAGCAGCTCGCATCGATCGGAGGTTTGGCGGCTCATCCTCTTCGCCGGAAAAGGCAACTTCACCTCGCTCCGGCAAGTGGTGTAGGTGGTGCTGTACGGCGAGCAGTCGCAACGGTACGGCGGCGGCGGCATCCCCTTTTCCCGTGCTGCCGCACGTTCGTCCTCTTTTCATTCGAGACGCCGATCGCCTGGCATTTCGTTTTGACATGACCGCGCATGCATGCGACAAAGGCACAGGCGAGTGGTCGGCAACAGATTCATGGCGCCGGGTCGATCGTTCAGAGGAGTTGCGTGCAGGTCCAACTCAGGGGCACCGCGCCGCCCGCGCCGATCCTCTTGATCGAGGACGAGGAAGGGATCCAGGAGCTCCTCCGCGTGCTACTGGGCGACGAGGGGTACCGGGTCGTAACCGCGCGCGACGGCATCGAGGCCCTCGAGAAGGTCGATCACGAGGAACCGGGGCTGCTGATCCTGAACATGCAGCTGCCGCGATCGAATGGATGGGACTTCGCCGCGGCCATGCGCCTTCGGGGGAAACACATCCCCACGATCGTGGTCACCGGCCGTCACGACGCACGGCTCTGCGCTGAGGCCGTCGAAGCGGAGAGTTACTTCCGGAAGCCCTTTAACTGCTCGGCGTTGCTCGAAGAGGTCCGGCGGCTTTGCCCCACGCCCCACGCTTCAGAGCGAATCGAGACGATGTGAACTACGGCGCGGGTGCGCTCATCTCGATCGTCGACATGGAGACCTGCCGGCCCAGCGTGGAGGCCGCCGCGGACGCTCGGGATGGCTCGTCGCCCAGGCCACGCCGATGCCACGTGAGGAACTGGCGAAGAGTCACACCACCGCAATCGGCACTTGGCTGGCGTTCGGCGGTGAGGTGCTGCGAGGGCGGCGTGGTGACCGTTGCCCCGCGGCGCCGTAGCCGAGGATCGCGGCACTCGTGTCGACTCCCGCGACGATCTGTGCCGGCTTCGCATCGCTCGTCGCGATGCAGAACGCGCGTGGTGAAGCAGGGGGCATGCGCTCGATCGTCAGCCGGGACTGGCGGCTGGTTTCAGCGAGCCCTCGAAGACCGTCACCGCGCGCCCCAAGATCGTGACCCGATCGCCGTTCAGCTCGACGCCGACAAGCCCTGATCTCGCCGACGCTTGGAGACCGAGCAGCGATGTTCGTCGCAATCGGTCGGCCCAGAAAGGCCCCAGCACCGTGTGCGAACTGCCGGTGACGGGATCTTCGGCGACACCGGCGTTCGGAGCGAAGAGACGCGACACGAAGTCGTACCTCTGTTCGGGGTCGGCGGCGGCAGTGACAATAACGGCCGTCGCATCGAGCTGGCCGACCGCGACGAAATCGGGGCTCAAGTCCCTGACACGACGCTCTGAGTCGACAAGCGCCAGAAGAAAGAAGCCGTTGTCGGTCCTGCCCGTCCACTCGACGGGCGTACGGAGCGCCGCAGCCGCTTCGGCCCGGGCGTCGACCTGCGTGGCGGCCCAAGTCGGGAAGTCCATTGCCAGCGAACCGTCCGGACGCTGGCTGATCGTTAGTACGCCACTGCGCGTGGCGAACCGGATGGGGCCGCTCACGCCGTCCTCCAACAGGCAATGCGCAGCGGCGAGTGTCGCGTGACCACAGAGGTCAACCTCGACCGTCGGCGTGAACCAACGCAAGCGGAAGTCCGCGTCAGGCAATGATTCCCTGATGACGAACCCGGTGTCGGTCAGATTCGTCTCGCGCGCTACTGCGGCCATCCATTCGTCCGAAGGCGTTCTATCGAGCAGAACGACGGCCGCGGGATTGCCGGTGAATGGCTCCCCGGTGAACGCGTCGACCGTTCTCAGCCGGACGTGTGCCACGCGGCGAGGCTAATCGATTCCGAGCCGTCGACCGACGCGCGACGGCTGCTAGTCGGGCCGCGGCAGCTGAGGGGCTGGCCGGCGTCGATGCGCGCGACCGTAGCCTCGCGCCCGGCGTGTCACATGACCGGGGTCATCCCTTGCCAACGCACGCGCATCAGATGTCGAGCTCCAGAAGCATCGGGTCGCGCTTGATGGCAGCGATGATGTCCTCCGGCGGCCGCTCCTCGGCCTCTAGGTCGTCGAGCGACCCGTACACTGTGAGACGGGCCTCCGTGGCGTCGCGCCGCGCCGAGCCTTTGTACCGGTACAGCGCGTATCGCCCGCCTCTCGTCTCGGCGATACCGCAGCGCCATTCGACCATCTCCTCATCGACCCACTCAAAGTCCTCGATGAGCCAGCGACCCGTGAACGCCTGCTGCACGAGCTTCCCGTCTGCGGCATACGTGTCGACGACGATCCGGGACACTCCCGTGCCGGTGGCCGGCGCGCTCTCGCCTCGCTGCTCCGCATCCTCGACAGCGCGGGCGACCAGCAGGCTCAGAAAGCTGTCGAGATCCTGCTTCGGGTCGACGGATCGAAAACGAAGGAGCTCGCGCGATAGGATCGGTCCAGGGTTGAATGTGCGGAAATCGTGTGTGCTTCGGACGAGTTGCTCGATTCGCGGATCAGAATCGGGCAGGCTTTCCACGTAGCGCGCGAGCCTCGTGAGTCCCCTCGCGCCGCGCAGATTGCCAGGGTTGTTGGGGAATTGGGCAACGCGCTTATACAGCTGGCGGGCGTGCTCCTCGATGCCCTCCGCGATCACTGAGGCCCAAGTGGATCCCCGCTGGTGTGCCGTCACGCACCTCCCGCTCTGGCTCGCGAAGCATTGGCAACAGCACGAGCCGTGCCACGCTTGAACGCATTACGAACAAACGAGCGCCGGGGGAGACGTGCGGGCCGTGCTGCCGACGATCTTTGACCAAATAACGCTGAAGCGATGGCAGGATCCGGGCGGCCAAGCCGAAGGTGGGGTGGGAGCCGCACCTGCAACCGGCAGTGGAGTGGTGCCGCGTGAGGGGCTGGCGGGAATCGAACCCGCGACGCCCGCCTTAGGACGGCGGCGCTCTATCCGCTGAGCTACAGCCCCTGGGATCCCGCCGCCGGGCGCCTCTGCCCGCGTCGCGGCGGCATCATGCTCTCATGCGGCTCCTCGCATCCGGTCGCGATGCCGCGATCTACGATCTCGGGGACGGCCGCGTCCTGAGGCGTTGTCACCGCCCGCGTTCGATGGATCGCGAGGCGCGAACGATGCGATACGCGCGGGAGCACGGCTTCCCAACGCCCGATGTGCATGAGGTCAGCGGCGTCGAGATGATCATGGAGCGCGTCGATGGACCAACGATGCTCGACGACCTGATCCGTGACCCGTCGGGCGTCGCCTCTCACGCGCGCACGCTGGCCGGCCTCCATGCGCGGCTCCACGCGATCCCCGGGCCAGCCTGGCTGCATGCGCCGTTCGGTGATCCGACCGCCCTGCTGCATCTGGACCTGCATCCCGCCAATGTCCTGCTGACGACGGCGGGTCCGATGGTCATCGATTGGCCGGATGCCGTCGCGGGCCCGCCCCCCGCCGACATCGCGCAGACGTGGCTGATCATCGGCGCGGGGGAAGCGCCGGAGCTGCCCGAGCACCTCCGACAGTCGATCCCACTGATCCGCGCCGCATTCCTCGACGAGTTCCTCGCCGCTGCGGGGCGGGAGCAGGCGGCAAGGCTGCTGCGCGCGGTCGCGACGCGGAAGCTCGGCGATCGCGACATCCGCGACGCCGAGCGGAGGTCGATCGAGTATCTCGTAGCGAGCGAGACGAGTGCGAGGCTCTCGGCATGACCGGCTCAAAGCCTGGGTCCGGCGCCCGCGCCTCGCGGACCGCGGTGCTGCTCGTCCCCGCACTGCTATTCGGCTTCCTCTCCACGGTGCTCTGGCGCACGCAGCTGGAGCGCACGGATCTCACCGCCGGCTACAACGCGCCTCTCACCGACAGCGCGAGGCAGCTCCAGGACGAGCAGAGCTCCCTCAAGTCGCAGCTGGCGGATCTGCGCGCCCGCCTCGATGGGATACAGGCGAGCGCGGCGGCGCAGAGCGGAACGTCGAACCAGCTGCAACAGCAGATCGACGGCCTCAAGGCCCGGGCGGGGCTCACCGCCATGACCGGCGAGGGGGTGGTCGTCGAGCTGGACGACGCGCGCACCGGAGTGCCGACGGTAAAGGAGCCCGACAAGTCCGTTTGCCACGCGACGGATGTCATCGACATCGTCAACACCGCGTGGCGCGCGGCTGCACAGGCCGTCGCCGTCAATGGCGAAAGGCTCGTCGCGCGCTCGAGCGCCTACTGCATCGGCGCGACGGTCATCGTGAACGGCACCCTCAAATCCCCGCCGTTCAACATCATCGCGATCGGACCGCAGAACGACCTGGCCGGCGCGTTCGCGGACCCCGCGCAGCTCAGGGACATCAAGCAGCGCCGCGAGGACGGCAGCCTTGCGTTCCGTGTCACCCGCGCCACCGCCCTGACCGCACCGGCGTACGACGGCGCCTCGTCGGTCCGTTTCGCATCTCCGCAGTGAGCGTGCGATGAGGCGCCCGGTGGGCGCCGTGGCGGCCTCCCTGGTGGCCCTTCTCCTGGGACTCCTGAGCGTGACGCAATTCCGGTCGCAGGACGTGTACTCCCGCAGCCTGCAGCAGGAGACCCCGTCGTCGCTCGCGACGCTGATCGCGAGCCTTTCCGATCGGAACAACTCCCTTCGAGACGAGATCTTCGATCTGCGCCTGCGGGTGCAGGCCGCGGAGGAATCGGTCGCGAGCGGCCGGGGCTCGCTGACCGAGAGCCAGCGGCAGCTTTCGCAATTGCGCGTCCTCACCGCCGAATCGCCGGTCCGGGGTCCCGGGATCGCGCTCTCGATCGACGGTGCATTCGACGACAGGGCGCTCGCCGACCTCGTCAACGAGCTACGGAACGCGGGAGCTGAAGCGATCGCCGTGGACGGTGCCCGGATCGGCCCGCGCAGCTGGTTCGCGAGCGGCCCCGGCGGGTCCGTCGTCGTCGACGGCGGCGTGCTCCCCGGGCCGTGGGTCGTGCGGGCCATCGGGGCTCAGGAAGTCCTCTACGTCGCGATCACGCGCACGGGCGGGATCGTCGGTCAGTTCGCGCTGATCTATCCGCGCACGCGATTCGCGACGACGAAGGAGTTGGCGCTCGAGTTACCCCCGCGTGCCGCCCGCTGATGACGCTCCCCCGATCGCCGGCGATCAGGAGCGCGTCGCGCAGGCGGTGTCCGGCTATCTCTCGCTCGCCAGCGTTCGAAGATCGGATACGAGGTCGTCCGGCGTCACGACGCTGTGGAGGATCACGCGCCCGTGCGCGCGCTTATCGATGAGATAGATGACATCCGTGTGTCCCACGGAGGAACCGCTTTCGACCTGGGCGACGCCGTAGTCGGCCCAGACCTTGGCGAGCTGCGCCTTGCTGCCGATCAGGTAGCGAAGGGTCCCGGTCAGCCCATGCGCCTCGCTGAATCGGCGGATCGCTTCGGGCGTGTCGTGGCCAGGGTCGACGCTGACGGCGACGAACACCACATCCTTCGCGGCATCACCGAGCTTGTCGCGCGCTGCCCGCAGCGTCTCGGCGGTCAGCGGACAGACGTCGGGGCAATTCGTGTAGAGGAAGCTGAGCACCACCACCTGGCCGCGGAGCTCAGACAGAGTGACCGAGGCGCCGGTCGCGCCGTCGATCAGCGTGAAGTTGGGCGCCAGCGGCGACGGCAACGGATCGCCCACCAGTTTCGCGGGCGCGCAGCCGGCGATGACCAAGGCCGCGAGGACTGCGGGGACGAGCCAGCGTCGGGGCGCGCCGCCAAACAGGCCCTTGGTGTGGCGCCAAACTGCGTCCATCTCGCATCGAGACTAATATCCCCGTGGCCGCTCGGCCGAAACGTCGGAACGACCGGTTCGTTGCGTGGGTGACAGGGGGAAGTCATGCGAAAGCTCGCGGTACTCGCGATCTCGGCGGCACTGTGATCACAGCGGGTTTCGGCGGGACGGCACGCGCGGCAAGCACCTGGCACGTCCAGGCTGGATCCAGCGGGATCGGCCCGACCGGCTTCGATGGGCGCGCAGGCAACGCGTTCTACCCCGGAGCGATCACCGTCCATCCCGGAGACACGGTCGTATTCGCGCCGGACGGCCCGCACACCGTCACGTTCAACCCGCCGGACGCCCCGGTGCCGACTTTCTTTCCGCCGAACAGCGTGAAAACGCTCGCCACCCCGACGACCTACGTCAACTCCGGCTTCATCGGCGGCGGCCCCTCCGCCCCGCCATTCACTCTGACGATCGGGGCCTCGCTGCCGGCAGGCGAATACCCCTATTTCTGCATGCTCCATGTCGGGATGACGGGCGAGATCAACGTCGTGGCGGTCTCCGAGGAGCTGCCGAAGACGGACGCCGAGTACGGTGCGATCGCGCAGAGTGAGATCGCAGAGGACCTCGACGCGGCCGACGAGGCCGCAGATAACGCCACCGATCTCGTGACCGAGAACAACGAGCGCGAGGACGACGAGCCAACGGTGTGGGCGGGCGCCGGCACCGAGCGCGTCACGAACCTTCGATTCTTCCCTGCCTCGGTCACGATCCACGTCGGGCAGACCGTCACCTGGACCAAGAAGTACGACCCGACGGAGCCGCACACGGTCAACTTCGGCACCGAGCCCGCCGATGACCTTCTGCCATCCGGCCCGCCGCCGTATACGTTCAACGGGACGGGCACCGTTCACTCGGGATTCCTATTGACGAAGGCGCAGTTTGACTTCTACGGATTTGGAGTGACCCCGCTGGTGCAGACGACCGAATTCAAGGTCAAGTTCACCGCGGCGGGAACCTTCCCCTACATCTGCACGCTCCACGACCTCGCCGGCATGAAGGGCACGGTCGTCGTCTTGCCGTAGCCGAGACAGCATTCCAACGAGAGCGGGACGAGGCCGCCTCGCCGACCTCGTCGTTTCTTCCGCCGGTAAACTCGGGCAAGTGCCGCGACCGCCGATCCCCCTGTATCTCGACGACGTCGTCGTCTTGCGCAAGGCGCATCCGTGCGGCGGCGATTCGTGGCGGATCGTGCGCCTGGGGGCGGACATCGGTCTGAGATGCCTGACCTGCGGACGGCGCGTTCTCGTCGCGCGCAGCGTGGCGGAGCGGGACATCAAGCGGTTCGCCGAGCGTGGCCCGCTCGCCCCCGCGGAATAACGGGGGCGTGGATCCAGGCGTGGCGGGGGAGCGTGGGCTCCTTCGCAATACGGTGTTCATCGCCCTCTGGGGAGCGCAGATCCTCTCCCAGGTCGCGGCCAACGCCACGACCTTCGCCCTCATCGTTCTCGTGGCTCAGCTCACGAAGTCGAACACCTCGTCGTCGATCCTCATCCTGCTTTCGATCGTTCCCGCGGTGGTCTTCGGCATCTTCGCGGGGATCATCGTCGACCGCAGCGACCGCAAGCGCGTCCTGGTCGTGACGAACGCGCTCCGGGCCATAGCCGTGACGCCGCTGCTCTTCGGTGGCACCGTGCTGACGGCCTACCTCGTCAACGCGCTGGTCGCATCAGTCACGGTCTTCTTCGTGCCTGCGGAGTCCGCGACGATCCCCGCGATCGTCCGCCGCCGGGACCTGCTGGTCGCGAACTCCCTGTTCACGTTCACCTTCAACGGCGCGTTCCTCGTGGGATTCATCATCTTCGCGCCCCTGGCGATCGCGCTGGTCGGGTTCCAGGCGCTGTTCGCCATCGTCGCGGCCATGTTCGGGGGGGCCGCGCTGCTCTGCCTCACACTCCCGAATTCCGGACCGGCGCAGCGCCATATGAGCAGGGACGTGGCGGGTGAGGCCGTCGGCCAGATGGTCCGAGGCGCCACGGAGGCCTTCCAGTACCTCCGCTCGGTGCCGATCGTCGTCCGGGCGCTGGTCCACATCGCGCTGACCTACACCCTTGTGGCAGTCGCCGGAGCGCTCGCGCCGGGCTTCGTCCGCGAGGTCCTGGGCTTCGAGGAGCGCAGTGTCGTGTTCCTCGTGGCGCCGGCGGGAGTCGGTGTGGTCGCCGGTCTCGGGGTCCTGAACATCGTCAGCCGACGCTTCGGGCGCGCGCGTTCGATCTCCTTCGGCCTGCTCGTCATCGCGGGAGCGCTCGTGCTGCTCGCAGCAGCCCGTCCGGTGTCGGAGCTCTTCCACCGGGCGGCCGCGGCCGAGCTCGGCGGGGCGTTCCCGTACTTCGTCGGCCTGGTGTCGCTGATCGCCTTCGTGTTCGGCATCGGCTACGCGTTCATAACGGTGCCGTCCATGACGCTCCTGCAGGAGGAGCTGCGCGATGACATCCGTGGCCGCGTGTTCGGAATGCTCAACATGCTGGTCTCCGTCTTCAGCCTGTTCCCGCTGCTCATCGTCGGGCCCGTCGCTGACATCTACGGGGTCGCGCCGGTGTTCCTCGGCGCCGCCGCGCTGGTCATCGGTGTGTGGCTGTGGGGAAGATCGGCCGCTCGCGTTGCCACAAGAAAGGGGACGACGGCCGAGTAGCGAAAGATGTCACCCGGCGGCGCCGTTTTGTGGCGTTCGATACGGAAGGCTGATCTAAACTGATGACGAGTGGGCTCGTCCCGAGCGACCTTCTTTCACTACCTCGGCCAGCACAAGCGCAGACTCCTCGCCGGTCTCGTCGCCGTCGGTTGCGCGAGTTTCGTGGCCGTCATACCGCCACGCCTCATCGGGGCGATCGTCGATGAGCTGAACCAAGGGTCGACCTTCGACGCCATCGTTCGCCTCGCACTCGCGATGGTCGGCCTGTCGGCGTTCGAGAACGTCGTGCGCGGCCTTGGGCGCTACCAGATCATCGACACGTCGCGCCGGCTCGAGTACGCCGTGCGTGGCGACCTCCTCGCGCACCTCCAGCGCCTTCACGTCGGGTACTTCCAACAGCAGCGGATCGGCGATCTCATGGCCCGCCTGACCAACGATCTGACCGCGGTTCGGCAGATGACGGGCTTCGGCATCCTGATGCTCGCGTCCACATCCCTCGTGCTGGTGTTCACGGTCGCATCGATGCTGGCCGTCAGCGTCAAATTGACTGTGCTCTCCCTGCTTCTGATGCCCACGGCCTCGATCAGTTTCTGGTTCATCGGGGCGCGGGTCAGTCGACGGTTCGAGCAGCTTCAGGCGAAGTTCGGGGACCTTTCCACAAAGGCCCAAGAGAACTTCTCGGGCATCCGCGTGATCAAAGCGTTCTCGCAGGAGGACGAGGAGATCGACTCCTTCGCCAAAGTGAACGTGGAGTACGTGGATCGCGCTCTCGATCTCGCGAAAATGAACGGGCTGCTCTGGCCCGCGATGGCGTTCATCTTCGGTGTGGCCGTTCTCGTGACGTTGTACGTGGGCGGCCAGGAGGCGATCCAGGGATCACTCACGATCGGCCAGCTGATCCAGTTCGTCGCGTACCTGTACCTGCTCTCGTGGCCGATGATCGCGCTCGGTGAGGTGACGAACCAGTTTCAGCAGGGTTGGGCCTCGCTGCGGCGACTCCAGGAGATATTCGACGCGCGTCCGGCGATCGCGGATCCACTCGACCCCGTGAGCGTCCCGGTCCGCGGCGAGATCGAATTCCGCGGGGTGGCTTTCGCGTATGGACAGGCGATCGTGCTGCGCGACATCTCCTTCAAGGTGCCAGCGGGTGGCTCGCTCGCCATCGTCGGACACACCGGCTCCGGCAAGTCCACTCTCGTGAACCTCATCCCGCGCATGTACGACGCGCAGCAGGGCGAGATCCTCATCGACGGGGTCAATGTGCAGCGGTATCCGCTGCGTCAGCTGCGGCGCGCGGTCGGCTACGTCCCGCAGGAGACCTTCCTCTTCTCGGTGCCGCTGCGGGACAACGTCGGGTTCGGCACCGAGGACACGCTGACGAAGGACAGGCTCGAGTGGGCGGGCGACGTCTCCCAGCTGAACAAGGACGTCGAGGACTTCCCGGCGCGTTACGACACGATGATCGGCGAGCGTGGCGTGACGCTCTCCGGCGGGCAGAAACAGCGGGCGGCGATCGCGCGCGCGGTCGCGAAGGACCCGCGGATCCTGATCCTCGACGATGCCCTGTCAGCGGTCGACACGTACACCGAGGCTGAGATCCTCCGCAGGCTGCGCGGGGTGATGCGCGAGCGCACCAGCATCGTCGTGGCCCACCGCATCTCCACCGTCAAGGATGCGGACGAGATCCTCGTCCTCGACGACGGCCGAATCGCGGAGCGCGGCACCCACCGCGAGCTCCTCGAGCGCGGCGGCATGTACGCGCGGATGTACCGCCGCCAACTGCTCGAGGAGGAGCTGGAGGTCGACGAGGAGCGCGAGGAACACGATCGGCGCGTGCGCACCGAGCGCGATGCCGAGGTCCGCTCGACCGGGCAGCCGACGCCGCGCCCTCCGGGCGACATGCGGGAAGACCTGTAGATGGCGCACGGGCACGGCGGAGGCGGTGGAGGCGGCTCGGACTTCTTCCAGGAAGATGAGATCCTGGGGAAGGCGTACGACGCACGACTGACCCGGCGGCTGGTCGCCTACCTTCGGCCCTACCGCGCTCTGACGATCCTGTCGATGGTCCTGCTCCTCCTGCTTTCGGCGTCGCAGATCGCCCCACCGATCATCGCGAAGTTCATCGTCGACAGCGCGATCGCGCCCGCTGTCTCGAAGCAGATCGCCGCCGACGACGCGGTGCAGCGCCTGGCGCTGCTGGGCGGGCTCTACTTCTTCGTGTTACTCGCCGCGGCCGGACTGCGCTTTGGCCAGACCCTGCTCGCCACGTGGGTCGGCCAGCACGCGATGCTCGACCTGCGCCTCCAGCTGTTCCGCCACCTCCAGTACCTGTCGCTTTCCTTCTTCGACAAGAACCCGGTCGGCCGGCTGATGACCCGCATCACGAACGACATCGATGCCCTGACCGACCTCGTGCAGCGCGGCGTTGTCGCGATCTTCGGCGACGTTCTCATGATCGTCGGTGTTTCGATCGCCATGCTGTTCCTCGACGCGCGACTCGCGCTCGTGTGCTTCGCCTCGCTCCCCGTGCTGATCCTGCTGACCGCCTACTTCCGCGGGATGATGCGCGACTCGTTCCGGGCGGTGCGCATCCGCCTGGCGCGCGTGAATGCCTATCTCAACGAGAACCTGAGCGGGATGGGCATCGTCCAGTTGTTCACGCGGGAGCGCAAGGCTCTGGACGCGTTCGACGAGCTCAACAGCGACCTCCTGAGCGCGAACCAGGGCGCCGTGCGCGCGTCGAGCATCTTCCAGCCGCTCGTGAATTTCACCCGCGCGGGGACGTCGGCCGCCCTCTTCATCGCGGGCGCTTACTGGATCCTCGGTGGCGAGATGACCATCGGGACGCTCCTCGCCTTCTGGCAGCTCGTCGAACAGTTCTTCCGCCCGATCCTCGACCTGTCGGAGAAGTACAACATCATGCAGGCGGCGATGGCCTCATCCGAGCGCGTCTTCCGCCTGATGGATACGCCGGCGACGATCATAGACCCCGCCACTCCGACGGAACTGACCCACGTCCGCGGCGAGATCACGTTCGACAACGTCTCGTTCGCGTACAACCAAGGCGACTGGGTGCTGCGCGACGTGAGCTTCGGGATCGGAGCCGGCGAGAGTGTCGCGATCGTCGGGGCGACCGGGGCGGGGAAGACCTCGATCATCAGCCTGATATCCCGCTTCTACGACGTGCAGAAGGGACGGATACTCCTCGACGGCGTCGACCTCCGGCAGATCGCACAGAAGGACGTGCGCAGGCACGTCGGAGTGGTGCTGCAGGACCCCTTCATCTTCGCCGGGACGATCGCATCGAACATCCGCCTGAATGACGCGTCGATCACCGATGAGCAGGTCGACGCGGCCGCGCGTTTCGTGAACGCGCACGCTTTCATCGAGCGCCTTCGGGCCGGTTACGACACCGTCGTGACGGAGCGGGGATCGACGCTCTCGGTGGGACAGAAACAGCTGCTGGCCTTCGCTCGGGCGATCGCGTTCAACCCGGAGATCATGCTGGTCCTCGACGAGGCGACCTCCTCGGTGGACACCGAGACCGAGCACCTGATCCAGGACGCGTTGAAGAAACTGATGGCGGGACGGACCTCGATCATCATCGCGCACCGTCTTTCGACGATCCAGAATGTCGATCGCATCATCGTCCTGCACAAGGGGCGCGTCGTGGAGGTCGGCACCCACCGCGACCTGCTCGCCAGCCGCGGCGTCTATCACCGGCTCTATGAGCTGCAGTACCGCGCGCACGAAAGCGTGGATCCGGTGCAGACCGCCTAAATCGGCGACCTCAGCAGGGCACCTGCCCGCGACGGCCGACCGCCCGCGGCTGCCGCGGTACGCTGCCATGAGGTTTCACCGCTTGGCAAGAGCCGGCCGATGGGAGGAAGAGGAGTGTCTCGTGCCGGCGGTCTGCGTCCGCTGCTTCTCATCGCCATGGCGCTCCTGCTCACGGCGTCGGCCTGCCTGCCGGGGAGCACGCCGCCCGGCTCCACGGCGCCTCAGGCCGGGCGCAATGCGGGGCCGCTCGCAGCGGACCGCATCCAGATCCTGCACACGAACGATATCCACGGCCACATGGATGTAAACGAGACCGTCCAGGGCGGCAATGGATCGTTCACGCAGGGCGGCCTCGTCGCGCTCGGAGCGCTCGTGCAGCAGCAGCGCGGCCGCGCACCTGAACGAACGCTGCTCC
Organism: Candidatus Limnocylindria bacterium; assembly: GCA_038211425.1. GTDB lineage: Bacteria > Chloroflexota > Limnocylindria > P2-11E > P2-11E > JALYKU01. Next base: position 16,464 of record JBBQVQ010000003.1, on the reverse strand, counting down.
TCGACGCGGGTGATGCCTGGCAGGGCACCTTCATATCGAATGAGAACCACGGTGCGGCGATCACCAGGGTCATGTCGCTGCTCCGGTACGACGCGCAGGCCGTCGGCAACCACGACTTCGACTGGGGCCAGGCCGAGCTCCGCAGCCGCACGGGCGAGGCTTCATTCCCGTTCCTCGCGGCAAACGTCGTCGATGCAAGCGGCACGATCCCGCCGTACCTGAAGCCGTACGTGGTCAAAGACCTTGGCCTGGCGAAGGTCGCGGTGCTCGGCATCACGAATCCCGGCTCGGCGTCGATAGTCAAGGCCACCAGTGTCGAAGGCCTGCGCTTCCTACCCTCGGCGGAGGCGGTGCGGAAGTACCTGCCGGAGCTTCGCCGTGCCGCGGACATCGTCGTCGTGATGACGCACATCGGCGTGGATGAGGATCGTCAGCTCGCCGCGGACGTGCCGGACATAGACGTCATCGTCGGCGCGCATTCGCACACCGCGCTGCGTGCGGGGATCACCGTGGGGAAGACGATCATCGTTCAGACCGGCGCCTACAGCGCGTATCTCGGACGCCTCGAGCTCGTCATCGAGCCGGGCTCGAAGCGGATAACGGCGGCGCCGACGCGCAGCGATGAGCTCATCTCCGTGACCGGCGGGGGAGCCGGGGGCGACGGGGCGGTCAAGGCGATCGAGGCGATCGTAGCCGAGCGTCGCGGGGCCGCGGCGAAGTACACCGACCGTGTCGTCGGGAGCACCGCCGCGCCGCTCGACAATCCGCGGGCGGAGTGCGGGCTCGGCAACCTGATCACGGACGCACTCCTCGAGTACGGGCGCCAACAGAACTGGGGGACCGATGTCGCCTTCTACAACATGGCCGGAGTTCGGGCGCCGCTTCCGGCCGGGCAGATCACGTATGGGCAGCTGTTCCAGGTGCTTCCGTTCAACAACGTGGTCGTCAACGTCGACCTGACGGGGCAGCAGCTGCGTGCCGTCCTCGAGGCCGCCTCGGGCTCGGCCGGCCGCCTCCATATCGCCGGCGGCCGCTGGACCTACCGCTTCAGCGACCCGGCCGGACAGCGCGTCTCGTCGGCGACCGTCGGCGGCGCGCCGCTCGATCCGCGGCGCGTCTACCACGTCGCGACGATCGACTACCTGCTGCTCGGCGGCGACAACCACACAGAATTCAAGTCAGGCGCGAACGTCATCTACGGCGACATCGAGGTGGACGCAGTCGCCGCCTACATGCGGGCGCACTCTCCCGTGGATCCGAGGGTCGAAGGACGGATCCTCCAGCAATGACAGCGAACCCGCTGGCGGTGCTCGCAGAGCGGGTGGCGCGGGCCGCGGGGGCCGTGCTCATGGATCACTCGCGAAGCGCGGTGCGAGGGATCGGGGCGAAGTCGAGCGCCACCGATCCGGTCTCGGACGCGGACCGAGAAGCGGAACGGACGATCGTTGACGGGATCCACGCCGCTCGGCCGATGGACGCGATCGTCGGCGAGGAAGGCACCGCCATCGAGGGCACGAGCGGCGTGCGCTGGCTTGTGGATCCGCTGGACGGGACGGTCAACTTTCTCTACCGCTACCCGCAGTGGTCCGTGAGCGTCGCATGTCTCGACGATGAGGGCGCCATCGCCGGGGCCGTCTATGACCCGCTTCGGAACGAGGCGTTCGTGGCGACGCGCGGCGGAGGAGCGTTCCTGGGCGAGCGTCGGCTTGCGCCGACCGCGGGAACGGATCTGGCTGGCGCGCTCGTGAGCACCGGATTTTCTTACGTCGCCGCGGAGCGCGAGGCCCAGGCCCGCCGGATCGCCTCGATGATCGGTCACGTCCGCGACATCCGACGGGCGGGCTCCGCTGCTCTGGACCTGGCCTGGGTCGCCGCTGGACGCACCGATGCGTACGTCGAGCTCTTCGTGAACCCATGGGACTGGGCCGCGGGCGCTCTACTCGTCAGCGAGGCCGGCGGAAGGGTCAGCCAGGTGCCCGGCGTTCGTCCGGGTGTCCCAGGCATCGTCGCGAGCGGAACCAGACTCCACGAGGCATTGGTCAGGCTCGTGACGCGCCCGAACCACAAAGGCGCCCGACGCTAAGGCGCCCTACGCTCGACCTGTGACCGCGTTCGACAAGGGGCGGATGACGGTGGTCGCGTGACCGACAGCCCGCCGACCGAGATCGTGATCTCCGTCGCGCCGATGACGCTCCAGGAGCTCGTCGCGATCGCCGACGGCGGGCGCGTGCGCATCGCGGCCGATGCCGAGGCACGTATCGCCGAAAGTCGCCGGGTCGTCGACTCCGCGATGGGCGGTGAAGCTCTGATCTACGGGCTCAACACCATGGTCGGTCATGGGCGGGACGTCCGCGTCGCGCCCGACGCGATCCGCGCGCTGCAGCCGAGGCTGGTGGCGATGCATGCCGGCGCGATGGGCGATCGGCTGCCGCGCGAGGTCGTGCGCGCGGCCATTGCGGCGCGCATCAACGGCATCGCCCGCGGCGGGTCCGGGGCTAGCCCCGCCGTGGCGATGATGCTTGCCGCGATGCTCAACGCGGGTATCGATCCGATCGTCCCGGCCATCGGCTCGGTCGGGGCAGGCGATCTTGGACAGCACGCGATCATCGCGCTCGCTGCGCTGGGAGTAGGCGACGTCGAGGTGAACGGCCGGCGGTACACCGCGGCCGAGGCCCTCGGGGCAGCCGGGCTGCACCCGCTCATCCTCGAACCGAAGGACGGGCTGTCGATCATCTCGGCGAGCGGGGTGACCGTCGGGCACGCGGCGCTCGTGCTGCGAGCTGCGCGTGAGCTGCTGCGGGCCGCGGATCATGTGGCGGCGACCTCGATGGACGCCATGGGCGCGAACCCGTCGGTCGTCGAAGCGGCGGTCATGGCGGCGAAGGGACTCGCCGGGCAGACCGAGAGCGGAGACCGAATGCGGCATCAGCTTGAGGGCAGCGCGCGCACGGCTGCTGCGACGTCCATCCAAGATCCGCTTTCTTTCCGCGTGATCCCGCAGGTGCATGGCGCGGCTCGTGAGGTGCTTGGGACTTCCGAGACCGCTGTCGCGACGGAGCTCAACGCGCTGGCTGACAACCCGCTCGCATCCATCGCCGCGGATCGCATGATCAGCAACGGCAACTTTCATCCGATGCTCGTTGCCCTGACGATGGATGCCCTGCGACCGGCTTTCGCCCATGTTGGACAGCTCTCCGAGCGGCGGCTCGATCGGATCTGGAACACCGTGATCTCCGGCATGCAATCTGGAGGTCCTCCGCCGAACATCGCAGCCTCCCCGGCGTGGGCGGCCGGACTCGCGCTGCGGTATCCGGTCGCCGCTCGCGCGACACGCCTCCGCCAGCTTGCCGCCCCGGTCACGCTGGACATCGCGCCGCTCGACCTCGGCCACGAGGACCACGCGACGAATGCGCCCGAGGCGGTGGCGCGCACGGCCGAGGCGCTCGAGGTGCTCCGCGACGTGCTCGCGGTCGAGCTCCTCGCTGCCTACGGGCGACTCACGCTGGCGCCCAGCCCCGCGCCGGGAAGTGGCACGCGCGCGATGCTCGCGGCCTTGGCCGAGGTACTCCGGCCGCTCGAGGGCCACACTGTGGCCGAGATCGAACGATCCGTGGCCGACGCGCTGGTGAGCCTGCCCGGCGTCTAGCCGAGCGGCAGGGCTCCGGGTTCACATCCGGCCTACCCGGGATCGTCGGGCATGGCCCTTGGCGAGGTCTCGGTCGCCGCGCGGGACGTCGTGCCTCGCCGACCGTCGCCGCGCGGCGGGCCGCGCGGCACGCTGACCGATCTCGTGGTGCGGCAGAACGCGTGAAAGCACCGTAAACTTGGCTCATGGCGGTCGACCAAAAGATCAAGGCGGAACCGATCAGCTTCGAGGAAGACGTCATCCAGCGCCGTCCGCTGACCACGCAGGTCGGGCTCGGCACGGCGGACGAGAGCGCCCGTCCGCATGGCGGCCTTCCGGGCGAGGACAACCTCGTTTTCACGACGGTCAACAACCTCGTGAACTGGGCGCGCTCGCGTAGCCCCTGGCCTCTCGGCTACGGCCTCGCGTGCTGCGCGATCGAGATGATGGCCACCGCGGCATCTCATCACGACATCGCGCGCTTCGGGGCCGAGGTATTCCGCTCGAGCCCTCGCCAGGCCGACGTGATGATCGTCGCGGGCACGGTGACGCACAAGTTGGCGCCGCGGCTGCGCCGGCTCTACGAGCAGATGCCGGAGCCCAAGTGGGTCATCGCGAAGCAACTGCGCCTCCTCGGGCGGAGAGTTCTGGGACAGCTACTCGACCCTCCAGGGCGTGGACACGGTCGTCCCGGTCGACGTCTACGTCCCTGGCTGCCCACCCCGCCCCGAAGCGCTCCTCGAAGGAGTCCTGCGCCTGCGCGAGAAGATCAACAAGGGCGGGTAGGGTGAGCCTCCGTTGAGCACGTCCGAGGCGGAGCTCCGCCAGGCTCAGAAGGCCGACGACGCCGTACAGCCCACCACCGAGAGCGACGAGGGGATCGAGACCGAGGAGCTCATCCTCAACCTCGGCCCGCAGCATCCGTCGACGCACGGCGTGCTCCGACTGGTCCTCCGGCTCTCGGGGGAGAAGGTCATCGAGTGCACCCCCGTCGTCGGCTACCTGCACCGGGGACTCGAGAAGATCTTCGAATGGCGGACCTATCACCAGGGGCCGCGGTACGCCGACCAGTCCGACTATGTAGCGGCGATGCTCAACGAGCACGCCTACTGCGGCGCCGCCGAGGCGATCGGCGCGATCGACGTCCCGCGGCGCGCGGAATACATCCGGGTGATCGTCGACGAGATGAGCCGCTGCGCGTCCCACCTCGTCTGGCTGGGCACGTACGGGCTCGATGTCGGCGCCACCAGTCCGATGCTGTATTGCTTCCGCGATCGCGAGGAGATCCTGGACCTCATCGAGGAGCTGTGCGGCTCGCGGATGAACCACAACTTCTTCCGCCCGGGCGGCGTTCTCTACGATTTTCCCGTCGGCTGGCTATCGAAGCTGTCCCGCTTCCTCGACCGCTACGAACAACACATCGAGACCGACTACGTCGAGCTCTTCGAGAGTAATGAGATCTTCCTCGAGCGCACGGTCGGGGTGGGCCATATCCCTGCCGCGGTCGGCCTGGCCTACGGTGTGTCGGGTCCGATGATCCGCGCCTCCGGCGTCGACATGGACCTGCGCACGCTCCGGCCGTACTCGATCTACCCCGAGCTCGCGTCGATGAAGCCCATGATCCGCACCGAGGGCGACGCGTACGCCCGGTACAAGGTGCGTCTGGGCGAGATGCGCCTGGCGATCGACATCCTTCGGGAGTGCATCGAGAAGCTGCCCGGCGGCCCCGTTCGGGCGCGCCTCGGATACGTCTGGAAATGTCCCAAGGGGGAGGCCTACTACACCGTGGAGGGCGCGAAGGGCGAGGTCGGTTTCTACATGATCAGTGACGGCATCAGCCCGAACCCTTACCGGGCGAAGATGCGCGGCGCCTCATTCGTGAACCTCCAGATCCTGCCGTGGCTCCTCAAGGGCAGGCTCGTGGGCGACGTCGTGGCGATCCTCGGCTCGATCGACATCGTGCTCGGCGAGGTGGACAGGTAGTGAGCGAGCGACGGCTTCGCCGGTGCGAGCGAACACCCCCAGCCCTGAGCATGTCCGCGCGGCGCAGCCGCGAGATCGGTCAGGACAGGTGAGGGGGATCCTCGGCGGTCTCGCGCGCACCCTGAACCACATCGTCCGTCCGCGCAGCGTCACGCGGCGCTATCCATACGAGAAGCGCGAGCTGCCCGAGCGCAGCCGCGGTCTCATCGCTCTGCTCCTGGAGCCCGAGACCAGCATCTTCAAGTGCGAGTCCTGCCTCATGTGCGAGAAGGCTTGCCCGTCTCGGGCGATCTCCATCTCGTACACCTTCCGCAACGGCTTCCGCAAACGGCCGCCGTTCGCGCCGCGCTCCTCGTACTACCGCATCCGGATGGTGCAGGCGGCGCCGTATGGCGACCGGAGACCGCTCTCGACCGCCGTGACCACGATCCCGGCCGAGGATGAGCAAGCCAGCCTGGACCTCGCGCCGGTGCGCAAGGTGCTCGCGGACGTCCCCGCGGGCATCGACCGGCTGACGCGGGTCCTGTACGAGACACACGCGGCGTACGGCTACCTCCCCTGGGGCGCGGCCGAACTCGTCGCCGCTGAATTCGGGCTCCCGCTGACCCACGTCTACACCACCGCATCGCTGCTCCCCAACTTCCGCGGCGCGCCGGAGGGCCAGGGCACCGCGATCCCCCGCGGCGTCCGCCGATACACGGGCGATCTCGGTATCGCGGGCGCCTGGCCGGCGCAGTCACCGGCGCCGGCGCACGATCGGCTCCGCGAGGACGAGGTGCACCACGTGATGGAGCCTGCCTTTGCCGACTGATCCCGCTTTCCGGCTGCTCGAGTACGCGGCCGGAGGCGCGGTCGAGCGCGCCCGTTCGCTGGATCCCGGCGAGGTGATCGCGCTGGTGGAGCGCGCGGGCCTGCGGGGGCGCGGCGGGGCTGGGCAGTCGACCGCGCTGAAGATGCATGCCACCCGCACGAACGCCGCGGGCGGCGGCGCATACGTGATCGCGAACGCGTACGACGGCGACCCGGGCAGCCCGCTCTCCCGGACCCTCGTCGCGCGCAACGTCGAGCTCGTCCGTGCGGGGATCGCGATCGCGGCGTACGCGGTGGGGGCACAGGCGGCCTACCTGTACCTGCATCCGGAAGCGACCGAAGCGCGCGCGGCAGCGGAAGGCGCGACTGCGTCGGATGACTCGGACGGCCTCATCACCACCGCTCTCGGCCCGGGCACCTTCATGGGCGGCGAGGAGACCGCGCTGCTCGCCGTGCTCGAGTCGCGCCGCGCGATGGCGCGCCAGCGACCGCCGTGGCCGGCCGAGCAGGGACTGCTGCTGCGACCGACGCTTATCTCGAGCGCCGAGACGATCGCCGCTCTGCCCTTCATCGTGAACGAAGGGCCGGAGGCTTTTCGGGCGGTCGGGACGGCCGCTGCACCGGGCACGAAGCTGGTCTCGGTCACGGGCGCGGTCGTGGACCCCGGAGTGCACGAGGTCGCCTTCGGAACGACGCTCGGCCAGGTGCTGGATATGGCCGGCGGCCCGATGGTTTCCCTGAAGGGCATCCACGTCGGCGGACCCACGGGCGGCATCCTCTCAGCGCGCCACGCCGAGACCGCGCTCGGCTACGAAGAGTTGAAGGCCGCCGGGACGCACCTCGGCTCGGCGCAGGTCCGCGCGATCCCGGTTGACACATGCATGGTCCGTGAGGCAGCGAAGCTGTTCGCGTACCTGGCGCGTGAGAGCTGCGCCATCTGCGTCCCATGTCGCGTCGGCACCAAGCGGGTCCAGGGCATCCTCGACGGGATCACCTCCGCGCTCGGACGTCCGGAGGACCTTCCGTGGCTCGGCGAGCTGGGCGACCACATGCGCGAATTCTCGCTGTGTGGCTTCGGCATCACCGCACCCTCGATCCTTCGCACGACCATGGCCGAGTTCCCCGACGACTATCGTGCGCACATCGAAGAGCAGCGCTGCCCGGTCGGCACCTGCACGCCCACGCGCGCACGCCGCTACGAAACGATGGCGCAGCCATGAACGGGCTTGCAGGGGGCTTCGCCCCCGCAGACCCCCCAGCCTGAAAAAAACAAAGATCATCCGTACGATGCGGCAGGTGCAAGGGCGAGAGGGGCGCGGCTTCGCCGCGCCGAACGAGAACAAACCTGCCGGAGGCCGCGGCGAGGCCCGCAGGCCGAGCCGATTGATCAAGGAGAGCAGGCTCATCGGCTTGCCCGAAGGCAAGCCGTGAGTCTGCTCGAGCGCTATATGCAGCCGGCGGAGTCGCAGACGCCGACGATCTCGCACGCGGGCGACATCCCGGCCGGCCAGCCGACGTGCACCATCACGATCGACGGGCAGGAAGTGACCGCGGTGGAGGGCGAGGCCATCCTCCGCGCGGCGCAGCGGGCCGGCTTCAACGTGCCAACCCTTTGCGACGACGAGAAGCTCGCCCCAGCGGCCGCGTGCCGCATGTGCCTGGTGGAGATCGAGGGCTACGATCGGCCGCTGCCGTCATGCCACCTGCCGGTCCAAGCGGGGATGAAGGTCACCGCCGCGAGCGACGGCCTCTTCGCGATGCGCAAGCAGAACCTCGAATACATCCTCTCGGACCACAACGCGTACTGCATGCCACCGTGCCAGATCGGATGTCCGACGCACATCGATATCCCGGGCTATCTCGATCTCATGGCGAAGGGCCAGCACGTCGAGGCGGCCCGCCTGGTCAAGGAGGTCCTGCCCTTCCCGTACGCGCTCGGCCTCGTATGCCCGCGACCGTGCCAGGACGTCTGCCGCCGCGGGCTCGTCGAGGAGGAGATCGCGATCTGCCAGTGCCACGGATACACCGGCGAGATGGTCATGGAGATGGACCAGGCTCCGACGCCCTTCCCGCAGGCCGCCGCGACCGGAAAGCGCGTGGCGGTCGTCGGCGCGGGTCCCGCGGGCCTCACCGCGGCGTACTACGCCGCCCTGAAGGGGCACGCCGTCACCGTATTCGACATGCAGGACAAGCAGGGCGGCATGCTGCGGTACGGCATTCCCGAGTACCGCCTGCCCAAGGTGAAGCTCGACAAGGAGCTGAACTCGGTGTGGCAGCTGCGTGACACGGAGTTCCGCGGCGGCCAGATGCTCGGCCGCGACTTCACCGTCGACGACCTTCTCGCCCGGGGCTACGACGCGGTGTTCCTCGGGATCGGCGCGTGGCGCTCGAACGAGCTGCGCATCCCCGGCGAGGACCTGCCCGGAGTGATCGAGGCGATCAACTACCTGCGGCAGAACGCCGAAGGCGATCCCGTCCCGGTGGGCAAGAAGAGCCGCGTGGTCGTGATCGGTGGGGGTTTCACGACCTTCGACTGCGCGCGCTCGTCGCGGCGGCTCGGGGCGGAGGTGACGGTCGTCTACCGCCGCTCGCGCAAGGAGATGGGCGCCCACTACAGCGAGGTGGATGACGCTGAGCACGAGGGGATCAAGCTCGAGTTCTTCGCAGCGCCGGTGAAGGTCGTCGAGAAGGACGGCCGCGTGGGCGGGATCGAGTTCCAGCGCATGGCGCTCGGCGAGCCCGATGCGTCCGGCCGCCGCCGCCCCGTCCCGGTCGAGGGATCGAACTTCGTGATCGACTGCGACACGGTCATCCCCGCTATCGGCCAGATCCCGAACCTCGACTTCTACGAGCGCGACCGCGGACTGCGCAAGACCCGCCGCCAGACCATTGTTACCAACGCGGCCTTCATGACGGATCGACCCGGCGTTTTCTCGGGAGGGGACTGCCAGCTGGGCGCCGCGACGGTGATCCAGGGCGTCGCGCAGGGAAAGCTTGCGGCCAAGGCGATCGACCGCTACCTGTCCGGGGCCGAAATGGCGCAGGTCGCGTCGGAGATCGAGGAGGAGGAGCAGGTCCCCGAGCTCATCGACATCGTGCCCTACAAGCCCGAGGAGCCGCAGGTCCGCATGCCGTTCCTGCCATTCGACGAACGCGTGCAGTCGTTCCAGCTGATCGAGATGGGCTACGACAAGGCCGGCGCTGAGAAGGAGGCCGCACGCTGTCTCCAATGCGTTTGCCCCGACGTCGGGCAATGCCATCTCCAGCGTCTCTCGCTCGAACACGGGCTGACGGACAACCGCTTCCACCGCGCCGAGCCGGTCGACTACCACGACTACGAGTACGACTTCACCCATGACTTCATCCTTCGCGACCTCAACAAGTGCATCAACTGCACGCAGTGCGTGCGGATCTGCCGAGACGTGATCGGAGCGAACTGCTACGGCCTGATGGGCGGCGGCTACGACTCGATCGTGACCACGCCGTGGAACGTCTCGCTCGCGTACACCGACTGCGTCTCCTGTGGCGCGTGCGCCGAGACGTGCCCGACCGGCGCGTTGATGATGCGCGAGCGCACTCTCGACAACTACGAGCTCGACATCGTGCGCTGCATCTACTGCGGGGACTGCGTCGAGGTGTGTCCGCACGGGGCTCTGGGCGAGACGCCGAACTTCGAGCTCTCCACCTACCAGCGCTTTGGCGTGACAGTGCTGGGCAAGGAGGAGCTCGCGGTCGCGCGGACATGGAAGCCTTCGGAGACCATCCCCACCAACGGCTCGCAGCGCAGCGAGGTCCGGCCACCTGAAGTGCGCCCGCCGGCGCCCCCGAAGTGGAGCGCGTAGCCGGCCTCAAGGCGCGCCTGGTCGAGCGCATCCAGGCTCATGGACCGCTGACGTTCGCGGAGTACATGGCGGCGGCGCTCTACGACCCCGAGGACGGCTACTACACGACGCGGGCCGCGATCGGCTTCGACGGCGACTACATCACCTCGTCGGACCTCGGCCCGGCATTCGGACGCACGCTCTCGCGCGCGGTGGCGGACTTCTGGGGCGCGCTTGACCGCCCCCCGTCGTGGGACCTCGTCGAGGCCGGCGCGGGACGCGGGGCGTTCATGCGCGACCTGCTCGCCGCGCTCGAGCGCGAGCGGCCCGAAGCGGCGAGGGGTGTCCGCGCGGCGATCGTCGAGGTGTCGCCGCACCTGCGGCGGCAGCAGGCCCTGGCCCTCGAGGGGCGTCAGCTCCGCTGGGCTCCGGTCGCGCACTCGCTGGCGCCCATCCACGGCGTGGTGCTCGCGAACGAGGTCCTGGACGCCTTCCCGGTCCACGTTCTCGTGCGCGCCGAGACGGGCATCCAGGAGGTCCACGTCGCGGTGGCGGAGGGGCGACTCGTCGAGACGCTGCGGCGCCCGAGCAGGACCGATCTGCGGTGGCGCGTGCCCGACGATCTTCCGGTCGGCGGCCGGTGGGAGGTGAGCATCGCCGCGGAGAGCTGGGTCGCCCAGCTAGCTGCCTCGATGGTCCGCGGATACGCGCTCTTCACCGACTACGGAGGAGATGAGGGATCCCTGCTCGGCAGGGAGAGCGGCACACTGCGCGGGTTCGCGGGCCATCGTTTCGTCCCCGACCCGCTCGCCGCGCCCGGGATCTCCGACCTGACGGCGAGCGTCAACTTCACCGCGATCCGCGCCGCCGCGGAGGGCGCGGGCCTCACGCTGGCCGGCCGAGGCACGCAGCGGGAGGTTCTGCTCGCGCTCGGAATACGCGAGACGACGGTGCGACCGACGGAGGCGCGCGAGCAGCTGCGGGCCGCCGGCCGCCGGTCCGCGGTGGAGGCGCTGCTCGATCCAAGCGGCCTCGGCGGGTTCCAGGTGATGTGCTTCGCGAAGGATGCGCCGACGGCTGGGTTTCGCATGTTCGCCCGCGAGTCCCCGGCCGCCGATCGGTAGCGACATAAACTGCACTGAATGCGCATCCGCGTCGGCTGCGAGTTCGACTGGGAGTGTTCTGGCACGGTCCCGACGCTGATGCTCGTCCGACCGCGCCCCGATCAGGACCACCACATCGTCTACGAGTCGCGATGGCTCGAACCCGACGTGCCGATGCACGAGTACATCGACGCCTTTGGGAACGCCTGCTGGCGATTCGTGGCTCCCGACGGCGCGCTGCTCGTGCGCTACGACGCGGTGATCGACATCGATCCCGAGCCTGATCCGGTCATCCCACATGCCGACCTCGTCGGGGTCGCAGACCTACCCGACGAGGCGCTCGTGTTCACGCTGCCGAGCCGCTTCGTCGAATCCGATCTGCTCCAGGACGACGCGTGGAAGCTGTTCGGGGGGTCCCCGCCCACGTGGGCAAGGGTGCAGGCCGTCTGCGACTGGGTCCATACGAATATCGCGTTCGTGAACGGAAGCAGCACACCGCACACGACCGCCATGGACATCTACCGGCAACGCCAAGGTGTCTGTCGCGACTTCGCGCTCCTTGCGGTCGGCTTCTGCCGCGCGCTGAACATTCCGGCGCGATACACGTTCGGCTACTTGCCGGACATCGCGATCGAGCCTCCCGACGTGCCGATGGATTTCCACACCTGGTTCGAGGCGTACGTCGGCGGACGTTGGTACACCTTCGACGCGCGGCACAACATGCCCCGCGTTGGCCGGGTCGTGATCGGCCGCGGCCGCGACGCGGTCGACGTCGCGCTGTCGACCTCGTACGGGGCAGCGACCCTGCGAAGGCTCACGGTGTGGTCCGACGAGGTCACCGCCGAGCGGCCCGGCGGCCCCCAGCCGAGGCCCGATGCCGACGCACTCGAGGAGGCTGCACGCCGGCCGACGTGACGGACTGGACCCGGGTGGAACGCGCCGGTTTTCGGGTGCGCCAGCACTATCGCTACACCTACACCGCGCCCGTGTGGGACCTCAAGCAGCGATTGATGATGGTCCCGCCGGAGGGCCTGGGCGACCAGCGCCTCCTCGCCTTCGAACTGTCTGTGCGTGGGACCGAGGGTGACCATCGTCTGCATTGGGAGCGCGACGCGTTCGGCAACCGCGTCGCCCGCGTCGTGGCCGCGCGCGTCCCGCGCGCCATCGACTTCGAGGCCACGTTCCGGGTCGAGCGCGTGGCAGGCCGGACCAGCGGCGACGCGCCCGATCCCGCGCCCTACACCCAGCCGACCGCGTTGACCGCGCCCGACGAGCGTCTGCGGAAGGCGGCGTCCCTCCTTCGCGGACCGACGAGGGATCCACGCGAACGCGTCGAGCGCGCGATGAGCTGGACGGCGGACGCTCTGGTCTACCGCTTCGGCATCACCGGATACCAAACCCCGGCCGCCATGGCGCTTCATTTCGGCAGCGGGGTGTGCCAGGACTATGCGCACATCATGCTGACCGTCCTCCGGCTGATCGGGATCCCCGCACGTTACGTATCGGGCCACCTTCTGGGAGAGGGAGCGCCGCACGCATGGGTCGAGGCCTTCATCGAGCGACCGGGAGACGGCGGGATGGACCTCGTGGGATACGACCCGACCCATCGGCGGCGGGTCGCGCTCAATTACATCCCGGTCGCCGTGGGGCGGGACTTCGCCGACGTCTCGCCGACCTCCGGAGTCTTCAGCGGACCCGCGAACGGGCAGCTCAGCGCTTCCAAGCGCGCCGAGATCCTCGAGCTCGCGTATCGCGCGGCGAATGGTGCGGTCGCGTGATCCCCACCGATCCGAACCTGGGGATGGGGCAGGTGTACGAGCCGGGAGCGTTCTGGGACGAGATGTTCGAGTCGCGCGGCCGACCGCGCGAACAGTACACGGCGCTCGCGGCGCGCCTGTCCACCCTCTCGCCCGACGACGTCGGCCGGCGCCAGCGCGCCGCCGATCTCTCCTTTGTCGCGAGGGGGATCACGTTCGCGGTCAACCAGGACCCGAACGGCATCGAGAAGATCATCCCCTTCGACCTGATCCCGCGGATCATCACCTCGGCCGAGTGGACCCGGATCGAACGCGGTCTCGAGCAGCGCGTCCGGGCGCTGAACCTGTTCCTCCACGACGTGTACCACGAGCAGCGCATCCTGCGTGGCGGCGTCGTGCCGCCGGAGCTCGTGCTCGGCAGTCGCGGTTACCGAAGGGAGTTCCGCGGCGCGGAGCCGCCGCTCGGCACCTACACGCACGTCGTGGGCAGCGATCTCGTGCGCGATGGCAGCGGCGACTTCTACGTGCTCGAGGACAATCTCCGGACGCCCTCCGGAGTGTCGTACGTCGTCGAGAACAGGCGCGTGCTCAAGCGCGTATGGCCGGAGATATTCAGGGACCACGACGTGCGGCCGGTCGAGGGATACCCGCAGGATCTCCTCCAGACGCTACTCTCGGTCGCTCCGGCCGACGTCGACGATCCCCGCGTGGTCCTCTTGACCCCGGGCGTGCACAACTCGGCCTTCTTCGAGCACGCCTTTCTCGCCAAAGCCATGGGCGTCGAGATGGTGCAGGGGAGCGACCTCTTCGTGGACGATGCGCTGGTGTTCATGCGCACGACGACGGGCCGGCAGCGGGTGGACGTGATCTACCGCCGTGTCGACGACGATTTCCTGGATCCGATCGCCTTCAGGCCGGATTCTCTCCTCGGCGTCGCCGGCCTCCTGGCCGCGATGCGCATGGGCCGGGTCACGGTCGCGAACGCGATCGGAACCGGGGTCGCCGACGACAAGGCCATCTACGCGTACGTGCCAAGCATCATCCGTTACTACCTCGATGAGGACCCGTTGCTTCCGAGCATCCGCACGTACATCGGCGCCGACACCGCCGACCGCCGCTACATCCTCGAGCACCTCGACGACCTTGTCGTAAAGTCGGTCGACGAGAGCGGCGGGTACGGCATGCTCATCGGGCCGCACGCTCCGCAACGGGACCGCGATGAGTATCGCTCTCGGGTCCAGGCCAACCCGCGCGGATACATCGCACAGCCGACCCTTGCCCTCTCGCGGCACCCCTGCTGGGCGGCGGAGCACCTCGAAGGACGACACGTGGACCTCCGCCCCTTCGTTCTCTTCGGCCGCGATGTCCGAGTAACGCCGGGTGGGCTGACGCGCGTGGCGCTGCGGAGCGGGTCGCTCGTCGTCAACTCCTCGCAGGGTGGCGGCGCAAAGGACACGTGGGTGCTCGCGAGCTGATGTTGTGCCGCGTCGCGGATGATCTCTTCTGGATCGGACGGTACGTCGAGCGCGCGATCTCCGTCTCTCGCCTGGTGGAGGTCACCCAGCACCTCGCCCTCGACGCCGGCGGCAGCGACTTTTGGGCACCGCTCGTCGCCGACGCGGCGCGCGGCAGAGACGCCGACATCGAGTACCACCTCGCCTTCGACGAACGCAACGACAACTCCCTCGTGAGCAGCGTCGCCCACGCGCGCGCCATCGCCCGCGGCGTGCGGGAGAGCATTCCGAGCGAAATGTGGGAGGAGCTCAACACACTGCACTTCTGGCTCGCGTCACCGGAAGCGCGCCACGTCCAATCGACCTTTCACCGCGAGGCGCGCGCGCGCCTGCAGCACGTGCAGGGACTTGCCGACGCGACCCTGGCCCGCGACGAGCCGTGGCAGTTCCTATCGCTCGGAACCTACCTTCAGCGTGCGGACGGCGTCACCCGCCTCCTACGCCAGCAGGTGCACCTGCTCGTCCCGGCGTCAGACGCTGAGGACACTTCGGTACGCTGCCTGGCGGTCCTGCGCTCGTGCGGGTCGGCGGAGGCCTACGCCCGCTATTACTCGCTTGCGGTCGAACCGAAGCGGCTCGTGGAGTTCCTTCTGCTGAACGCGGTCTTCCCCCAGGCCGTGCGCTTCAGCCTCGACAGGGCCCACGACATGCTCCACGCGATCGCCGACCGCCGGGCCGCCGCCGGCAATGCCCGCGGCCCGGCGATCAGGACCCTCGCGGACGTGCGTCACTTCGTCGGGCGATCGACGATCGACGAGGTCTTCGAATACGGCCTGGACGCGTTCCTCGACAACGTCCAGAACGCGATCGGGGCCGTGGCTGCCGAGCTCACCGACACCTACCTCAGGTCACAGCCACGGCCGCCCCAGCTCGCGGGCGCCGGTCTGGGCGATGGAGCTCTTCAGCAGTGAAGATCTCGCTCGTCCACGCGACCGAGCTCGACTACGAGAGCGACGTCGTGGAGAGCGTCATGGACACGCGTCTGGGTCCGATGACCGACCAGCATCAGCGCTGGGAGCGGCACGAGATGTCGACGAGGCCGGCATCCTCCGTACGCCGGTACGCCGATGGCAACGGCAATGCCGCGCACCTGGTCACACTCGCCAGACCGCACCGATCGCTGAAGCTGGTCATGCGCGGCTCGGTGGAGACGGTGCTGGAGGATCCCTTCGCGTCCGCGCCGGCTCGCCGGCTGACCGTACTCGAGCGCCTGGACCACGTGTCCCCGTCCCCGCTCGTTCCGCGCCATCCCGGCCTCGAGGCGCTCGCATCTCCGCATCGCGCGGCCGGGGACGAGGGAACCTTCGACTCGGTGCGACGGCTCATGCACGTGGTCTACGAGGAGTTCGCCTACCGTCCGGAGACGACGACCGTCTTCACGACGGCCGACGAAATGCTAACCATGGGAGGGGGGGTCTGCCAGGACTTCGCGCACCTGCTCATCGGCCTCTGCCGCGCGATCGACATCCCTGCGCGCTATGTCAGCGGGTACATCGTGACAGGCGAGCGGCCTGACGAGCCGCACCGGGGCGGGGGAGCGTCCCATGCGTGGGCCGAGGTTTACACTACCACCCACGGCTGGCGGGGCTTCGACGCGACCAACGACCTCGTCGCCGCCGACCGTCACGTGAAAATGGCCATCGGGCGGGACTACTCCGACGTCCCTCCGACCCGGGGCACGTATCGCGGCATCGCCGGAGAGGCGATCAAGGTGGAGGTCGTCGCGCGCGTCACACGCTGACGCTATCCTTCGTGGAGCGAAGGGGCTCGTAGCTCAGCTGGTTAGAGCGCAGCGTTGACATCGCTGAGGTCCCGTGTTCGAGCCACGGCGAGCCCACACGTTAAACATTG
>JBBQVQ010000002.1:0-112439 GCA_038211425.1 Candidatus Limnocylindria bacterium | reverse complement strand
TTCGGGTGCCGGCCTATTTATTTCTGAGCGCACATCACTGGTCGGTTTGTGGTCCCGTGCGTCTGGGTGGGACTTCGCTAGTGACCTGTTGCCTGCTCCTCGCGTCAGTAGAGTACCCCGGTGCCCGAGCGGCGCCGCGCGGTTCGCGATGGGACCGGCCTCACCCGGTGGGAGTGGCCCGGCGACGCGCCCCCGACGCCGCTCATGCACGGGGTGGGCAACTACGCTCGTTACCGCCGGCCGGGTTCGTTTCTCAGGTCCGAACTCGCACGAACCGAACACGAACCAGACGAACAACGAATCGGTCAGGCGATAAAGCTGGCCTCTGATACACCAACCCTATGGGTTAGTGCGCGACCCGACCGGCGTCAGCAGATGATTGCCGCGATCTTCGAAAGCGTGAAGGTGTCGGGCGGCCGTGTGGTGGCGGTGAAACCGAAGCCCGAGGTCGCGCCGCTGCTCGCGGTCAAGGTCGCGTTGGGTACACATCTGCGGTCCCGACCGGATTCGAACCGGCGATCTCGTCCTTGACAGGGACGTATGCTAGGCCGCTGCACCACGGGACCTGGCCCTTGAGGGCAACCCCTTCACCCTCCGGGTCCGCGCCATTCTGCCAGAGCCGAGAACAAGAAGAAGCGGCGAGTGCGCTTCCTTTCACCCGCCGCTCCGCCGGTATGGCCGATGTCACGCTCCCCTACGTCGCGAGCGCCCCCTCGAGGTGCCGCATGCGGCTGGTGACCTCGCCCGCGATGCGGCTCGTCCGCGCCAGCCCGCCGAGGGTGAAGTCGACGCCCGCCGCGGCAAGCTCCTCGTAGCCCAGACCCTGGTACAGGCGATTGCCTGCGACGTAGCACATCTCGTCGTAGAGCCGGGGCCAACCAACGCCTCGCCGTTCGTAGCAGAAGGCAATGAACTCGATCGCGAGCCCGCCCATTCGCTCATTGGTCAAGCTTTGCTCCCTCTCCTCCACTCGCGAGGGGCGAATCATCCCGACGATCGCTCCGATCGGGCAAGGCCATTTGTCCACGACCTTCTCCACAGGTTCATCCACCCGCGCCACCGAAGCTTGTCCACAGACTTTCCACACGGTTTCCCACTAGCGCGTTCTGCTATCCGACAGGCGTCGCCGAATGCGTGCATCGCGGGCGGACGCCCTGCCCAGCGCTTCGGCGCCGAAACGGGAACGCACCGCGTCGAGCGCCGCGTTGAGCCGCTCGGTCCGTGCGTGATCGAACAGCCCGAGTTGCCGGGCTCGGACAAGGCCGGAGACGCTCACTCCGATCAGCCGCACCGGGCTCCCCCTTCCGGCCGCGCGATCGGCCGCGAGCGCTTCCCTCAGCAAAGCGCGAGCAGTCCGAAATATCTCCACGGCGTCGTCGGTGGGGTCCGCCAGTGTGCGCTGGCGCGTCCGCGTTTCGAAAGGAGCGACCCGAAGCTTGAGCGTGAGGGTGTGTCCGCGCAGCTCCGCGTCCCGCAGCCGCCGGGCGGCTCCCTCGGCGAGTCCGAGGAGCGTCGCCTCGATGACCGGCGCATCGCCAGTATTCCGATCGAAGGTGTGCTCGTGGCCGATGGACTTCGGCGCCTCCTCCGCGGTGACCTCGTCCGCGTCGAGGCCGCGAGCGCGTTCGGCGAGGGAGTGCCCGTGCTGGCCGAACCGCGTCTCGAGAGCGGCGGGGTCGGTCACCGCGAGGTCCCCGATCGTGCGCAGGCCCCAGCCCTCGAGGATCTGGCGGGTCCTTGGCCCGACTCCCCACAGCCGTGCCAGGGGCAGGGGTCTCAGCAAATCGGCCTCGCCCGCGGCCGGCACCACCACGAGCCCATCCGGCTTCTCGAGGTCGGACCCGATCTTGGCGCACAGTTTGTTGGTCGCGACGCCAACGGACAGCACGAGGCCGAGCTCGGAGCGCACCCGGGCCTTCAGCGCGCGCGCGATCGTGACGGCCCCGCCGAACAGGTGCGCCGTGGCCGTCACGTCGAGGAACGCCTCGTCGAGCGATATCGGCTGCACCAGCGGCGTGAACTCGGCGAACAGCGCCATGACGGAGTCCGACGCACGGCGGTAACTGTCGTGGTCCCCGGGCACGAAGACCGCCTGCGGGCACAGCCGGCCCGCCATCTGGAGCGGCATGGCCGAACGTACCCCGAAGGCGCGGGCCTCGTACGAGGCCGCGCTGACGACGCCCCGCTCGCCAGGCCCGCCCCCGACGATGACCGGCCTCCCGCGATACTCGGCGTGCTCGCGCTGCTCGACGGACGCGTAGAACGCGTCGAGGTCGCAGTGCAGGATCGCGCGGGTCATCGCGGAAGGTCGACCGCATGGTCGCGGGCGTCCGGCTCGACGAAGCGCACGAGGCGCTCGCCCTCGTCCAAGAGATCATCGCGGGCGCCGCGCGCGATGGGATCGAATGGCGAGAGCACCAAGCGCGCCAGGTGTCCCTTCTCACGCGTGATGCCCCACGTACCGGCGACCATCCCGTCCACGAGGAACGTCGGCCGGATGTCGCCGTTCGTGCCGATCAGGCGTCTTCGGTAGGGCTCGGGGAGGATGCGGTCGCGCGCGACAGGCGCGTACGCGAGAAGGGCGCTGTCCCATTTCGGAAGATAGCGGGGAGGTGCGGTCCCGCCGGGCTGCGGTCGTGGCGCCCGCTTCAGGTCGTACAGCGTCCGGCCCCGCTCGTCGCTGAATACGCGGAGCCGAGGCGCGAGCGCCTCGAGCGCCGGACCGAGGTGGCGCGCGAGGCGAATGCCGCTCCACGACGCGATGTCCGCCCGCGACGCCGGTCCGAAGGCTCCGAGATGGCGCTCGACGACGGCCATGACCGCGTCGCGCGCCGCGGGGAGGCTGGTGGGGCCGAGCCAGCCAAGCGCGTCTACGTACCGACCACTTCCGAAGTAGCGCCACCTGCCGCTGGGAGGGGCGTGGAGGAGCCGCCCGTGCAGGTCCGCGATCATCCAGAGGACGTAGCGGCCTTCGAGGTGGTCATGCGGCACCAGGTCTTCCAGCGACGCCTTGATCTCCTTGAAAGAGCGGGGCTCCCGCGTGTGCTCGAGCACGCGCCTACGGATCCGGGCGACGTCGAGGCCGGCGGCCCGCCCGGCCATCGCGGCCGGCACCTTGCGCTCGACGGTCGTCGCGACGGCGTACTGCGGATACTCCCGCGCGGTCACCAGATGCAGGGTGAGGCGCATGAGCGTCGCCTTCACCACCGTGCGCTCCTCCAGCGCGCGCTGCAGGTCGTCGATCGCGAAACGCTCGAGCCGGGACCAGAGCGCAACGTACGGCGATGGAGACCACTGTGCCTGGATCCCCGCGAGCCGGTCGATCGCCGTGTGCACATCGAGCCGCGCCCGGCGGAGCAGGAACTGCCGTGCAAGGAGCGCGCGATTCAGCTCGCGAAGAGAGAGCGTGGGGCGATCCTGCCGCGGCACGGCTACGACAGGCGGCGGATGACCCCGATGACCTTGCCCTGGATCCGCACGTCGCGAGCGTAGATCGGCGGCATGGATCCGTTCGCCGGCTGAAGGCGCACGCGCTCGGACTCCCGATAAAGGCGCTTCAGTGTCGCTGTGTTGTCTTCGAGGAGGGCTACGACGATGTCGCCGTCCCGCGCGGTGCTCTGCGACTGGATCACGACGTAGTCGCCGTCGTCGATATGGTCCTCGATCATCGACTTGCCGCGGACGCGCAGGACGAACGTCTCGCGTCCCGCGGCGAGCTCGCCGGGCACCGACAACGTCTCGCTCTGGTCCTCGTAGGCGTAGATCGGCTGGCCAGCGGCGATCTCGCCGATGATCGGGGCAAGGACCGCACGGCCGCCGATGGGAGCCGGGAGCGTCAGCGCGCGCGAGCGCGTGGCCGCCTTCTGGAGCCGACCCTCGCGCTCGAGCTTGGTGAGGTGGTGGTGGACCGCCGAGGTCGAGGCCAGACCCACCGCCTCCGCGATCTCTCGGACGCTGGGCGGGTAGCCGCGCTCGTCCAGCGTCTCGCGGATGAACTCGAGAATGCGCTCGGGGCGCTGCTGGTCCTGTTTCGTCACATTCGGACCATACCGAACGTCTGTTCACTTGTCAAGGGAGGCAGCCCGAGCGCCCCTCCGGCCGAGTGACGGTGTGGCGGCGACAGTGGTCCATACACTCGCGCCGGTGCCGGTCGACGCCGAAGTCCTGCGCGCGACAGCGATCGACTACGGCGTCCGGACGCTCTGGGCCGGCGCGGTCACGGTGGTCGCGATCGTCATCGCGCGCGCGATCCGGACCACCACGATCCGGGCGCTCGCGCGCCGCCGGGCATCGTCGAACGCCACCGTGCTGCTCGGGAACCTCGCGCAGCTCGCGATCCTCCTCACCGGCTCGCTCATCGTCCTGGCGATATACACGCAGGGAGCGTTCGGCTGGATCCTGACCTCGTTCAGCGTTCTCGGCATCGTGATCGGGCTGTCGCTCCAGGACATCCTCAAGAACTTCTTCGCCGGGATCTGGATCCTGGTGGAGCGTCCGTTCCGCATCGGTGACACGATCGAGATCTCCGGATACAGCGGCGCCGTTGAGGAGATCTCCTTCCGCACCACGCAGCTGCGGACGCCCGATGGCCGCGAGGTCATCGTCCCGAATGGCGACCTCATGACCAAACCCGTGGTCAACCTGACCCGCTTCCCCGTCAGGCGCGCGTCGCTGATGCTCGAGCTGCCGCCTGGCCATGCCCGCGCCGGGGTAGACCTTATGGTCCGCGAGGCGCTCCGTGCCGTACCGGCGATCGCCGAGGAACCAGCGCCGAACGTCGAGCTGAGTGCGGTGACGGGCGGTATCGCCCGCTACGTCATTTCCTTCTGGGCCGCAGACCTGGACGGGGCGCTCGCTGCCGCCCTCGCCGCGGTAGGTGGCCGCTTTCCGGAGGCAGAGGTGCACGGTGCCTAGTTTCCGCAGGATGCGCGACCTGTCCGGCGGCATCGACGCGGTGCGCAAGCTCCCGGGCTACGCGCGCCTGGTGTGGGGCCTGCTCCGGGATCGCCGCGTCCCGACGCCACAGAAGATGATCCTCGTCGGCGTGGTGGGCTACCTCCTCATGCCATTCGACCTGATACCCGATTTCATCCCGATCGTCGGCCAGCTCGACGACCTGGCCGTCGTTCTGCTCGCGCTCGACGTGTTCATCAAGACGGCTCCGGCGGATGTCGTCGCCGAGCACCTCGCACGCATCTCGCGCGACCGGGACGACGTGCGGCGGGACCTCGACCAGGTGCAGCGTCTGCTCGGCCGACGGTTCGCCGGCATTCGGAATAATCTGGACCGCATCCTGCAGCGTGAGCGCGCGCGGCTCGGGGGGACCGATGCCGCGGCCGCGCTCGAACGGTGGCAGGAGCGCGGCGCGAACAGCGAACACCGAAAGGGGAGGACATGAAAGGCGGCGATTCTGGCGGCGGCGCTTTCGGCGTGATCAAGGCCATCCTCGCGGTCATCGGCGCACTCACGGTCATGGGCATCCTCGCTGTCGCCGGCTCCGTCCTGGCTTGGGAGCTCGAGCTCCGCAAGAGCGAGCAGGAGACCTCGCTGGAGCCTCCGGTGATGGAGCCTCCGATCTCGCCGACCGTCTGACAGCAGAGCCCGTGCGAGTCATCCTCAAGCGCGAGGTGACCGGGCTGGGCCGCGCCGGCGAGATAAGGGACGTCGCGGACGGGTACGCCCAGAACTTCCTCGTGCCGCGCGGTCTGGCGGTCGAAGCGAGCGCGGGCGAGCTCCGTCGGATCGCGCAGCAGCGAGCGAGCGAAAGAGCGAGGGACGAGCGTGCCCACGGTGAGGCCGAGGCGCTCGCCAGGAGGCTCGAGAGTGTCACGCTGGTGTTCAAACTGAAGGCCGGCGAACAGGGCAAGACGTTCGGCTCGGTCACGAACAAGGACATCGCGGAGGCCTTGAATCGCGAAGCGCGAGTGAGCGTCGACAAGGCGAAGATCCATCTGGAGGAGCCGCTTCGCGCGCTGGGAGTGCACCGGGTCGAACTCCGCCTCGCGCCGGAGGTGCGCGCTCAGCTGACGGTGGCGGTGGAGCCCGCGTAGTACTACTCCGCCTCGCGCCGGAGGTGCGCTCAGCTGACGGTGGCGGTGGAGACCGCGTAGTACTCAGCGTCCGCCGCGCCTCCCGCCCGGATGCTCGTTGAACCGGCGGGCCGCCGAATCGTTCCAGGAGCGCAGGCGATCCAGAAGCGGCGAGCGGCTCGCCGCGATGAGATCACGCCCGTGCGCCGCCGCCTCGTCCGGGCGATCGTCGGCGCGCGGCATGAATCTGCCGACGACCCCCAGCGCATCGCCGGTGATCCCAGGCGCGATCCCGTGGATCCGCGTGAGCAGCTCCGCCGGGAAAGTGAGGATCGTTTCGCTTTCGCCGCGTCTGATGGCCCGCACGATGCGGCGAGCCGCGCGCTCGGCGTCCATCGTGACGATGGGGAGGTTCGCGAGCACGGCGAGGTAAGGGAATCGTCGTTGCCACTCCCTGCCCTTCACCTCCACCTGCACGTCCGACCCGGTGCGTAACAGCCCTGGGACGACCGTCATCACGTGGACGCCGTCCCGCGCGAGCTCGGCGCGCAGGCCTTCGGAGAAGCCGATCGCGGCGAACTTCGCCGCCGTATAGGGCAGCAGGCCCGGGACGCTGACCTTCGCGCCGATCGAGGTGATATTGACGATGCGCCCCGAACGGCGACGGACCATCTCGGGCACCACGGCGAGCGTCGGGTGCACGACGCCCCAGAACATGACGTCCATCGCCCGCCCGAAGTCGTCGCGCGACATGTCGCGCACCGCGCCGAGCTGGATGATGCCGGCGTTATTGACCAGGATGTCGATGGGCCCAAGCCGGGCGCGCGCGACCTGGACCCACCGGCTCACTTCGTCGGCCTGGCCGACGTCGCAGGCGAGCGCCATGACCTCGCCATCCGTCTCGTCCTGGAGCCGCGCTTTCGCGGCCTCGAGCTCCGCCTCATCGCGCGCGCAGATGCTCACGCGGCAGCCGTGGCGCAGCAGCTCGCGGGCGAGCAGGTAACCGAGGCCGCGGGAGCCGCCGGTGACGAGCGCCACCTGCCCCGCGAGCGTCGCCTCGCGCCGGCGCCTGAGCGCTTCCCGTGCGGACAACGCGAGCGCGGCGAGCCCGAGGACCCGCGCGGACACGAGCTTCAGCGTCCGCCCCCGTCCCGGACGATCACGGCCCGACGGTACCGCGGGGAGCGCGCCTGCGCTCGATGCCTGTCACGCCTCGCGCGTCTCCCCGAGGTCGCGAAAACGGGTCAGCTCCGACTGGAAGTGCAGGTCGATCTCGGCGGTCGGGCCGTTGCGGTGCTTGGCGAGCTTCAGCCGCACGACGCGGTCCTCGCGGTCCCTTTGGTCCTTCTGCCACAGGAAGAGGACGAGGTCGGCGTCCTGCTCGATCGAGCCGCTGTCCCGGAGGTCCGAGAGGGTCGGCTCCGGGCCGCGCGTCTGGATCTGCCGTGACAGCTGGGAGAGCGCGACGATCGGGACCTCGAGCTCGCGCGCGATGGCCTTGAGCGACCGCGTGATCCGAGCGACCTCCTGCACGCGGTTCTCATCGTCACCAACTCCCTCGATCAGCTGGAGGTAGTCGATGACGATGAGGTCGAGTCCGCGCTCGGTCTGCAGGCGCCGGGACTTGGCGAGGATGTCGGTGACGGTCAGGCGGCTGGATTCCTCGATGTAGATCGGCGCCTGCTGCAATTGGCTCGAAGCGCCGCCGATGGATTTCATCTCCTCGAGCGACAGCCTTCCCCGACGCAGCCGGTTCCCCGGGATCTCGGCCGTCATCGAGACCAGGCGCTGCACGACCTGCATCTCGCTCATCTCCATGGAGAAGACGGCGCACGTCCTTCCCTGGACGAGGCCCGCCTCGGCCACCATGCAGAGCGCGAGGCTCGTCTTCCCGAGGCCGGGCCGCCCGGCGACGACGATGAGGTCGGACGGTTGAAGCCCACCCGTCTTCTGGTCGAGCGTGTCGAGGCCGGTCTTGATCCCGAGTCCGCGATCCTCGACGCGGGAGCTGATCTGCTCGGCGTAACGATGCACCGCGAGGTCGAGCGGGACGACGTCACGGTGGAGCGATGACTCGCTCACGGCGAACAGCAGGTCGCCCGCGTCCCGCACCGCCCGCTCTGCGTCGTCGCGCGTCAGCGCGAGGCGAGCGATCTCGTTCGCGGCGCCGATGAGCCGCCGCAGGAGCGCGGTGCGCTCGACGATCGCGGCATAGGTCTCGGCGTGTGCGACCGTCGGTACGTATTGCATGAGCCCGACGAGGAACTGCGCGCCGCCGACCGCCTCGAGCTCGCCACCCGCCGACAGCTCCGCCTGCACGCTCTGGAAGCCGATCGCCTCGCCGCGGCCGTCGAGCCGCTCCATCGCACGCAGCACGGTCCGGTGCGCGTCGCGCGAGAGGTCCGGCGGCGCGACGCTGCCGCGCACGATCTCGGCGTAGATGTGCGCGTCGATGAGCAGCGCGCCGAGCAGCGACGCTTCGGCCTCGGGATTCTCCGGCGGCGGCCGCGGCTCCCGGCGGTCGTGCGCGCGCACGCCCGGCATCAAACCGGTATGCCTTCGTCGGTCGCGCGGCTGAAGAAGCGCGCCTGCTCGCTCTCGAAGTACAGCTCGAATCGGCCGGTCGGGCCGTTGCGGTTCTTCGCGACGCTGCCATGCACCGGCTTCGGCGCGCCCGCGGGCGTGTCGTCCTTGTCACGCCAGAGCATGAGCACGACATCGGCGTCCTGCTCGATCGCTCCGGACTCGCGCAGTGTCGAAAGCCTCGGCTCGGCGCCGATGTCGCCGGCGGCGCGCGACAGCTGCGAGAGCGCGATCACCACGACGTTCAGCTCGCGGGCGAGGGACTTGAGGTTTCGCGTGATCGTCGCGATCTCCTGAACGCGGTTCTCTTCGTGCTCGCCCGTGCGCATCAGCTGCAGGTAGTCGACGACGATGACGCCGAGCGGCCGGTCCGGCCTGCTCGCGCGACGCGCCTTCGTGCGCAGCTCCATGATCGAGATGCCCGGGGTATCGTCAAGGAGGACGGGTAGCCCCATCAGCGCCGCTGCGGCGTCGGTATCGACGACGTTCTGCGTCCGCATGGCGAGAAGGTCCGTGCCACTGTTCTGCGCGAGGAAGCGCGCCACGATCTGCTTCGCGTCCATCTCGAGCGAGAACACCAGGGTGTTCGTTCCGCGCTTTGCCATGTGGTACGCCATCGCGAGGCCGAGGCTCGTCTTGCCGACGGCCGGCCGCGCGCCGATGACCACCAGGTCTCCGGCGGTGAAACCCTCGGTGTACGCGTCGATCTCCGGGAAGCCGCTGGCGATCCCGCTCACCTCGAACGGGTGCTCCATCCGCTCCGTCAAGTGCTCGTAGTGCTGGTCCAGCGCGCGCCTGATATGCCGAAGCTGGCTGGCGAGCGCCAGATCCCGCAGCGCGAAGATCCGCTGTTCCGCCCGGTCGAGGGTCAACGCCATGTCGGTCGGCTCGTCGTACGCGTCGGCCGCGATGGCCGTCGCCGCGGCGAGCAGCCGCCGCAAGAGCGAGCGGCCGCGCACGACACGCGCGTGGCGCTCGATCTCGACCGCGGTGGGCACCGCATCGACGAGCTCGCGCAGGTAGGCGACCCCGCCGGCGCGGTCGAGCTCCTCTTTGCGCGCCAGCTCGACCTGCACCGTGAGCGGGTCGATGCGCTCGCGTCGCTCGAGCAGCGCCTGTACGGCTCCGTAGACACGCTGGTGGCGCGCCTCGTAGAAGTCGTCGACGCGCAGCAGGTCGGCGACGCGGAAGATCGCGTCGCGGTCGATGAGCAGACCGCCGACGACCTGTCGCTCGGCGGCCGCATCGTGGGGCGAGGCGCGCTCGGGCGCGGTCTCCGGCGTCATGCCTTCGATTTAGAACAATCGTTCGACCGTGTCAAGACCCCTCCCCAGACCCGCTCCGCTTCGTCCGAGGCGCGCCTTCCCGGGCCGGGGGCGCCACGCCAGGTCGAACCGTAGGTCGCCGGTCGGCCGAATGCAGCACACTTGCCGACAACGCACGCGGGGACATACCCACAGCTTGTGGCCGTTCTCCCCGCCCGTGCACCGCGGGTCCACGAGGATCGGCGGAAACCTGTGGAGGATCCATGCCGCAGCGCGTGCTCGTGACCGGCGGAGCGGGTTTCGTCGGCAGCACCATCGTCGATCTGTTGCGAGAGCGAGGGGCGCAGGTGCAGGTGGTCGACGATCTCGCCACGGGGGATCGCGCCAACCTGGCTCCCGGGGTCGCCCTCCACGTGGCCGACATCGGCGACGCGGCCGCGCTCGCGCGTGTGCTTGATGGCGAGCGCTTCGACGCGGTCGTTCACTGCGCCGCCCGCACCAAGGTGGTCCAGTCGATCGCGCAGCCCGCGCTCTACCGGCGCGTGCTCGTCGACGGCACGCGGAACGTCGTGGACCTCGCACGGCGCGCGCACGCCTCCGCGTTCGTCAACTTCTCCACGGGAGGAGCGCTGTACGGAGAGACGCCGGTCTGCGCGACCGAGGACGCCCCCGTGCGCCCCGAGTCGCCGTACGGCGAATACAAGGGCGAGGCCGAGCGGATCGTCGCGGAGTCCGGACTGGCCGCGACCACGCTCCGCCCGGCGAACATCTACGGACCGCGGCAGCGCACCGACCTCGAGGGCGGCGTCATCGCGATCTTCTTCGGGTCCTGGCGGCGGCGCGAGCCGCTGACGGTCTTCGGTGACGGGACGGCGGAGCGCGACTACGTGTACGTCGGCGACGTCGCGGAAGCGGCGGCCGCGGCCATCGAGCGCAGGACATCCGGGACGTACAACGTCGGCACCGGCATCCCCACGACGGTGGATCAGATCATCGAGGCGATGGGCTCGCTGCTCGGTCCGCCGGCCGGGGTGACGCACGCGCCCGCGCGCGAAGGCGAGCTCCAGCGGTCCTGTATCGACGCGTCGAAGGCCGCGCGCGAGCGCCTCTGGCAGCCGCGCACCTCGCTCCCCGAAGGGCTGCGCCTGACCGCCGCATCGGTGAGCGCGTAGCGGTCCCGTAGCCAGGCGCTACCATCGCTCCACGTGCCGGTCACCGCGATCGTGGGCGCGCAGTGGGGCGACGAAGGCAAGGGAAAGATCACCGACCTCCTCGCGCAGGAGGCCGACCTCGTCATCCGCTTCCAGGGCGGCAACAACGCGGGGCACACCATCGTCAACCGGCACGGGACCTTCAAGCTCCACCTCGTCCCTTCCGGCATCTTCAACCCCGACGCGCTCTGCATCGACGGGCCCGGCATGGTCATCGACCTCACCGCGCTCTGTCTGGAGCTCGCCGATCTCGAGTCCCGCGGCATCACGACCGCGAACCTGCGCGTCTCGGACCGCGCGCACCTCCTCATGCCATGGCACATCACCCTCGACCGCCTGGACGAACGCGAGCGCGGGCGCCAGGCCCTTGGCACCACGGGCAAGGGCGTAGGCCCGGCGTACGCCGACAAGGTCGCTCGTCACGGGATCCAGATCAGCGAGATCCGCGACGAGCGGCGCTTCCGCTCACGCGTCGCGCACGAGCTCGAAACGAAGAACGCGATCCTCGAGCGGTCTGGCGAGATGCCCCTCGACGCGGATCGCGTCGCCGACGGCGTGCTCGGCGCCGCCGCCACGCTCGGCGATCGCATCGTCGACACGCTCGCACTGGTCGAGCGAGCCCTAGCGCAAGACGCGAGGATCCTCCTGGAGGGTCAGCTCGGGGCGATGCGCGATCTCGACTGGGGGATCTACCCGTATGTCACCTCGTCGAATCCCCTCGCCGGAGGGGCCGCCGTGGGCGCCGGCGTGCCGCCCCGCGCGATCACCCGCGTGGTCGGGGTCGTGAAGGCCTACTCCACCGCGGTGGGGGAGGGCCCCATGCCCACCGAGCTATCCGGGCGCGAGGCCGACGCGCTGCGCGAGCGCGCGCACGAATACGGCGCCACCACCGGGAGGCCGCGGCGGGTCGGATGGTTCGACGCGGTCGCGCCGCGGCACGCGCACCGCCTGAGCGCGTTCACCGAGCTCGCCGTGACGAAGCTGGACGTGCTCGACGTCTACGAGGAAATCCCGTTCTGCGCGGCGTACGAGCTCGACGGGGCGAGGACGATCGACATGCCGCCGACCGCACTGCTCGAGCGCGTCCGTCCGTGCTACGAGCGCCTGCCGGGATGGCACCGGCCGATCGCGCATTTGGCTGAGCGCGCGGCGCTTCCACCGGCCGCGGCCGCATATCTGCGGCGCATCGAGGAGACGGTGGGCGCGCCGATCGGCATGGTGGGCGTCGGCCCGGAGCGCGAGGCGACGCTCCTCTAGCGATCGCGGCGGGAGGCTCCCGGCGGGTACACTTGCGGGGGTGAGGCGCCTGTGAGGGGGGACCGCATCGTCCGCGAAGGCCTGACCTTCGACGACGTCCTCCTGATACCGGCCCGAAGCGATGTCCTTCCCGGCGAGGTCTCGACGCGATCGCGACTCACGCGCGAAATGTTCCTCGACGTGCCGGTCGTCTCCGCCGCGATGGACACCGTGACCGAGGCCGCGATGGCGATCGCGCTCGCGCGCCTGGGCGGCATCGGCGTGATCCACCGCAACCTCTCCGTGGCGGACCAGGTCGCCCAGTGCGATCGCGTGAAGGCCGCCGGCGTGCACGTCGCGGCAGCGGTCGGCGTGGCCGGCGACGCGGACGAGCGCGCGGCCGCCCTGGTGGCCGCGGGTGTCGACGTTCTCGTAGTCGACACCGCGCACGGCCATTCCGTGAGCGTCATCCGCATGGTCGAGAAGGTGAAGGCGCGGCACCGCGTGCAGGTGATCGCCGGCAACGTGGCCACCGCGGAGGGAACGCTCGAGCTCATCGCGGCGGGTGCCGATGCGGTGAAGGTGGGCATGGGGCCGGGCGCGATCTGCACCACGCGCATCGTTGCGGGAACGGGCATGCCCCAGATCAGCGCGGTGCTCGAGTGCACGGAGGCCGCGGCGAAGGATGACGTGCCGATCTGCGCCGACGGCGGGATCCAATACTCCGGCGACATCGCGAAGGCGATCGGAGCCGGCGCGTCGTCCGTCATGCTCGGGGGACTGCTCGCCGGCGTGGACGAGGCGCCAGGCGTGGTCGTCGAAACGGCCGAAGGACGGTTCAAGGCGTACCGCGGCATGGGCTCCCTCGGCGCCATGAAGGTGCGCAGCGGGAGCCGCGACCGGTACGGCCAGTCCGAGATCGGCGAGTTCAGCAAGCTCGTGCCGGAGGGTGTCGAGGGGCGCGTGCATGCTGCCGGTCCGCTCGCGCCGCTGCTGCACCAGCTGATCGGCGGTCTGCGCGCGGGCATGGGCTATTCCGGCGCCCGCACGATCGACGATCTCCGCGCGAACGCGCGCTTCGTCCGCATATCCCGCGCGGGACTGCGCGAGTCGCACCCCCACGACATCCGCATCACCGAAGAGGCGCCGAACTACAGCCTCGCGAACGCACGGGCGGGAGCGCAGCTCGCTGGGGATGGCGAGTGAGGCGCACCGCCGCCGACCGGCTCTAGCGTGGCCCGGACCGGGCTGCCCCGACCTGTGACGGCCGGGACAGGTCCCGGTGGGGCGGCGCCGCGGACGACGAAACGCGAGACGATCGCGATCCTCGACTTCGGCTCCCAATACACCCAGCTGATCGCGCGGCGCGTGCGCGAGTCACGCGTCTACTGCGAGATCTTCCCGCATGACGTGACCGCCGCGGAGCTCCGTCAGCGCGGGGTCGTCGGCGTGATCCTCTCCGGCGGACCGTCGAGCGTGTACGAGGAGGCGGCGCCCGGGATCGAGGCCGCGATCATCTCCGGCGAGTTCCCGGTCCTCGGCATCTGCTACGGCATGCAGCTGATGACGCGCGCGCTCGGCGGCGAGGTGGGGCCCGAAGGGACGAGCGAATTCGGCCCCGCGGCGCTCGACATCATGGACGGCTCGGGTCTGTTCGAAGGGCTCGGCACGAGCGAGCGGGCGTGGATGAGCCACGGCGACTCGGTGCGCAAGCTTCCGGCGGGATTCCATGCCACCGCGCGCACCTCCCGGCTTCCGGTCGCCGCGATGAGCGACGGCCACCGTCGTTTCGGTCTGCTGTTCCATCCGGAGGTCGTCCACACGCCGCGCGGTGCCGAGGTGATCCGCAATTTCCTGTTCCGTGCCTGCGGTTGCGCCGGCGACTGGACGTCCGCGGCCTTCGTCGCCGAGGCGGTCGAGGATCTCCGCCGCGTGATCGGCGACCGCCACGCGATCTGCGCCCTCTCGGGCGGCGTGGACTCCGCCGTAGCGGCGGCGCTCGTCGCGCGCGCCATCGGCGACCGGCTCACGTGCGTCTTCATCGACACCGGCCTGTTGCGGGAGGGTGAGGCGGCGCAGGTCGTCGCGACGTTCGGGCCGCGTCTGCGCCTGGTCGCCGTGGACGCCTCCGAGCGGTTCCTCGCGAAGCTCGCCGGGGAGAGCGATCCCGAGCGCAAGCGCGCGGTCATCGGCGAGGAATTCGTGCGGTGCTTCGAGGAAGCGGCGCTGCGGCATCTGCCCGCAGAGGTCGCCGGTGGGCGGTCGCTGCTCGTGCAGGGGACGATCTACCCCGACGTCATCGAGTCTCGATCGCGCGAGTCGGCCACGAGCGCCCGCATCAAGACCCACCACAACGTCGGTGGATTGCCCGAGGTCATGGCGCTCACCGTCGTCGAGCCGCTCCGCCGCCTCTTCAAGGACGAGGTCAGGCGCGTCGGTGCGGAGCTCGGGATCCCCGAGGACATCCTGTGGCGCCATCCGTTCCCCGGTCCCGGCCTCGCGGTGCGCGTCGTTGGTCCGGTGGACGCGGGATCGCTCGACGCCCTGCGGCGCTGTGACGCGATCTTCCTCGAGGAGCTTCGCGCCGCCGGGCTGTACCGCGACATCGCGCAGGCGTTCGCCGTACTGACGCCCGTCCGCAGCGTCGGGGTGATGGGCGACGGGCGCACCTACGGCTCCCTCGCGGCCCTGCGCGCGGTCACGACGGAGGACTTCATGACCGCCGATTGGGCGCGCCTGCCGTACGACCTGCTCGCGCGCGTGTCCGCGCGCATCGTCAACGAGGTGCCACACGTGAATCGCGTCGTGTACGACATATCGAGCAAGCCGCCGGCGACGATCGAGTGGGAGTGAGGGGTCTGGCATCGCCGACGCCGCCGGGCGCCGCCGATGTCGCGGTGGACGCGGCGAGCCCCCGCGACAGTGAGCTCGCCGAAGGCGCCGGGACGCTCGGCGTGAGGCTCGGAGGAGCCTCGGCGGTCGCCGGAACGGCGCCGGTCGCCCGGCGGAGCGACCTTCGATGAGACGGCTGCTCGGGCGCGACAGCGTCTTCGACATCATCCGCGAGCGGCGCGCCGCGCGCAGTCCGGGGCGAGGCGCGGGCGCGCCGGGGCTCAATTGCCTCGTGGTCGGCGCCGACGGGCGCGCGTACGCGATCGCGTGGCGGCTCGCGCGCGATGCGACCGTCGCGACGATCGATGCCGTCCCGGGGAACGGCGGCATGGCCCTCTTCGCGCGCGTCGTCGACATCCCGGCCGACGGGGACGCACTGGAGCAGCACATCGCCTCCGCCCGCATCGACCTCGCGATCGTGGGCCCCGACGACCTGGTAGCTTCCGGCCTCGGAGATCGTCTTCGCCGGGCGGACATCGCCGTCGTCGCGCCGTCGCGGGAGGCGGCGAGGGTCGAGTGGAGCAAGCGCTTTGCGAAGGAGCTGATGGACGAGGCCGGGGTGCCGAGCGCGGCGTGGACCGCGTATCCCGACGCCGCCGCCGCACGGATCGCGCTCGAGGAGCGCGACGGGCCCGTGGTGGTCAAGGCGGACGGCCTCGCCCGCGGGAAGGGTGTCTTCGTTGCCGGCGACCGCGAGGAGGCGCTCGCCGCGCTCGACTCCGGCGCGCTGGGCAAAGGCGCGGTGCTGCTGGAAGAGCCGCTCGCCGGCGATGAGGCGTCGCTGCAGACGCTCGTGGACGGCGAGACGGTCGTTCCCCTTCCGCCGGCGCGCGATCACAAGCGCGCCGGCGATGGCGACACCGGGCCGAACACCGGGGGGATGGGGGCGGTCTCGCCGACGTCGGTGCTCCCCGATGACGAGGCACGCGATGTCGCCGAGGCGACCGTGGCGCCGATCGCGCGGGCCCTCGCTCGCCGCGGCACACCGTACCGCGGCGTCCTTTACGCCGGGCTCATGCGGACCGCGCGGGGATTCGCGGTGCTCGAGTACAACGCGCGCTTCGGCGATCCCGAGGCGGAGGTCGTGCTCCCCCGGATCGAGGGCGATTTCGCCGGCCTGATGCGGGCGCTCGGCGAAGGCAGGCTCGCCGAGCACGTCGGCGCCTCGCCGCCGAGCTTCAGCGATCGCGCGTTCGTCGACGTGGTCGTCTGCGCCCAGGGGTACCCCGGGGCCCCGCGGACGGGCGATCGCGTCGAAGGGCTCGAGGAGTTGCCCGAAGGCGTGTACGCGTTCCACGGCGCGACGCGCCGCGCGCCTGACGGCTCCGTGACGACGAGCGGGGGCCGGGCGATCCACGTCGTCGCGGGCGGCGCGAGCGTCGCCGAGGCGCGGACGCTCGCCTATGAAGCGGCAGCTCGCATCCGCTTCCCGGGCGCCTTCTACCGGCACGACATCGCGGCGCGCGAGGCGGTCGCGGTCTCGTGAGCGCGCGGGTCGGCATCGTGATGGGTTCTGCGTCGGACCGCGAGGTCATGCAGGTCGCCGCCCAGACGCTCGAGGGGCTCGGTGTGGAGTCGGAGGTGCGCGTGCTGTCGGCGCACCGCACCCCCGACGCGCTGCACGCGTGGGCGCGCGGGCTCGAGGCCCGCGGCGTGAAGGTCGTCATCGCGGCGGCGGGAGGCGCGGCGCACCTGGCGGGCGCGGTCGCGGCCGTGACGACTCTCCCCGTCATCGGCGTTCCGCTCGCGTCGCCCAACGCGATCGCGGGCGGCCTCGACGC
Source organism: Candidatus Limnocylindria bacterium (assembly GCA_038211425.1). GTDB lineage: Bacteria > Chloroflexota > Limnocylindria > P2-11E > P2-11E > JALYKU01. The sequence goes on along the minus strand of JBBQVQ010000002.1, from coordinate 95,442 downwards.
GCTGCTCTCCACGGTGCAGATGCCGCGCGGTGTTCCCGTCGCCACCGTCGCGATCGGCGAGCCGGGCGCCGCGAACGCGGGGATCCTCGCGGCGCAGATCCTCGCGACGGGCGACCCCGCGCTCGCCGAGCGCGTGTCCGCGCTGCGCGAGTCGATGGCCGAGAAGATCCTTCGCGGATGACGATCCACGACCGGTTCGACGCCGTCTCGCCGCTCGACTCGCGCTTCTACGGGGGTGACGCGGACCTGTACGACGCCCTGCATCCGTACCTGTCGGAGGACGGGGCGGTTCGCGCCATGGCGCGCGCGGAAGGCGCCCTCGCGCACGCTCTTGCGGAGGAGGGCGTCGCGCCGCGCGATGCCGCCGAGGCGATCGCGTCGGCCGCCGAGCAGATCGGCCCCGCCGAGGTGTACGCGGAGGAGGCCCGCGTCGGGCACAACGTGCGGGCGCTGGTGAACCTTATCCGCGCGCGCGTGCCGCTGGAAGCCCGGCGCTTCGTCCACCTCGGAGCCACGTCGATGGACGTCGTAGACACCGCGAACGCGTGGCGCTACCGGGAATGCGTCGCCCGAGTCGTCCTCCCGCGTCTGGGCATCCTCGCGGCGCGGCTCATCGCCCTCGCGGAGAACGAAGCCGACACGGCGCAGGCCGGCCGGACGCATGGCCAGCACGCGGTGCCGATCACGTTCGGGTTCGCCGCGGCCGAGTACGTGAGCCGGCTCGGCGGACGCATCGAGCACCTGAGGGACGCGGCGGCGCACCTCCGCGGGAAGCTTTCCGGCGCGGTGGGCGCGCACAACGCGATGTCGCTCCTGGTGCGCGACCCGCGAGCCCTCGAACGGCGCTACCTCGCCTCGCTCGGTCTGGTGCCCGGATCTCACTCGACGCAGATCGTCGAGCCTGAGGGCTGGGCCGACCTCGCGCATGCGCACGTCACTTCTCTCGGCGTGATGGCGAACCTCGCGGACGACATGCGCCACCTGCAGCGGACGGAGATCGCGGAGATCGCCGAGGCGTTCGGCGCGCGCCAGGTCGGTTCGTCGACGATGCCGCAGAAGCGCAACCCGGTCGCGTTCGAGAACGTGAAGTCCATCTGGAAGGCGTTCATGCCGCGCGTCGTGACCAACTACATGGACCAGATCAGCGAGCACCAGCGCGACCTCACGAACTCCGCGTCGCAGCGGTTCACCGGCGAGATCCTCGCCGCGACGGCGTACGCGGCGACCCGGCTCGCGGTCTCGCTCGAGGGCGTTCGCGTCGACCGCGGGCGCATGAGCGCGAACCTGGCGCTCTCGCGCGGCGGGATCGCCGCGGAGGCGCTGTACGTCCTGCTCGCGAAATACGGTCACACCGATGCGCACGAGGCGGTGCGCGTCGTGTCCCTCGAGGCGGGGCGCACGGAGAGGGAACTGCTCGACGCGGCGGATCGCGACGATGACCTGCGGACGCTCATCGCGAAGATCGCACCTGACGAGCGGCGCTTCGTCGAGCGGCCGGAGGAATACCGCGGCCTCGCGCCCGACATCGCTCGAGACGTCGCGGCGACGTGGCGCGCGCGGCTCGCGGAGATCCTGCCGGAGTGAATGAGATGAAAGCCAGGCGGGTCCGGCGATGCGCGCCGACAACGGTGAAAGAGGAAGTGAGATGACGACGACACTGGTGCGTTCCGAGATCCCGGGCGCGACGCTCTTTCGCGAGGGCAAGGTCCGCGAGGTGTACGAAGCGGGCGACGAGGCGCTCGTGATCGTCGCGAGCGACCGGCTCTCGGCGTTCGACGTCGTGCTCCCGACGCCGATCCCTGACAAGGGACGCGTCCTCACGCAGCTCTCGAACTTCTGGTTCGCGAGGACCGCGGCGGTGGTCCCGAACCACCTCGTGGAGACCGACCTCGCGCGCTTCCCGGAGCCGTTCGGCTCGCGGCCGGAGCTGGCGGGAAGAGCCGTGCTCGTGCGGCGGTGCGAGCGCGTGGACATCGAGTGCGTCGCGCGCGGCTATCTCGCGGGCTCCGGGTGGGCCGAATACCGGCAGCAGGGCACCCTCGCCGGAGAGCCTCTCCCGCGTGGACTCGAGGAATCGGCGCAGCTGCGCGAGCCGGTCTTCACGCCTGCGACGAAGGCGGTCACCGGGCACGACCTGAACATCTCGCGCGCGCAGCTCGCCGCGCTCGTCGGGCGGCCGCTCGCCGAACGGCTGGAGCAGGTCACGCTCGCGCTCTACCGGCACGCCCACGCGTTCGCGCTGGGACGAGGGCTCATCCTCGCGGACACCAAGTTCGAGTTCGGGTTCGCGGGCGACGAGCTGCTATTGATCGACGAAGCGCTCACGCCCGACTCGTCCCGGTACTGGGACTCGCGCGCGTACCGCCCTGGCGCCGCGCCGCCCTCATACGACAAGCAGTTCGTGCGCGACTTCCTCGTCCAGAGCGGCTGGGACCGGGAGCCGCCCGGGCCAGCGCTTCCCGCGGAGGTGGTCGCCGGCACGAGCGAGCGCTATCGCGAGTGTCACCGCCTGATCACCGGCACCGACCTGTGACGAGCACCAGCCCGCCAACCGGCATGAAGGCATTCGTCGCGACGATCCACGTCCGCCCGAAGGACGAGGTCCGGGATCCGCAGGGAGAGGCCGTCGCGGGCGCGCTCCGTGCGCTGGGCGTCGCCGTCGACGCCGTCCGCACGGGCAAGGAGATCGTCGTGCGGTTCAGAGCCCCCGACGAGGCGGCTGCCCGCGGGACCGCGCAGCGGATGGGGGATCAGCTCCTGGCGAACCCCGTCATCGAGCGGTTCGAGTTCCAGCTCGCGGATGACGGCGTGCGGGCATGAGGACCGCCATCCTCCGCTATCCCGGCACGTGGAGCGAGCGCGACTTCGCGCATTCCCTCGGTCTCTTGGGAGTCCCGTGCGAGATCGTCTGGCACGCCGACGCGGACCTCGCCGGCTTCGACGCGGCGATCGTGCCCGGCGGGTTCTCGTACGGCGACTACCTCCGCGCTGGGGCGATAGCCAGGCTCTCGCCCGCGACGCGGGAGCTGCGGCGCTTCGCCGACGCGGGCGGGCTCGTCCTCGGCTCCTGCAACGGTTTCCAGATCCTGTGCGAGGCCGGTCTGCTGCCGGGAGCGCTCGTCCGCAACGCCGGTCTCGAATTCCGCTGCGACTGGGTCGGCCTGCGCGTCGAGAGCGAGGCGACGGCATTCACGCGGGGGCTCGCCGGCGTCGTCCTGCGCATGCCGATCGCCCACGGCGAGGGCTGCTGGGTCGCGGACGACGCGACGCTGTCCGCGCTGGAGCGCGACGGCCAGATCGTCTTTCGCTACGTCGATGACCGCGGCGCCGCGACCGCAGAGGCGAACCCGAACGGCTCGCTCGGCAACGTGGCCGGGGTGCGGAACGCGGCCGGGAACGTCGTCGGGCTCATGCCGCACCCGGAGCGCTGCTCGGAGCCGCTTCTCGGCGGCTCGGACGGCGCTCGCGTCCTGACCTGCCTGGCGAGCGTGCAGGCGGACACTGTTTCGCTCCGTGTGGGTATATAAAAGGGTATGGACCTCTTCGAGCGCCAGGCGCAGCTTCAGAACCTCTTCCACGCCAACCCGGTGGATGCCGCCTACGCCCAGGGCACGGCGTCCGGCCGCCGGATCGCCGGCGCCTACGCCGACCTTGACGTCGCGCTCCTTCTGCTCGACAAGATCAAGGTCAACGAATTCTTCGACTACCAGGTCTATTTCGTCAGCGAGCTTTCCAAGGCGCTCGACACCGAGGGGCTCGACGTGGTCATCCTGAACCAGTCGTCCCTCCTCCAGCGCGCCCAGGTCATCAAGAGCTGGTCTCTCCTGTACCAGCGGGACCGCAAGCGTCGCGTGGAGTTCGAGGCGCGCGCGGTGCTCGAGTACCTCGAGTTCCAGAAATACGACGAGGCGCAGTCGCGCGCGCTCGCGGAGCGCATGCGGACCGAGCGTTTCGCGATCGACGGCGACTACGTCCGGCGCCGGCTCGCGCGGCTGCGCGAATATGTCGTGCTGCTCACGGACCTTCGCGCGATCGACCGGGGCAAGTTCCGTTCGGACCCGAAGCTGTACGGCCTCGCGCAGTGGTATCTCCAACAGGCCGTGGAGCTTCTCTTCGGGACCGGTGCCTACCTCGTGATGGCGCTCGCGCTGCCCAAGCCCGAGGCGTACCACGACATCCTGGACTCGATCGCCCAGCGCGGGATCATCGAGAAGGGCCTGGGATACCGCCTCGAGCACTTCGCGAACATGCGCAACCTCCTGGCGTACGACCGCGAGCAGACCGACATCGACGAGGTGTACGGACACATCCAGTCGCGGGTCGTGGACATCGCGAACTTCGCCGACCAGGTCGAGAAGTTCCTGGGAGCGTCGGCCGACTCATGAGACCGTCCCCGGTCGTGACGGGGACGAAGGCGGCGCAGCCTAGCCGGGACCTCCCAGGCGAAGTGGGCCTCACGGACCCCGAGGCCGGACGCGTGCGCGATCTGCTCGGGCGCGAGCCGAACGACCTCGAGTGGGCGATGTTCGGCGCGATGTGGAGCGAGCACTGCGCGTACAAGCACAGCAAGCGGCTCCTGCGGACGCTGCCCACCACCGGCCAGCGCGTCGCGATCGGTCCGGGCGAGAACGCCGGCGCCGTCGACATCGGCGGCGGTCTGCTGTGCGTCTTCAAGATCGAAAGCCATAACCATCCCTCTGCGGTCGAGCCCTTCCAGGGCGCGGCGACCGGGGTCGGAGGGATACTGCGTGACATCTTCGCCATGGGGGCGCGGCCGGTGGCGCTGCTCAACGCGCTCGCGTTCGGGGATCCGGCGCAGGAATCCACCCGTCGAGCGGTCCGCGGCGTGGTCGGAGGCATCTCGTTCTACGGCAACTGCGTCGGCATCCCGGACGTCGGTGGGCACGTGTCGTTCGGGCCCGGCTACGGCGAGAACCCGCTGGTGAACGCGATGTGCGTCGGCCTCGTGCCCACCGACCAGCTCGCGAGCGCGTCCACCGCGCGTCCGGGCAGCGCGGTGTACCTGGTCGGCAGCGACACCGGGCGCGACGGCATCGCGGGTGCGTCGCTCCTGGCCTCGTTCGAGCTGGGCCCCGGAGGCGACGCCAAGCGGCCGTCGGTCCAGGTCGGCAACCCGTTCCTCGAGAAGCTCCTGCTCGAGGCGTGCCTCGAGCTCATCGGCGCGGGTGCGGTCGAGGCGATACAGGACCTCGGCGCGGCGGGGCTCTGCTGCGCCGCGAGCGAGGTCGCGGCGAAGAGCCGCGCGGGCATCCGCGTCGACGTCGCCGCGGTGCCGCGCCGCGCGAGCGGCATGGAGCCCTTCGAGGTCATGCTGTCCGAATCCCAGGAGCGGATGCTCGTCGTCGCGCGCCCGGGGCGCGAGGCCGAGACCGAGCGCGTCTTCGCTCGCTGGGAGCTCCACGCCGCCCGGATCGGCGAGATCACACTGGAGGAGACGCTCGAGATCCGCGACCGCGACACGGTCGTCGCCTCTCTTCCGCCCGCGGCGCTCGCGGACGACGCGCCCGAGCACGACATCGACGCGCTCGCGGATTCGTACCGCGCGGAGTCCGCGCAGCGCGTGGCCGGCGAGGTGTACCACGCGAAGCTGCAAGCCGATGCCGACATGGACCAGGAGGTGCTGCGCCTCCTTGCGTCCCCGGACGTCGCCTCGCGGCGGGCGCTGTACCGCACCTACGACCAGATGGTCGGCACCGACACCGTTCTGGGACCGGGCGCGGACGCCGCGGTGCTCCGTATCAAGGGGCGCACCGATGGGATCGCCGTCACGGTCGACGCGCAGCCGCGGCTCGCGTCGCAGGATCCGTATGCGGCGGCCGTGGCCGCCGTCGCGGAGGCCACCCGCAACCTCGTGTGCGTCGGCGCCGAGCCGCTCGCGATCACGGACTGCCTGAACCTCGGCAATCCCGAGGGAGCCCGCGGGGCGTGGGAGCTGCGCGAGACCGTGGCCGGCATCGCCGCCGCGTGCCGCGCGCTCGGCGTCCCGGTGGTCTCTGGCAACGTCAGCCTCTACAACGCCACCAGCGGCAGAGACATCTGGCCGACCGCGGTCATCGGCGCGGTTGGACACCTTGCCGACGTCGCTCGCCACCTGGGGGCATCCGCGGTGCGCTCCGGCGACCGCGCGCTCCTGGCCGGAAGCCTCCCGGTCGACGCCTGGCTCGACGAGATGGATCTCGCCCTCGAGGTGCGCCTCCACCGGTTCGTGCTCGCGGCGCACGCCGCGGGCCTCGTCCGCGCCGCGCACGACCGCGCCGAAGGCGGCCTCGTTGGCGCGCTGGCGGAGATGTGCATCCGCGCCGGGATCGGTGCGGTCGCGACGCTCCCGGCGGTCCGAGGGGCGAGCACGCCGACGGCGCTCTTCGCGGAGGCTCCTTCGGGCATCGTGCTCGCGGCCGAGCCCGCTCATGAGGACGCCCTGCGCCGGCTCGCCGCGGAGGACGGCGTCCCGCTCCGGACGCTCGGCGCCTTCGGCGGCGATGTCTTCACGCTCGGTCCCGTGGCCCTCTCGCTGGGGGCGATCGAGAGGGCCCACTCCGGCGGCCTGGAGCGCGCACTGGGGCGCATCCCGTGATGCCAGCCGTGGCCTCGCGTGCCCGTGCCCGTCGGCCGGATGGCGGCCGCCAGCATGGGGCGGAGGCGGTGCCGACCGCCTTGTGGCGACGGTCTTCACCGCAGGGACGTCTCGCGCGCGCGTCCGATGAGCCGCGCGTGAACCTGCGGGCCCGCTAGCCGTGTGCGGGGTGTGCGGCATCTGGTCGCCGGCGGGGACGGATCCGACCGACGCCGCGCGCATGCAGTTCTTTTCGCTCTACGCGCTCCAGCACCGCGGCCAGGAATCGGCCGGCATCGCCGCCACCGACGGGCGCGACATCCGCGTGGTGCGTCGCATGGGACTGGTCGGTCAGGTCTTCGCCGAACCCGACCTCGGCGCTCTCGGCGGGCAGGCCGCCATCGGACACACGCGCTACTCGACGACCGGCTCGTCGCGGGTCGAGAACGCGCAGCCCATGGTGGTCAGAGGCGAAGGCCTCGGCGATCTTGCGATCGCGCACAACGGCAATTGCATCAACGCGAGAGAGCTCCGCGATTCACTGCGCGCCGAGGGCGTGGAGTTCGCCACCTCATCGGACACGGAGGTCATCGCGCAGGCCATCGCCAACGCCGCGGGCGCGACGTGGGACGAGCGCCTTGCACGCACGCTTCCGAGGCTCGCGGGAGCGTGGTCGCTGGTGCTGCTCACGCCGCGCGCGCTCTACGCGCTGCGCGACCCGCTCGGCGTCCGGCCGCTCTGCCTCGGCCGTAAGGGAGACTCGTGGCTCGTCGCGAGCGAGACGTGCGCTCTTGACACCGTGGGCGCGACCTTCATTCGCGACGTCGCGCCGGGGGAGGTCGTGCGCATCGACGACCGCGGAGCTGAGAGCATCCTCGACCTCGCCGCCGAAAAGCGGGGCCTGTGCCTCTTCGAGCACGTGTACCTGGCGTCGGCGTCGAGCACGCTCGCCGGGGTCTCGCTGTACGCGACGAGAGAGCGCATGGGCGAGGCGCTCGCGCTCGAGCATCCCGCCAGCGCGGACGTCGTGATACCCGTGCCCGATAGCGCGATCCCCGCGGCCGTCGGTTATGCGCGCGCCTCGGGCATCCCTTTCCGCGAGGGGCTCATCAAGAACCGCTACATCGGCCGCACGTTCATCCAGCCGTCGCCGGAGCTCCGCGCGCACAACGTGGCGCTCAAATACAACGCGCTGCGCGACGTGCTCGACGGCAAGCGCGTCGTCGTGGTCGACGATTCCATCGTCCGCGGCTCGACGAGCGGCCCGATCGTGCAGCTTCTCCGGCGGGCAGGGGCAGAAGAGGTGCACATGCGCGTGTGCTCGCCGCCGATCCGGCACTCCTGCTATTTCGGGGTGGACATGGCGCGCAGGGACGATCTCATCGCCTCGCGGCTCGACGTCCCTGCGGTCCGCGACCACGTCGGAGCCGACACGCTCGGCTACCTTTCGCTCGCGGGACTGATCGGCGCGACCGGGGGCAGCCGCGACGAGTTCTGCGGCGCGTGCTTCACCGGCGACTACCCGGTCCCGGTGCAGCTCGAGCTCGCGAAGGAGGTGCTCGAGCCGTCGTGACGAACCATGGATGTGTCCCGGTCAGCCCCGCTCAGTCCGACTGCTGCGCGGTTCGGGTGCCGTCGTGACCACGTACCGCGACGCCGGAGTCGACGTGGCTCGCGCCGACGACGCGCTCGCGCGCGTTCGCGAGCGCATCACTGCGACGAAGCGCCCGGAGGTGCTCGGCGACATCGGCGCCTTCGGGGGACTCTTCCGCTTCCGCGGGTACCGCGATCCGGTGCTCGTCGCGACGACCGACGGCGTCGGCACGAAGCTCGAGCTCGCGCGAATGATGGACCGGCACGAGGTCCCCGGACGCGACCTGGTGAACCACTGCGTGAACGACGCCGCGGCGATGGGGGCGGAGCCGCTGTTCTTCCTCGACTACTTCTCGACCGGGCGCCTCGACCCGGGGGTGTTCTCACGCGTGGTGGGCTCCATGGCCGACGCGTGCCGGGACCATGGTTGCGCGCTGCTCGGCGGCGAGACAGCGGAGATGCCGGGCATGTACGCCGACGGGAGTTACGACCTCGCGGGGTTCCTCGTCGGGGCGGTCGAGCGCGACCGGATCCTCGACCCCGCGAACGTGGCGACCGGTGACGTCTGCATCGGCTTGCTGTCCTCCGGCCTCCACACCAACGGCTACGCGCTGGCGCGTGCGGTGGTGGGCCAGGTCGGTTCGGCCGAGGGTACCGACATTCGGGAGACGCTCGCGCGGCCGCGGGCCGAGCTCGGGTCCTCGCTTGACGAGGCGCTCCTCTCCGGACATCGGTCCTACCTTGCGGCGCTTCGCGCGCTCCGCGCCGCGGCCCCGGTGCGGGCCGTCGCGCACATCACCGGCGGCGGGTGGGAGGGGAACCTGCCGCGCGCGCTCGCCCCGGGCCAGGGCGCGGCGATCGCCCGCGACGCCTGGCGCGTACCGCCGATCTTCTCCTGGCTCGCGCGGCACGGCGACGTCGGGGATGCGGATGCCTTCGACACCTGGAATATGGGGATCGGCCTGGTGGCGGTCGTGCCACCCGAAGCCGCCGCGGCCGCGCTCGCGGCGGTGCCCGAGGCCGTCATCCTCGGGGCGGTCGAGCCGGTGCGCGACGGCCGCCGGGTCCGGTTCATCTGACGCCGCCCACCAGCGCCGGCGGGGTCGGGGCCGCTGGGCGCACCGCGACGGGTCCGGTCCATCGGCCGGCTCCGGCGGGCGTCGCCGTCGAGGCGGTGCCCGCGGCGCGCCGCTTCCGGCCCGCCTGATGCTGCGCGTCGGCGTGCTCGTGTCCGGGCGCGGGACGAACCTCCAGGCCATCCTCGATGCCTGCGCCGACGAGCGGCTCGACGCGGGCGTCGTCCACGTCGCGTCGAGCCACGCGGGCGTGCCCGCGCTCGACCGGGCGGCGAAGGCCGGCGTGTCGCACGCGGCGTACGAGATCGCCGCCTACGGCAGCCGCGCCGCGGCGCAGCGCGCGATCGCCGCTGCGCTCGTCGACGCCGGCGCCGAGCTCGTGGTCCTCGGCGGCTACAACTTCATCCTCGGCAATGACTTCTTCATCCGCCTGCGCAACGTGCCCGTCATCAACACCCACGCCGCGCTGCTGCCGCTCTTCGGCGGACCGGGGATGTACGGGATGCGCGTGCATGCGGCGGTGCTCGCGTCCGGCGCCAGCGAATCCGGCGCGACGGTGCACCGCGTGCACCCCAACACCGTCGACCTCGGCGAGGTCATCGTGCAGCGGCGCGTGCCCGTGCTCGCGGGAGACGACCCCGAGACGCTCGCGGCGCGCGTGCTCGAGGTCGAGCACGACGCCGTCGTCGAGGCGGTCCGGCGCTTCACCGTCGCCGCGGAGGCGCGGACGGTCTGACCAGCGAGCGAATCACCCGGCGTCCTTCCCACGATGCCCTTGCGCACGATGCCCTTGCGGTGGGCGCTCGATCGCGCCCGCCGCGTGCGTAGGATTGCCGGGGTGGCCGACCCCATCGACGAACGCGCGCTCGTCACCGATGCGCTGCGGTCCGCGCTGCGCGCGGCCGAGGGATACCTCGCCGACATCGACGGGGCGACGGTCCGCGCGCGCGACGCCGACGCCGTCGCGGAGCGCTTCTCCGTACCGCTCCCCGACCACGGGTTCGGGACGCTCGCCGCGCTCGAGCAACTCGTCGCGGGCAGCGACGGGATCGTGCGCGCGTCGGGTCCGCGCTTCTTCGGTTTCGTGCAGGGCGGCGGCACACCTGCGGCGCTCGCGGCCGACGTGCTCGCGTCGGTGTGGGACCAGAACGCCGGCCTCTGGGCCGGTTCGCCGCTCGCGTCGCGCCTCGAAGCCGTTTCGATCGAGTGGCTGAAGGACCTCTTTGGCCTGCCGAAGGACTGGGGCGGCGTGCTGACGACCGGAGCGACGATGGCGAACTTCGTCGGCCTCGCCGCGGCGCGCCGCTGGTGGGGCGAGCGCCACGGCGTGAACGTGGAGGAAGCGGGCCTGGCCGGTCTCCCGCCGGTGCCGATCCTCACGGGCGGGTACATCCACGTGAGCGCGGTGAAAGCGGTCGCGATGCTGGGCCTCGGCCGGGCGAACATCCGGCGGTTCACACCCGACGCGGTCGGACGCCTCGACGCGGACGCCCTCGAGGACGCACTGCGCGCGCTGGGGGGTGCGCCGGCGATCATCATCGGCAACGCGGGCGAGGTGAACGCCGGCGACTTCGACCCGATCGCGCGACTGGCCGACCTCGCGGAGCGCCACGGCGCCTGGCTCCACGTCGATGGCGCGTTCGGCCTGTTCGCGCGGCTCACCCCGCGCGCGAGCGCTCTCGCCGAGGGCGTCGAACGCGCGCATTCGGTGATCGCCGACGGACACAAGTGGCTGAACGTCCCGTATGACAGCGGATTCGCCTTCGTCCGCGACGCGTGGCGTCTCGAAGGCAGCTTCGGGGCGACGGCGCCGTACCTCGGCGACCCCGATGAAGCGCGGCCTGACTTCGCCCACCGGGGACCCGAGATGTCGCGGCGAGCGCGGGGCATAGCGGTGTGGACGACGCTCGCCGCCTATGGCCGCGACGGCCACCGCGCGATGGTCGAGCGCCACCTCGCGCTGGCGCAGCGGCTCGCGCGCCGCATCGATGCCGCTCCCGAACTCGAGCGCCTCGCCGACGCGCCGCTGAACATCGTCTGCTTCCGCTATCGCCCCGCGTCAGCCCACCCCGACGGGCTCGACGCCCTGAACGAGCGCCTCGGCCGCGCGGTCCTCGCGGACGGACGGGTCTTCGTGGGCACCACGCGCTACGGCGGCCGCGTCGCATTCCGCCCGGCGATCGTGAACTGGCGGACCACCGAGCACGATGTCGACCTCATCGTCGAGGTGGTGCGCGAGCTCGGCGCGCGGCTCGTGGAGGTCGCCGGGACGAGCTCCGTCTGAGGGCGCGGCCCGGAGAAGCGGCGCCGACCGCGAGAGCCCGCCGATCGATCTCCCTGGTCCTCGGGCCGGCTCGCCGCAGAGGCCCATCCGCGGTACTGGCGGCGCGACCTACACGCGCAACACCTCGAGCGCGACCGGTTCCCCCCGCTCGAACGTCACTCGGACTCCCTCGCAGTAGCCGAACGACGGTCCGCCAAACACCGCTCCGAGGCGCGTGGCCAGGCGCGCCGCCGGGATCTCGATCGCTCCGCCATGCGAGGCCGCGAGCACGCTTTGATCGTTGGGCACCCTCGTCACCAGGCCGGCCCACACGCGCAGCTGCTCGTCCCCGAGCCCGCGCCCGCGATCGTCTTCCCGCACGAAAGCGATCCAGTCGGGGAGCTGCTTCAGCCGCATGTAGCCGGCATAGCTGAGGACCGGATCGAGATCGGCCAGCAGCTCGGGCAGGACGAGGTCGAGCCTGCCTGCGATCAGCCGCGCCGTCTCCTGCGCCCGCCGGACCGGCGTGGCGACCACCAGGGCGTACCGCGGGGCGGCCCGCGACAGCGTCTCCGCCATGGCGCGGCCGTCGGCGGCGAGGCCGCTGTCCTCGTCGGCGCGATCGGAACGCCTGGCGTGGCGTCGAACGTCGAGGGTGCGGGACATTCCGGCGATCCTATCCCTGGTGCGCATCGGGTAGGCATCCGAGCGCCGCGTCGCCTTTGCTAGGCTTCCGGTCGATGCGCGTCCTGATCACCGGGATCACCGGCTTCGCGGGCAGCCACCTCGCCGAGTACATCCTCGCCCACCACTCGGACGTCGCGGTCTACGGCACGTATCGCTGGCGCTCGCGCATGGAGAACCTCGAGGACATCAAGCGCGCCGGTAAGCTCGACATCGTCGAGGGCCGTTTCTCCGACGGCGCAGGGCTGCGCGACGAGACGAAGATCGGCCGCGTCACGCTCCTGCACTGCGAGCTCACGGATGCCGGCGCGGTGGAGAAGCTGATCTCGGCGGTCCAGCCGCAGCGCATCTACCACCTCGCCGCGCAGTCTTTCGTGCAGTCGTCGTTCGACGAGCCGGCGTCCACGCTCCACATCAACATCACCTCGCAGCTGAACATCCTGGAGGCCATCCGCCGCCACGACACGCAGATCCGGATGCACATCGCCGGGTCGAGCGAGGAGTACGGCCTCGTGCACCCGGACGAGGTGCCCATGAAGGAGACGAACGCGCTGCGTCCGCTCTCCCCGTACGCGGTGAGCAAGGTCGCCCAGGACAAGCTCGCCTACCAGTACTTCAAGTCCTATGGGCTGCACCTGGTCGTCACGCGAGGCTTCAACCACACCGGACCGCGGCGCGGACTGATCTTCGTCACGAGCACCTTCGCCAAACAGATCGCCGAGATCGAGGCGGGGCTCCACGAGCCGGTCCTGTACGTGGGCGACCTGACCCCGAAGCGCGACTGGACCGACGTCCGCGACATGGTCCGCGCCTACTGGATGTCGCTCGACACCGCGGAGCCCGGCGAGACCTACAACATCGGCAGCGGCCGCACCTGGTCGATCCGGGAGATGCTCGACATCCTCCTGACGCACACCGACGCGAAGATCCGTACAGAGGAAGACCCCGCGCGCCTGCGGCCGAGCGACGTTCCGATCCTCTGGTCGGATTCCTCCCGCTTCCGGCGCATGACCGGTTGGGAGCCACTGATCCCGTTCGATCAGACGCTAGGGGACCTGCTCGATTACTGGCGTGCGCGGGTACGCTCGGACAGCGGGCGACTGCGGGCGGAGGTCTAGATGCCGGATATCGGCGCCATTTGGACGGGGTTCCTCAACAACGCGCTCGTGCAATTCGCCGTGCGTTTCAGCCTGCTGTACGTCGTCGCTCTCTACTTGGCGATGGTCTTCTGGACCGTCCGCGACGCCCAGCAGCGGACGGAGAACGCGATCCTGCCCTACATGTCCGGGCTTCTCGTGGTCGTGCTCAACGTCCTCGGCCTCTTCCTCTATCTCATCGTGCGGCCGCGCGAGACGCTCGGCGAGGGCTACGAGCGCCAGCTCGCCGAAGAGAGCCTCCTCGCAGAGGCGGAACAGCGCGTCGTCTGTCCGACATGCCATGAACGGGTCGCCGAGGAGTTCCTTCTCTGCCCCACGTGCCGCACGCGGCTGAAGCGCGTCTGCCCGTCGTGCGCAAAGCTGATCCGGCCCGAGTGGAACATCTGCCCCTACTGCGCGAAGGACTTCGACGAGCGCGACTGGACCGTGCACGCCGGCGGTAAGGTCCGGACGACCTAACCGGGCCCCTCGCGCCCCCCTGCCACGCGACAAGACGACCGGTCGGCAGCATCTCGTTACCTCCCGGACACGTACACGCGGTCGTGCTGCCGCTATCCTCTTCACGTTACTGTTACGCGGCGCGCTGATCGCTCGCGAGGCGGGAAGGGACGGCGGACTTTGCTCGAGGGTCTGTTCGGCATGGTCTCCCGAGACATCGGCATAGACCTCGGAACGGCGAACACGCTCGTGCACGTGCGAGGGCGCGGCATCGTCATCACGGAGCCGTCCGTCGTCGCCAAGGACACCCGCACCGGTGCGGTGCTCGCGGTGGGAGCCGAAGCGAAGCGGATGGTCGGCCGGACGCCCGCGGGCATCTCCGCCATACGGCCGCTGAAGGACGGGGTCATCAGCGACTTCGACATCACCGAATACATGCTCAAGCACTTCATCCGGCAGGTGCACGACCGCGTCGGTCTCCTCCCGAGGCCGCGGGTGATCATCGGCATCCCGTCCGGCGTCACCGAGGTCGAAAAGCGGGCCGTGCAGGAGGCGGCGCTCAACGCGGGCGCGCGCTGGGCGCGCCTCGTCGAAGAGCCGATGGCCGCGGCGATCGGCGCCGGTCTCCCGGTGAACGAGCCCTCCGGCTCCATGATCGTGGACATCGGGGGCGGCACGACCGAGGTCGCCGTGACGTCGCTCGGCGGCATCGTTCTCTCGCGGTCCCTGCGCATCGGAGGCGACGAGATGGACCAGGACATCGTCGCCTACGCCCGCCGCGAGTTCAATCTGCTCATGGGCGAGCGCACCGCGGAGGACGTCAAGATCGGGGTCGGCTCCGCGTACCCGCTCGACGAAGAGGTCTCGACGTTCTTCCGCGGGCGCGATCTGCTGACGGGACTCCCGCGCTCGGTCGAGGTCACGAGCGCCCAGGTCCGCGAAGCGCTCGAGCCGTCCGTGCAGCAGATCGTCGACGCGGTGAAGAACACGATCGAGGAGACCCCGCCGGAGCTCATTGCCGACGTCATGGATCAGGGCATCTACCTCGCGGGCGGTGGCGCGCTGCTTCGGGGCCTCGACACCCGCATCGTCGAGGCGACGGCGATGACCGTCCGCATCGCGGAGGATCCGCTCACCTGCGTGGTGCGCGGGGCCGGGATCATTCTCGATGCTCTTCCCGACTACGCGCGGAGCCTCGTCACCGACACATACGCGTCGTCGCCGCGATAGCCATGGCATCCCTGGGGCGCACGAGGATGAGCCTCCCGCGCGGCGGCACCCTCGCGGGGACGCAGCGTGGCTCTCTCCGGCCCTTCCTCGTCCTCTTCACCATCTCGATCCTGCTGGTGATCGCGCGCGACGCGGTCCCCGTGCGGGCGGTCGCCGCCGCCGCCACGCAGGTGCTCGCGCCGATCAGCCGGGTCGTCGCCGACGGCGGAGCGGCTGCGGGGCGCGCGCTGGGCGTGATCACCGAGATCGACCGCCTTCGCGCCGACAACGCCCGGCTGCGCACCGACAACGATCGGCTTGCGCTCCACAACGTGCTGCTGCGGGAGCAGGCGGTGGCCGCTGGGCAGGCGGCGAAGCTCGATGCCGCCGCGCGCGGGCTGCCCTTCGAGTCGGTGCCCGCCCAGGTCATCGCGCGCGATCCATCCGGCGTACGGAATGCCATCGTGCTGTCCGTCGGCAGAGACCACGGCGTGAAGACCGGCCACATCGTCGTCGGGGACACAGGCGTGGTCGGCCGGATCAGCGAGGTGGGCACCAACTTCAGCAAGGTGCTCCTGTTGACCGATTCGGGGTCGACCGTTTCGGCGCTGGCCCAGGGCTCGCGCGCGAGTGGGATCGTCCGGGGGCAGTACGGCGACACGCTCCTGATGGACTGGGTGCTGCAGAGCGACCCGGTGAAGGTGGGCGACGTCGTCATCACCGCCGGGCTGGCCCTCGGCGCCGAACTGCGCTCGTATTACCCCAAGGGCCTGGTCATCGGGGCCGTCACGGCGGTCGAGAAGTCCGAAAATGCCGCCTATCAGCGGGCCGTGGTCGCGCCCGCCGTCGACCTGCGCCACCTCGAGAGCGCGCTCGTGGTCAAGACGTACTAGTACCGGCCCCCGAGCGACCGGTCGCTTCGCCGCCGCCGCGGTGCCCGTTGGCTGCGGCGGCATTGGCTGCTAGCCTGCGACCGTCGATCGCCGACGGGGGCCGTGTCCGCGGCCCGCAGATCCCATGAAGGGGCAGATCTTGTCGTTCGTGCTCCGCGTCCTCGTGGTTGCCGCCCTGCTCGCGGGAAACGCGGGTTCCGCGAACGCCGCGCCTCCGACCACCCTCGCCGCGACGTATGCGGCCAGCCCCCCGGCGACGCTCGCTGGCGGCGCGCTCGCCACCGTCGCCGTGAGCGTGACGAACTCCGGTACGGAGACCTGGGCTCCGGGCGGAGCGAACCCGGTCCGCCTCTCTTACCACTGGTACGACCCGGCGGGGAACGTCGTCGTGTGGGACGGCCTGCGCTCGGAGCTGCCATCCGCGGTCGCTCCGGGAGCGTCGGCCACCGTGAACGCATCGGTGGCGTCTCCGGCGCCGGGCGGCTACCTCCTGCGCTTCGCCGTGGTCAGGGAAGGGGTCGCGTGGCTGGCGCCGAGCCAGTCCTACAGCGTCCAGGTGGGTCCGGCGTACATCGAGCGGTTCGCCGGGATCGGCCCTTCATCGTTCATCGGCGGGGCGACCTCGACGCTGAGCGTCACCGTCACCAACGCCGGCAGCTCGCCGTGGACGGCGGGCGGAGCGAATCCGGTCCGCCTCGCCTACCACTGGCACGACTCCAAGGGAAACACCGTCGTATGGGACGGCGTCCGGACCGTCCTCTCCGCGGACGTCCCGGCGGGAGCCTCGGCCACCCTCGACGCCACCATCGTCGCTCCCGCCCTGCCGGGCTCGTACACGCTGAGCTTCGACCTCGTTCGCGAGGGCGTCGCGTGGTTCCAGTCGCTGGGGAATACGCCGCTGCGCGTCGCGGCCACCGTCGGGAACGGATTCAAAGCCGGCTACGGCGCGACGACGACACCCGCGCGGATCGCGCTGGGCGCGGCCCTTCAGCTCCAGGCCGAGGTGTCGAACTACGGCCAGCGCACCTGGCCGGCCGGCGGGGCGAACCCGGTGTATCTGAGCTACCACATCTTCTCCGCGACGGGGGCGACCGTGGTGTGGGACGGCTCGCGCGGCGTCCTCCCCGTCGATGTCGCGCCCGGGCAGACCGTCAACGTCACCGTGAGCGCCCAGTTCCCGCCCACCGCGGGCGCCTACGTGTTCGCCTGGGACCTCGTGCAGGAGGGAGTCGCCTGGTTCAGCTCGCTCGGCGTACCCACGAAGCGCGAGGCAGTGAGCGTGGCACCCGGAGTCACCTTCTACGGAAAGGGCAACGGCCACGGCGTTGGGATGAGCCAGTACGGGGCACAGGGCTGGGCGACCGGCGCAGCCGGGCCGTCGCTCACCGGCGAGCAGATCGTCGCCAAGTACTACACCGGCACGGCCCTGCAATCCGTCGACGCCGCGCGCGGCCCGATCCGCGTGCTCCTTTCCACGCCGTCGTCGTCGGGCTCGTTCACCTGCGGGTCGCCGCTGATGGACACCTGGCTCGCGAACGTGGTCTCCCCTGGAGGATTCCGCGTGTACAACGAGGGCGCGGGGAACGCCCAGGTGGGCGCGGCCGCGCACAACGCGGTCTGGCAGCTCGCCGCGAGGAATGGGGTCGTCGAGGTGTGGAACAACTCGCTGGCGAAACCCGTCCTGGCGTACAAGGGCGCGGGACCGGTGGTACTCGTACCCGGCGATCCCTCGCAGCCGATCACGATCCGCGAGAAGTCCGCGGGGTATCGGGGCAACCTCAAATTCGTCAACGCATCTAACAAGCTGCGTCTGGTCGACTACGTGAGCTACGACGGGTACGTACAGGGCGTGATCCCGCGTGAGATGCCGCTCGGCTGGCACATCGAGGCGTACAAGGCGCAGGCATACGCCGCGCGCACCTATGGGTACTCGAGCTACGCGGGCGGCGCGCGCGACTACGACGTCCGCGACGACCAGATGGACCAGTGCTACGGCGGCGCGACCGTCGAGACGAGCGCGACGAATCAAGCCGTGGCCGCGACCGCCGGAAAGATCATCACGCACAACGGCACGGCGATCCGCGCCTACTATTCGAGTTCGAGCGGCGGGTACACCACCGCGAGCGGCTGTTGGCTCAACATCGAGCAGCGTCCGGACGGCGCCGTCGTTTGCGGCGCGACCGCGCCGTTCCTGGCGGCGGTCGCGGATCCCGCCGACCTCGCGGTCTCTCTCCCGACCACGAACAAGCACGCATCGTGGACGGCGAGCTTCACCGGCGAGCAGATCCGTCAGGCCGTGCTCTCCGTGCGTGGGATCGACATCGGGACGCTGCGCTCGGTCGACGTCTCGAACCAGTTCCCGGCCGGGGTCGGACACGTCGTGTCGGTGCGCGTCACCGGCACGAAGGCGACGGTCGACCTGCGTGCCGACACCTTCCTGCGCGGTGCCCTTGGCCTTCGGTCGACGATGGTGCGTCTGACGGCCTTCTAGTGTCCTGAGTCAGAAGTCGTCAGAATAAGTATCGGAGTCCCTCGCGGTATTGAAGGAGGACGCCGATGCGTACCGGACGACCGATGGCGACGCTGACCTTGACTGGCGCGGAGCGCGAGACCCTGGAGCGCTGGGCGCGACGGCCCACGACCGCGCAGGCGCTGGCCCGCCGGGCGGAGGTCGTGCTCGGCGCCGCGGCGGGCAGGAGCAACACCGACCTCGCCGCCAAGCTCCGCTGGACCGCCCAGACCGTGGGGCGCTGGCGCGGCCGCTTCTTGGAGCGGCGCCTGGACGGCCTGCTCGATGAGCCCCGGCCCGGCGCACCCCGGCGGATCGGCGATGCTGACGTCGAGCGCGTGCTCACCCTGACCCTGGAGACCGCGCCCCGGGACGCGACGCACTGGAGCACGCGCGCGATGGCCCGTCGCGCGGGCCTCTCGCAGAGCGCGGTGAGCCGCATCTGGCGCGCCTTCGCTTTGGCCCCGCATCGGATCGAGCACTTCCAGTTGTCCCGCGATCCGCTGTTCATCGAAAAGGTCCGAGACATCGTCGGCCTGTACCTGTGCCCGCCGGAGCGGGCGCTGGTGCTGTGCGTCGATGAGAAGAGCCAGATCCAGGCCCTCGACCGGACCCAGCCGATGCTGCCGCTGCGCCCCGGCCAGGCCGAGCGACGCACCCACGACTACGTCCGGCACGGCACCACCTCGCTCTTCGCGGCGCTGGATGTGGCGAGCGGCAAGGTGATCGGCGAGCTCCATCGCCGGCACCGCGCGCTCGAGTTCCGCCGCTTCCTGGACACCATCGAGGCGGCGGTCCCCGGCGAGCTCGAGGTGCACCTGATCCTCGACAACTACGGTACCCACAAGACCGCAGCCATCCGGCGCTGGCTGCTCAAGCGGCCGCGATACCACCTGCATTTCACCCCGACCAGCGCCTCCTGGATCAATCTCGTGGAGCGCTGGTTCGCCGCGCTCACCGAAAAGCAGCTGCGGCGCGGCGTGCACCGCAGCACGCGCGAGCTCGAGGCCGCCATCCGCGCGTACCTCGCCATCGCGAACGAGCAGGCGAAGCCGTTCCTATGGACCAAGAGTGCTGATCAGATCCTCGCGACCCTCGCGCGATTTGTTACGCGGATCTCGGACTCGGGACACTAGGGCGACGGCCCATTACCGCGGTGATGATGTCGCGACAGAGGCTGGTGGAAAGGCGCGGATCCGTGCCGCGTTCCACTCGATCGACACGTGGCGCCTCGCCATATACATCCGCTCGTGCGTGTCGCAGACTCGAGGACTGGGTTCGCGAGGAAGAGAGATAGGGATGGACAGCGCCCGGCGCATCGTGCGCCGGCGACACCGACTGCGCCTCGCGCTGCTGCTCGCCGTGTTCCTCCTCGCGCTCTTCCCGCGCGCCAGCGCGCCCGCCGTCGCGGCGCCGCGCTTCTCCGGGCGCATCATCGCGACCGAGGTCATCCACGACCGGCCCGCCAGGGCGCACGGCGCCATCTCGCGGACCGGCGCGGCGGGAGCCGCCGGACCGAGCACCGGCAGCACGGGCGGCGACACGCTCCTCTTCACCGGCGATGCCGTGGCGGCCGGGCATGTCTTCGATCGCGTCGGGGTCCGTTGGATGGCCGCGCGCGGCACGCAGGACACCTTCTTCGTGGAGCTGCGCACGTCGGCCGACGGCGCGGCGTGGAGCGACTGGCAGCTGCTCCATCCGGAAGAGGACATGGTCGACGAGGTACGGAACGAGTGGTACGCGGCGCCCGTCATCGCGGTGGACGGCGCGCGCCATGCCCAGTACCGGGCATGGATGACGAAGGGGGACCCCGATGCGCTCATCCGCGTCGGCCTCACGTTCCTGGACGTCACCGATCGCAACGCCGGTCCTCTCGCGCGCCTCCTGAACGATGTCGTGGGCGCCATCCGCGATGTCGGGCGGTCCTACGCGGCTCTCGGCGCGAGCGGCGACCCGCCGATCCTCACGCGACAGGACTGGGGCGCGGATGAATCGCTGATGCGTTGGATCCCGCAGTACCAGGCCGTGAAGAAGGCCGTGGTACACCACACCGTGACCGACGACGGTGGGACGAACGTCGCCGCGACCATCCGCGGCATCTATTACTTCCACGCTGTGACGCGTGGTTGGGGCGACATCGGCTACAGCTACCTCGTCGATAAGTACGGGAACATCTGGACGGGACGCCAGGGCGGTGAGCACACCATCGGCGGGCACGCGTATGGCTGGAACAAAGGCTCGATGGGTGTCGCGGCGATCGGCGACTTCTCGGTCGCGACGCCGCCCGCGTCGATGCAGGGCGCCATCGCCAACATCATCGCGCTGCGGTTCGCCCAGTACGGGATCGCGCCGTACGGCGCCGACTCCTTCACCCACCAGGAGCAATCCGCCGATGGCTCGTGGCAGGACGTCTCCTCGAGCCCCCCGAACGTCCAGGGCCATCGCGACTGCAACTACATCGTCGGTCAGAACGGCGGCCAGACGGAGTGCCCGGGCAACGGGCTCTATTCGAGGCTGCCGGCGATCCGTTCGCTCGCGCAGGCCGCGGTGGACGCGGGCTTCACGAACCTAGTGCGGCTCGACCCCGTGCTGCCCAAGGTCGGTCTGGAAGGCACCACGATCCAGGTGCCGGTCGCGGTCACCAATCGCGGCGTGAACACCATCCCCGCCGGCACCAGCGTCTCGTACCGGATCCTGACGCAGGGATCGGTCGTCGCGTCGCAGGGCGGCCAAGGGACGCTGCCCCAGCCACTGGCGCCCGGAGCGGCGACGACCGTCACCGTCCCGCTCGCCGTCCCCGCCCTCGGCTCATACATCGTGCGCTGGGACCTGCAGTCGGCCGGCTCGTGGTGGAGCTCCCTGTACGGCCAGCCCGTCCGCGACCAGTGGTTCCGCTCGGCCGACTGGAGCGTCGACTGGATCAACGACGACGTGCCGAGGGATTGGACGGCGGGATACACACGGACCGTCACCGTCACGGTGACCAACGACGGAGGTCGCAGCTGGCCGGCGGGCGGCGCGAGTCCCGTCCGTCTTGGCTACGCCTGGACGAGCAGGGCGACGGGGAACGCGGTCCGCAGCAGCGACCGCGTGAACCTCCCCGCCGACGTGCCCCCTGGCGCCACGGTGACGCTGACCGGCCTGGTGACGGCGCCGGTGTACCCGGGGACCTACACGCTGACGCTCGACCTGTTGAAGGAAGGCGAGTTCTGGTTCGCCGACAAGGGAGTGGCGCCGGACGACACGCCGGTGGCCGTCGGGCTCGACTTCCGCGCGGCCTACACCCCGACGGCCGTGCCGTTCGCCGCGGGGCAGAGCACGACCGTGCCGATCACGATCACGAACACGGGCAGAAGCACCTTCCCGACGACGAACGCGTACCCGGTCCACCTCGCCTACCACTGGATCGACTCGAACGGAAGGACCGCCGTGTGGGATGGCGCACGGACGTCGCTGCCCGTGGATCTCGGCCCGGGACAGTCCGTGCAGCTCCAGGCTGCGGTCGGAGTTCCGGCGACCGGCGGCACCTACTCGCTGCGCTTCGACCTCGTGCAGGAGGGGGTCGCGTGGTTCTCCGGGCGGGGCGTCGCGACGTCCGCTCAGACCGTCACGGTCGGGGGCGGCACGCGCTACGGGGCGAACGTGAACCCGTGGGGAACGCCGGCCGCCGTCGCGACGAGCATGGTGACGACCATAGGCGTCGATGTCGGCAACACGTCGAGCTTCGACTGGGGGGCGAACGTCAACCTCAGCTACCACTGGATCGGTCCCGGAGGCAATGTCGTCGTGTGGGACGGGCGGCGGACGCCGCTCGCAGGCATCGGCGTCGGCCAGATCCGCACGGTGAACGCGGAGGTCACCGGGCCAGCGGCACCGGGGGCGTACTCGCTGCGCTTTGACATCGCGCAGGAGGGCGTCGCGTGGTTCTCCGGACAGGGCGTCGCCATGGCCGCGCCAGCTGTCAACGTCGTCATCCCCGCGTACGGAGCGACGTACGCGGCCGCCGGCTCCGCGAGCGGCGCGGCGGGCTCGACGATCACCATTCCCGTGACGCTCACGAACACCGGCTCCGTCACGATGCGACCCGGAGCGTTCGCGCTCTCCTACCACCTGCGCACCGGATCCGGCGCCCTTTTCGTCTGGGATGGGCTCCGTACCGCGCTTGGCTCGCCGCTCGGTACCGGGCAGTCCGCCAGCTTCGCCGCGCAGGTCAAGCTTCCCTCGACCTCCGGCACGTGGACGGTCCGCTTCGACGCCGTCCATGAAGGCGTGACGTGGTTCTCAGGCCAGGGGGTGCCCACCCCCGCCACGACGCTGACCGCGCAGTGACCGGATCGCGGCCGATCCCCGTCCGCCCCCGGCGCGCCCGGCGCGGGACCGCGAGCAGGTGCCGCCGTGGCCTTGGTGTGCCTCCAGCCCACTGACGGACGAACGGTGGTCCTTGCGGCGGTCGAGCGCGGCTTTCGGCCACTCCCCGGTCCTTATGACGGTCAGCCATGTGGAAACGGGCGCTCTGTCGTTTACCCTCTAGGGGAGTGGACCACGTCTCGCTCCGCTTCCGAGGAGGCTCCAACAGAATGCTCCGATCCATCGGCGCCGCCGTCGTCGCGCTCGCGCTGTTGCTCGTTCCCGCGGCTCCCGCGGCCGCGTCCAACAACGACATCCATGGCTACGTCATCGACCTGCGGACGGGGATCGCGATCCCCGGCGTCTGCGTCACTCTCGGTCCGCCCATCACCTGCGCCACATACACCGACTCGGCCGGCTACTACCGCATCGATCTGAGCTCCGCGCCTCCCGGGATCGGCTGGGACCTCAACCTCCTGAAGCGGCCCTCGTACCAGGACTACTACACGGGGGTCTTCCTCGTGAACGGCCCCACGCAGAAGGACGTCGCCATGCTGCCGCCCGGCTATCCGGCACCCGTCCCGTGCGTCGCCCCGCGGGCCGGCACCCCGACGATGACCAACTACCTGCCGAACATCACCAAGTTCTTCGGCGGGCTCACCGGGTTCCAGACCCCCTTCATCGTCCAGAACACCGGGACCGCGACGACCGACCTCGAGGTCACCTTCTACCGCTTCAGCGACGGGTCGTGCGTGACCCGGCGCACCGTCGCCGGGCTCGCCCCCGGGCGCAGCTTCGCCGATGTCCCCAACAACGACACCGACCTCCCCGGGAACACCCAGTTCTCGGTCGTCGTGCGCAGCTTCGGGTCGAACATCGTCTCGGTGGTGAACGAGCACCAGGGCACCGGCGATCGCGCCGAGGCGCTCAGCTACGACGGCTTCTCCGCGGGGGCGCTCGGCGTCTCGCTGCCGAACATCGTGCGCCGCTTCTACGGCTACCACTCCCCCTTCATCATGCAGAACCTGGGGACCGCCAGCGCGAGCGTGACCGCGCGCTTTGTCTCCTTCGACGGGAGCGTCCCCGCCATCAGCGCCAGCCGGACGATCGCCCCCGGGCAGTCGAAGTTCGTCGAGCCCAACTCCGACGACCCCGCCCTGGGCGCCCCGGGGCTGACGAACGGCACGCAGTACGCGGTCACGGTGACCAGCGACCAGCCGATCGCCGTCGTCGTGAACACCCACCTCGACGACGCCAGCGTCGAGCACCCCGTCGCGTACGCGACCGACGGGATCACCACCGGGGCGGCGAGCGTGTACGGCCCCTACGCGGCGAAGAACGCGCAGGGGATCGGGAGGGTCTCGACCGTCGTCGTCCAGAACACCGCCACCCCCGGGAGCGGCGCGGTGACCCCGAGCCTGGCCTTCACCCCCCTGGGCGGCGGGAGCGCGCAGACCTTCACCTCGCCCGCCGCTCTGGCCCCCGGCGCGGCGTGGGCCTTCGACCCGCGCTTCATGGGCGGGGCCGCCTCGCCCGATCCCAGCCGCCTGTGCGGCTCAGCGGCCGTCGCCGCGGTCTGCCTGGGGGACGGCGAGTACAGCTTCGTCGCGAGCGCCGCGGGGGGTGCCATCGCCGCGGAGGTGAACGTGATCAGCCCGCTGACGGCGATGGGCTACACCGCCGAGCCGGCCCCGGGGGCGCGCTCCTTCCTGCCCAACATCACCCGGACGCTCGGGGGGCCGGGCGGGTGGACGACGCCGATCCTCCTCCAGAGCGTGAGCGCGAGCGGGGCGACGCTGCAGTGGTACCGCTTCAGCGACGGGGTGCTGGCGTACACCCAGACCGTCGCGATCCCCGCGGGGAGCGGGATCCGGATCGACCCCCTGGCGCAGCCCACCCTCACCGACGACACGCAGTACGCCGTCGTCGTCACCGGGACCGGCGGGACCGTCACGGCGATCGTCGTCGAGCTCGCCCAGGGTGGCGACAACGCGATGATCTACGAGGGCTTCGCCGCGCCGTAGCGGCATGGTGGACCTTCTCCGTGGCCGGGGCCGCCGCATCACCTTGGTGGCCCTGGCGTTCGCTCTCGCCGGAGCCCTCGCCTTCGGCCTCGTCTCCCGCCAGGGCGGCGAGCGCCCGCGGGACGACCTCGCCGGCGCGACCCCGGCCACGGCGGTGATCGCGGCCTCGACCGCGCCGAGCGAGTCTCCCGCCGGATCCCCGGCCTCCTCCGCGTCGCCGAGCCCGGCCGCTACGCCCATCGAATCGCCCCTCGGCGCGGCCGCGGCAGCCACCGGGAACCCCGATCCGCCGCAGGCGTCCTCCGCCCCTCTGGCAAGACCGACGGCCCCGCCGGCCACGCCCACGCCGCCGCCGCAGGAGGGCTCCTGGCGCGTGGAGGGCGTCGTGCTCGACGCCCAGGGCAACCCGGTCAAGGGGGTGTGCGTGGCCGTGGGTCCCCATGGCTGCCAGGCGGTGAACCCGCGGACGGATGACCGGGGTGTCTACTGGGTCGACCTCCCGCAGGTCACGGTGAACTGGGACTTTCACTTCATCAAGGCGGGTTACGCCACGGCGGACCGGCGCATCACCCCGACCGGGCCGATCCTGCTGAACGTCCAGCTCCGCGGTTGAGCCACGCTTGTCACGCCCACTAGGCTTTCGAGGGTGAGCTCGTCCGGTGCGGTGGGATCGCTCGCGGGCAGCCTGGCCGTGGTCACGCATGACCCGGCCGGCGAGGCCCCCGCGTTCGAGACGAACGCGTTCGCCGACGCGCAGCTGATCGCGCTCGCCCGCGAGTCCCGGCATGCCGCGCTCGAAGGCCTGTACGCGGCCTACAAGGGGCGCATCTACGGATTCCTGCTCCGCGTTCTCGGAGACCCCGAGGCGGCCGACGACATCACCCAGGACACCTTCACCAAGGCATTCGGCGCGCTCGGCCAGCTCACGAACGAGCAGAAGGTGCTCCCCTGGCTCTACCGGATCGCGAACAACGCCGCGCTCGACGCGATCCGCCGCAAACGCCGCTTTCTCTGGCTCGGCTTCGGCAAGCTCCAGGGCACGATCGACGAGCCGAGGTCGTCCGACGAACACGGCCGCGTCCCGGAGCGCGAACACGTGCAGGCCGTTCTCCGGGCCCTGCCTGCGGAGCAGGCGATCGCGCTTCTGCTGCATGCGCGGGAGGGGTATTCGTACAAGGAGATCGCCGACATCCAGGGCGTCACCATGACCGCAGTGCGAAGCCGGATCGCGCGCGGCCGAGCGTCGTTCATCAAGCGCTACGCGACAAACTAGAAGGTCCGTTCGTCCAGACGACGTGAGGCTACCGGTCGCCCACCTGCCCATCGAACGACTTTCGTCCTTCATCGACCGCGAGCTCGGCCCGGCGGAGGAGCGGACCGTGCGCGCGCATCTCGATGCGTGCGTCGGCTGCTCCGCTCTGGTCGCGCGCCTCGAAGGCGTCGGGCGCATCCTCGACGCCTTCCCAGCGCCGGACTGCTCCGCCTCCGCGCAGCTGGTCTCCGCGCACGCCGACGGCGAGATCGCCGCTCCTGGCCCGGCGCTCGCCGAGCGCCACCTCCGCGCCTGTGACGTCTGCCGAGCGCGGATGGAGGCGTGGTCCGAGCTCGACGGATCGCTTCGCGCGCTTCCCCCGGCGCTCCCTTCGGCACGGACCGACTCCGCGATCGCCGCGATCGTGCGGCGCGGCGACCGGCGCACATGGCCCGCGCGCACCGGACCCGCGGCTCTGCGCGCGGCGCTGGCGGTCGCGACCGTCATCGCGATGACGCTCATCGGACCATTCGAGCGCGACGCGGGCGTTCCAGGCGATGGCCAGCCCCGCGTCCAGGTCGAAGTGCCGTCCTTCGCCGGGATCCGGTTCGCCGTCCTCAACCCACGGACCAACACGCTCTACCTGGCCCAGCCGACCCTGGGCCGGGTCGCCGCGCTCGACGCGACGACGCGCGCGCAGGTCGCCAGCATCAACGTGGGTGGGCGGCCGACGGCACTCGCGCTCGATGAGGCGGCCAACACGATCCTGGTGATGGACTCCTCGCACAGGACCCTCACCGAGATCGACGGCGCGCGGAACACCGTTGGCGCCACCACGACGCTCGCGATCGAAGGGACACCGACGGCCATCCACTTCGATGCCGCGAATGGGAAGATCGTCCTGAGCGGCACGGTCTCACCGGCGTCCCCGCCACCGACCGCGGACCGTCCGGCCGCGCCCCCGCGGCCGACCGCGGGCCGTCAGGCCGCGCCCCCACCGCCGCAGGGCTTCGTGGCTGTCATCGACGGGGGGACCAAGCTGCTCGAGACGCAGCGCTCGGTGGATGCCGCGCCGCTCGCGGTCGAGCTGAATCTCCCGGGAACACGCGCGCTCCTCGTGGCGGCCGACGCGACGATGCTCGTCGATGCGGCCACGTACCGGACGATCGGTCGGCTCACCGGGGGTGTCGCGGCCGCGTTCTCGGCGACGGGCGACGCGATCGCGATCCTTTCCGACCGCGATGGCCGCGCGCGCCTCAGCTTCACCTCCGGCGATGGCGCTGGTTTCGCGGACCTCGACGGCCGGCCGGTCACTCTCATCGCGCTGCCCGACGGCGACTTCGCCGCGCTGCTCGATGTGGGTCCGGGCAGGGGCAGGATCGCGATCGTCAGCTCCGCCGCGAATATCTCGTCGACGCTCGACATCCCCCTCGCGGGGAGGGACCTCGTGTACGACGCGGCCGCGCGCCGTTTCTCGGTGGCGGGCGAGAGCGTTGCCTCGGTGTCGCGGCCCGAGAGCGCCGGCACGGCGCCGCCGGCCGTTGCGCCCGGTTCCGCCGTGGCCGCGGGTCCGGCGCCACCGAGCTCCCCTGCGGCCAGCGCGACCGCAGGCCCGAGCGGCAGCGGTGCCGCGGCCGCCTCCCCGCCGCAGGCGTCGCCCTCGCTGGCCGCACCGACGGGAGCTCCATCGTCGGCAAAGCCGCCTTCGCTTTCCGCCACCGGGGGACTGCTCGCGAATGCGCCCCTGGCCTGGGGGAACACCTACCGGGTGCCGCTGCCCGAAGGTCGCCGCCCCCTCGTCGTGGGTGGCGGCGGAGCGCGCATCTGGTTCGTCGACCAGGGCAACAGCCTGTCGTCGATCGATACCGTGACGGGCGCGGTGCTGACCTTCGCGCGGCTACCGGCCGATGCGCGCATCAAGTGGCTCGTCACCGGACCGAGCTTCGTCCACGCGATCGACACGGCCGGATCGCGCATCTTTTCGCTGGACCTGGCGCGCGGGCGCACGACCCAGTTCGGCCTCGGGCTCGTGCGCAGCGCCGCGGCCGCGACGGTGTCCACCGATGATCGCGTCTGGCTGGCGAGTCCGGACGCCACGCAGCTGGTGTCGTTCGATCCCCGCACGCATGCGCTCGGCGCCGTGGAGGTGAGGACGCACCGCGTGAACGCCCTGTTCGGCGACGCCGCCGGAGGCGTCTGGTACGCCGAGGAGTCGCGGAACGCCGTCGGCCGTATCGAGGCGGGTGGCCGCACCGTCGAAACGCTCGTCCCGCTTCGCGGGCGCCCGACCGGCGTTGTCGCCGATGCCGCGGGGAACGCCTGGCTCGGTACCGACGCCGGTGAGGTGTTCTCTGTCCGCGCCGGGCGCGTCGCCTCGGTACTCGCGACAGGTGGATCGATCACCGCCGTGCTTCTGGCCGGTGGCACCCCCTGGTACCTCGCCTCCTCCGGCCACGGGTCGGCGTACGGGCCCATCGGCGCTCCGTCCGCCGCCATCACGGCCCCAGCGTCGCTGGAGAGCCTGGCGTTCGATCTGACCGGCAGGGGCTGGTCCACCGATGGCGTCACGCCGGCGTTCTTCGTGACCTCGGGCACCAGGCCGGCCCCATAGGGCTGCGACAAAGCCCCATTCCCGTTCGTCATTACGCAGAGGCCAAGTAAGGGCATGTTCCAAACATGGGGCAATGGGAGCGAGGAAGTGTTACAAATTACCGCCTACTGGGTAGCCAGACAGCCTTGCTTGCCTGAGGTGCCTTCGGGCCGAGACGGAGCTCGACGTTCGAGCGCCCGGGTCGGCGAACGTCACACAACGGGCGAAGGAGGTGACGGAAGGGGAGTCGCGTAGCCCAAGGCGAGTCCAGCGCTCAGCTGCGCGCACGCGATCGCCGCGATTCGGCAGGACAAGCAACAGACGCGAAAAAGGATGGACCATGCAGCGCATCGTTACCGCGATCACCGCGATGGCACTCGCGCTGAGCATCTTCGGGTTCACGGCGCAGCCGGCCGCAGCGGTCAGTGGATATGACTCCGCCTACTTCGGTGAGAGCGCCTTCCTGACCCTCGCGCCCGGTACGACCGGCCAGTTCGTCGCGATCTTCACGAACACCGGAGCCACGGGCTGGGTCACCGGCACCGGGACCCAGGTCAACCTCGCCGTCTGTCTCGCCGACAAGACGACGTGCAACGTCGCGTCGCCGAATGCGGCGTGGGCCAGCGCGTGGCTCTCGTCGACCGCGTACGCGACGACGTCGACGAGCTACGTCGGGCCCGGACAGCAGGGCTTCTTCATCTACAGCGTGACCGCGCCCGCTGCCGGCGGCTACGCGCGCTTCAACGGCGACCTGTCCCTCGCGGCGACGGGTCAGATGATCCACCCGCAGGGCTACTACCAGGACGCCTTCTCGCCCGCGCCCGCCGTGCTGACCACGACCGCTCCGACCACGGCCTCGACCGCGGGCGGCACGACGCTCGTCATCAACGGCACGGGCTTCATCTGCCCGGGGCTCACCGTCACGGTTGGTGGGGCCGCCGCGACCGTCACCCTCTGCACGCCGACAGCCGTCACCGTGACCACGCCCGCAGGGACCGCGGGCTCTCAGCCTGTGGTGGTCACTAACGCGGGCGCCCCCGCTTCGAACACTCTTAGCATCACCCTCGCGGTGCCAGCTGCCGTTCTGACCACGCTCACTCCTAACACCAGCCCGCCGATTGGCGGCGGCAGCCTGGTCATCGCGGGCACTGGCTTCACCTGCGCGCCCGACCCGATCGTTACGATCGGCGGGGTCACCGCGACGGTGACCCTCTGCACCCCGCTCGCGCTTACGGTGACCGTTCCAGCACTGACTGCGGGTTCTCATCCCGTGACCGTCACCAACGCGGGTGGCACCGCTTCGAACGCTCTGACCCTCACCGTCGCCCTCGTTACAACGCCGCCGACGCTCGCCAGTGCTACCGGCACTGGCAGCACCGTGACGCTGACGTTCTCTCAGCCGGTTTATTGCACCGGCACCTTCCCGGCGACCACCGCGACGCTTACTGGCGGAACCGGGACGCCTCCCACCATCGCGACGATCACGTGCCCCCAGACGGCGGGGGCCGCGTCGACCACGTTCACCGCGACGACGAGCGCTCCGCTCACCGTCGGCACCGCCTACACCGTTCACCTGACGACCACTACAGCTACTGGTCAGGTTCTGAACTCCTCGGGCGTCGCCATGGCTAGTCCCGCCACCGCCACGTTCACCCCGTAGCGCCCGAGTCCCACGCGCAGCGATCTCGAGAGGGGCGGCCGAATGGCCGCCCCTCTCTCTTGTCCTCCCGCCCGCGGATGGGCCACGAGCTGCGCCTCTGCTTTGAGGCCAGTTCGCTCACGGTGTGGCGCGCCGGGCGCGCCGCGAGCGTGAAAGCCGCGATCAGGCGAAGGTCCGGTCCTCGTAGGGCACATCGCCGATGCGGGCACGCTTTGGCTGACCGGACATCAGGAAGTCCGCCATGGCGAGGCCCATCTCCGAGGCGATGTCCATGTCGACGTACTTGTACAGGCCCTGTCGGCCACCGGTCACGAGATCGTCGAACCGCAGCAGCTCCTGCGAGATCGTGGCGATCGCCTTCTCGTAGCCGACCATGTACACCGGATACCCGCAGGTCGAGCGCAACGCGACCGCCTCGAGCAGTTCGTCCTCTCTCACGAAACCTTCCGCGGCGAGCTCCCTGGCGCAGCGTTGCCCCAGCTGCCAGGGATCCGCTGTCCAGATCTCGTCGCCGACGGCGCAGGTGATGTCGCACAGCAGGACGGTCTCGTCCGGCGCACAGATCTCGGTGCCGCCGTAGTTGCGCGTCTCCGAGAGCCGATTGAACGTCTTGTCCTGGAAGTAGATGGACATCGCTGGCAGTGCACGGGGCCGTGCGAAGCGGAGCCCCAGGATCGTTATGGCGCGGAAGCGCAGATACCGCGCCGCGGCGTGCGTCTCCGCAGGCACCGAGGGGCCAAGGAGCTCGACCAGCGCGGGGAGGGGGATCGTGTTCACGACACGGTCGCAGGCGATGCGCTGCTCCGGTCCGGTGAATTCGAACGGGTGGACCCCCGATTCCGTCCCGGAGGCCATGACGCACGCCTCGCTGTCGTGTCCCGTCGGGGTGACCGGCCGGTAGCGCACAGCCACGACGCGGTCGCCCTCGGTCTCGATCGCCGTCACGAGCGTCTGCGTGCACACGCGGTTGCTCGCGCCGGCGCGCCGGATCAGCTCGGCCAACCGCTCGCTGATGAGGCCCGCTCCCCTCGGGGGGTAGTACAAGTCCACGACCAGGGGCGCGTACTTGTGCTCAGTGTCGGTGATCTTGTCCAGGCCCTTGCGGAAGGAGGAGACCGCGACCTTCCAGAGGTTGATCTGCGGGATCCGGTGCTGCGCAAAGGAAGCAGCCAGCTGGGAGGGTGGCATCCCCCACACCTTGGCGGTGTATGGCCCGAAGAACATGTTGTACAGCGTCCGCCCCATTCCCTGGACCACCCAGTCCTCGGCCGAGATGATCTGGCGCGGGCGGAAGCGGCGCCGCAGCACCTCGAGGAAGTAGTCGAGGAAGGCCCGGACGGCCAACAACGGCGACATGCTCTTGGCGATATCGAGCGCCTCGAGCGGGTACTTGTAGTACTTGCCGCGGAACTTGATCCGAACGTTCTTGTGCCGGGCCGGGAAGCCGTCGTGGGCGATGCCCTTGAACAGATCGAGCACCCGCTGATTGCGTGCGTGATACGCGTGCGGGCCAAAGTCGTAGCCCGCGCCGGTCGAACCGCGCAACGTGGTCGCGAGCCCGCCGAGGAAGTGCTGCGCCTCGAGCACCGTGACCTGCTCGCCCCGTTCGGCGAGCGAGGAGCCGGCAACGAGTCCGCAGATCCCGCCGCCGAGAACGACCGTGTGACCCATGGCTGGTTCTCCTCGAGCGTGGTGTGCATGGCGGGCGTGGCCAACGCCGACCGCGCGCATGCTAGGGCAGCTTGTACAACCGCAGGTTGTTCGCCACCCGGGTGCCCGGCGCGACATCTTTGGTTACCGTCGTGCCGATCACGACCGCCGCGCCAGCACCGATGGTCACGCCGCTCGAGATCACCGCGCCCGGGCCGATCCACACCTCATCGCCGATCTGCGCGCTGCCCGCGATCGTCACCCCTGCGGTGATCAGCGTCCGCTCGCCGATCTGGACGCTATGCGCGACGTGGACGAGGTTGTCGAGCTTCGTGTCGGCGCCGATGCGTGTGGGCTCACGGAAGAGACTGCGGTCGACCGCGCAATTGGCTTGGATCTCCGCCCGATCACCGATCGAGACGGATCCCGCATGCGGTACCGCGACGACACCCTCATGGGTATCGGCCGATCGTGATGCGCGTCCCTGCCGCATCGCGGCGCCCTTGAACTCGAAGCCCTCGGCGCCGAGGACCGCGCCGGCGCGAACGATCACGCCGGTCCCGAGGGTCACCCGTTCAAGGATCGTGACGGCCGGTTCGATCACGCAATCGGGCCCGATGATCACGTTACGGGCCGAGACGGACGCCCGCGTATCGACGCGCGCGCTCGGATGGATGCGGCTCGGGGCGTCGGTCCAATAGAACGGCCCTTTCGCCAGGGCCGCGTGCAGGTCGTAAAAGGCGCGCTCAGGCACATCGCATCGAGCGACCGCGATACCATTCGGCACGCGCGCGGCCGCCAGCCTGTTGGTCACCACAGCCGCCGGTCGTTTGCTCACCAGATAGTCGATCAGCGAGTCGTCGGAGGCGTAGACGAGTGTCCGCGCGTTCGCGCGTGAAGCGAGGGCGAGGTCGGAGAACTCACCATCGCGCACCACGTCCCAGCCGACGATGCCCGCGGCCTCACTGAGTCGCATGCCCGCCGAGGAATGTACCGCCACCCATATCCGAGGGGGTGGCCCGGCTCGCGGATCGGATCGCGCCTGACCTCGACCGGTCCGATGGGTCCGCACCCGGGCCATGGCAGCGGCGCCTACGCCGTCATGGCGATCGACACTCGATCCACGTTACCCTCTCCGAACGAGTGGGGTCACGCCGGGCGTGCATGAACGCTCGATCCAGGGCGCCATGCGGTTGCGCTGACGTGCGGCCGTGAGCTCCGCGCCACGCCGCGCCGACATGACCGGCCAGGACAGGAGTGGAGCGATCGTGACCGAGTCCATCCTGGCCGACGCGGTGCGGGCTTATCTCGCTGAGCGGCCGGCCTTCTGCTTTACGACGGACATCGAGTGGGCCCCGGAGTGGGCGATCGAGGATCTGTTCGGCCTGGCCGATACGTATGGCGTGCGCCTGACCCCGTTCCTGACCCACCGGTCTGAATACCTGTGGCGGCGACTCGCCGGCTCACCGGAAGCCGGCAACGTCGGCGTTCATCCGAATTTCCTGCCGGGCAGCAGTCACGGCGGCTCGGTGGATGAGGTGATCGCGCACGTGACGGCGCTCTGGCCGCGAGCGCGGTCATTCCGCTCGCACTGCTTCTACGACGAGACCAGGATGAGCCGCCGGATGGCGGACCGCGGGTTCCGCTACGACTCCAATCTCTGCGCATTCCTGCAGCCCGGCCTGGTACCGCTGCGCACCGCGATCCGGCGGATCGTTCGCTTCCCGGTGTTCTGGGAGGACGATGTGCATTCCGATCTTGGCATCCCGTGGACCCTCGAGGCGATCGACGAAGAGCTTGGCTCCCCGGGTCTTAAGATCATCAATGTGCATCCCCTCCGCGTGGCGCTCAACGTCCCGGACGAGCGTTTTCACGAGGCCAGTCGCCCGCTGTACAAGGCGCCCCAGCTCGATATCGGGGAGCGGAGGTACGGCGGCGCCGGCGCGCGAACGTTCCTCGAGGGGCTCCTCGCCCACGCCCGGGCGCTGGCGTACCCGATCCTCACGCTCGAGGAGCTGTACGTCCAGGCCGTGGGCCGCGGCGTGCCGCTTGCTGAAGGCGCCAAAAGTGCGCGCGTTGCCGGGATGATCGACTGATGCGCGTCGCCGCCATTCAGGCGATCGACCACTACCTGCCGGAGAAGCGGCTGACGAACGAGGAGCTGTCTTCGCTCTATCCGAACTGGAGCGCGGACAAGATCCTCCAGAAGACGGGCATCAGGGAACGACGCGTCGTCGCCGAGGGACAGACGGCCGCGGATCTCGCCTTCTGCGCCACGGAGGGGCTCCTGCAGAAGACGGGATTCGATCGCGACAAGATCGACCTCCTCCTCTACTGCACCCAGAGTCCCGACTACTTTCTCCCGACCACCGCTTGCATCCTTCAGCATCGGCTGAAGCTGACCACGAGCGCGGCCGCCTTCGATTACAACCTCGGCTGCTCCGCCTTCCCATACGGGCTGGCCATGGCCCGCTCGATGATCGACGCCGGCATCGCGAGCAACGCGCTGCTCGTGATGGGTGAGGCGTACTCGCGATACATTCATCCACTGGACAAGAGCGTGCGCACGCTTTTCGGCGACGCGGGCAGCGCCACGCTGGTCACAGCGGTCGAGCGCGATGCACCGAGCCTCGGTCCGTTCGTGCTCGGGACCGACGGAAGCGGGGCGCAGAATCTCATCGTTCCCCGCGGCGGAATGCGTCAGCCGACGCGAGAGGGTGCGCTGGAGGAGGCCACCGATGAGAGTGGCAACGTCCGCACCGAGGCGAACCTGTACATGAACGGTCCGGCGATCCTCGAGTTCACGATCCGACGCATTCCCGCGGTCGTGAAGGAGCTGTTGGCCAAGGCAGGCGTGACCATGGACGAGATCCAGCACGTGGTGCTGCACCAGGCCAATGAATACATGCTTCGTTACCTGCAGAAGCAGCTGAAGGTGCCGGATGAAAAGTTCGCGGTCCACTTCGCGGAATGCGGCAACACGGTCTCCTCGACGATCCCGATCGTGCTCCAGCATCTCGCGGAGACGGGCCGCCTCGCATTTGGCGACCGCGTACTGACCGTCGGATTCGGCGTGGGCTACTCGTGGGGCGCGAATCTCATCGTCTGGAGCCCGGATTCATGACGCGAACCGAGTTCATCGCCGGCCTGCGCCGAACGCTGGAGTGGCCGGAGCTGGCGGAGGATACCGAGCTCAAGGGCAACGAGCGATGGGATTCGCTGGCGCAGGTCGACGTGGTGATGTTCGCGCAAGATGAGCTCGGCCAGACACTCTCGACCAGCGAGCTGCAGGACGCGCGGACCCTCGGCGACGTCCTCCAGTTGGTCGGTGCTCAGCTGACGTCGGGATAGCCACGGCCTGATCGCGCCCCCTCCGGCGGCCCGCGAGCCGATCCGCGGTCTCGGCGGCTAGTCTCATCGCGTGTGGCGCGCGGCGCACATCGCGATGGCGACGATGCTCTCTGTCGTCATCTGGCGCGCGCTCCATCAACAGTGGGCGACCGACAACTCCTCCGACGCGCTGGTCGCCGGCGCGATCTCCGTGGCCCTGCCCCTCGCGAGCGCGGGAGCGAGCATCCTCGCGATCGCCGCCGGGTGGACGATCCGGCGGCCCGAACGGCTCTTTGCGCACGATGGCCTGTCGCTCGCCGCGTTCCTTGTCTGCGTGCTGGTGCTCTCGCTTGGACCGCTTCCGCGCGATGCCGCGGGCATCTTCTTCGTGCTCGCGATCGCAGCGCGCTTCGCACCGACCATCTTCGCCATCGCGACCTCGGACGCTCCAGGCTGGCTGGTCGCTGCGGCCTCGTTCGGCGTCTACGCGTCCCTGATGGCGTGGCTCCAGGTGTCGTCGCTCCTGCACGGTGACGAGGCCCACTACGTCATGGCCGCCGACCTCATCGGCCGCGGCAGCGTCGACGCGGGCCGCGCGTACGCCAACTCCGCGCTCTTCCACAGCCTCGCGGGCATCGACATTTCGCCGGCCGACATCGAGGCGCACGTGATCCAGGCGCCGGCCGGCGAGCGCCTGGTGCAGGGCTACGCGCTCCCCGCGCTCCTGGTCCCGGGCTGGCTCCTCGCGGGCAGAATGGGAGAGCACCTGACGATCGCGCTCATCGCGGCGCTCGCCAGTTGGCAGCTCTACGAACTCCTCCACGAGGCCCCCCCGAGCCGGCCAATGGGCGGCGGCGTCTGGGCGGCAGCCGCGTTCCTTCCGCCATTCCTGCCGATGGCGACGCACGTGTACCAGAACGGCCTCGGAGCGCTTGCCATCGTTGCCGGCTACCGGCTCGCGTTCACGGCCGCCCGACGGCGCTTTCTCCTCGCAGGCCTCGCCCTCGGCTCGACGCTCTTCCTCACCCCTCGCGACGGCCTGGCACTCGTTGCGCTCGCGCCGTTCGTACTCTGGTACCGGCGCGACGGCCTCCTGCGGTTCACGGTCGGCGTCGCGGCGATGTTCGCGCTCGCGAGTGCGGTCGATGCGGTCCTCTATGGGACCCCGCTCCCCTACGCGGGCTATCTGGAGAGCATGACCGCCGCCGCCGCGCCCGGCAGGGTATCTTCGCTCACCTTCCTCTTCTGGTACGGGCTGCCGGCGATGCTGTTCGACCGCACCTTCGGCCTTGCCGGGACCGCGCCCTGGCTGTTCATCGCAGCGCTGGGCGTCGCGCCGGCGCTGCGTTCGGCGCGGCGTACGCTCGTTCCCGCGGGGGCGGCGATCGGCACCACGCTGCTCGCACTCTCCCTGTTCCGCTACTGGGAGGGCGGATACGCTCCGCCGGGCCGGTACTTCGTCGAGGTGGTCCCGCTCGCGGCGCCCTTCGTCGTCTTCGGCCTCGCGGCGGCAAGAGCCTGGCCGCTGCGCATGTTCGCGGGCGCGACACTGGCGATGAGCGCCTTCGCCGGCCTCGTGATCTCCGCCGTGCCCACGCGCGCGCTGAACACCGCGGGCGATGGGCGCATCCAGGACGTCTATGACGCGGTGCTGGCGTTGAACCCGCTGGGATGGCTGCCCAACTTCCAGCCCCTGCAGCCGGACTGGTACGTCGGCGCGTACCTGCGCACGCTCGTGGCCGTGGTCGGAGTCGTCGCCCTCGTCTGGATCGGCCGCCGGCGGACCGCGGGTTCGTGATGCGGCGGGACCTCGGCCTTTTCGTGGTGGTCAACGCGGGCCTCACCGTGCTGCTCCTCGTGGCCGGCCGGCAGTCCGTCCCGCTCGATGCGCGGAACCCGGATCTCTTCGTCGCGCTCACCGCGAAGTGGCTGCCGTACGCGCTCGTGCTGGCGACGGTCGGATCGGCCGGCATCGCCTGCCTGGCGCCCGGGGTGGGGCGCGGCTTCCTGCTGCGCCACTTCGCGCTCTACGCCGCGTCGCCGCTCCTGCTGTTCATGGTCCGCTACGACCCGGCGGTGCTGAACTCGCAGCTCGGCGCCGTCTATGTGCTCGTCGCCGTCGCCTTCGCGGTGCACGCCCTCCTCGGCATCCGCGCCGGACTCCCGACGCTCGGCGACCGTCGCGCCGCCACGCTGATCGCTCTCACGGTGCTCGCGACGAGTTTGATGGTGCTCCCGTACGACCGGTCCGGCTACCCGACGGCTTCGGACGAGCCGCACTACCTGCTGATCACCCAGAGTCTGCTCTACGACCATGACCTCGACCTGCGTAACGACTACGACGGCGACCGCTATCGCGTGTTCTACCCGGCACGGCTCCCGGACGTTCATGGCATCGGCGTGGGCAACGCCATATACCCGATCCGCGACCTGGGCCTGCCGATCCTCTCCGTCGTTCCCTTCGCGCTGGGTGGCCGGTCGGGTGTCATGGCGATGCTCTGCCTGGTCGCGGCCCTGCTCGCCGCGCAGCTCTACCTGCTCCTGCGCGACCTGCGTTTCAGCCCGCGCGACACGTTCCTCGCGACCGCGGCGACCGTGCTCGCGCACCCGATACTGACGTACTCGACGCAGGTCTATCCGGACCTGCCTGCCGCGCTCGCCTTCGTCGGCGCGGTGCGGCTCCTTGGGCGCGGCGCCGCCATGCGCCTGCGCGATCTCGCGTGGGCGAGCGCGCTGGTCGGCGTGCTGCCGTTGCTGACGACGCGCGCGTGGCTGATCTCCGTCGGCGTCGGGGTGGTCGTCGCGTTCTGGTCCCTCCGCCCACTGTTCGGCGGTCCCGCGCCGCTTCGCGCCACCATGTCGTCGGCTGCCCAGCGCGGGAGGGGCCTCGGCGCCATGACGTCCTCCGCGTCGCCGCGCGGGCGCCTGCGGATCGCGGGCGCGCGCATCGCCGCCGGAGGGCTCCCGTTCGCCGGGATCGTTGGGCTCCTCGCGTACGTCAACGGGCGCATGTTCGGCCTGTACCTGCCCGCCGCCGGTTACTACCTGATCAGCGATCAGTCGCAGGTGCTCGTGTACTCGCCCATCGTCGGCGGACTGGGCTTGTTCTTCGACCGCGTGTTCGGGCTCATCGGACGCGCTCCGATCTACCTCCTCGCGTTCCTCGGGGCCGCCGTGCTCGTCCGTCGCGCGCGCTCGGGCATGCTGCCGATCCTCACGCCGCTCTTCCTTGGCTGGCTCGCGTACTTCATCTACATCGCCGACATCGCGTACTGGTTCGCCGACGGCTCGCCGCCGTCGCGCTACATGCTCGCCTCGATGCCCCTGCTGGTCGCCGGGGTCGCGGGTGGCCTCGAGGCGATCCGCGCCGCGGCGCGCCTGCGCCCGGCCCTCGAAGCGATCGGCTGGTGCGTGGCGGGATGGACCGCGTTCGTGACCTACATCTACGCGGTGCTGCCGGAGACCCGCTATGAGCTCGCGGCGCGGATCCGCGAGACCGGTTCGCCCGGCGAATTCTGGGTCTTCATCGGTAGGCTCATCCGGCCCACACCCGGATCGCTTCTCCCGTCGCTCGTCCGCATCGACGGCGCCTCCATCGCCTTGTCGGCGGCCTGGGTGGCGCTCGCGGTCGGGCTCGGTGTCGTGGGCTGGATCGCATGCAGGCCGCGGCCCCTCAGGGAAGGCGAACAACTCGACGCGTCGTTCGCGTCGACCGACTCGGGCATCGCGGAGACCTGACGCCCTCGGGCCTTCCGCGGGCCGGCTACCGAGCGGTGGGCGCGGTGAGGCCTTCGCGGCGCAGTTCGGCGAGGATCCGCTGCGCCGAGTGCGAGCGGTTGAGCGTATAGAAGTGGATGCCCGGTGCGCCGCCTCGCAGGAGTTCCCTGCACTGCGCGGTGGCCCATTCGATGCCCACCTCAGTCACCGACGCATCGTCGTCGCGCACGCGATCCAGGCGCTCGCGCAGTGCTGCCGGGATGCTCGCGCCGCACATGGACGTGAACCGCTCGATCTGGCCCACGTTGGTGACGGGCATGATCCCCGGAACGATCGGGACGTCGGCGCCGATCGCGCGCGCGCGCTCCAGGAACGCGAAGTACGTCGGCGCCTCGAAGAAGAGCTGCGTGATGATGAACTGCGCTCCGGCCCGCACCTTCGTGAGGAGATGACCCAGGTCCTCGTCGGCATCGCTGCTCTCCGGATGGCCTTCGGGGTACCCCGCGCCGCCGATCGCGAAGTCATAGCGCGCGCGTATGAAGGCAGCGAGCTCCGATCCGTGCGCGAACCCCCCGGGCGTCGCCTGGAACTCCGTTCGACCCCGCGGGGGGTCGCCGCGCAGCGCGAGCACGTTCTCGATGCCGGCCGCGGCCAGTCTCTCGAGCACGGCCGCCAGCTCCTTCACGTCGTGCCCCGCGCACGTCAGATGCGCCATCGCCTCGATGCCGATGTCGTTCTTGATGCGCGTCACCAGGTCGACGGTCAACCGCCGCGTGCTCCCGCCCGCGCCGTACGTGACGGAGACGAAGCTGGGGCGG
This sequence comes from Candidatus Limnocylindria bacterium, assembly GCA_038211425.1. Classification (GTDB taxonomy): domain Bacteria; phylum Chloroflexota; class Limnocylindria; order P2-11E; family P2-11E; genus JALYKU01. The sequence goes on along the minus strand of JBBQVQ010000002.1, from coordinate 55,658 downwards.
AGCGGCGCGAGCGCCGCCACCGTCTCGAAAAGCCGGAGCTCCGCCTCCGGCGTCCTGGGCGGGAAGAACTCGAACGAGAAGACGTGCCGTCCCCGCCCGAAGCAGTCGGGTATTCGCATCAGCGCAGTATGAGAAACGGCGCGGACTTCGGTCCCCCGTGAGCGAGAGGCGCCCACGTCGAGGTGCCGGACCGGCGCTGAGCCGGCGGGTGGAGGACCGCATCGGGTAGCCTTCCCGCACCGATGAAGCAGTACGCGAAGCACCGCTATGCCATCGCGGTCCCGTTCCTGATGCTGGCGCTCGTCACCGTCGGGGGCGGCCTGTTCAACAGCGTCGATGCGCGAGGCCGCGTCATCGACGGCACGACCGGCGCGGCGCTGCCGGGCATCCAGGTGACGTACGGCTCGCGCGTCGTGCTCACCGACCAGGACGGCAACTACGTGGTGACGAACCTTCCCCGAGGCGCCCGCGTCTCGGCGCAGACCAGCGGATACGGGAAGGCGTCCGCCGGACCGGAGGACCAGGAGCTGAAGCTGCAACCGGTCTCGCTGACGCTGCAGGTGAACGATGCCGACACCAAGCAGGGCGTCAAAGGGCCCGAGGTGAGGTTCCCCGGCTCGCAGTCCGTCAAGGGCACCGATACCGGAAGCATCGCCGTCATTCCGTATCCGCCCGCCGACTCGCCGATCCTGGTCTGCGCGGCCGGCTACGACACCGCGACGTACCCCGCGCGTGGCATCACCGGCACCGTGGAGCTGAAGAAGGGCAGCGCCGGGTGCCCGCCGCTGCCGACGCCGTCCCCATCGCCGGCGCCGAGCCCGTCACCGGTCGCGCCCGGTGCGTCGCCGTCGCGGGCGGCACCCAGCCCCGCCCCGAGTCCCTCCGGGCCGTAGGTCCGACCCGGACGACGGAACGGAGGCCGGTGTGGCCTCCGTCCGCTCCTTCGTGTCTCGGGATCGCCCCCGCGTCGTCGTGCGGCGAGTTCCCGGCCGCGCCGGCCACGACCTCTTCCGGGACCTTTGCCCCGTGGGCCGACCCCAACGCGTGTGGCCGGCGATCCGGTCGGCGCACCCGCGGAGCGGCAGGTCCACCGGGCTTACGTCACGTTGTTCGCGATGTCGCTGAACAGGTTCTGGAGCTGACCGCGCATGAAGACCATGGCGAGGATGACGGCGATGGCGATGACGGCGATGATGAGTGCATATTCGACGAGACCTTGCCCGTCATCGTCGTGGAAGATCGGCAGCAACCGGACACACCTCCTCTGGTCGGCGTACGCCCATTCGGCAGCGCGTCGCCCTCGAGGGGCCCTTGTTACCCCAACGAGACAACGTCAGGAAACGGGCCAGCGTGACGGCGCCTCCTCAACGCCCCGGCGGCGGCCGCCGCCTGACGGCGAACTCGCGGGTGCCGCGCCTTGCCAGGATCGCGCCGAGCGCCACGCCGGCCCCCGCACCCCACGCGACTCCCATCGCGATGTTGCCGAGCGCCGCCCCGAGCGCCGTCCCGATGCCGACCCCCACCGCGATCCCCAGTCCCATCCGCCGATCATGCCACGACCCGCCGACTTGCCATCCGCGAACCGCCGACTTGCACCACGAACCGCCGACTTGCACCCCACGAACCGCCGACGTGTTGTTCAAGGGCGCAGCGAGGCCGAGAAGTCGACGATCGCCGCAGCCAGCTCGCGCGGCCGGTCGAGCGCCACGTTGTGGCCCGCGTCGAGCTCGAGGATCCGCCCGTTCCTCAGCTCGCGCGCCGTCGCGCCCGCGACCTCCGCGGACAGCACCGTCGAGCGCGTGCCGCGCACGACGAGTACCGGGCAGGCGATGACTCCGAGATCCGGTCCACGGCGGCCGTCGATCACGGGAGCACGTCCTCGAGCGCCACGGCGATACGCATCGCTTCTTCCGCGCGCGGATGCGCTTCGCCCGCGACCGCCCACGTCTGGTGGGACCCGCTTTTGGTCGGATGAGGGTGTCGGCGCCGCCGGATCCTCGCTCGATGCGGCGGCTCGACCTCCGAGGATGGCGGCGAGGGCGGCAGGGCTCGACTTCCAGGTGAGCCCGTCCGGTCCGCGCGTGAACGCGTACGCGAGGCGGTTCGCGTACACCGCCTCGGGATGACCGGGAGATGTCTCGCGCAGATAGGCGAGCGCGTCGGCCTCGTCGACGAAGGCCGCGGGCCGCGACAGCGAGAGACGCCGCGCGCGCTCGGCTCCCTCGGCGAGGGGAGCAGGGCTCCAGTCCACCAGTACGAGGCCGCGCACGCGCCCCGGGTGCGATGCGGCGAGCCGCGCCGCGTGCCCGCCACCCATTGAATGGCCGACGACCAGCGCGCTTTGGATTCCGGCAGCGCCCATGATCTCCAGCGCGTCGGCCACGAATTCATCCGCCGCGTACGCTTCGGCTTCGCTCGGCTTGCCGCTTTCGCCGTGACCACGAGCGTCGGAAGCGATGAGGCGCAGCCTGCCACCGACCGCGTCGGCGAGGAGATCCCAGTAGCGCGCGTAGTTGCCGATGCCGTGCATCAACATGGTCGGCGGCATGCTGCCGGGCCATTTCCACCAGGCGAGGTCGATGTCGGCCCGGACCGTGGCGTGACGCTCCGGCATGCGCGCACTGTAGATGCGTTCCGACCCATGCCGGTCTCCATCGACGCCCGTCCACGCTCCGATGGGACCGCCGCGAAGGCCGCAGCCCATAGACTCGACGATCAAGTGATCGCCGACCTGCGCATGCTCGTGGACCGGCGCGAGCTGCTGGCCGACTTCGCGTGGCGCGAGCTGCGCGCGCGCTACAAGGGCTCGGCGCTCGGTTTCGCCTGGAACTTCGTGAACCCATTGCTGCAGCTGGTCGTGTTCTGGATCCTCTTCGGCGTCCTCCTCAACTCGCGACCCCACACCGAGAGTGGCGAGCAGCCATACCCCATCTTCCTGTTCGTGGGTCTCATACCCTGGACGTTCTTCGCGACGTCGCTCCAGGCCGGTGCGTCGTCCATCGTCGCGAACGGCGCGATCGTGAAGAAGGTCCGCCTCCCCGTGCAGCTTCTGCCCGCGGCGAGCGTGCTCTCCGCGCTGGTGAACTTCCTTCTCAGTCTCCTCATCCTCTTCGCGGTGCTGGCGCTCTTTGGGCCCCGCCACCCCGAGGGACTGGTGTATCTGCCCGTACTGGCAGTGATCCAGCTCTCGCTCAATCTCGGCTTCGCCTACCTTCTGGCCGGCGCGAACGTCTTCTTTCGTGACGTGGAGCACATCCTTGGGATCCTCCTGATGGCGTGGTACTTCCTCACTCCGGTCCTGTTCCCGGTATCGGTCGCGGCGGACCGTCCGCGCGAGCTGTTCCTGCTGTACGTCAATCCCATGACGTCGATCATCGTCGGCTATCAGCGCGCTCTCCTCGATGGGCTCCCGCCCCAGTGGGGCCCACTCGCGTACTCGGCGGCCTTCGCGCTCCTACTGTTCGCGGTCGGCTTCGCGTACTTCCGCCGAGCGAAGGACGACTTCGAATCGGCGTTGTGAGCGAGGCGCCCGGTCACCAGCACGAGCACGAGACCCCGTACCGGGAGGGCGACTCGGCCGCGTGGGAGCGGCCGCTGCGGGACACCGAGCTCTACCTGCCCGAGCGACGCGACGTGCCGAATTTCGTCGACGAGACAAAGATGGCCCACCTGCGTCCCCTGCTGCCACTGGGAGGCAGGGTGCTCGAGATCGGGGCGGGATCGGGCCGTCTGCTGTGCCGTGTCGGCCTCGAGCGGCCCTTCTCGCTCTATGCGCTCGACTACGCGGCGTATGCGATGCGCGCCGTCCGTGAGAACTACCGTCGCGCGGGGCTGGATGGCCACGCGCTCTTCGGCGACGCGGCCGCGCTGCCGTTCGCGGACGGCGCGTTCGATGTGGTCATGTCCGGAGGTCTGCTCGAGCACTTCCGCGATCCCGCGCCGATCATCCGCGAGATGGGGCGCATTCTCCGTCCGGAGGGCCTCTTCTACGCCGACATCGTCCCGCGCAAGGTCTCGCTGTACCGGTGGGCCGAGCGTGAGCGGATGAGACACGACGAGCAGATGGCGGAGGGCATCTTCGAGAGCGCGTTGTCGAAGCGGGCGTGGCGGGACCTGGTGAACGCTGCCGGCCTCGCGGAGGTGCGGATCGTTGCCGCGGGGGTGCAACCGCCGTACACGATGCGCGGATTCGAGGAGCTGACCTGGAGGTACGCGCGGATCCTCAGGGCGCTGGACGGCACGGCGGTCGCCAACGTCCTCGGATGGTTCTACATGGTCACGGCGCGCAAGCGATGAGCGAAACGGCCATCCGCGCGGATCACGTGGCCAAGTCCTACCGGCTGCGGCGAGAGCGCCACCGCACCCTCAAGGAGGTGGCGCTCCGGCAGTACGCCCCGGCCGAGATGGTGGACGCTCTCCGCGACGTGACCTTCGCGGTCGAGCAGGGTGAAGCGTTCGGGGTGATCGGCGCGAACGGCTCCGGTAAGTCCACGCTGCTGAAGCTCGTCGCCGGCACCGCCAAGCCGACGACGGGCACGCTCGACGTCAACGGCCGCGTGTCGGCCCTCCTCGAGATCGGAGCGGGGTTCCACCCCGACTTCAGCGGCCGCGAGAACGCCATCCTGAACGGCTCGATCCTGGGCTTGTCGCGCCGGGAGGTCGATGCCGCCCTCCCTTCGATCGAGCGCTTCGCCGACCTCGGGCGCTTCTGGAGCGCACCCGTGAAGACGTACTCGAGCGGTATGTACATGCGCCTCGGGTTCGCCGTCGCCGTGCACATGGACCCCGACGTCCTGCTGGTCGACGAGGTGCTCGCGGTGGGGGACGAGTATTTCCAGCACAAGTGCTTCGCCAAGATCGCCGAATTTCGCAAAGTCCGGAAAACGATCGTGCTCGTCTCGCACGACCTCGGCTCGGTCGCCCGGCTGTGCGACAGAGCGATCTGGCTCGAACAGGGTCGGGTGTCCGCGAGCGGCGACGTGCGCGACGTCATCAACGCCTATCACCTGAGGGTCGGAGAACGCGAGCAGCGCGAGCGCGAGTCCCGTGGCGAGATCGGAGCGCGGTGGGGCAGCAAGGAGATCGCCATCACTCGATCGCGCCTCGTGGCGCGCGACGGCGTCGAACGCTCCGTGCTCGAATCTGGCAGCGCCGCCGCGATCGAGATCGCGTACCGCAACGAGGCCGGCGTGCAGGATGCGGTGTTCGGCGTCTGCATCTACCGAGAAGACGGCGTCGGCGCGTACTGCACAAACACCATGAGCGATGGCGTGGTCGTACCCGTGAAAAGGGAAGGCCTGGTGCGCTTCGCGATCGACGACCTGAGCCTGCTGCCCGGCGGCTTCGACGTCGACATCGGCATCACCGATCGGGAGGACCGCTACTACGACTACCACCAGAAGGGCCTGAATTTCAGGGTGATCGGCGACTCGACGCGTGAGATGGGCATCGCCCGCATTCCTCACCGCTGGGAGTGCGAGTGACGCGCCGCGCTCAGCCGCTGGCGCGGACGTACGCGCGCGACGTCGAGCTCGGCCGGTCCGTCCCGCTCGACCGCCTCCTGGCGCGCGCCCCGACGGCCGCGGTGTTCATGCCACGCGGCGAGGCCGCGTTCGGCGAGGACCTCGTATGCCGGCTGCGTGTGCGCGGATTCGCGACCTACGAGCTGAAGATGGGCCCGACCCTGGGCGACGTGCTGCACGCGGCGCGGGCAACGCCTCCGGACACGGCGGTCGTGTACATCCACTACGTCCCCGGTGCATATCACCTGTCAGCGCTCGTCGCGGGGGTGCTGCGGTGGAAGGGGCAGGGATGCTTCGTCGTGCTCTGCCGCGGTGGCGCCTTCGCCTCGCCGAGGCAGCACCTGGCCTACGCCGCGTTGCGGCTGCTCGTCGACCTCGAACTGCCGGCGGCCGACGCCGGCGTGGCCCTGGCGGCGTGGTCTCCTCGGCGCGTGCCGCGCCCCTCATGGCTCGCACGCGCGTGGCGGCCACGATCCGGATCCGCGCGGCTCGAGGAGCTGATCCCGCTGCTCTGCTGTCCCACCTGCCGAAGCGATCTGCGGGCGGAGCCCGACGCCCTTCGCTGCAACGGATGCGGCCAGCGCCATCCGATCGTCGACGGCATCCCGGTCCTGCTGCCACCGGGCGCGATCGCCCAGGTGGAGCAGAACGAGGACGCGTACGCGGCGGGCGACGCCTACAACGTGGGAGCCGACGAGAACCGCGCATGGCTGGAGATCGGGCTGTACAAGCGCGACCTCGTCGCCAGGCTCCTTCACCGCCGCGTGCCACGCGCGAGCATCGACGTCGGCTGCGGCGACTGGGGATTGCACCAGGACGTGTTCGCGGCGGTCGGCACGCAGCTCGCCGTCGCAGGCGATGTGTCGCTGAAGCTCGTCCGCCACGCCAGGGACCACGCTTCGGCGCCGCTGCGCGTCCACCACCTCGTGTTCTCGGCCGAGGCGCTGCCGTTCCGCGCGGACGTATTCGATCTCGCGTATTGCAGCGAGGTGCTCGAGCATCTCGAGCACCCGGACCGCGCGCTCGCCGAAATGGCGCGCGTCGCCGGAGGCGGACGCAGCATCCTCACCGTCCCCAACGAGCAGCTCGTGGGCAAGCTCGAGACTGGGCATGTGCAGACCTTCGGTTTCGACGATTTCCTGACGCTCGTCCGCGGGCACGTGGATGTCGCGCGCACGTGGGGTGTGTTCCTCTGGCGGGCGCCCGATGTCAACGCGCTCGCGCGGACGCTGGGTGGCACGTTGCGCCTGAAGCTGTATTTGAAGCTGGGCGAAAGCGCCCCCCGGCGGAGCCTGTCGATCCTGACCGACGGTACGCTGCGCCGCGTGGATCACGCATCGGAGTGAGTCAAGGACACACAAGCGAGAGAGCGGTCGACGTCGACGCCCTCGTCGCCGAGGTCAAGGGGCGCGTCCGCGACAAGCGCGCGCGCGGCGTATACGGCCCGGACGTCGACGCCGCGCTGCTGCGGCCGCTCCCTGGAGGGCCGCTCGCGAGCGACCAGCTCGAGGACGCGCTCACCTCGCTTTCCGGCGCGATCGACCAGGAGGTCGCCTACGACCCGCGTAGCCGCAAGGGCGGCCTCGCCGGAGTGCCCATAACGTTCGCGCGCCGGGCGGTCATCTGGCTGATCCGCTGGTACCTGTTCGAGATCACCAGCCGCCAGAACCATATCAACGCACTGGCACTGCGCGCGCTTCGGGACCTCGATGCACGGCTCCCCACGGAGGTCCTCTCGCGCATTGCCGCGCTGGAGAACGCGAAGCGGGTCGTGGACGCGCGGGAGAATGCGCAGTACCTCGACTACTCGCGGTTCGCCCAGCGCTTTGGCGGGCTCGAGGGGCAGGTGCGCCGGCAAGCCGAGCAGTTCATGCCGTACTTCGCCGGCCGTCGACGCGTCCTCGACGTGGGGTCGGGCCGAGGGACCTTCCTCACCCTCGCGCAAGAGGTCGGCGTCGGCGCGTACGGCGTCGATCTGTCGCCTCAGTTGGTCGAGCAGAGCAGGGCTCAAGGACTGGAGGTCTACCAGATCGACGCGGAGGAGCACCTGCGCTCGCTGCCCGATGCCTCACTCGATGGCATCTTCGCCGTGCATTTCGCCGAGCATGTTATCCCTGGCCACCTCTTCGAGATCCTCCACGAATGCAAGCGCGTCCTGGTGCCCGGCTCCCATTGCATCATGGCGACGCCGAACCCGCGGACGCTCACGGTCGGCGCGCACACCTTTTGGCTCGACCCGACGCATCGCAAACCGCTCCCACCCGACGCGTTCCAGTTCTACCTGCAAATGTCGGGGTTCGAGCCCGTGACCATCCAGACCTACAACGCCAGCGAGCAGCACCTGTCCGAGGAGGGCCTCGACGGCATCGCCCTCGCGAACCTCCGCCTGCTGAACGAGACACTCTTCGGTGACCGCGACTACGCGGTGATCGGAATGAAGCCCTGAGCACCAACGGGCGCGGCCACGGTACCCGGCTTCGCCATGAAGGCACTGGGGGGAGGGCATGAGGCCCCGCGCGATCCACCAGTTCCACCCCGCGCTCGCGGCTGGTGACGCGGTCAGCAACCATGTCTTTGCGCTGCGCGAGCTGTTCCGCAGCTGGGGATATCCGAGCGAGGCGTACGCGGTCGAGGCCAAGCCCGCCGTGAAGGCCGAGGTGCTGCCGTATCGGCGGCTTTTCCGCGAAGCGAGCGCCGAGGATCTCCTCATCCTCCACTTCTCCATCGGCAGCGACGTCTTCGACAAGCTCACGAACCTGCCCGCCCGACAGACGCTCGTCTATCACAATGTCACGCCGTCGGCTTACTTCGAAGGCGTGAACCCGCACGCCGCGTTGCACACGCGAAAGGGCCGGGCCCAACTCCACGCGCTCGCGAAAAGAGTCCCCTTCGCCATCGGGGTCTCGGGGTTCAATCGGCGCGAGCTCGTCTCGGCAGGCTTCGCGCGGACCGCCGTCGTCCCGATACTGATCGACTGGTCGCGGTACGACGTCGTGCCGGACGAGCGCGTACTCGCGCGTTGGCGAGGGCCGCATACGAACATCCTGTTCGTCGGCCGGATCTCGCCGAACAAGCGCCAGGACGAGCTGGTGCGGATGCTCGCGTACACGCGGGCGTGCGTCGATCGATCGGCGCGCCTCTTTCTCGTCGGGGCTCATGAGGACCAGCCGCAGTATCGCGCGAGGGTCTCGGCGCTCGCGGCGGAGCTGGGCCTCGCGGACGCTGTCATCTTCACCGGCAGCGTGAGCGAGTCCGAGCTCGCCGCTTACTACGGCGTCGCGAGCGTCTTCGTGTCGCTGTCCGAGCACGAGGGGTTCGCGATGCCGGTCCTCGAGGCATTCCGTTTCCGCGTCCCGGTGATCGCCCTCGACGCCGGGGCCGTCGGCGAGACCGCGGGCGGCGCGGCGCTGCTGCTGGGCGAGAAGGACATACCGCTTTTCGGCGAGATGGTCGGCCTGTTGCGCGAGCGGCCGGCGCTTCGCGAGCGGCTTGTCGCCGCCGGCGAGCGGCGCTTGAACGACTTTTCGGCCGCCAATGTCGCCGAGCGGACGCGCGCCGCGCTCGAGCTCGAACTCTCTGTCGCGGCATGACGGCGCGCGTTCGCACCATCCACCAATTCCACCCGACGTTGGCGTACGGCGACGCCGTCAGCAACGATTGCTTCGAGCTCCAACGGCTCTTCTGGGACTGGGGAGCGGCCAGCGAGCTATACGCGTGGGAACGGAAGGCCGCCGTCCAGGCGTTCGCGCGCGACTACCGGGAGTACGGGCGACCGCTCGTCGCCAAACCCGACCTGGGGGCCTCCCTGGAGCGCGGGGACCCGGTCCCCGACCCCGAGCGTCTCCTGCTCGTGCACCTGTCGATGGGCAACGATTCCCTCGACGAGGTGCGCACATGGCCCGACAGGATGGTGGTGCGCTACCACAACATCTCGCCGCCCGAGTTCTTTGAAGCGGACAACGAGTACGCCCGGCGCTACGCTGAGAAGGGCCGCGAGCAGCTGCGCGCCTTCGCCCGCGTCGCGCCACTGGCGATCGGCGACAGCGAATACAACCGGCGCGAGCTCGAGCAAGCAGGTTTCGGGCGGACCGCGGTGGTGCCGATACTCATCGACTGGTCATGGACCGAGACGCGCGCCGACCCAAACGTGGCGGCGCGGATGGCGGGTCCCGGGCACAAGATCCTGTTCGTCGGGCGCATCTCCCCACAGAAGGCGATACACGATCTCATCGCCGGCTTCGCCGCGTACCGCGACCGCGACCCGACCGCCCAGCTCGTGCTCGTCGGCTCCCGGGACGACGCCGGTACGTACGGAAGCCGCCTCGAGGACCAGGTGCGCGCGCTGGGATTGGAAGACGCCGTCGTATTCGCGGGTGCGGCGAGCGACGCGGAGCTCGTCGCCTACTACGGGGGCGCGTCGGCGTTCGCCACGATGACGGACCACGAAGGCTTCTGCATCCCCGTGCTCGAGGCCATGCGCTTCGATGTCCCCGTCGTCGCGCACGCGGCTGGGGCGACGCCCGAGACCGTTGGCGATGCCGGCATCCTCCTCGAGCGCAAGTCGCCGGAGGCCATCGCCGACGCGCTCGAGCGCGCGCTCGTCGACCGCGTGGTACGCGACGAGCTCGTTGTCCGAGGGCGCCGTCGCCTCGGCGACTTCTCACGCGAGCGCGTCTCCGCCGCGCTGCGCTCGGCCCTCTCGTCCGCGGAGATCGCGGCGCCGACCCTGCGTCGTCATCACATCGCGGTCATGTCGAGCGACGAGCGATGCGGGATCCACGACTATTCGGGCGCGCTCGCCTCAGGCCTCGCCGCCAACGGCCACCGCGTGAGCTTCGTCGGCGTCGTGCGCTGGGACAGCGCCGACCTCGCCCGGAAGACGCGCGAGCTGCCCAAAGATGCCGACATCGTGCTCATCGAGCACGAGTTCGGCATCTTCCGCAGCTCGGCGCTCGCCCAGGCGATGTGGCGGATGCGGCGCGCGGGAAAGCACATCCTGCTCTCCCTTCACGAGCTGGATCCGGACAAGTTCCACCACTACCTGAAGATCCTCGCGTCCATCCACTACCGCCAGCACTCCAGCCCGACCCGGGAGCTCGCGCGGATCGCCTGGCACTCGGGCGTCATCGCGCAGCGCCTCTTCCGCTACCGGACGACGCTCTGGGCGCTCGGTCTGTTCCCGGAGCGCATCGTCGTCCATTCGGCTCGGGTGCTCGACAAGGTCGACCTCATCACCGGCGACCTCACGCGAGTGACGGAGGTCCCGCTGGTCATCATGCCGCTCGATGACGCGCCGCCGCCGGACGGGGCCGAGCCCGAAGAGCGTCGCTGGAGGCTCCGCGCAAGGCTCGGTCTGCCACAGGATCGGTTCATCTTCATTTCGCCGGGGTTCCTGTTCCGGCGCAAGCGGCTCGTCGAGGTGATCGCCGCGACGCCGCGCGACTCTCTTGTCGTCCTATCAGGCACCGAGTCGGCGTGGGACGGTGACTACCTCGGCGACATCCGCCGATTCGTCGCCGACGAGCGGCTCGACAACGTCGTCATCAACACCGACTACTCCACGATGGCCGAGCACGTGATGGCGGCCGACGCGATGGTGCTGTTCTATCGCGACGTGTACCAGTCGGCCATCGCGACACAGGCGATGTGGGCCGAGAAGCCGACGATCTTCTCGGAGCTGCCGTCGTTCGAGCTGTATCGGGGCGCGGGGCTCTTCGCGGCCGACGAGCGCGAGCTCGCCGAGCGGATGGTCGAGATCCAGCGGCCCGAGGTCCGCGAACGGCTGGTCCGTCAGACACGCGTCATGAAGCGACTGCTCTCGCCGCAGCGGGCGGCCCTTCGATACCTGGCCGGCCTCGGCGAGGTATGACCGGGCGTGAACGACTGCTCGTCGTCGTCCAGCGCTACGGGACCGAGATCGTCGGGGGGGCAGAGACGCACGCCCGCCTGGTCGCGGAGCACCTCGCGCCGCATCTCGACGTCGAGGTCGCGACGACGACCGCGCTCGATTACTGGACCTGGCGGAATCACTACGCGCCCGGCGGCGCGCGGGTCCACGGAATCCCGGTCCACCGCTTCCCGAACTTCCGCGAGCGCGCACGCGACTTCCAGGCGTTCTCCCGGCACGTGTTGCAGGAGGCCCACACGCTCGAAGAGGAGCAGCGCTGGATCCGCGACCAGGGCCCCGAATGCCCCGGCATCCTCGAATTCCTTCACCGTCACGGTCGCGAATACGACTACGTGCTGTTCTTCAACTACCTGTATTACCCAACGCTGTACGGGCTGCCGCTGGTCCCCGAGCGCGCGCTGCTCATGCCCGCCGCGCACGACGAACCCGCGATCCGCCTCTCGAGTTACCGCGCGATCTTCCACCTACCGCGGGCGTTCCCGTACAACACGTACGAGGAGCGCGACCTCGTGCATCGGCTGTTCAGCAACGAGCGCGTGGCCTACGACATCGTTGGCGTCGGGGTCGACGCGCCAGCCAAAACGCCTTCCGCCGAACGCTTCCTGCGAGCGCATGGCATCAGTCGGCCCTTCCTTCTGTACTTCGGGCGGATCGTCGAATCCAAGGGCGCCGACGAGCTCCTGGAGTTCTTCGTGCGCATGAAGGACGCGCCGACAGCTCCGGCGATCGACCTCGTTCTCGCGGGAAAGGCCGAGATGGCCATTCCACGCCGGGACGACATCCACGTCATCGGCTTCGTCGACGAGGAGACCAAGTGGGACATGCTCGCGGCCGCGACGGCATTCGTGCTGCCGAGCCGCCTCGAAAGCCTGTCGATGGTCGTCCTCGAATCGTGGTGGTCGCGCAGGCCCGTGCTCGTCCACGCGCGTTGCGAGCCCGTGGTCGGGCAGGTCCGGCGCGCTCGAGGAGGGCTCTGGTACGACGGGTACGGCGAGTTCGCCGAGGCTGTGGGCAGGCTCATGGAGGACGCGGCGCTGCGCGACGCGCTCGGGCAGAGTGGAGAGGAGTACGTGCGCGGCGCGTACGCGTGGCCGGTGGTAGAGGGCAAGTACCTGGACCTGCTCGCGGAGATCCGCTTCTCGCGGTAGGCAGTCGCCAGGCGCCCAGACCCGAGCCTACTGCCGGCTACGGGGCGTCGAAGCGCTGCACCTCGGACACGGTCTGTCCCTGGTTCGTGCAGGTGACGGCGTGGACGCCGACGCCCGCCTGCGTCGGATCCTTCGTATAGGTCCACGACACCCTGCCGGTCGCGTCGACCGTCTTCGTGCCGAGCGCCAGGATGACCCCGCGCAGCGGAAGCCGCGCCTGGGCCGAGCAGCTCGCTCCCGGCGAGGTCAGCACGTGCACGAAGCCGTAGCGCGAGTCGGTGAGGATGAACACGAACAGAGTCGAGGGCGGATAGCCGCCCGGGGGTGGCGGCGCGGGAGGAGGCGGCGGCGGCGGGGCGGGCGCCTCGGTCGGCGGGGGAGGGGCCGCAGGGAGCGGCGGTGGTGGCGCCACCGGGGCGCGCGTGGCCACGGGCACCGGAGCGGCCGCCGCCGGCCGTTGTGTCGCCACGGGAGGAGCCGCAGCGGCCGGGGTCACCGGTTCGGCCGTCGCCGCAGCGTCCGCGGTCGGATCCGCAGAGTTCGCCGGCGCCGGCGTCTCCGTCGGGGACGAAGTGGCCGGTGCCGGCGTCTCTGTCGGGGACGAAGTGGCCGGTGCCGGGGAAGCGCTCGGCGAGGGGAGATCCGCCGCGATGCTCGAACGGGCGGTGGATGAGGCCACCACGTTCTGTGGCGCCGTCGCCGCGCAGGATACGAGCAGGCACCCGGTCAATGCCGTCCCCAAGAGGGTCTTCATGCGCACGACCAGTGCTACGCACGCCGACCCTCGATCAGACCACTCTCCGGTGGGACGGCACGACGAGCGAACGGCCGCCCGGGTGCTCACTCATGGGCCAGGACCCCGACGGCAGCCACAGTCAGCCGCGCCATTTCGCTCTGCGGCAAGCTCGGTGCGGCGGCGGTGAACCGTCCCTCATGGCGGTTCGTAGTGCTTCGGCGGTGGGAGTAGCGGTCACCTCCCCATTTTATGGACGCGGATCCGAGAAAGGAGAACGACGGGAGATCGACACGTCGCGAGCCAGCGACGCAATAGCCACAACGAAGGAGAACCTATGCGTACCAGTTCACGCGCCACAAAGGCGCGAGTCGCTGGTGTCCTCGCATCGGCAACGCTCCTCGCGGCCGCGATCGTTCCGTCGTTCGGCGGGGCATCCAGCCACCGAGAAGCGCCACTGATCAGCCAGGACCCAGCCGCGGACGCCACCGACTTTTACATGTTCCGAAGCCCGGACGCGCCGGACACCGTGACGTTCATCGCCAACTACGTCCCGTTCCAGGACCCCGCAGGTGGACCGAACTTCTACCGGTTCGGTGATGACGTGAGGTACTCGATCGTCATCGACGACAACGGCGACAACATCGACGACACGCGATTCGACTTCACCTTCAAGACGGTCGTCCGAAACGGCCAGACCTTCCTTTACAACACGGGTCCCGTCGGCTCGCTGACCGACCCGAACCTGAACATCCGCCAGTACTACACGGTCACCAAGACCCTCTCCAACGGGCAGAGGACCGTTCTCGGCACCGATCTTCCAGTACCGCCGAACAACATCGGCCCGAAGTCGACGCCGAACTACGACGCGCTCGCCGCGTCGGCCATCCGTACTCTGCCGGGCGGCGGCAAGGTCTTCGCCGGTCAGCGCGATGACCCCTTCTACGTCGACCTGGGTTCGGTCTTCGACCTCCTCACCATCCGTCCCGGCGCGCCCGGCAACAAGGGCGGCGGCCGCGACGAGCTGAGCGGGTTCAACGTTCTCTCGATCGCGCTCCAGGTGCCGATCGCCAGCGTCACGAACAACGGCATCGCGCCGGGGTTCATGAACTCTGAATTCGGCGTCATCGGTGCGCGCACGACCGCGTCCCGCCAGAGCACCCGCGTCCTCACGGCCGGCGCGACCAGCAGCAGCGGAAGCTACGTGCAGGTCTCCCGCCTCGGCCAGCCCCTCGTGAACGAGCTGATCATCCCCCTCGCGGTGAAGGACGCGTTCAACGCGTCGCAGCTGAAGGATGACATCGCCGCGCTCAACTACGTCACCGATCCGGAGCCCGCGCGTCTCCTCAAGGCGCTGTACGGCATCGACGTGCCGCCGACGCCGCGCAACGACCTCGTCGCGATCTTCCTCACGGGCATTCCGGGCCTCAACAAGCCGTCGTTCATCAAGCCATCCGAGCAGCTGCGGCTCAACCTCTTTGTTCAGCCGACAGCGGCGCCAAACCGGATGGGCGTCCTCGGCGGAGACAACGCCGGATACCCGAATGGCCGGCGTCTGGGCGACGACATCGTCGACATCAGCCTCCAGGCCGTGGCGGGCGGCACTCCCTTCACTCCAGCGCAGAACGTCGCGCCGAACAACCAGCTCGGTGACGGCGTGAACCAGAACGACCAGCCCTTCCTGGGCGCATTCCCGTACGTCGCATCTCCGTTCGCCGGCTTCGATCACCCCGCGATCGGCAGCCGCACCGAGCCCACCACTCCGTGACCTTCACGCACTCGGCCGTCGGGGAGCATCGTCTCCCCGGCGGCCTCGCGGCCCTCGTGCTCGCGTTCGCGCTCGGCGGCTGCGCGGCGCCGGCGTCGACCCTCGCTGCCACGCCCGCATCGTCGACGGCTGTGTCGCCATCCCCGAGCGGAGGGCCGACCGCGATCCCGACCCTCGGGGGACCGGTGCCCTCGCCGGGGAACGTGATCCTGCCCACGTATTTCGTGACGTTCACGGAGTCGCGCAATGGAACGGCGACGATCCTGACCACTCCGGGGTCCGTGTGCACCGCCCAGGCACGCCTGCCCGACAACACGCTCGGGACCGCTCCAGACCTGCAGCAGCCCCGCACCGCGGACACGAAAGGCATGGCCTCGTGGACCTACCCGACCATGTCCGCACCCACCGGCGTCGCCGTGTACACCGTGACGTGCAGCCACCAGGGCCGTTCCGAGACGGTCCAGAACAGGTTCACCATCGAATGAGCCTCATTACCGCGGGCCGAAATGTTCGATCCCGGACCGCGCGCCGGTGCCGACGTGGATAGGGGCGTCGATCGTCGTGTCATGTCGCCCGCCCTCTCGTCCGGGCGTGGGCGCGTTGGCGGCTTCGCGCGTTCGCTCGCCGCGACGGTCGCCGCGACATTGGTCCTGTCAATCGGGATCGCCGGCGTCACGGATCATTTCCGCGCCACCCCGTCGGATCTCCCGACCGCGGTGGCGCGGGCGCTCGATGGCCGAACCGATGGCATGCGCGCGGTCGAGTACGGACAGAAGCTCGTCGCAGCGTCGCCCGAGAGTCCGCGCGCGCTCGTCACCCTCGCGAGCGCGTATCAGATCCGGGTCCGGGAGACCGCCGATCCGGCGCTGTACGTCAAGGCCGACGCCCTGCTGCAGCGCGCGCTGGCCCTGGCGCCCTCGGATGCCGATGTCGCCCTGGGGCTCGGGTCGCTCGCCAACTCGCGCCACGACTTCACCGCCGGTCTCGATTGGGGCCGCCGCGCGGTGCAGGTCGCGCCGACGCGCGCAGCGGCCTGGGGCGTCCTGACGGACGCCCTGGTCGAGCTCGGCCGGTACGACGAAGCGGTGACCGCTGCCCAGCGCATGGTCGACCTCCATCCCGACGTGACCTCTTTCTCCCGGGTGTCCTATCTGCGCGAGCTTCATGGCGACCTGGACGGTGCGATCGAGGCGATGCGGCGGGCCGTGACAGCGGGTGTGGAAGGGGAGGGGACGGCGTGGAGCCAGGTACAGCTCGGCCACCTGCTCTTCGCCAAGGGGGACCTCGCCGGCGCGCTCGCGGAGTACGACGGCGCGAAGCACCGCATCGACGGATACGTGTACGCCAGCGCGGGTCAGGCACGGGTGAAGGCGGCGCGAGGTGACCTCGCCGGCGCCGCGGCGCTCTACGAAAGCGCCGCCGCGGCACTGCCGCTTCCGGAATTCGTCATCGCTCTCGGCGACACCTACGCGCGGATGGGGGACAAGACGCGGGCAGAACAGCAGTTCGCGCTCGTGCGCGCGATGACCGCGCTATTCGCGGCGAACGGCGTTCGGACGGACGTGGACCTCGCGCTCTTCGATGCCGACCACATGACCGATCTGGCGGGCGCCCTGCGAGCCGCGCGCGCCGAGTACGCCGTCCGTCAGAGCGTCCACGTGGCCGACACGCTCGCGTGGGCGGAGTACCGATCCGGACTGCTCGATGACGCCCTTCGTCACAGCCGCGAGGCGCTCCGCCTCGGGAGTCAGGACCCGCTCATGCTCTATCGCGCGGGGGTGATCGCAGAGGCCGGCGGCGAGACCGACCGCGCCCGCCTGCTCCTGGCGCGGTCGGCGCAGCTCAACGGGCGCTACTCGCTGCTCTTCGCCGACGATCTCGCGGCCCGGCTCGCGGGGCTGGGCTCTCCCTGAAAGGGACCCCCGGCGCCGCCTTGCTCGCGCTCGCGGCCCTCCTCATCTGACGACAGCCGGAGCCCCCGGAGCAGGCTCCCTGAGGGCGTCGGTAACTTTTCCCGCTCGTGGGAGGGACGGCCTATCTATCTGGTGCTGGAACGCCTATCATTCGAACAGGCGAGCGATTGGTGATCATACGGGCGACCGAGCCTTTGGTAGATGGTAGATGGGGAGCACGACCCTTGGGTTGGCTACAGCAGCGACAGGCGGCTTTCGATCAGCCCCCAACCCGATCCGCGAGGGCCGTTGCCGCTTGGATCAAGGGCGGGCTCTCACGTCCGCCGCGGGCCCTGGTCCGGGGGATCTCCTCGCGGTCTGCCATGGTCTTCGGCACGGTCACCGGGCGCACCAATGCGCCGGAGCCCGGCCGGGTTTCCCTGAGGATCGTCTGGGGCGTCGCCACGTTCGCGATCATCGGCGTGCTCGGGCTGGCGCAGCTCGCCCCGGTTCGCGACGCTTTCCTCGCCCAGACGGCATGGGTCGGCCCCTTCGTCGGCCAGCTCGCGGGCCCGTCCGTCACGCCCGGCGCCGACCGGCAGCTCGACGCCGCGGCGCCCTCCGCCGGTGCCGACCCGGCCGTCGCGCCTGCCACTGACGAGGCCTGGCCGAACGGATCGCGGGCGATCGCCGCCAGTGGCCGCACCGCAGCCGCCGCTCCGGTCGACGGCTCGCCGGAGACGGCGCCATCCGTCATTTCCGCTTCGGCGGACGCGATGGCCGTCCAGCCGACCGCCGAGCCCAACTCGGCGACCATGCTCACGGTGCTGCCGACGGCGGCTGTCGCCCCGATCGACGAGGTCGCTCCCGCGCTTGTCGTTTCCGTGGTCCTGGATCCGCTCACGACGGCGGTCGCGGTCCCGCTCGCGTCCGTCACGGCCGCAGTTACCGCCGCGGTCACGACCGCCGTGGCGACCGCGGTCACGACCGTCACGTCCGTCACGACCGTCATCGGGAGCGTGACGCCCCCGACCCCCACGCCGATCGTCAAGATCACGTTGCCCGGCGGCGGAACGATCACCACGGTCAGGTAGCGGGGCCACCCACCTTGGCGTGAGGCCGGCGGCCCACCGCGGCAGCAATTCCCGCCCTCCGCCCTATCCTCGACTCCACTGTGATGAACCGGCCCCGAGGCAGCGACGGCCGCGAGTGGGGCAACGTCGACTGGTCGAACATCGATCTGTCGATGTTCGGCGCGCGAGGCCCCCGCCGTTCGGGGCGGCCGCCTTCCCGGACCGCGATCCTCATCGGGGCGATCCTGGCGGCGTTCTTCGTCATTCCCCTGGTCCTCGGCCCCCTCGTCACCTTCCTCACCGACCTGCTCTGGTTCCGCAGCCTCGGGCTGGAAGAGGTCTACCTCCGCCGCTTCACCGCGTCGTTCGCCGCTTTCATCGCGTTCTTCCTTGCCTTCTTCCTCCTTGCCCTTCCGAATCTCTACGCGGCGCTCCGGCCCCAGATGCCGCGCGTCGTGGTCGACAGCACCCATCCGCGGCCCGGACCGCTGCCATCGACGCTCCGGCTCATGCCGCTGCTGCTGATCCCGTCGTTCCTCTTCGGCCTGGTGGGCGGAGACCAGTGGGATCCGCTCCTGCGATGGCTGAACGCGGTGCCGTTCGGGGCGACCGAACCGCTGTTCGGCCGTGACGTCGGGTTCTACTTCTTCACGCTGCCGCTGCTGGAATTCATTCGCGGATGGCTCTTCGCGGCTCTCCTGGTCATCGCCATCGGCGTCGTCGCCCTGTACGTCGTGCGCGGCGTCATCGGTGTCGCGACCGGCTCGCTCGCGCGGGGAGACCTGCGGGTGGGGGCGCGCACCGCCTTCGCGCTCGCCCGCCCGGCTCGCGCGCACCTCGCCGTCCTCGGGGGTCTCCTCCTCCTGCTCGTCGCAGCAGGCTACTGGCTCGACCAATCGGAGCTCCTGTTCCAGCAGGAGAGCGTGCTCACCGGCGCCGGTTACACGGCGATCCACGCGCGGCTTCCGGCGCTGGTGATCCTCATGATCATCAGCCTCATCGCGGCCGTCGCCAGCTTCGCCGCGGCGTTCGCCCGTCGCGCATGGTTCCTCGCCGGGGCTCTTGTCGCGCTGGTGCTGGCGTCGATCATCGTCGGCGGCATCTTCCCCGCCGTCCTCGAGGCGATCATCGTGCGTCCCGACCAGCTGAATCGCGAGAGACCGTACATCGACGTGAACATCGCGGCGACGCGCACCGCCTATGGGCTCGGCGGCGTCGAGGAATCGCTCTTCGATGTCGCCGAGAACCCGAAGCCGGCGGACGTGCAGCGGGCGTTCGCGACCCCCGATGCCGTGCGCCTCTGGGATTACCGCGTCCTCCTCTCGTCGTACGAGCAGCTCCAGGGCATCCGGCAGTACTACGCGTTCCACGACGTCGACGTCGATCGCTATCAGATCGGCGGAGTCGAAACGCCGGTGATGCTCTCGGCGCGGGAGCTCGACCCGAGCCGGCTGCCGACCGTCGCCCAGACCTGGGTGAACCGGCACCTCGTGTACACGCACGGCTTCGGAGCGGTCGTGACCCCGGTGGGCGCCGTCGGCAGCGAGGGTCGGCCGCGGTTCGCACTGCGCGACATCCCGCCGCAGGGCGAACCGAAGCTCGACCAGCCGCGCATCTATTACGGCGAGCTGACGAACGACTACGTGCTGGTCTCCACGAGCCAGGATGAGTTCGACTACGCGGCCGAGCGCGACGCCACGACGCGTTTCACGGGCGGCGGTGGCGTGGGCGTCGGGGGACTGTGGGATCGCATCCTCTTCGCGCTGCGCACCCGCGACCTGAACCTGCTGGTCTCGTCGCAGATCCGCGGTGACAGCCGGATCCTGTTCAACCGCAACATCGCGAGCCGCGCCGCACTCATCGCGCCGTTCCTCTCGTTCGATGCTGATCCGTACCTGGTCGTGGCCGATGGCTCCGCGTGGTGGATCAACGACGCGTACACGACCGGGGACCGCTACCCCTACAGCCAGAAGCTCGGGCCGCTCCGCCGGCAGACGGGGGGCGCCGTCGGTGACCCGGGGCTGAACTACATCCGCAACAGCGTCAAGGTAGCGACGAACGCCTACGACGGGTCCGTGCACTTCTACGTCGTCGATGACACCGACCCCGTGATCCGCACGCTACGCTCGATCTACCCGAAGCTGTTCGAGCCGATCGCCAACATGCCGGCGAGCCTGCGGGCGCATATCCGGTATCCCGAGGACATCTTCCGCATCCAGACGGACATCTTCACCACGTATCACATGACCGACCCGGACGAGTTCTACAACCGCGCCGACGCGTGGCGGGTGGCCAACGAGGTGTTCCAGCAGGGACAGGCGCCGCAGCCCCTTGAGCCCTATTACGTTTCGACGCAGCTGCCGGGCTCGCAGCGGTCCGAGTTCGTCCTCTTCTCGCCGATGACTCCGGCGGGGGGGAACCGCGACAACATGGTCGCGTGGGTCGCGGGACGGGCGGACCCTCCCGACTACGGGAAGCTGCGCGTCCTGCGCTTTCCCAAGGATCGGGCGATCTTCGGTCCCCTCCAGATCGAGGCCCGTATCGACCAGGACGCGACCATTCGCCAGCAGCTCTCGCTCCTGTCGGTCGGCGGCGGCGCGCAGGTGATCCGCGGGAACCTCCTCGTGATACCGGTCGGCGATTCATTCATCTACGTCGAGCCGCTCTTTGTCCAGGCCAGCCAGGCGCGGCTGCCCGAGCTGCAGCGGGTGCTCCTCGCGACGCAGGACCGCGTCGTGATGGCGGAGTCGTTCGACAAGGCACTCACCCAGCTCTTCGCCGTCGCGGCGCAACCCGGCCCCACACCATCCTCACCTCCCACCCCCGCGCCCTCCGGTTCTGCGCAGCCCCTCCCGAGCGCCTCGCCCGTCGCCACGACCGTCGCGGCCCTCGTGCGATCGGCCTCGGACCACTACCAGCGCGCGCAGGATGCGCTTCGCGCGGGTAACTTCGCCACGTACGGGAGCGAGATCAAGGCGCTCGAGGACGATCTCGCAAGGCTGCGAGCGCTCACCGGCCAATAGTCCTTGCGCGTCGACAGGAGTGCGCAGCTCCCCCTCATCGCCGTCCTCGCGGGCGTCTTCTGGTCCATCGGCGCGGTCGACCTCAACCGCCCGCAGCCCGATCGCGTCGGGCTGCTGATCCTCGGCTTGATCCTCGGGTGGGCGGTGCTCCGGCGCTTCCCGGTCGGACCGCTCGTCGGGATGTACGCCGTCCTCATCGCGGCCGCCGAACGCCTCGGGCGCGAGCCGCTGGTGGGGGGGAGCGACGTCATTCCCGCGACCGCCGAGGCGATCGCGACACTGCTGCGGGGCGAGAACCCGTACACGCACGTGATGCAGGTCACGATCCCGGTCGGCTCGCCGCTGGTATACCCCCCTGGCGAGTTCCTCTTCTACGCGCCCACCTTCCTGGCCGGCGGCGACATCAGCAGGGTCGAGACGTGGACCGGGATCCTCACGGTCGCGGTCATGGCGCTCGCGGGGTTCCGGGTGGGGCACGGCGCTGCCGCGCTCCCGGCGATGCTCTACGCGACGTGGGGAATCGCCGCCTTCCGGACGGTCGACGGCGGGAACGACGTGAGCGCCGGGTTCCTCGTGGTCGTCGCATTGGTCGCTCTGGCGTTCGCCTCGTCGTCCCGCCGCACGCTGCGCGTTGTGGCCTTCGCGCTCTCGGCGGTGGCACTTGGCTGGGCGCTCGCCTTCAAACAGTTCGCGGTGCTCGTGTTCCCGCTCGTTCTGCGCCATCTCGCCGTTTCCGGCGCGCCGTGGAAGCGTTACGGCGCGGCGGCGACGCTCGTGGCAGCCGCCTTCATCGCGCCGTTCCTGGCGTGGGCTCCCGGTCCGTTCCTCTGGCAGCAGGTCCAGGCACTAACCTTTCACGACCAGGTGTGGGGCGCGAATCTGCCGCACCTCCTCGCGGGCTGGATCGACGTGACGCCGACGCTGCCGGTCTTCTTCCTTCTCGAGATCGGGCTGACCGCCGCGGCGCTGACGCTGGCGATGCTCGACGCGGACACCTCGCTCGGCCGTGCCGCGATCTACGCCGCCGGCGTGCTGTCGGTGCCCTTGCTTCTCGCGCGCTGGACCACCCAGTCGTACTACGTCTACGCGGCGACCGTCGCGGCCGTCGGCATCGTGCTGCTCGACGTGCGCGTGGGCGGCGGTCCCCCACCGCGCGCGGCCAAAGATCACATTCCGCCGCGGGACAGTGGCCTCCAGAACACTTAACCTCTTGCACGAGTGAGTCACACGGTCGTGCTCGGGGGAGGCATCTGCGGCCTCGCCGCCGGCTTCCAGCTCGCCGAACACGCCGAGCAGGTAACGGTCCTCGAAGCCCAGGGTTTCCTCGGCGGCCTCGCCACGACCCTGTACGGGGCGACGGGCGCGGGCTTCGACTTCGGTCCGCACGCGTACCACGCGCGCAATCAACGCGTCCTCGACATGTTCAAGGAGATCGCGTACGACGGCTTCCCAGCCCGTGCGAAGAACGTGCGCATCAAGTTCCGCGGGAAGTTCTACAAGTACCCGCTCGAGGCGCTCGACATCGCGAAGAGCATGTCGCCGGTGCTCGCCGCCCGGGCGTTCTTTGACTACGTGGTCGAGAGCATTCGCCGCAAGCTCGCGCCGCGAAGGCTCGTCTCGGCAGAGGACTGGGTCACGCAGGCCATGGGCCGCACCCTCTACGGGCTCTTCTTCGGCCCATACACGACCAAGGTGTGGGGCATGCCGCCGTCCCAGCTCGCGGCCTCGTTCGCGCAACACCGCATCCCTCACATCTCCCTGATGAAGGTGATCGTTTCCTCGCTTCGGAAGGGCTACGCGAAGCGCACGGGCACCGAGCATCGCTACGCGCCCCTGGTGATCGAGCTCTACTACCCGCCCAAGGGCGCCGGCCTGATCTCACAGCGCATGGCGGGCGCGCATCTGCAAGGCGGGGGCGAACAATCGCGTGCTGACGAACGCGCTGGTGACCAGGCTCGAGGTGGAGGGAGATCGCGTCGTGGGGGCGCGCTATCGGGAGGTACCGCCGACGAACCTTGACGGCCAGCTCTGCATGCTCTCCTCCGGCACGGAGCGGGGCGTCGACCCATGGGGATCGGCCGCCAGGCCCGAACATCGGGTCGCGTGCGACCGCGTCGTCAACACGGTTCCGCTGCCGGCGCTCGTGGAGCTCCTGGGCGACGCCGTCTCCCTCGAGGCCAAGGCGGCCGCGCGCTACCTGCGCTTTCGCGCGCTCACCGTCGTCGGGCTCCGGTGCAAGCGGCCACAGGCACTGCCTGCGCAGTCGATCTATTTCACGAACAAGACCTTCAACCGCCTCTCGGAGACGCGCAACTACGGCGGCTCGGAGATCTGCGGTCCCGACGAGACAGTTCTGCTCTGCGACATCACCTGCGACGTCGGCGACGCGATCTGGAACGCCTCGGCGGAGGACCTGGGACGCCGGTGCGCCCGGGAGCTCGCGGAGGAGGGCTTCATCAGGGAGGACGAGCTCGAGGAGTCGGTCGTGTTGCGGTCGACGTTCGGTTATCCCGTGTACATGGTCGGTTACGAGGCCGCGGTCGACACCCTCATGAAGGAGCTCATGCGGTTCGAGAATCTCGTGACCGGCGGGCGCCAGGGCCTCTACAAGTACGTCGACATGGACATCGCATCGGAGATGGGCCTTTCGATGGCAGACCATTTCATCTCCGGCAGGACGAAACGCGATGCGATCGGCCATGTCCCGTACGAGGACCGCACGTTCGCGTGATCGCCACTCACGCCGGTGCCCCGGTCACGGACGAGGACATCGAGGTCGGCGTGATCGGCGCCGGCTACTGGGGACCCAACCTCGTGCGCAATTTCAGCGAGGCGCCTGGCGCGAACATCCGCGCCGTGGCGGACCTGTCCTCTGAACGGCTCGGCGCCATCCGCAAGCGTTTCCCCGCGGTCCGCGTGACCACCGATCATCGCGAGCTCCTTGACGATCCCGCGATCGACGCGGTCTGCATCGCGACGCCGATCGCGACGCACCGTCAGCTCGCCGCGGAGGCGTTCGCGGCGGGCAAGCACGTCTTCGTCGAAAAACCTCTCGCGGGCACCGTGGCCGACGCCGAGGCGATCGTTCGCTCCGGTCACGATGCCGGTCGCACCCTCATGGTCGGGCACACCTTCGTCTACAACCCCGCGGTCACGACCGTACGTGGCCTGCTCGAGCGCAGGGAGCTCGGGACCATCCACTACATCGACAGCCAGCGCGTGAATCTGGGTCTGCATCAATTCGACTTCAACGTGTTGTGGGACCTCGGTCCGCACGACGTCTCGATCACGCTGTACTGGCTCGACGAGGAGCCGGAGTGGGTGCAGTGCATCGGGGCGTGCTACATCCAGCCGGGCATCGAGGACGTGGTGTTCCTGACGATGGGCTTTCCGTCGGGAGCTGTAGCGCACGCACACCTCTCCTGGCTCGCTCCGAGCAAGCTTCGCACGATGACCGTCATCGGCTCGCGCAAGATGGCCGTGTACGACGACGGCCACTCGGCCGAGAAGGTCAAGGTCTACGACCATGGCGTCGTCGCACTGTCCGCGGAGGAGCTGCGGCGCTCGTACCGCGCCGGCGACATCCACAGCCCGCGGATCCCTGTGACGGAGGCGCTCCAGCTGGAGGTGCGTCACTTCATCGACGCGATCCGTTCGGGAGAGCCGCCACGCAGCGACGGCGAGGCAGGCCTGCGGGTCGTCCGCGTGCTCGAGGCGGGGATGCGCTCGCTGCGCAGCGGCGGCGCCCGGGTCGCGTACCGCCCGGAAGCCGTACCGGCATGACCTCGCTCGGGGTGTGGATCCATCCAACGGCCGTCGTGGCGCCCAACGTCGAGCTCGGCCTCGGTTCGACGGTGGCCGAGTACGCCGTCCTCGGGCGCACGCCGCGCGGGAAGCGCGACGGCGAGGCGCCGCTGATCATCGGGCCGGGTGCCGAGATCCGGCCGTTCACCACGATCTATGCCGGGACGACCATCGGAGCCCGGCTGCGAACGGGACAGGGCGCATCGATCCGCGAGGACAACGTCATCGGCGATGACGTCTCGGTCGGGACGCACGCCAGCCTGGAGTTCGGCAACCGCATCGGCTCGCGCGTCCGGATCCACACCGGGTGCTTCCTTGAGCTCGTGACGATCGAGGACGACGTCTTCCTCGGTCCTCACGTCGCCTTCACGGATGATCCGCATCCGCAGTGCCCGGCGTACCTCGATTGCGTCAGGGGCGGGACGGTGCGGCGGCGGGCGCGGATCGGGGCGAACAGCACCATCCTGCCAGGAGTGGAGATCGGTGAGGACGCGCTGGTCGGGGCCGGCAGCGTCGTTCGCGCGAACGTCGACGCGCGCAGCGTCGTCGCGGGCAATCCCGCGATACTGCTCAAGGGCGATATCCGGGACCTGGCGTGTTTCGCCGGGATCTTCCCACACGCCTATTCGTGGCTGGAGCCCGCGCCCGCCGATCGTTCGGCTCGCGAGGACGCGGGTCCGTCGGCGAGGGCGCCGTCCCGCGACCTGGAGGAATAGAGACATGGCCATCGCGACGAACATCGAGATACCGCTGGTGGACCTGCGCGCGCAGTACGCGACCATCAGGGGCGAGGTGAGAGCGGCGATCGACGATGTCCTGGATGCCATGCAGCTCACGATCGGGCCGAACGTGCGCGCTTTCGACGAGGAATTCGCGGCCTACTGCGCGACCAGGCATGCGATCGGCGTGGGTTCGGGGACCGACGCGCTCCAGCTCGCCATCCGCGCCTGCGGCGTCTCTGGTGGGGACGAGGTGATCACGGTCTCGCACTCGTTCTTCGCGACCGTCGAGGCGATCCTGTACGCGAATGCCCGGCCGATCCTCGTCGACGTGGACGAGCGCACGATGCTGATGGACCCGGCCGCCGTCGCGAGCGCGATCACGCCCAGGACGAGGGCGATCGTTCCCGTGCATCTGTACGGACGGACCGTCGACCTGGGGCCGCTCCGCCGCATCGCGCAGGACCGTGGGATCGCGATCATCGAGGACGCCGCTCAGGCGCACGGAGCGCTGCTCGACGACGGGCGGAAAGCCGGGTCCGGCGGGCGGGCTGGATGCTTCTCGTTCTATTGCAGCAAGAACCTCGGCGCGTACGGCGAGGCGGGGAGCATCACGACGGACGATGACATCCTCGCGGAGGAGCTCCGCGCGCTCCGCGAGCACGGTCAGTCGACGCGCTACTACCACCCGGTGGTGGGCTACAACGCGCGCCTGGACGAGATCCAGGCGGCGATCCTGCGAGTGAAGCTTCCGCGATTGGAAGGGTGGAACGACCGGCGGCGGGCGATCGCGCGGTCGTACAACGAGCAGCTCGCGGACTGCGGCGTGACGACGCCCGAGATACCAGCCGACCCCCGGCGTCACGTCTTCTACGTGTACCCGATCCGAGTGCCAGCTTCCCGGCGCGACGCGCTGCGCGCGCACCTGGCGAAGATCGGGATCGGCACCCAGATCCACTACCCGGTGCCGATCCACCTTCAGCAGTCGGCTGAGTTCCTCGGCTATCGGAGGGGCGACCTGCCGGTGACGGAGCGCGTGGCGAGCGAGGTCCTCTCGATCCCGATGTACGCCGAGCTCACCGATGACAACGTGTCGCGCGTCGCCCAAGCCGTCCGCGACTTCATGAAGCGGTGAGCGAAGAGAGCGGCCGCGTAGTCAAGGCGGTCCACGGCCTCGGAGTGGTCACCGCCGACCCGGCGGACGAGACGCGCGAGGCCGCGCGTTTGCGCGAGACCGAGACGGGCGACTCGCTCCTCGAGCGCTACGCCGCGGCGGCCTACAACGACAGCGCCGCGGGCGCGCGGGCCCGCCGCGTCGCGCTGCGCGCGTTGTGCCGGTCGTTCGGGGACGGCGTGCGCATCGGGATCGGCGTGCTCGTGCTTCATCCGCAGACGTTCGAGATCGGCGACGCCGTGTTCATCGGCAGCCAGAGCTTCCTGCAGGGCCGGCACGACGGCCGCTGCGTCATTGGCGCGCACACCTGGATCGGTCCGCAGTCCTACTTCGATTGTCGCGAGATGGAGCTCGGCGCCTACGTCGGCTGGGGCCCCGGCGCGAAGGTCCTCGGGAGCGAGCACACCGGCGAACCGGTCGAGGTGCCGATCATCCAGACCGACCTGGTGATCAAGCCGGTCCGCGTCGGCGCCGGCGCCGACATCGGGGTCAACGCGGTGCTCCTGCCGGGCGTGACGGTCGGCGAAGGTGCCATCGTCGGCGCCGGTGCCGTCGTCACGCGCGACGTGGCGCCGTACGCGATCGTCGCGGGCGTGCCCGCGCGCGTTATCCGGTCGCGAAAGGAAACCTTCGTCTGAGCGCGCTCGGCGGCGCGCGCGTCGTGGTCACCGGCGGAGCGGGCAATGTCGGGTCGCACGTCGTCGACGCGGCGATCGCCGCGGGCGCACGGGAAGTGGTGGCGCTCGACGCGCTCGTCCGCGGCGTCCCCGAGAACCTCGCCGGGGCGATCGCCACTGGTAGGGCGCGACTGGTCGAGATGGACATCCGAGACCGCGGCGCCGTGACGGCGGCGGTCGATGGCGCCGATGTCGTCTTTCACCAGGCCGCCCTGCGCTGGACGCGCTGCCAGGAGGCCCCGCGCGATTGCCAGGAAGTCATGGTCGAAGGCACCTACAACGTGCTCGAGGCCGCCGCCGCGGCGAAGGTCTCACGGGTCGTGGTCGCCTCGAGCGCGGTCGTCTACGGGGACCCGCGGCGCCTACCGCTCGACGAGGACCACGTGCTGAGCGGGACGCAGGTCTACGGCGCGGCAAAGGTCGCCAACGAGCAGATGTCGCGCGCGTTCGCGCACCTGTACGGGGTGCCGACCGTGACGCTGCGCTACTTCAACATCTATGGTCCCCGGATGGACATCCGCTCGCGGTTCGTTGAGGTGATGGTCCGCTGGCTCGATCTCATCGACGCGGGACAGCCGCTCACGCTGTATGGCGACGGATCGTCGTCGGCCGACTTCGTCTACGTCGCGGACGTGGCGCGCGCGAACCTGCTGGCGTGCGAGGCCGCGGTCACGGATGCGGTCGTGAACGTGTGCAGCGGCGTCGAGACGAGGATGCGCGACCTGGCGGAACTGTTGCTTCGCATCACCGGCGGCTCCGCGGGGATGGAGTTCAGGGAGCAGGCGGCTGGCGCGCTGCCCGCGCGGCGCTTCGGCGATCCGCGGCGCGCGCAGGAGATCCTGGGTTTCCGCGCCGAGACGACGCTCGAGGACGGCGTACGCCGGCTCATCGAATGGCGCCGCGCGGCCCTGGCCGCGGCTTGACCGGGGCGCTCACGATGGGCCAGCACCGCTCCAGCGATGTTCCAAGTGTTCGAGCCGCCGCATCAGCGCGGCGCGGAAAGAGGTAGACATGGCCACTCAGACACGAAAGAAGCTGAACGTACCGATCACGAAGCCATCCCTCGGCGATGAGGAGGCGCGCGCGCCCTTCGACTCCATCAAGAGCGGCTGGGTGACGCAGGGACCGAAGGTCGCGGAGTTCGAGAGGGCCGTGGCCGCGTACTGCGGCGCGAGGTACGGCATCGCCACGACCTCGTGCACCACGGGACTGCACCTGGCGCTCGCGTCGATCGGCGTGGGGCCCGGCGACCAGGTCATCGTGCCGTCCTTCACCTTCATCGCCTCGGCGAACGCGATCCTGTACACCGGCGCCACGGCAGTCTTCGCCGAGGTGGACCCGCGCACCTACAACATCGATCCTGGCGACATCGAGCACCGCATCACGAAGAGGACCAAGGCGATCATGCCCGTCGATCAGATCGGCCTCTCGTGCGACATCGACGCGGTGAACGACATCGGCCAGCGCCATGGCATCGACGTCGTCGAGGACGCCGCCCCCGCGGTCGGGGCGACGTACAAGGGACGGAAGGTCGGGTCGAACGCGCATCAGACGGTCTTCAGCTTCCACCCGAGGAAGGTCATCACCACCGGCGAGGGCGGGATGATCACGACGGATGACGATGAGCTCGCTGATCGCGCCCGAAAGCTGCGCGCGCACGGGATGAGCGTGTCGGATCTCGACCGGCACCAGTCCGACCGGGTCATCATCGAGGAGTACAACGAGCTCGGCTTCAACTACCGCATGACCGACATCCAGGCGTCCATCGGGCTCGTGCAACTGCGCCGGCTCGACGAGCTCCTGGAGGCGCGTACGCGGCGCGCGGAGCGCTACAACCGCGAGCTGCCGGAGATCAGAGGCATCGAGATCCCCTTCGTGCCCCCGTACGCGGAGCACACCTACCAGTCGTACTGCGTGCGTCTGACGAACGAATGCCGGCTCGACCGCGAAGAGCTCATGACCAACCTCCTCCAGCGTGGGATCGCGACACGGCGGGGAGTGATGGCGTCGCACCTCGAGAAGACATACACCGATCGCAACGGGTTGCAGATCCTCCCGGTCACGGAAGAGGCAACGCGCGTGACGATGCTGATCCCGCTGTACGCCTCGATGACCGACGAGGAGCAAAGCCACGTGATCGGCTCGCTGCGGGAGGAGCTCGGGGCGGCGTAGTCGGGATGGAGCGACGGGACGGCGACCTGCTCGTCGTAAGCACCGATCCGTTCAACGCCGAGACTCGGCTCGAGCGGCAGGTCGGCATAGTGACGCCGGTCGGTCGGCACTACGTCCGCGATCACTTCCCGCTTCCCGAACCGCCCGATCGCCTCGTCGTCGACGGCCTGGTCGCGTCGTCGCTGACACTCACATGGGCCGAGCTCCGCGCGATGCCCGCGCGCTCGCTTTTCGTCACGCTGGAGTGCGCGGGCAATGGGCGCTCTTTCCTCGAGCCGCCGGCGCCGGGGGAACAATGGGGCATCGGTGCTGTGGGGACCGCGGAATACACGGGCGTGCCGCTCGCTGCCGTGATCGCGCGTGCAGGCGTCGAGACCGCTGCCACCGAGCTGCTGTTCACGGGAGCGGACAGCGGCTCCGTCGAGGGCCGCCACATCGCGTATGAGCGCTCGCTGCCCCTCGATGACGCCGTGCACGGCGACGCGCTGCTCGCGTACGCGATGAATGGCGAGTACCTGAGCGCGCACCATGGCGCGCCGGTGCGGCTGGTGGTCCCTGGGTGGTACGGCGTCGCTTCGGTGAAGTGGCTGGCCCGGATCACGGCGATCGCGACCTCGTTCCGCGGCTTCTACCAGGCCGAGCGTTACGTGATCGACGGAGCGCCGCTGCGCCGGGTCGAGCCTCGCGCGGTCATCACCCGGCCGACGGACGGGGCGGCGGTCGGGCCTGGCACCGTCTACGTCCGCGGCTACGCGTGGTCGGGACGCTCTCCACTGAAGCGCGTCGAGGTCAGCTCAGACGATGGCTCGAGCTGGTCCCAGGTGACGCTCGGGCCCGAGACCTCGCCGTACGCCTGGCGCGCCTGGGAATACGAGTGGCTCCCCGGATACCAGGGCGAACACGCGCTCCTCGCCCGCGCGCTCGACGCGGATGGCGCGCAGCCCGCGACCCAGCGTTGGAACGCGCTCGGTTACGCCAACAACGCCTCACGTCCGGTGCGAATCCGCGTGCCCTAACGCCGGCCTTCGTCCGACCGTGGCGGCGTGCCCCGCCACTACTGTAAGAACGTGCGTGTGGCGTTCGACGCGCGTCACCTCCAGACGCAGAGCCGCTCTCGCGGCATCGGCCGTTACTCGCGGAATCTCCTCGCCGCGTTCGCCCGCCAGGGGACCGCCGACATCGACTGGACCCTGCTTCGGCTCGCTAACTTTCCTCCGCCCGACCACGTCGCGGCACCGCCGCACCGCGACCGGCGCACCTTCCGGCCGCGTCGGCCCGAGCTCTCGATGCTCGCGCTCGACCCGTTCATCCTTTCGGCCGAGCTGTTGGGCATCCAGGCCGACGTGTTCCACTCCGTCCAGCTCGGCCTTCCGCTGGTGCGGTGGCGGACGCGCGCGGTCCTCACGATCCACGACCTCGCGCCTCTCCATTGGCCCGAGCACTACCTGCGGCTTCCGCACGCGCGCGTGGGCCACGTGTGGCAGTACGCGCTCGCCCGCTGGGCCGAGGCCATCATCGCCGTCTCCGCTCACACCAAGGCGGACGTCGTCGCGCGCCTGGGCATACCTGAAGAGCGCGTGCACGTCATCGCGGAGGCGGTGGACGCGGAGTTCCGCCCGCCCGGGCGCGACGCCGGTCACCGCGTCGCGCGAGAGCGATTCGGCGTCGATGGGCGCTACGTTCTCTATGTCGGCCAGTTCGACCCGCGCAAGAACATCGAAGAGCTCCTGCGCGCGTTCGGCGCGGCGGCCGCGACCGACCGCGAGCTGCGCCTGGTGATCGTCGGCCGCCTCGGCAAGCTCGCGTCGTTCCTACGCGAGGCGCTCGGGCGGACGCGCGCGCCACGCGAACGCATCGTCGTCACGGATGAAGTCGACGAGGCGACGCTGGCCGCGCTCTATTCGGGCGCGGAGTGCCTCCTCCACGCCGCGCTCCTCGAGGGCTTCGGTCTGACCCCGCTCGAGTCGCTCGCCGCAGGGACGCCCGTCGTCGGCTTCCGCGCCGGCGCGGTGGCCGAGGTCGTTGGCGACGCCGGGCTGCTCGTGGATGCGGCCGAGCCCGGCGCGCTCGGAGAGGCGCTCTGCGCGCTCCTCGCAGATCACGCGCTGGCGGAGCGGCTGCGCGAGCGGACGGCGCCGCGCGCGGCGCTCTTCTCGTGGGACCGCGCCGCCGCTCGCACCCTCGATGTGTATCGCGCGCTCGCGTGAGCCCGCCGACCCCTCGCCGGCGCCTGCCCGACAGCCGACCATGAAGGACGAGCGACGCGGGATCCGCGCCGCGGCGCTGGCCTGGGCCGCCGTCGCCACCCTCGCCATCGGCGCCTGCACCGCCGCGCCCGCGGTCGCTCCGCCACTGGCCGCACCTGCAGCGTCGGCCGCGCCCTCGCCATCGCCGTCACCCACGCTGCCGCCGGAAGCGTCGGCGTTCCTGCGTCTGTTGGCCGACCGCGACGCGGCGCAGCGCTCGGCCGACGCGCCGGCCGTGAACGCCCTTCTGGCGCCCGACGCCCCGCCGGCATTCCGCGAACGCGAGCTCGCGGTCGCCGATGTCGTCGCGAAGCAGCGGACCGCCGCGCCCGAGCGGCGGTTCCTCGCAATTCATTCGGACGGCCAGCTGACGGAGATCGAGGTGACCGAACTCGACGACCAGGGCCGGCTTCGCCCGATCCGGTATTTCGCGGTCGCGGCGGAGGGCCGGCTCCTCCTGACGGAGCCCGCGCAGGCCGCCATAGGCGCGCCCACCAGCCGCCTGAGCGAACACTTCGACGTCCGCGCGTACGCGATGGACGCGCCGCAGGCAGCGGCCGCCGCGGCGCTCCTTGAGGAGACCCTGACGGCGCTCGTCGCGCGCCTCGGCGATGCCTACAGTCCGGCGGCGCGCGTCGTCGTCAACTGCGACCCGGTGGCGATCCGCGGGGTCGCGCCGCTGGCGTCTGCGTACGTCACCTCCGGGGAGATCCACTTCCTCACCTCGTCCTCGATGATCGCTGCGGATGGCCCCGGCGCCGAATGGTCCCGTACGGTCGTCGCGCACGAGCTCTCCCACGTCCTGTTGTTCGTGCGGGGCAACGGGCCCTTCGTGCTCGTCGAGGGTCTCCCGCTCTGGCTGACAGACGACCGCCGCCAGCCCGAGCTCGACCGGATCGTCGCCGCCGGTCACATCTGGGACCTCGACCACCTAATTCGTGGCCCCGACGACGCGCACGAATTCTTCGCGGCGTACGCGCAGGCTTCGTCATTCGTTCGCTTCGTCGCCGCGACGTACGGGGCTCGCGCGCCGATCGCGGTGTGGGAGCTGGGCGCCAGCATGCCGTTCTCCGAGACCTTCGCCCGGGGTGCCGGCGTGCCGCTCGCCGACGCCTACGCGGCGTGGCGCGCTTCGCTCACGCGGTAGCATTGAGCCCGTCCTTGGCACGCCGCATCCCACTCCCCAGGCTGACCCAGCGGCAACGCAGCGCCCGCTGGCAACGGGAACGCCGTCAGCAGACGATCATCGTGATCGCCTTCTCGGCGCTCCTGTTCTTTTCCGTGAGCCTGGTGGCCTGGGCCGCCGCCACCAACTACTACACCGACAACCTCAAGCCGGCGGCCCGCATCGACGGCCGCGTCGTCCCGACGCGCGATCACAAGCGCGAACTGCAGTACCAGCTCGCGAAGTTCTACGTGGACTTCGGCGTCCCCGTTGGATCAGAGAACGATCCCAAGATCGCGCAGCAGAAGGCCCAGTACGACGGTATCGCGCTCGAGGCGGTCGTGGCGCACGTGATCCTCGACCGCGCCGCGAATGCGGAGGCGGTGAGGGTGAGCCGGCAGGCCATCGACGAGCGCTACGGCCGCGACCTCGCGCAGTTCCGTACCCGGCACGTGCTCGTGATCCCCGACAAGCAAGCCACGGACAAGGACGCCGCCGACAAGGCCGCTCTCGCCAAGGCGCAGGGCATCGCCAAGCAGCTCCAGGCGTCGCCGAATGACCAGGACCTCTGGAACAAGCTCGCCAAGGAGAGCTCGGACGATCCGGGTTCAAAGGACCAGGGAGGCGAGCTCGGTTTCGCCGGCCACGGACAGTTCGTGAAGGAATACGAGGACGCGGTGAACGCGCTCGCGGTCGGACAGGTCTCCGACCCCGTGAAGTCCCAGTTCGGGTACCACGTGATCCAGCTCGAGGAGCGACGGCCCCCGGAGAAGAGCGATCTATTCGCGCGGCTGAGCTCGGCCGGCTTCAGCACCGACGACGTGAAGGCGCACGTTCGTTACGAGCTCCTGCAGGACGAATTCACCAAGCGCGCGCAGGACGCCGCGGTCGCGTCTCCGACGGACCAGGTCCACGCGGCGCAGATAATCGTCAATACGCCGCCGCCCTCGCCGCAGGACTTCACCACGTTCAGCAACGCCCTGAAGAAGCTGTCCACCGTCAATGCGGAGCTCGAGAAGGGCACCGACTTCGCCGCCGTCGCCAAACAGTACTCGGACGACGCGGCGACCAAGGAGACCGGCGGTGACATCGGCTGGCTGGCGCACGGGATGCTCACCGACCTGTCGGCGGAGAAGGAGCTCTTCACCCTCGAGCCGGGCCAGCGCGGTCCGCAGCACTCGGCCCGAACGCAGACCACGATCTACAAGGTGCTCGAGAAGGACCCGGCGCGCGCCCTCGACGACGCCCAGAAGCAGAAGATCAAGGACAACGCGTACGAGTACTGGCTGCAGAAGCAGAAGCTCGAACGCGGTGTCCAAAAGCTGGTCCCCGGTCTCGAATTCGGTTGACGGCGGGTCGCCGGCGCGCGCTGGCGACGCTCTCGAGGGTCTCGCTGAGGTCGCTGCGCGGCTTCGCGCGCCCGACGGATGCCCGTGGGATCGCGAGCAAACGCACGCGTCCCTTCGCTCGAGCCTGATCGAGGAGGCCTTCGAGGTCGCCGAGGCCATCGACAGCGGGGATCCTGCTGAGCTGCGCGCGGAGCTCGGAGATCTTCTGTTCCAGGTCGTGATCCACGCACAGCTCGCGCGCGAAGCCGGTGCGTTCGACCTCGCCGATGTGGCGACGACCGCTGGGGACAAGCTGACCCGCCGGCATCCCCACGTCTTCGCCGGCACCGTGATCGCGGGCGGCGACCTGCTCGCGCAGTGGGAGCGCATCAAGCGCGACGAGCGCGACGACGGCGCGTCCGAGCGCTCGATCCTGGACGGGGTCCCGCGTTCGTTGCCGGCGCTGTTCGCCGCCGAGCGCCTCCTCGAACGCGCCGCACGCGTGCACATCGCGCCACCGGGCATCGAGCTGCCGCTCGACGTGGACGACGAGGCGTTCCTGGGGGATCTGCTCTTCGACATCGTCGCCGACGCTCGCGAGCGCGGCTTCGATGCGGAGCGGGCGCTCCGAGGCGCGAACGAGCGGTTCTCGGCGCGCGTCGGGAGGCTCGAGCAGGTGGCGCGGGAGGCGGGGCGCACGGTCGAGTCGTACGGCGCCGACGAGCTCGACGCCCTCTGGTCCGATACCGCGTGAGCTATCAGCGCCCCGACGGCCGCGCCGCGCGCGCCCTCCGGCCGGTGACCATCGAGGTCGGCGTGTCGAAGTTCGCGGAGGGCTCCGCGCGCGTCGCGTTCGGCGACACGATCGTCCTCTGCCTCGCCACCCTCGAGGACAAGGTCCCGCGGTTCCTCGAGGGAAAGGATCGCGGCTGGGTCACCGCCGAATACGCGATGCTGCCGCGGAGCACCCCCGAGCGCAGCCAGCGCGAGAGCATCGCGGGCCGGCCGGGCGGGCGTACCTTCGAGATCCAGCGCCTGGTCGGACGAGCGCTGCGCGCGGCGGTGGACCTGCGTGCCCTCGGTCCCCGCAGCGTGACCGTCGACTGTGAGGTGCTCCAGGCCGACGGCGGCACGCGGACCGCCGCGATCACCGGCGGCTACGTCGCCCTCGCGCATGCCCTGCGCGCGATGAAACGCTCACCCCTCGCGAAGAACGTCGCCGCGGTCTCGGCCGGATTCGTCGGTGGAGAGCTGTTGTTGGACCTGGCCTACGCCGAGGACTCGATCGCGGATGCCGACGTGAATGTCGTCGCCACCTCCGATGGCGAGCTCATCGAGGTCCAGGGCACCGCGGAGGGCCGTCCGTTCTCGCGGCCCGACTTCGACACCGTCCTCGAGCTCGCGATGGAGGGGATCGAGCAGCTCGTGGCCGCTCAGCGCGCTGCGCTGGCATGATGGCCGGCCCGCGACGCCGTCTTCGGCGGCTGGCGGAGTGAGGCTCCGGCTCCTCGTCGCCTCGACGAACGTCGGCAAGGTGGCCGAATACCGACGAATGCTGAGCGGCCTCGACGTCGAGCTGTGCTCGCTCGACGAGCTGCCCTCATGTCCCGCGGAGCCGCCCGAGGACGCACCGACCTTCGCCGAGAACGCGCGCCACAAGGCGCTCGCCTACGCGCGCGAGACCGGGCTCGCGACGGTCGCCGACGACGCCGGCCTCGAGGTGGACGCGCTCGGCGGCGCTCCCGGTGTCCACACCAAACGGTTCATCGGCGAGGAGGCGACGGCCGGGCAGCGCAATGAGCGCCTCCTGGCGCTGCTCGATGGACGCGCCGACCGCTCCGCGCGCTTCGTCTGCGTCACCGCGCTCGCGTACCCCGACGGGCGGGTGGAGACCTTCGACGGCGAGGTACGCGGCGAGATCGCCCCGTCGCCCCGCGGCTCGGGTGGGTTCGGGTACGACCCGGTGTTCGTCGTCGCCGGCGATGGCCGCACCATGGCGGAGCTCGGTGGCGAAGAGAAGGATGCGATATCGCACCGCGGCCTCGCCGTCGCGCAACTCCGCGCGCGCCTCGCTTCGGAGCCGCGGTAGGGGTCGGCGGGGGTCGGCGGGGGTCGGCTGAAGGAAGCGGCGGGGGTCGGCTGAAGGAAGCGCCGGGGGTCGGCTGAGGAGCGTCGCGTCCGGCGCGTTGCCTCGGTCGGGCTGCTCGCCGGATCGGCGGGTCCCGCGGGCGCTCCGCGAGTGCCGGCGCTCACTGTCCGGCCGCGGCCGCACCCTGCCCGCCTCACCGACGAACCCCCTCCCTCGACCCGTCGGACGCGACGCCGTGTGAGCCGCCGCGGGCCGGGTCGTTCGCGCCCAGTCGTGTTCCCGCCTCGTCGGGGCGAGGCCTTCTTTCGACCCGGACGCGGCGCGGAGCGAAGGTGGCCGCTGTCGTGGGGTCGCGCGTTCTGCGAGACTTTCGACCGTGACCATCCAGGAGAGCGGCGTCGCGAGCGCGATCGAGGTCCGGCGGCTCGGCCCCGACACGCTTCCTGACTTCCTGTCGCTGTTCGATGGCGAGGCGTTCACCGACAACCCGTACTGGTCGGGCTGCTACTGCATGTTCTACGAGACCCCGGGGGACGACTGGGATGCCGGTGCGACGGGAGCACCCGGGCACCGTGCAGCGAAGATCGAGCGCGTGCGGGAGGGGCGGACGCGGGGCTTCGTCGCGTACGCGGACGGGAAGGGCGTCGGCTGGCTCAACGCGGCGCCGCGCGAGGGCTACGCCAACCTCCGCAGCTTCTCCTCGGTGGACGATGGCACGGCGAAGGTCGGCCTGCTGATGTGTTTCGTCGTCGCTCCCTCGTTCCGGGGGCGCGGCGTCGCGACCGCGCTGCTGGACGCCGCGTGCGACGCGTTCCGCGCCGAAGGACTCGCCTACGCGGAGGGATATCCGCCCATCGTGCCTCCGCGGACGCAGCCGTTCGAGATGCCCTGGTCGGCCCACAACTACCACGGGCCTCTCGCGATGTACGAGAAGGCCGGCTTCCAACGGGTGCGCGACGAGGGCCGCTTCGCGGTGATGCGGAAGACCCTGTGATCGCTCGAGCGATGGTGCTCGCAAGTTGATGCGGACGACGCTGTGAACGCTCACGTCGTCTCGCTGCAGCTCCACGAGATCAAGTGCGCGCCCATTCGCGCCGTGGACGAGGTGGAGGGCACGGTCGGCGGAGGACTCGTCGGAGACTCGCACGAGGCGCGTCCGACGCGCGGGGTGCTCGTCGTGGATCGCACGTCCCTGGAAGCGCACGGTCTGGTCGCGGGGGATCTCCGGGAGCAGATCACCATCGACGGACTGGGCGATGTGACCGGTCTTCCGGCGGGAACGCGCCTGCGGATCGGCGGGATCACCCTGCGGGTCAACGGACCGTGCGAGCCGTGCACGCACATCGGCGACATGCTCGAGGTCGGGGACCGCGAGTCGTTCCGGCAGTCGCTCATTGGCCGCCGTGGAGCGCTCTGCACGGTCGCCGCGGCCGACGGCCCCGCGCGCCTCGGCGACCGGGTCGAGGTCCTGGAGCCGGTCCCGGCGTAGCCCGCGCGGATCCCGATGGCCGTCGATGTGAGGCGGTCCCGGCGGGAGCGCTCCACGAAACGGTCGCGCGTCCCACCCCGGTCGGTGCCTATCGGGCTGGCTCGGCCCCCCGGAGACGATCTTCGAGCAGCCTGCGCTCCGCGGGATTCGCGGTGAGCGCCAGCGCGCGGCTGTCGGCGTCACGGGCGTCCGCGCCGCGGCCGAGGGCCCGCAGGAGCTCCGCGCGTGTCGCGTGGAAGAGGTGGTACGCCGCGAGCTCGTTCGCCAGCCCGTCGAGCTCTGCGAGCGCGACCTCCGCGCCGGCCACGTGCCGCAGCGCGATCGCGCGGTTCAGCCGCACGACCGGTGTGTCACCCAGGCGAAGAAGCTCTCCGTAGAGGCGCACGATCCGCGGCCAGTCGGTCGCCTCCCACGTTGCCGCGCGCGCGTGACACGCGGCGATCGCTGCCTGGAGCTGATAGGGGCCGGGTCGCCGCGCGCGGAGCGCCCGATCGAGCAGCTGGGTCGCGCCGCGGATCGCGGCGCCATCCCAGCGGCCGCGATCCTGGTCGCGAAGCAGCACCATCCGGCCGTCGTGCTCGAAGCGCGCGGCGCTGCGTGCCCTGTGCAACCGCATCAGGGCGAGCAGCCCCAGAGCCTCGGGCTCGTCGGGCATCAGCCTTACGAGCAGTGAAGCGAGCCACTCGGCGTCTCTGGCGAGGTCCTCGCGTGACGCCGCGGAGCCGTCGGTCGCGAGGTATCCCTCGTTGAACGTCAGGTAAAGCACCGCCAGAACTTCACCGAGCCGCTCCGGAAGATCCTCGTCCAGGGGGACCCGGTACGGGATCTTCGCGTCGACGATCTTGCGTTTCGCACGGACGATCCGCTGCGCGACGGTCGCTTCGCTCGCGAGGAACGCGCGGGCGATCTGCGCCGTCGTGAGGCCGACCACCGCGCGCAGGGTGAGCGCGACCTGGGCCTCGCGCGCCAGCGCGGGGTGGCAGCAGGTGAATATCAGCCGAAGCCGCTCGTCACGCCTCTCCTGTTCCATCACCGGCGATCCCTCGAGCAGCGCCAGTTTCTCGCGGTAGCGGGCCTCGCGCCGAAGCCTGTCGATGGCCTTGTGGCGCGCGACGGTCGCAAGCCACGCCCCCGGGTTCGCGGGCATTCCACCGCTCGGCCAGTGCTCGAGGGCGGCAACGATCGCGTCCTGGACAGCCTCCTCGGCGACGTCGAAGTCGCCGACGGCTCCCAGGAGTCCAACCACGACGCGGCCCGCCTCCTCACGGAAGACCCGGGCGAGCTCGTCGCTGTCGACCTGCTCGATCGCGGCCTACCCCCTCGCGCTCTCGCCGGCGCGCGTCACGACCGGGCGGACCTCGACGGTCTGACCCGGCCAGCTCTTCGCCAGCGCAAGCGCCGCGTCGAGGTCCGGAACCTCCACGACCGCGAAGCCGCCGACGGTCTCCTTGGACTCGATGAAGGGGCCGTCGGTCATGATCATCCGGTCGCCGTGCCTCCGCACGGTCGTCGCGGTCCGCGCCGGCATGAGCTCCTCTCCGCTCGTTATCCGTCCCGCTTGACCGTGCTCGTCGAACCACTTCACGATCTCGCCGTAGACGCGCACGCGCTCCTCCGCCGGCGTCGCCTCCCATTCCTCGTCCGGACCCGTGAACAGGAACACGTACTTCATCGAATGACCTCCGGCGCCTCGCGCCACCATTTTCCGTGTACACGACGAATGGCACAGCCGCGCGTAGACAGCGCGGGGCTCCGGGCGGTCCGCGACACGGCGCATGCCCTGCGCCCCGAAGCGCCCTCCCATGCCGTGGCTCGGACGGGCCCGTCGTACCCCAGCGCTCGTGTGGGCACGCGTGCGGCGGTACCCTCGGCCCCATGGCCTCGTTCCATCCCCCGGTCCGAGACTGGTTCGCCGGGGCCTTCGCTGCGCCCACTCGGGCGCAGCAGCTGGGCTGGCCGCCGATCCTGGAAGGTCGCCACACGCTCATCCATGCTCCGACGGGGTCGGGGAAGACGCTCGCCGCGTTCCTCGCCGCGATCGACACCCTCATGTTCGATCCCGTTCCCGGGAAGCTCGAGCGGTGCCGCGTGCTCTACGTGTCACCGCTGAAGGCGCTCGCCGTCGACGTCGACCGCAACCTGCGTGCCCCGCTCGTCGGGATCGAGCTCGCGGCGGAGCGCCTCGCCGTCGCCGCGCACCGGCCGACGGTCGCGATACGGACCGGTGACACTCCGAGCGCGGACCGAGCGCGCTTCCGGCGCGAGCCGACCGACGTACTGATCACGACTCCCGAGTCGCTGTACCTGCTGCTCACGAGCGACGCGCGGTCGGCGCTCCGCTCCGTACGGACCGTGATCGTTGACGAGGTCCATGCGCTGGTCGCGACGAAGCGCGGGAGCCACCTCGCTCTGTCGCTCGAGCGGTTGGCCGAGCTCACGGCGGTGCCGTTCCAGCGGATCGGGCTCTCGGCGACGCAGCGCCCGCTCGACGAGGTCGCGCGCTTCCTCGGCGGGTGCGAGGGCGGTACCCCTCGACCGGTCGACATCGTCGATGCCGGGAGCCACAAGGCGCTCGAGCTGCGCGTCACGGTTCCGGTCGAGGACATGTCGCGGCTCGGCGAGGTCGTGGAGATCCCGACGGGGCCCGCGGCCCAGGGGGAGGCCCGGACGAGCATCTGGCCCTCGATGCACCCGCTCATCCTCGACCTGATCCGCGCGCATCGCTCGACCCTGGTGTTCGTCAACAGCCGGCGGCTCGCTGAGCGGCTCGCGGGCGCGCTGAACGAGCTCGCCGGTGAGCCGATCGTGCGCGCGCACCATGGTTCGATCGCGCGCGAGCAGCGGTTACTCATCGAGGACGAGCTCAAGTCGGGCAGGCTGCCCGCCATGGTCGCGACGTCCACGCTCGAGCTCGGGATCGACATGGGCGCGATCGACCTCGTCATCCAGGTCGAGGCGCCGCCGAGCGTCGCGAGCGGGATGCAGCGCATCGGTCGCGCCGGGCACCGCATCGATGAGCCGAGCACCGGCGTGATCCTTCCAAAATTCCGCGGCGACCTGCTGGCGTGCGCCGCGCTCGTCGAGCGGATGAAGGCAGGCGCCGTCGAGCAGCTGCGGTTCCCGCGAAGTCCGCTCGACGTGCTCGCGCAGCAGATCGCGGCCATGGTCGCGATGGACGAGTGGCGCGTCGACGACATCGAGCGGGTCGTGCGGCGGGCGGCCCCGTTCGCCGACCTGCCGCGGTCAATGCTCCATGCGGTCCTCGACATGCTCTCGGGCCGCTATCCATCGGACGAGTTCGCCGAACTTCGACCGCGAGTGGTGTGGGATCGGACGAACGGGACGCTGCGCTCTCGGGAGGGGACCAAGCGTCTCGCGATCACAAGCGGAGGCACCATCCCCGACCGCGGCCTGTATGGCGTCTTCCTCCTCGCTGCCGAGAAGGGCAAGGGACGCGTCGGAGAGCTCGACGAAGAGATGGTCTTCGAGAGCCGGGTCGGCGAGGTATTCCTGCTCGGCGCGTCGAGCTGGCGGATCGAGGAGATCACCCATGATCGCGTGCTCGTTTCGCCCGCTCCCGGGGTGCCGGGAAAGATGCCGTTCTGGAAGGGCGACGGTCCTGGACGGCCGCTCGAGTTCGGCCGCGCGATCGGGCGTCTCACCCGCACGCTGCGCGAGCTCGGACCCGGTCCGGCGGCGAAGCTGCTGCGCGACGACCATTCGCTCGACGAGAACGCGGCGCGAAACCTCCTTCAGTACCTTCACGATCAGGCCGCCGCCACCGAGCATCTGCCCGACGACCGGACGATCGTCGTCGAGCGCAACCTCGACGAGATGGGCGACTGGCGCGTCTGTCTCCTCTCGCCGTTCGGCGGCCGCGTGCACGCGCCATGGGCGATCGCGATCGAGGCCGCGCTGCACGCGCGCACCGACGCGGACATTGCCGTGCTCTGGTCTGACGATGGCATCGTCGTCCGTTTCCCTCAGGCCGACAGCGCGCCCGCGGTCGATGCGCTGCTCCCCGATCCGGACGAGGTCGAGGAGCTGGTCCGCGAGAATCTCGGGTCGACCGCGCTGTTCGCCGGACGCTTCCGCGAGGCCGCGGCGCGGGCGCTGCTGCTGCCCAAGCGCTTCCCGGGCCAGCGAGCCCCGCGGTGGCAGCAGCGCAAGCGCGCCGCTGACCTGCTCGGCGCGACCGCGCCCCACGGGTCGTTCCC
Organism: Candidatus Limnocylindria bacterium; assembly: GCA_038211425.1. Lineage (GTDB taxonomy): Bacteria > Chloroflexota > Limnocylindria > P2-11E > P2-11E > JALYKU01. The sequence goes on along the minus strand of JBBQVQ010000002.1, from coordinate 13,511 downwards.
GATCATCCTCGAGACGTATCGCGAGTGCCTTCAGGACGTCTTCGACATGCCGGCGCTGGTCGAGCTGCTGCGCGAGGTCGGCGACCGCCGGGTACGCGTCATCACCGTGGATACGGCGGCGCCTTCGCCTTTCGCGGCGGCACTGCTGTTCAACTACGTCGGCAACTTCATGTACGAGGGCGATCAGCCGCTCGCCGAGCGTCGTGCGCAGGCGCTGACGGTCGATCCGACGCAGCTGCGCGAGCTGCTCGGTGAGGTTGAGCTGCGCGGCCTCCTCGACGAGGACGTCATCGCGAACTTCGAGCTCTGGCTTCAGCACCTCGCGCCGGAGCGCGCGGCGCGGCACGCCGATGGCCTGCACGAGCTGCTCCTGCGGATCGGCGACCTGTCGGCCGATGAGGTCGCGGCCCGTGTTGTCGCCGACGATGCCGGCGCAGCCTGGCTGTCCGAGCTCGAGCGCGATCGCCGGATCGCGCGGCTGCAGGTCGCGGGAGAGGGTCGATTCGTCGCGGCGGAGGACGTGGCCAGGTATCGGGATGCCCTCGGGATCCCCACGCCCCCCGGTCTTCCTGACGCGTTCCTCGAGGCCGTCAGCGATCCTCTCGCGGACCTCGTCTCGCGCTACCTGCGGACGCACGGGCCGGCCTCGCCGGCCGACGTGGCGACCCGCTTCGGCATCGGCGATGCGCCCGTCGCGCGCGCACTCGATGGCCTCACCGCCGCCGGACGCACCGTCGCGGGCGAGTTCAGGCCAGGCCGGAGCGGGCACGAATGGTGCGACGCGGGGGTGCTGCGGGCCATCCGCCAGCGATCGCTCGCGCGGCTCCGCCACGAGGTCGAACCCGTCGAGGCCACCGCCCTTGGGCGCTTCCTGCCCCACTGGCAGGGCATCGGCGAGCGCGGGACGCTCGAGCGCGTCGTGGAGCAGCTGCAGGGCGCCGTGATCCCCGCTTCGGTCCTCGAGCGCGACGTTCTTCCTGCGCGCATCGCGGGCTACGACTCGCGCGAACTCGACCGCCTCACGCTGTCGGGCTCGGTCGTCTGGGTCGGGCGCGGCGCGATAGGACCGAGCGATGGCCGGGTCGCGCTGTATCGGGCGGACGCGCTCGCGGCCCTTCACACCCCGGGGTCCCCGGTCGCCGGCGACCTGCACGCTCGCATCCGAGACCACCTCGCGTCGCGCGGCGCCTCGTTCTTCAGCCAGCTGCTCGCGGCCGTCGGAGGGTTCGCTCCGGAGGTCGTGGAGGCGCTCTGGGACCTGGTCTGGACGGGGGAGATCACCAACGACACGCTCGAGCCGCTGCGAGCGCGCATCCGGCCGGTTCGTCGCCACGGCCGGCCGTTGCCGCGTGGCGCGCGCGAGGCGCCGCCTGACGCGACCGGCCGCTGGTCGCTCGTCGCCGGCCTCGGCGAGACGACCGCGACGCCGACCGAACGCGCGGCCGCGCTCGCTCAGCAACTGCTCGATCGCCACGGTGTCCTGACGCGCGAAGCCGTCCAGGCCGAGGAGGTGCCGGGCGGCTTCAGCGCCGTCTACGGGGTGCTGAAGCTTCTCGAGGAGGCGGGGCGCGTGCGGCGCGGCTACTTCGTCGCTGGGCGCGGGGCGACCCAATTCGCGCTGCCAGGCGCGACCGAGCGGCTCCGCGCCTGTCGCGATCCGGGTCCCGAGCCCGAATGCCTGGTGCTCGCGGCGACCGATCCCGCACAGCCTCACGGTGCCGCATTGCCGTGGCCCGAGCGCGGGGAAGGGCGCCGCCCGATGCGCAGCGCGGGAGCCATCGCCGTGCTGGTCGACGGTGCGCTGGCCGCGTGGCTCGGGCGGGACGAGCGGCAGGTGCTGACGTTCGTCGACGCTGTTCCCGACCGTGACGGGGCCGAGGTGCGCCGCGCCATCGCGCGCGCGCTGGCGGCGCGCGTCGAGCGCGGGATCGTCCGCGGGCTCGTGATCGACCAGGTGGACGGGGTCGCCGCCCGCTCCTCCCCGATGGCCGAGGCGCTCGCGTCCGCGGGCTTCGTACCGACCGCGCGCGGCTTCCTGAAGCGCCGTGCCTGAGGGCGACACCATTTTCCGTACCGCAACGGTCCTCCGGCTAGCGCTCTCGGGCCGCGAAGTGGTCGAGCTTCGCTCGACCGTCCCCCAGATCGGCGCGCGCGCGAGCGCTGTCGCCGGGCGCACGGTGAGCGCCGTCGAGTCGCGCGGAAAGAATCTCCTGATCACCTTCGCCCTCGGCGGAGCCGCGGGTGGCGCGGAGGTGGCCGCCCGAGACCCACGGCCCTCTCGTGCGGCGGACCGGAGCGGCGGCGGTCAGGGACCGGGCGCGTCGAGCGTCGAGGACCTCGTCCTCCACACCCACCTCGGCATGCACGGCACGTGGCACGTGTACCGCCCGGGGCAGGGTTGGCGCGTCGCGGAACGCCTGGCTCGCGTCGTCATCGTCACCGAAGGCGTCGTCGCGCCGTGCTTCCGGCCGACCATCGCCACGCTCGAGCCGGCGAGGGCGGTGGCACGGTCGCCTTCGCTGCGCTCGCTCGGACCGGACGCGATGACGCCGGACTTCGACGCCGTGGAGGCGCGCCGGCGGCTACGGAATCTGCACGAGCTGGAGATCGGCATCGCGTTGCTCGACCAGCGCGCCCTCGCGGGACTTGGCAATGTGTACAAGTCCGAAGTGCTCTTCGCGCGCCGCGTCTCGCCATTCGCCCGCGTCGCCGACCTGTCCGACGAGGCGCTCGATGGCCTCATCGCCGAAGCGCACCGGCTTCTCGTGCGCAACAGCGGCGGCGGCGCGCGCCGCACGGTGCCCGGCGCCGGGATCCGCGACGGACTCTGGGTCTACCGCCGCAGTGGGCGCCCATGCCGCGCGTGCCGCGGCCCGCTCGCCATGACAAGACAGGGCACGGATGGCCGCTCGACGTACTACTGTCCCCGATGCCAGTCGGCGCCGATCGGCGTGGCGGCCGTTCGTCGCAACGGAAGAGAATGACCCAGGTGTCTCAGGTGACCGTCCAGCTGCACGGGCCCTTCCGCGAGTTCGCGGGCGGCTCGAAGAGCCTCGACGTCGATGGCGCATCGGTGGGGGAGGCGCTCCGGGCGCTGGTCACCGCGATCCCGGCGCTCGGCGAGCGGCTGCGCGACGAGCGCGGTGAGCTGCGCGAACACATCAACGTGTTCGTGAACAGCGACGAGATGCGCTGGCTCGAGGGTGAACGCACGCCGCTGCGAGATGGCGATCTCGTACATGTCATGCCCGCGTTGTCGGGCGGGGAGGAACAGCGATGAAGAGCGTCACTTTGTTCGTGGGCACGTCGAAGGGCCTTTACGTCTTCCGGTCGGGCGCCGCGCGTTCGCGCTGGCGGCGGGAGGGGCCGCACTTCGTGGGAGAGCCGATCTACCACGCGGGATTCGATCCGCGTGACGGAAGCTCGGTGTACGTGGCGACGAACCAGACGTGGGGCGGTCCGCGCATCGAGGTCAGCCGCGACGTTGGCCGCACGTGGACGACGGCGAGCAACCCGAAGTTCCCTGAGGGCTCCGACCTCGCCTTCGCACGTACCTGGCACATCGAGCCCGGCCACGCGACGCAGCCCGATGTGGTGTGGGCGGGCGTCGAGCCGGCCGCGCTCTTCCGCAGCGACGACCGCGGCATGACCTGGCAGCCAGTGCCCGGCATGAATGAGCACAAGAGCCGATCGCAGTGGAGCCCGGGCAATGGCGGGCTTGGCCTCCACTCGATCGCCATCGATGCGCGCGACGCGAAGTGGATGGCGATCGGCATCAGCGCCGCCGGCGTCTTCGAATCGCGCGACGGTGGAAAGAGGTGGGATCCCGCGAACAAGGGCATCAGATCCCAGTACATTCCCGACCCCGAGGCCGAGATCGGTCACTGCATCCACCACCTCGTCGCGCATCCAGTGGCTTCGGGCGTGCGGTTCCAGAAGGTCCACGACAACGCGTACTGGCGCGAGGACGGCGTCTCCAAGTGGACGGACGTCACGGCAGGTCTGCCGTCGGAGTTCGGCTTCGCGGCGGCCATCCATCCGCACGATGCGGCGACGGCGTACACGGTCCCGCTCGATCCAAGGCCACGCCTTGCTCCCGAGCCGGGCATCGCGGTCTACCGCACGCGTGACCGCGGGCAGAACTGGAAGCGTATGAGCCGCGGCCTGCCACGCGGCGCGCAACTTGAGGTACTGCGCGAGGGCCTCACGACGGACCGGCTCGATCCGGCGGGCGTCTACTTCGGCTCGAAGGACGGCGGCGTCTGGGCGAGCGCGGACGAGGGAACGAGCTGGACGCAGGTGGCGGCGTACCTTCCGCCGGTGCTCTCGGTGACGGCGGCCACGACGTAAGCCCGCTCGCGCACCGGCGGCATTTCGCCGTCGATGCGCCAAAGCGTCGTTCTGAGCTTGGTCGTTCTGACTCCGTCGGGGTGGCGAGACTCGAACTCGCGTCCTCAGCGTCCCAAACGCCGCGCGCTACCTGGCTGCGCCACACCCCGTCGCCGTCGCGCATCGGCACGAACGTCGATACAGCATGACAGTTCTCGCAACTCGCGCCATGGCCGCGGGTCGACCGTCTCTCTCCGGGCGGCCGGCCACGTCGATGCGCTCAGACCGGCGCTCAGAGCAGCTTCGCCTCGAGGCCGCGCACGATCACGTCGAGCCCATACGCGAATGACGCCTCCGGGTCCATGGCCGCGAGCTGGGGCGCGAGCGCGGCGATGTATGGGTCGACGTCGGCCGGGAGGGACGGCCCCGGAAGGCTCGCCGCCGCGCGTGCCCGCTCCGCGGCCCGCAGCTCCGTCGTGCCCGACTCCCACAGCGCGTAGCCGATGACGAAGGAAACTACGGTGCACAGCACCCGGAGCGACGTCTCGGCGTTGAACCCGGCGCGCCTCAGCGTCGCCATACCCGAGCCCGCGGGACCGAGCACCGCGGGATTCGTGAGGACGACCCCGCTCACGAGGGGGATCGCGTGCGGGTGGCGGCGCATCAATTCGAGGAAGGAATGCGCGAGCGACCGGAAGGCATCGCGCCAGTCGAGGTGGTCGACGTTCCGCTGGAGCTCGGCGAACACGCGCTCGATCACTCCGTCGAGAAGCGCGGTCTTGCCCGGCACGTGGCGATACAGCGACATCGCCTCGACGCCGAGGTCGGCGCCCAGGCGCCGCATCGAGAGCGCCGCCAGCCCCTCGCGGTCGACGATGCGCACGGCCGCGTCGAGGATCCTCTCGCGGCTGAGCGGCCGGCGCGAAGTTGACACGGTCCTCATGTCTGATAGCTTACATCGTACGTTTACGGTGTAAGCACGGTAGGGAGGTCCGCTTCTTGTTCGCCCGATGGGGTCGCTTCGTCCACCGCCGGCGGTGGCCCGTGCTCGCGGTCTCGGCCGTCTTCCTGGCGCTGTCCATCGTCGTGCTCAGCCAGGGCGGGACGCTCGAGGGCGGCGGCCCGATCGCGAAGGCCGAGTCGGGGCGGGCATTCGCGCTCACCCAGCGAGAGCTGCCGCAGGCGGGCGGCTCGAACCTGCTCATCGTCTTTTCGAGCGACGACCTGCGCGCCGCCGATGCGCCCTTCAAGGCGGCGCTCTCGAGCGCGCTCGCGCCGCTGGCCGCCGATCCGCGCATCGCGGCGGTGCGCACTCCATACGACGGTGGACCACGCGCCGACACCTTCATCTCGCGCGACGGCCGTGCGGCGCTCGCCATAGCCTCGACGCGGGACGAGTACCGCGTCGCTCGCGACTACTACCCGCAGCTCCGCGATGAGGTCCGCTCCGACGTGCTGCGGGTCGAGGTGACGGGCAACCTCGCGATCACCCAGGACTTCAACGTCATCCTCGAGAACGATCTCAAGCGCGCGGAGCTCATTTCCCTCCCGCTCGCGCTCCTGCTGCTTGTGCTGGTGTTCGGCAGCGTGGTGGCAGCGCTGCTTCCGCTGGGCGTCGGCATCCTCGCCGTGATGGGCGGGCTGGCCGGTGTCTTCCTCCTCAGCCGCGCCACTGATGTGTCGCAGTACGCGTTGAACATCGTGACGCTGATCGGCTTGGGAGTCGCGATCGACTACTCGCTGTTCGTCGTGAACCGCTTCCGGGAGGAGCTCGCGCGCGGCGGCTCGGTGGAGGACGCGATCGCGACCTCGATGCGCACCGCCGGCCGGGCCGTCGCCTTCTCAGGCCTCACCGTGGCCATCGGCCTCTCGGGAATGCTGTTCTACCAGGGCACGTTCCTCGCGACCATGGGCGTCGCCGGCGCGATCGTCGTTGCGCTCGCGGTCCTGTACGGCCTGACGTTCCTCCCCGCGCTGCTCTCGATCCTCGGCCCGCGCGTGGACCGCCTGCGCATTCCGCGGCTCGGCCGTCGCGGCCAGGGAAACGGCCTCTGGCACGCGCTCGCAAGCTGGGTGATGCGCCGGCCGATCCTTGTGCTCGTGCCGGTGCTCGCGCTCATCGTCGTCGTCGGGTCACCGTTCCTGCAGCTGCGGCTGGCGAACGGTGATGTGACCATGCTGCCGAGGCACGCGGAGTCGCGCGTCGCGTACGACACTTTGCTCGCGCGCTTCCCGGGCCAGGACCAGACGCAGGTGCAGGTCGTCGCGTACTTCGCCGACGGGCGGCCGCTCGCGCCCGATCGGATCGCCGCGCTCACGGACCTCTCGAGGGGCATCGCCGCGCTCCCCGACGTGCTGCGGGTGCAAAGCGCGTTCGACCTCGACCCGGGGCTCCTCGGCAAGAGCGCGCTCGGCGCCGGCGACTACCAGCAGCTGTACGGCGCACCGCGCGATCTCCTGCCCGCGCCTCTGCGCGAGGGCCTTCGCCAGAGCGTCGGAGAACACATCGTCGTACTCACCGCACTGACGAACCAGCCCGCGGCGAGCGACGGGGCGCGGGACTTGGTGCGCGACATCCGCGCCCTGCCGGCCCCTGCCGGTGGCGAGCTCCTGGTGACCGGACAGACCGCGTTCGACATCGACGTCGTGAAGTTCATCCTCGACGACACGCCCGCCGCGGTCGCGTGGATCATGGTCGCGACCTACGTCGTCCTGTTCCTGCTCCTGGGTTCGCTCGTGCTCCCGCTGAAGGCCGTCCTGATGAATCTGTTGTCGATCAGCGCGTCGTTCGGGGCGCTGGTCTTCATCTTCCAACAGGGCCACCTCGCCGAGCAGCTCAACTTCACGGCGGCGTCGATCGATCCGACGCTGCCGGTGATCATGTTCTGCATCGTGTTCGGCCTCTCGATGGACTACGAGGTCCTCTTGCTGAGCCGGATGCAGGAGGAGTATGTCCGGACGCGCGACAACACCCGTTCGGTCGCGCAGGGCCTCGAGCGCAGCGGGCGCCTGATCACCGGCGCCGCGGCGATCATGGTCGGAGTCTTCGCCGCGTTCGCGCTGGCCGATGTGGTGATCATCAAGGCCATCGGTCTCGGCATGGCACTGGCAGTCGCGATCGACGCGACACTGGTGCGTGCTCTCGTCGTCCCCGCGACGATGCGACTGCTCGGCGACCTCAACTGGTGGGCACCACCGCCGCTCGCGCGCGCGTATCGCCGCCTCGGACTCGGCGAAGCCCTCGCCAGTGGCGCCGTCGTCCCGGTCCCGGTCACAGAGGCGCCCTGACCGGAAATACGACCCGGGCGCGGCCGCGCTCGCCGCTGGGGTGTACGCGTGACATCTCGCGCGTGCCGGCACCAGAAACACGACCTGTCGCGCGGGCCGGCATGTGCTGAGCCCATCGACGGCGAGGGTTGTCCGTAGCATTGCCCGGTGGCCGCATCCGCACCCGCACTGCGCCCGCTCGGCGTCGGGGACGTCATCGACCGCGTCATCACGATCTATCGCCGCCGGCCGCTCCTGTTCATCGCCCTCGCCGCCGTCCCCTATCTGGCGCTCGCGCTTGCCGCGGGCGTTCTCGGGCTCGCCTTCGCCGGCGCCTTCGCGGCCGTCGCTCCGCTGCTGAGTCCCGGCGCCGCGGACCCCGCCGCGCTCAGCCGTCTCGCCGGCGCCATTGGCGGCATCGCGGTCTTCGTGCTGCTATTCCTGCTGGTCACGCTGGTCACGGTCGCGATCCAGAGTGGAGCCCTCGTCGATGCGGCCGCCGCACGCTACCTGGGACGCGAATCGACGCTCGGGTCGTCCTTCCGCGCGGGGCTCCGCGCGTCGCTCCGGCTCATCGGGGCAGGCTTCCTCGCATTCCTCGCCGTTCTCCTCCTTTGGACCGGCCTGATCATCGCGATGGCCGTGATATCGAGCGCCGCGGTCGTCGCGATCCTGATCCTCTTCGGTCTGGTGGTGATGTTCTTTCTCGTGGCATCGTGGCTTATCGCTCCGGCCGTCGCGACGCTCGAGGGCACCGGGCCGCTGGCAACGCTGCGTCGATCCTGGCACCTCTCCGCCGGCCATCGCTGGCGCGTCCTCGGGCTCCTGTTCCTGCTGATCGTCCTCCAGGGGATCATCGGCGTACTTCTCTCCACCGTGCTCCTCGCGACCTTCGCGCTCGACGCCGTCGTGCGGACCGTCCTCCAGCAGGTGGTCAACCTCGCAGTGAGCGTCCTCTGGGCGCCGATCCAGTGGGGCACGTTCACCGTGCTCTACTACGACCTCCGCGTGCGCAAGGAGGCGTACGACCTGCAGCTCGCCGCGGAGGCGCTGCCGCGCCAGTAGCGCTCCGCCTCGCGTTCCTGGTCCCATGCCTGTGGTACGCCGGCGGCGGCGCCGCGGCCGCGGACACGTTGACCTTGACCGAATACCAGGCGCGGCTGCGCGACGCTCGCACCATGGTCGCGCAGGCGCGATCGGCGCCGACCGGCGCCCGGCAGCCGCTCGTCGACCGCGCTCGCGACCTGCTCCTGCGCACCGAGGCCGTCCGCATCGGCGCGGGCTCGACGCTGCGGGTGGACGACGCGCCGCTCGCGGAGGGCATCTCCACCGGCGACGCGCAGCTGAGCCAGGCGCTCGAGCACCTCGACGCCTCGGTCGCCCTCGCCGGTCACGCCACCTCCGGCGCGATCGATCCGGCGCTCGCTGACGCGCGTCTGAGCGAGGTCCTCGGCGCGCGCGAACGTGCCACCGCGCCGTCGCTCGCGACCCTCGTTCAGCGCGCGATGGACAACGTCGTCGCTCGCGTGCTCGTGGGGCTTCGCGAGCTGGGCGTCGATCCCGAAGCGATCGGACGGGTCGCCATCGCGGGTCTCGCTCTCGCGATCGTCCTTGTGCTCGGGGCGATCTTCGGCCCGGCGCTGCGCGAACGGGTCCGCCCCGAAGCGGTGCTGCCGCCCGGCAGCCCCTCCCGCTCGGGCGATCCCACCGACCACCTCCGCCAGGCCGACGTCGCGCGCGGCGCTCGCCGCAACCGCGACGCGCTCCACCAGCTGTACCTCTACGCGCTCACCTCGCTCGCGGCGGGGGAGGCCATTCGGTACGACCCGGCGCTGACCGACCACGAGCTGCTCCTGCGCGCGGCGGCGATCCCCCAGGTGGGTGCGCTTCGCGAGCTGGTCGTGCTCCACGAACGAGCGTGGTTCGGGCTCCGCGAGCCCAGCAGCGGCGACGCCGACCGGGCGCGCGCTCTCGCGCTGCGGGTAGCGGCATGACGCGGGTCGATTCGCCGCACGTGGTCGCCCCGATCCCCGCGCCCGCAATAGGGGCATCGGCGTCCGCGTGAGACGCATACACCCGCTGTACGTCATCGGCGCGATCCTCGCGCTCGCGAGCCTGGCGCTCGCCGTCGCGACGAGCGGAAGGACGGCCGAAGGGGACCCCCTCGGCCGATCAGCCTCCGTGTACGACGACGGACCGGGCGGGGCGAGCGCGGTGCGCGGCTACCTCGAGGTGATGGGCGCGCGCACGATCGTGGTGCAGGGGGACCGCTTCGCCGTCCCGGAGACGGCGAGCGTGCTCTTCATCCTGGGCGCGAGTGAGAGCATCTCGGCGTCCGAGGTCGCGACGATCCGCGACTTCGTATCCGCGGGCGGCACGCTCGTCCTGGCGAGCGAGTTCGGAGTGCAGGAGCAGCGGCTTCTCGACGCATTCAGCGCGCGTCTCGGTGGATTCGCCGGGTCCGGCACCCGCGACGTCGCCACGATCGCGCTGGCCGTGCCGCCTGTCCGGCGCGTGGCGATCGATACCGGGCGCGAGGTGGCCGGCGGCTTGCCGCTGATCCGCGACTCGTCCGGTGCGAAGCGCGCCGTCCTGGCGCAGATCGAGCGCGGCGCTGGCCTGGCCTTCGTGAGCGGATCGCTCGGCCCGTTCATCAACGCCAACCTCGGGTCGGAAGACAACGGGCGCCTGGCGCTCGCGCTGGCGCGCGTGGCCATCCAGAACGGCGGCACCGTTGCGTTCGATGAGTATCACCACGGAGCGCATCCCTCCTCGAGCATGCTCGTGGTGCTCGAGCGGACGTGGCCGGGTCAGGCACTGATCTTCGCCGCCGTCGCCATCTTCGGGTACCTGGTCGCGTCTGGCCGCCGTCTGAGCCCGCCGGTGCCCCTCGACCCGCGACCGCCCCGCTCGAGCCTGGAGTACGTGCGCGGGTTCGCCGGACTCGTCCGCCGTTCGGGGCACTCGGAGATCGTGCGCCGCAGGATCCGGCGCGACCTCCGGCGCGGACTGGCGCGGGCGGCCGGCCTCGACCCGGAGGTGCCCCTCGACCGGATGCTCGCGGCGATCGGCGCGCGCGACCACAGGCGCGCCCAGGAAGCCGGGCGCCTGGACGCCGCGCTGGGAGAGCGTTTGCCCGAAGCGCGGCTCCTTCGTACCGTGCGCCAGGTGGACGAGCTGCTCGCCGGGCTGGGCACGGAAGGGAGCCGATGACGCTCAGCGCTGCGCGCTCGCAGGACACCGCGGCGCGGTTCGCCACCCAGGTGCATCGGATCGTGGTCGGACAGGACGAGACCGTCCGCCTCGCGTTCATAGCGCTCGCGCTGGGCGGCCACGTTCTGGTGGAAGGGGTGCCGGGCACCGCGAAGACGCTCTTCGCGCGCACCGTCGCGCGGCTCATCGGCGGCGCTTTCAAGCGCATCCAGTTCACGCCGGACCTGATGCCGAGCGACATCGTGGGAACGTCGGTCTACGAGATCGCGACGAGCGAGTTCCGCATCCGGCGCGGGCCGATCTTCGCGAACGTCGTGCTCGCGGACGAGGTGAACCGCGCTCCGGCCAAGACCCAGTCCGCGCTGCTCGAGGCGATGGAGGAGCGGCAGGTGACGCTCGAGGGCGACGCGCATCCGCTTCCCGATCCGTTCCTCGTGCTCGCCACGCAGAACCCCGTCGAGTACGAGGGCACGTATCCGCTGCCCGAGGCGGAGCTCGACCGCTTCCTCTTCAAGGCGGTCGTCCGTTATCCCGAGCCCGAGCAGGAGCGCGCCATCCTGCGGGCCCACGACAACCGCGTGCCGCTCGACGAACTGGAGCGCCTGGAGCCTCTCCCGAGCGCCGCCCTCGCAGCGTGCCGCGCCGAGGTCGACGCGGTGACCGTGGAGGATTCGGTCCTCGACTACGTCGTGCGGATCGTGGCCGAGTCGCGGCGTTCGCCTGACCTTCTCCTCGGCGCGAGCTCCCGAGCCGGGGTGCACCTGCTGCGCGCGGCAAAGGCGGCGGCTGCGATCGAAGGCCGTGACTTCGTCACGCCCGACGACGTGAAGTCGCTCGCGCTGCCGACGCTGCGCCACCGCCTCGTGCTCCGCGCGGAAGCCGAGATCGAAGGGCTCGACGCCGACGCCGTGGTGCGCCGGGTCGTCTCGCGCCTCGACGTGCCGCGCTGAGGCACCTCCGCGTTCGCGTCGCCATCCCGATCCCGCGACCGCGGCTCCTCGCCCTGTTCCTGATCGCTGCGATCCCCATCGCGCTCGGCGGCGTGTCCATGGCATTCGTCTGGCTCGGGCTGGTCGTCGCCCTGGTGGCGGGGCTGCTCGCGGCGCTCGACCTTGGCGCCGCCGCCAAGGGTGTCGCTCTCAGCGCGGCGCGGGAGAGCGAACCTCAACTGTCGCTCGCCGCGCCCAATCGCGTCAGCCTGCGCTTACGGAACGCGTCGGCGGCCGGGATACGCGGTGTGGTCCGAGACGACGTGCCGGTGTCATTCGTCGTCGACCGGCGTGCGATGCCCTTCGACCTGCCTGCCCGCGGGGAGGCGGAGCTCGACTACGTCGCGCGGCCGCGCCACCGCGGCACGTTCGCCTTCGGCGACATCCACATCCGCTGGAACGCGCCCCTCGGTCTCGTCGCGGTGCAGGGCCGGTACCCGGCGGCCGCCGAGGCGCGGGTGTACCCGGACCTGCGCGAGATCCGCCGCTACGAGGTGAGCCTGCGGCGCGGCCTCGCGTACGACGCGGGGCAACGGCGCGCGCGGCAAGCGGGGGCCGGGAGCCTCTTCGAGCGGCTCCGCGAGTACACGCCCGATGACGATCCACGCTCGATCTCGTGGACGGCCACGGCGCGCAGGGGCCGGCCGATCAGCGTGGAATACGAGACGGAGCGCCAGCAGCGCGTGCTGATCCTCCTCGACGCCGGGCGGATGATGGCGAGCACCCTGGGCGATCTCACGAAGCTCGACCACGCCGTGAACACCGCGCTCATGCTCGGATATCTGGCGACAGCGAAAGGTGACGAGGTCGGCCTCATGGGGTTCGCCGACGCGGTCCGTGCATACCTCCTGCCTCGCCGGGGACGCCGCCAGTTCCTGCGGATCGCCGACGAGCTGCGGCGTCTCGAGGTCACGACGACCGAGACCGATTACCGCGCGGCCTTCGAGTTCCTACGCGCTCGCACATCACGCCGCGCGTTGGTCGTGCTGTTCACCGACGTCGTCGACGAGCAGGCCTCGCGCGGGCTCGTCGCGGCTGTGACGCGGCTCGCCGGGAATAATCTCGTTCTGTGCTGCCTTCTCGCCGATCCGCGGCTCGCCGAGCTCGGTGCCGCGACACCAGCCACGACGACCGAGCTCTACGAGCGCGTCGTCGCGAACGAGGTCCGCGACGCGCGTGAACGGGCACTGCGGATGCTTCGCCAGCGCGGGGTCCATACGATCGACGTCCCCGCGGAGCGCCTCACCGTCGCGACGATCCAGCGGTACCTCGAGCTGAAGAAGCGCGCGCTGTAGTCGGGGGAGTGCGATGTCGGTCTTGAGGAGTGCGCTCACGAGTCAGCGGACCCGCGAGGATCTCGCCTGGCGCGGCCGCCTGCTGGAGCCTCGCCGCCTCGTTGACCGGTTGGCCGGTGACGAGGGTCTCTCCGCCCTCGCCGCCGGTCACGACCGGACCGGTGTTGACCCCGATGCGGAAGTCGACCTGGAAGCGCCACCGGCGTTGAGCCGCGCCACGCGGTCGCGCAGCGCGAAGGCGGCCCGGATCGAGCGGTCCGCGTCGTCGTCGTGCGTATTGGGGATGCCGAACACCGCCATGACCGCGCCGCCGATGAACTTCTCCACGGTGCCGCCGTGCGACTCGAGCGCCGCGCGGATCTCGGCGAAGGCGCGCCCCAGCGCCCGCCGTACGACCTCTGGGTCGTGCGCCGCCCCG
>JBBQVQ010000001.1:0-118916 GCA_038211425.1 Candidatus Limnocylindria bacterium | reverse complement strand
AATAGAGGTTCGCGAAATCGACCTTGCCGAGGAGGAGACCGACGGGGGGCATGATGATGTCCTTCACCAGCGAGTTGACGACAGCTCCGAGCGCTACACCGATGATCACACCCAGGGCCAGCGCCAAGGCATTCGTCTTGATCAGGAAAGCCTTGAACTCGACCAATACCCTCGCGATCCCTCCTTTGCCCCTGCGTAGCCATGAAGGGGCGGTCGCGGCCCGACGGTCGCGTCCGCGGCGATCGCAGGCTGGCGGCGCCCGGAAGAATAGCGGTAAGAGCCCGCGGTGGTCGAGACTCGACGAAGGAACGTCTTTACCTCCACGACCCCACGCGGTGCATCGCTCCCTCGCACCCTGGGAGTGGCAGACTCTACGGAAGGCTTCGCCCGGCTGCGCCTCGCGGACGTCGGCTACGACGTGACGGGCATCGTGGTGTGGGGCGCCCACTCGTGAAATGATCCCGCCGTGAGCGCGACGTGCGGCACCTGCCGCGCGAACCAGGGTCTGCTGGCGGCGCCGGGAGGGGTGATCCATGAGGATGCGCTCTGGCGCGTCGAGCACGCGATCGAACCGATCCCCATCGCGGGCTGGCTCATCGCCAAGCCGCTTCGGCACGTCGAGGCGTTCGCCGACCTTACGCCGGAAGAGGCCGCCGCATTCGGGCCGCTGGTGCGGCGCGTCATGAGAGCGATGAGCGAGGTCCTCGCGCCGGCGAAGATCTACCTTTGCCTCTTCGCCGAACTGGAGAACTTCGCGCACATTCACTTTCACCTCATCCCGAGGTGGCCCAACGATCCGCCGGCGCAGCGTGGGCCAGGGGTGTTCGACCTGCTTCGGCGAGCGGGGACCGAGGGGCGAAGTCTGGCGGACGTCGATGAGGCCGCTCGGCGGGCCGCGCGCATCCGCGAGGCGATGGTCGTCGACCGGTGATGTAACGAGAGCGCCCTGGCAGGCAGCCAGCGAACGGTAGACTGAACGTATGCAGAGCCCTCTCGCCCTCGACATGAACCTCGCCGCCGACCGCATGGGCCCGCGGATCCGGCGGCCGAGCAAGCGCGTGTGGGTCGGTGGCGTCGCGATCGGTGACGGCGCTCCCATCGCGGTGCAGTCGATGTGCACGACGCTGACGCACGACGTCGACGCGACGATCCGGCAGATCGAGCTGCTCCAGGAAGCGGGCTGCGAGATCGTGCGCGTCGCGGTCCCCGACAAGCGCGCCGGCGAGGCCCTGAGGGAGGTGGTGCGCCGCAGCATCCTCCCCGTCGTAGCGGATATCCACTTCGACTATCGGCTCGCGCTCATGGCGCTCGACGCGCGCGTCCATAAGCTTCGTTTGAACCCCGGAAATCTTCACAACAAGGACGGCATCCGCCAGGTGGTTGCCCGCGCGAAGGAGCAGGGGACGCCGATCCGCATCGGCGTGAACTTCGGCTCCATCCCCGACAAGCTGCCGGGTGAGTGGCGCGACGACGCGCAGCGCATGGTCGACCTCGCCCTGAGCGAGATCGCGATCCTCGAGGCGCTCGACTTCGACGCGATCGTGGTCAGCGTGAAGGCCTTCGAGGTCCCGAAGATGATCGCCGCCTACCGGCGGCTGGCCAAGGCCGTCCCCTATCCGCTGCACCTCGGGGTCACCGAATCGGGCACGCTGCTCTCCGGCTCCGTGCGCTCGGCGGCCGGGATCAGCGTGCTGCTCTACGAGGGAATCGGCGACACCATCCGCGTGTCGCTTTCCGAGGACCCGGTGACCGAGGTGCGGGCCGGATTCGACATCCTGAAATCCCTCGAGCTCCGCGACCAGGGGCTCACGCTGGTGGCCTGCCCGTCGTGCGGCCGGGCCGACATCGATCTCATCCCCCTGGCGAAGGTCGCCGAGGAGCGCCTCCGGGCACTCCCGGTGCCGATGAAGGTCGCGGTGATGGGCTGCGAGGTCAATGGACCCGGCGAGGCGAAGGATGCCGACGTCGGGATCGCCGGCGGTGTGGGGAAGGGCGCGCTGTTCCGGAAGGGGAAGGTCGTCGGCGTCTACCCCGAGCACGAGCTGATGGACGCACTGCTCCGCGAGATCGACAAGATCCTTGTCGAGAACGGAAAGGAGCCGTATTCCGACAAGGCGCCGAAGGCCACGCACGAAGGGCAGCTGACGCCGGGACGCTCAGTGCCGGCGGGACGGCCGGTCTAGCCCCACGCCCGTGGAGGCTTCGCGCCGCGAGGGCAGGGACGGCGGCCCGCTCTCCGCCGTCATCGGCCGCGGTTCGACCTTCGACGGTACGCTCCGTCTCGAAGGGACCGTGCGCATAGACGGGACCTTCACGGGCGAGATCGCCGCACAGGACACGCTCATCGTGGGCGAGGGCGCGAAGATCACCGCGACGATCACCTGCCGCGGCCTGGTCGTCCACGGCGAGGTCAGGGGAGACATCTTCGCCCAGGACAGCGTCGAGCTGCGCGCGGGCGCTCGCGTGAAGGGCGACATCATGACGCCGTCGCTGGCGATGGAGAAGGGCGCTGTCTTCGAGGGGCGTTCGATGATGGACGACGCGGCGCGGAGCAGGAACGTCAGCCGCGTCGGGCGGGGAACGACCGAGGTCGCCGCGCGCTGACTCGCTAGAATCGGCGCGATCAGACAGTCGAAGCTCTTCGGCCGCACCTTGCGCGAAGCGCCCGCCGAGGCGCAGAACGCGAGCCACCAGCTCCTGCTGCGCGCCGCGATCGCGCGTCCCCTCGCTGCCGGCCTCTACACGCTGATGCCGCTCGGCCTGCGGGCGGCGAAGAAGATCGAGCAGATCATCCGCGAGGAGATGGACCGGATCGGCTGCCAGGAGATGGAGCTACCCGTCCTGACTCCCGCCGAGTACTGGCGCGAGAGCGGGCGATGGGATGCGCTCGAGCCGGTGACCTTCAGGACGAAGGACCATGGCGGCCACGAGTTCATGATCAGCTACACGCACGAGGAGCTCGTCACCCATCACGCCCGCAACGAGATCCTCTCGTACCGCCAGCTGCCGGTAATGGTCTATCACTTCCAGTCGAAAGGTCGCGACGAGGCGCGACCCCGCGCGGGATTGCTCCGCGCTCGCGAGTTCGTGATGAAGGACGCGTATTCGCTCGACGCCGACTCGGACGGCCTCGATCGCTCCTACCGCGCGCAGCACGAGGCCTACGCGCGGATCTTCCGGCGCGCCGGCGTCGAGGCGATCAGCGTCGAGTCCGACACGGGCGCGATGGGCGGCGACGTCGCCCACGAGTTCCAGGTGCTCACCGAGGCCGGCGAGGATCGCCTCCTGCTCTGCGAGGCCTGCGACTACCGCGCGAACATGGAAAAGGCCGTCCGCCGGATACCGGACGCCGCACCGGTCGACGCTCCCGCGGCTTCCGAGATCGCGACCCCCGGGACCGCCACGATCGAAGCGCTCACGGCGATGACGGGAGAGCCACCCTTCGCGTTCTTGAAGACGATGCTGCTGCGAGGGACCGGCGGCGTCGTCGCGATCGTGCTGCCCGGCGACCGCGAGGTCAACGATGCGAAGGTGCGCAAGCTGCTGGGCGGGGGCGATACCCGCTTCGCTGGCGGCGACGATTTCACGGCCGCGCGTGCGGTCCCCGGCTACATCGGCCCGGTGCGCCTGCGGGCGCGCGTTGTTGTCGACACGTCCGTCGAGCCGCGTCCGTACATCGCGGGCGGGAACAAGCCGGACGTCCATCTTCGCGACGTCCTGCTTGGCCGCGATTTCGACGGAGAGCGCGTCGATGTCCACGACGTGCGCGACGGGGATCTGTGCCCGCGGTGTGGCGGACGGCTGGCGCTGCGGCGCGGGGTCGAGGTGGGCAACATCTTCAAGTTCGGCCCCTACTACTCCGAAAAGATGGATGCCACGTTCCTGGCCGAGGACGGGTCCCGACGCCCGTTCTACTTCGGCTCATATGGGATCGGCGTGGGGCGGCTCATGCAGACCATCATCGAGATCAACCGCGACGGCCGCGGCATCGTTTGGCCCATTCAGGTGGCGCCGTTCGAGGCGCACGTGATCGTGCTGCCCCAATCCGACCAGGAAGTGCGCGCCGCGGCCGAGCGGCTGGTGGGTGACCTGGAGCGGCTCGGAGTCGAAGTGCTGCACGACGACCGTGACGAATCGGCCGGCGTGAAGTTCGCCGATGCCGATCTCATCGGCCTGCCGTTCCGCGTCACCGTCAGCCGGAGGAGCCTCGGATCGCACGCGGTCGAGCTGAAGGAACGCTCGGGCTCCGAGGCGGAGCTCGTGGATGTGGATGCGGCCGCCGAGCGCATCTGCGGCGCCGTGCGCCGCGCGCGCGAGACGGCCCGGGCCCTGTGAGCCAGCTGCGCCCCGTGGCGCCGGAGGTCCGGGAGGAGGAGCGCTCGCTGGAGACGACGCTTCGGCCCCAGCGTCTCGCCGACGACGACTACATCAACCAGGACAAGGTGAAGGGCAACCTGCGTATTCTCATCGAGGCCGCGCGGCACCGCTCGGAGGCGCTCGAGCACGTCGCGCTGTACGGACCGCCAGGGGTGGGGAAGACCTCGTTGGCCAACGTGATGGCGCGCGAGCTCGGCGTCGCCATCAAGATCACGAGCGGCCCGGCGCTCGAGCGCGCCGGCGACCTCGCCGCGATCCTGACGAACCTTGAAGAAGGCAGCGTGCTCTTCGTCGACGAGATCCACCGCCTCCCGCGCGTGGTGGAGGAGGTCCTCTACCCGGCGATGGAGGATTTTCACCTCGACATCGTGCTCGGGAAAGGCCCGGGCGCGCGGACCCTCCGCCTGCCGGTGCCGCGCTTCACGCTCGTCGGAGCGACGACGCGGATAGGCCGGCTTTCGTCGCCCCTGCGCGACCGCTTCGGTGCCACGTACCGGCTCGACCTGTTCACCTCCGAGTCGCTCGAGCTGGTGATCCGGCGCTCGTCGCGCATCCTCGGCGTCCCGATCGAGCCCGATGCGGGTCGCGAGATCGCGCGTCGCTCGCGAGGGACCCCGCGCATCGCCAACCGCTGGCTGAAGCGTGTCCGCGACTTCGCCCAGGTTCGCCACGACGGCCGCATCACGCTCGCGGTGGCGCGCGAAGCGCTGGCCGCGCTCGAGGTCGACGATGCCGGACTGGATGCTGTCGACCGGATGCTGCTGCGTGCCATCGCTGAGAAGTTCTCGGGAGGGCCGGTCGGGCTGGACACCCTCGCCGCCGCCGTGAGCGAGGACACCGAGACCATCGAGGACGTGTACGAGCCGTACCTGCTTCAAGAGGGGTATCTGAAGCGAACGCCGCGCGGAAGGGTCGCGACCGAGCGTGCGTACGGCCACCTCGGACTGGTCCAGCCATCGACCGGTCCGATGCTGTGGAGCGACGCGCCGGTCTCGAACGAACCGGCATGAGACAATGGGGTCGTGGAACTTGCCCCCATCGGCCGCCTGCTCCTCGTCGTCGGCGTGCTCATCGCCGGCGCCGGGCTGCTGCTGACGCTCTGTGACCGGGTGCCCCTGCTCGGTCGTCTTCCGGGCGACTTCACGCTGCGCGGAGATCGGTGGACCGTCTACGCGCCGCTTGCGACCTCGATCCTGTTGAGCATCGCGCTGACGCTCGGCCTCTCGCTGTTCGCGTGGCTGTGGCGGCGCTGACCGAAGTGAGGGAAGAGATGGACAACGAGACCCCCGTCCTGGCTGAGGCCGAGAAGCAGGAGAAGATCCTGAACGCGTTGCAGGCGGTGCTGGATCCCGAGATCGGGCTCTCGGTGATCGACCTCGACCTCATCCGCGAAGTGACCTTCGCGAACCCGGAGGAGGCCGAGGTCAGGATGGTGCTGACGACGCCGTTCTGCCCCTACGGCCCGATGCTGATCAACCAGATCCAGTCGGTCTCGGAGCAGGCGATCGAGATGCCGGTCAAGGTCACGGTACTCCCCGACAAGTGGGAGGCGCCGCCGTGGCTTCGCTAGGAGGGACCCTCCGGGCCTGACGCCGGGCGCGCGGCCGGCTCGACCTTCCGCGATAGGACGAAGACCACATCCGAGAGCCGGTTGAGCCACGGGAGCAGGTCGGTGCCTTCGACGGTCCCGGCGCTCACCAAAGCGACGACGCTGCGCTCGGCCCGGCGGATCACCGTCCGCGCGACGTCGAGCGCCGCCGAGAGCGGGTCCTCTCCCGGTATGACGAAGCGCCCCGTGATGTCGACACCCGCGCGGAGCGCTTCACTCGTGCGCTCGAGTGCCTCGATCGCCGTGGCATCGATGCGTTGGCCAAGGCGCGCGAGGGCGTCCGCCGGCGTCGCCACCTCCGCCATCGCCAGGTAGAGCCCGCGCTGCAGGCCGAGGATCGTCGCGACAGTGTCACCGTCCGCGATCGCCCGCGCCACGCCGAGCGCCGCTTGCGCCTCGTCGAGATCTCCGAGGGCCGAGACCCGGGGGTCGGTCTTGGGCACGCGGCCTTCGCCGAAGAGGGAGGTGTCGCCACGGTCCCCCGTGCGCGTGGTCACACGAGCCGCGCGCGGGACTCGTTGGTGGTCCGGCACTGGCGGCATCATACGGAGCACGGCGGTATGCTCGTCGCCGCCTCCGGCGCGTGCATGTGGCCTCGCCGGACCGCGCTAGGGGGTGGGAGAGCGATGCCGCAGGGCCGTGGTACCGGCGAGAAGAAGCAGAAGAAGAAGTCCAAGGAGCAGCTCGAGAAGGAGCTGAAGAAGAAGACGAACGTGACCGCTGCCGCGCCCATGACGGTCGAGATCGTGAAGCCCAAGCGCAAGGAGCGCGACTGGTGACGCAAACACGCGCCGATGTAGGCAAGGGAATGACGGAGCGTTCGAAGGCCATCGACCAGGCGATCCTTCAGATCGAGAAGCAGTTCGGCAAGGGCTCGATCATGAAGCTCGGTGCGACCACGCAGGCGGTCGAAGCGATCTCGAGCGGCTCGCTGGCGCTCGACCTCGCGCTGGGCGTGGGCGGCTACCCGCGCGGCCGCGTCATCGAGATCTACGGCCAGGAGGCGTCGGGGAAGACCACGCTCGCGCTGCACGCTGTCGCGTCGGTGCAGAAGCAGGGCGGCACCGCCGCCTTCATCGACGCAGAGCACGCGCTCGATTCCACGTGGGCCCGCACGTGCGGCGTGAACACGGACGAGCTGCTCATCTCGCAGCCGGACAACGGCGAGCAGGCGCTGGAGATCGTCGACACGCTGGTGCGCTCGGGAGCGGTCGACATCGTGGTCGTGGACTCCGTGGCCGCACTGGTGCCCAAGGCGGAGATCGAGGGCGAGATGGGCGACGCGCACGTCGGCATGCAGGCGCGCCTCATGAGCCAGGCGCTCCGCAAGCTGACGGGGAGCGTTTCCAAGACGAAGACGACGGTGATCTTCATCAACCAGCTGCGCGAGAAGATAGGAGTGATGTTCGGAAGCCCAATAACCACCACCGGCGGGAAGGCGCTCAAGTTCTACGCGTCGATCAGGCTCGACGTGAGCGCGATCGAGCCGATCAAGCAGGGCACCGACGTCATCGGCAGGCGGGTCAAGGTCAAGGTCGTGAAGAACAAGGTCGCGCCGCCGTTCCGCATCGCGGAGATGGAGATACTCGCGAGCGAGGGCATCTCGCGCGAGGGTGGGCTCATCGACATGGGGATCACCACGGGCGTCATCAGCAAGTACGGCGCGTGGCTCAACTACGGCGAGCAGCGTCTCGGGCAGGGACGCGAGAACGCCAAGCAGCTGCTCCGGGACCATCCCGAGATGGCCGCCGAGATCGAGACGAAGGTGCGCGAGCTTTCCGGCGTCGTGGCCGCCGGGGCCGATGGCGAAGAGGGATAAGCCCGAGGGACCGGTCGGCGACGCGTACGACGTCGCCGTGCGCTTTCTGGCCAACCGCGCCCGTGGCATCGTGGAGATCCGCCGCCATCTTCGCGGCAAGCGGTTCGATGAAGCAGCGACGGACCGCGCGATCGACGCCCTGCGGGCGCAGCGGTACGTCGACGACGAGGCGTTCGTCCGCTACTGGGTCGACCAGCGGGCTCGTTTCCGCCCGAAGGGTGACCGGGCGCTCGTCACCGAGCTGCTCCAGAAGGGCGTGGCCAGGGAAACGGTCGACCTGGTCCTGGGAGAGCGGCAGCCGGATGCCGAGATCCAGCAGGCGCGCGAGGCGCTCCGGCGCCCCCTCGTCCGCTGGCTCACGTTGGACGAGGGCGAGCGCAAGCGGAAGATCCACGCGCACCTCGCGCAGCGCGGGTTCTCGTACGACACCATCGAGGCGGTCCTCGCGCACCCTGACGGCGACGACCTGGGCGAGGTCGTGACGGACGAGGTCGGGGCGGGACAGCACTGATATGGGCCGGCTTCTGGCGTAGGCCCGTGGGCGGTGTGCGCTCAAGCTGGGCGCGTGCGGGTCGGCTGGGTGACGCGCGTCCAGCGACCGCGAAGCGCCGCGGTGGGCAGCTCGTCACCGGACGGGCGAGCGGACAGACCACCCCTCACAATGCGTGCGGCATGCGTACCGAAAGACCAAGAGCGAACGGCAATGGCACGCTAGAGATCCGCCCGCTGGCCCCCGCGCGCGTCACGGACGTGCGGACGGTGCTTCGCAGCACGTTCGGCTCGCAGTGCTGGGACCTGTTCTTCCGGTTCACGGACGACCAGAAGCGAGCGGCCGGCATCGACGGGAAGATGACGCCCGAGCACGAGGCCCGCCGCAAGGAGATCCTCGCGAAGCTCGCGCGGCGCAAGCGTGGCAGCGCAGGCCTCGTCGCCTACGCCGACGGCGAACCGGTGGGCTACATCTCGCTCGGACCGCGCTCGGACTACCCGGGCGTCGACCGATCGCGGGGGACACCCGTCGTCGACGACGTCCCGGTCTGGGTCATCCCGTGCATCACGGTCCGCAAGGGACACCGCGGCAAGGGCGTGGCGATCGCGATGATCCGCGCGGCCCTCGCGTATGCCGCGGAGAAGGGCGCGCCTGCTGTCGAGGGCTATGCGCGGACGGACGGGAAGCGTGTCCATGACGGTTCTGCGCACATGGGCACGGAGTCGATGTTCCGCAGGGCCGGCTTCAAGCGCATCCGCGGCGTTATCCCCGGCCTCCCGCGCTTCTATACGCCACGCGTCACCATGCGTGCGACGCCCGCACCTCCGAGAATGAGGTTGGCTCGACCGGCATGACCTGATCGGGGCGCTGCGGCGCTGAGGCGCATCTGTGGGCTGCTGGCCTGCGCGACGCTCACTGCGCCCCTGCAGGGACCGGGCAGGCGGCAGACAACTTCTCGCCGGGAAGCGGGCGAGGACGGCCGGTGGCCGCTTGAGAACACGCACCAGGGGCCGACGCATCGAGATAGACGGCCCTGCTGACGGCCTCCCCAGCCGCTGGAACACGTTGCGCGCGCTGCGAGTGCTTCGATGGGCGGGCCGATCGTGAGGGTTCGTGACGTATGGGACATGGCACGCTGTGCGCCCTCCAGGCCCCCAGCCGCTGGGCCACCCTGGGCGCCATGCGCCGCTTCCGCTAGGAATGGCGGGCTCTCGAGGACCGGCCATCCTTTGGCCGCGGATCGCCAACACACGAGGCCGTGGAACGCCTGCGTCTCGCGGCCGCTAGGCCGGTCCGGACCTCTCCTCGCAGGTCGGTGCGCCAGAGGAGTTGCGGTCCGGGAGTGGCCCCAGCGCCGCGTCGATCGCCCTCGCGAGGTCGAGGTCGGCGCGCGAGACGCCGCCGCTGACGTGCGTGGTCAGAACGACCCGCACGTACCTGTAGCTTTCGATGTGGATGTCGGGGTGGTGGTTCGCCGCATGGGCGGCTTCCGCCACTCGGTTCGCGAACGCCACGGCGCCCCTGAACCCCCTGAAACCGTAGGTGCGGGTGATCGCTGGGCCCGACCGTTCCCAGCCGTCCATCAGGGCGAGCTCCGCCGCGATCATCGGCTCCGGCAGACGCTCTTCGGGATCCGGGACCGTCATCGACCCGAAGGCTACATCGGGCCTATTCCGTTCAGCGGCCGCCATCCTCCCCCCGGCGCCCCGGCGGCCGCAGCCGACCGTGCCCGACGCGTGTATTGTCGGGGCACTAATTCTTGTGAACTCCCGGCCGCGGCTCTCGTCGGCCGATACGCGGACACTGGGGGCGGGAGCCTCCACTTCACCTCGCTCCACCCCTGGCTTCGCGGCACGGAAAGGAAGAAGCGATGCCCGACATGCTCGTCGTGGGCGTGGTCGCCCTCGTCGCGGCTCTTGTCGGCTTCGGGATCGCGCTCCTTGTGCGTCGCTCATTCGCGCTCGCGAGTGAAACGACCGCCCGGGCGAACGCCGAGCGCCTCGTCGCCGAGGCGCGCGCGAAGCAGAAGGAGATCCTCCTCGAGGCCAAGGACGAGGCACTGCACGTGGCCAAGGCAGCCGAGACGGAGAACCGGGAGCGCCGGGCTGAGCTCCAGCGCTACGAGGCCCGCCTCGACAAGAAGGACGAGCAGCTGGATACGAAGATCGCGCAGGTCGACGAGCGCGACCGCCGGCTGTCCGACAAGGAAGCGACCGTGGACGCGGAGCGGATGAAGGTCGGCCAGCTCCAGGACGAGCAGCGGATCGAGCTGGCCCGCGTCGCGGCGCTGACGCAGGACGAGGCGCAGGCGCTCCTCCTCGAAAGGGTCGAGGAGGAGATGCGCGACATCACTGGTCACCGCGTGCGCGAGCTGGAGATCGAAGCGCGAGAGCAGGCCGACGCGAAGGCCCGCGACATCATCACCATGGCCATCCAGCGCTACGCCGCCGAGCACACCACCGAGCACACCGTCACGGTCGTCCAGCTGCCGAGCGATGACATGAAGGGACGCATCATCGGCCGCGAGGGCCGCAACATCCGCGCCCTCGAGACGCTCACGGGGGTCGACCTCATCATCGACGACACCCCCGAGGCGGTCGTCGTCTCCGGGTTCGACCCGATCAGGCGGGAGGTGGCAAAGCGGGCGCTCGGGCGGCTGCTCGTCGATGGCCGGATCCACCCGGCGCGGATCGAGGAGATGGTCGGGAGGGCCAAGACGGAGATCGACCAGATCGTCAAGGAGGCGGGCGAAGCGGCCGTGTACGAGCTCGGCGTGAGCGGGATCAACCCGGACCTCGTCAAACTCCTCGGCCGGTTGCACTTCCGGACCTCGTTCGGCCAGAACGTCCTACGGCATTCCATTGAGGTTGCGCACGTCGCCGGGATGCTCGCGGCGGAGACGGGGTACGACCAGCAGACGATGAAACGTGCAGGGCTGCTGCACGACATCGGCAAGGCGATCGACCACGAGGTCGAGGGGCCGCACACCGTGATCGGAGGCGAGCTGCTCCGCCGGTACGGTTTCCCGCAGGCCGTCATCGATGGCGTCGTGGGCCACCATGGCGACGTCGAGCCGGCCACGATGGTGGGAACGCTGATCTCCGCCGCGGACGCGATAAGCGCGGCGCGTCCGGGGGCTCGCAGCGAGATCGTGTCGAACTACATCCAGCGCCTGACCGAGCTCGAGAGCGTCGCGAACAGCTTCCCGGGAGTGGAAAAATCCTTCGCGATCCAGGCGGGCCGCGAGGTGCGGGTGATGGTGAAGCCGGGAGAGATCGACGACCTCTCCGCCTCGCGCCTCGCGCGGGATATGGCGCAGCGGATCCAGGAGACGCTGCAGTACCCGGGGCAGATCAAGATCACCGTCATTCGGGAGACGCGCGCGGTCGACTACGCGAAGTAGCACCCGGTGAAGGTGCTGTTCGTCGGCGACGTCGTCGGGAAGCCG
Organism: Candidatus Limnocylindria bacterium; assembly: GCA_038211425.1. Taxonomy (GTDB): domain Bacteria; phylum Chloroflexota; class Limnocylindria; order P2-11E; family P2-11E; genus JALYKU01. The sequence continues at coordinate 107,173 of JBBQVQ010000001.1, read as the reverse complement.
GGCCGGTCGGCGGTCGCAGCGTTGCTGCCGGGTCTGCGCGCCGACCTCGGGGTGGACCTCGCGATCGTCAATGGTGAGAACGCCGCGGGGGGCGCGGGCCTGACCGGACGGATCGCCGAGGAGCTCCACCAGGCGGGAGCGGACGTCGTCACCAACGGCAATCACGTCTGGGACCAGCGGACGTTCAAGGACGAGATCGACCAGCTCCCGTTCGCTCTCCGCCCGCTGAATCTTCCGTCCAACAATCCGGGACGGGGCTGGGTCCTTACGGGCGGCGCACTCGTCGTGAACGCGATCGGCCGCACGTTCATGGCGCCGCATGACGATCCCTTCCTCGCGATGGATTCGCTGCTGTCGGAGCTCGGAGCGCGCGCGCCCGCCGTGCGGATCCTCGATTGGCACGCGGAGGCCACGAGCGAGAAGCTCGCGATGGGGTGGCACCTCGATGGCCGCTTCTCCGCCGTTGTCGGCAGCCACACCCACGTGCCGACGGCGGACGCGCGCGTGCTCCCTGGAGGCACCGCGCTGGTGTGCGACACCGGAATGGTCGGGCCCCGGGATTCGATCCTCGGGATGCGCCCCGAGATCATCGTCGAGCGCTTCACCACCGGGATGCCGAGGCGCTTCGAGGTCGCCGAGGGCGCCGTCGCCTTCAATAGCGTCCTCATCGACGTCGATGGCCTCACCGGGCGAGCCCGGTCGATCGCGCGGGTGGATCGCCACTTCGAGTCATGAGCGGCAGCTCATGAGCAATGGATACGGCATCGATCTGCACACACATTCGCGGCGGTCGGACGGCGTGCACGAGCCCGAGCGCCTCGTGGAACTCGCGGCCGGCCGCGGCGTGCGCATCATGGCCCTGGCCGACCACGACACCCTCGCCGGCGCGACGGCTGCGACCGCCGCGGGGGAGAGATGCGGTCTGCGCGTCATACCGGCCGTCGAGCTCAACACCGAATCGGAGTGGGGGGACGCACACATCCTCGGCTACTTCCTCGACCCGGCCGACGCCGTCCTCGAGGGCCGGTTGCGCTCGCTGCGAGAGCACCGCGCTCGCCGCATCGAGACCATGGTCGCGAACCTCGCCACCCTCGGCCATCCGGTCTCGCTCGGGCGCATCCTGGATATCGCCGGCGGTGGCGCGCTTGGCCGGCCGCACCTGGCGCAGGCGCTCTATGAGGCGGGGCACGTGCCGTCGTACGACGCGGCGTTCACCACGCTCATCGCCAAGGGCGCCCCCGGGTACGTGACGCGGGTCGGATTGACACCGGTGGGGGCGGTGACGCTCGTGCGGGCGCACGGGGGCGCACCATCCCTCGCGCATCCCGGGACCGTGTCGAGACTGGACGCGCTGCTGGAGTCGCTCGTACAGGCGGGGCTCGCGGGCATCGAGTGTTACTACGGGTCGCACACGCCGGCATGGACCGCGCACTGCCTCGCGCTCGCCGCCCGGCACGCCCTCGTCCCGACGGGCGGGAGCGACTTTCATGGGCGCGGCGATCACGGCGCGCCGCTCGGCGCCGTGTTCGTCCCACCGGAGACGGTCGCGCGGCTCGAAGGTGCGGCCGCGGACAGGCCGGAACGGCCGCAGCGATGAGGCGAGGTTCCGGCGATCGCTCGGCGATCGGCTCGCGCCTTGTAGACTCGCGCAGTCGCCCCACGGGATCTCGCCCCGCGCGTCGATGAAGGAGGCCCGGCACGATGAATCGTCCGCTTGCCTTCGCGGTACTGAGCGCGATCCTCCTCGTCGCGTGCGGAGGCGGCGGTGGCGGCAGCGGAGCGGCCAGCGGCACACCGGCGGCCGCGGCGGCCAAGATCGGGGTGGTCACGGACATCGGCCAGCTCGAGGACAAGTCATTCAACGAGTCCACGTGGAAGGGCGTGCAGGACGGCGCGAAGGCCATCGGCGCCACGCCCCAGGTCATCGTCACAAAGGACGTCGCCGACTACAAGCAGAACATCCAGCAGTTCCTCGACCAGAAGTACGATGCCATCGTGACCGTCGGCTTCCTCATCGGGACCGACACTCTGGCTGCGGCTCAGAAGAACCCCACCGTGCAGTTCATCGGCGTCGACCAGTTCGTCTGCGTGCCCAAGGACGCCAGCGACAAGGAATGCAAGGGCACGCCTCCGGATAACTACCAGGGCCTCCTGTACAACGAAGCGCAGGCGGGGTACCTGGTCGGGATCGTGGCGGCGACGCTGACCAAGAGCGGGAAGATCGGCGCCGTCGGCGGGCGCTCGGACGTGCCGCCGGTCGTCAACTACATAAAGGGTTACGAGAACGCTGCCAAGGCGACCCGGCCCGGAACCCAGGTCCTGATCAACTACACCGAGGACTTCAACGCCCCGGACAAGGGTGAGGCGTCCGCGAAGACCATGATCGGCCAGGGCGCGGACGTCGTCTTCCAGGTCGCCGGCCTGACCGGCGCGGGGGCGCTCCGGGCGGCATGCAGCGCCAAGATCTACGGGATCGGCGTCGACGTCGACCAGTATCTTTCGCTGCCGGACGCGAAGGCGTGCATCGTCACGAGCGCGGAGAAGAGGCTGCAGGCGACCGTCACCGCCGCGGTCAAGCGATGGAAAGAGAAGGGCAAGGTGGGCGGAAACTTCTTCAACGACGCGACGAACGACGGTATCGGCTATTCGATGATCCGTAACCTCGACCCCGTTCCGGCGGGCCTGGAGGACAAGCTCAAGAAGGCCCTGGCGGACATGAAGGAAGGCAAGCTCAAGCCGGTACCCTGAGCGCCCAGCGACATGGATAGCGCGAACGAGCCGCCGCCAGGGAGAACACCCGTGGCGGCGGCCCTCGCGATGCGCGGCGTGACCAAGCGTTACGCGACGGGAACGCTCGCGAACGAAGCCGTCGACTTCGACGTGCGGCCGGGAGAGATCCATGCGCTGCTCGGCGAGAACGGCGCGGGCAAGTCCACGCTGATGAACATCCTCTATGGGCTCGTCGCGCCGGACTCGGGCGAGATCGCGATCGATGGCCTTCCAGTGACGATCGCCGATCCGGCCGATGCGATCGCGAGGGGGATCGGCATGGTGCACCAGCACTTCATGCTGGTGCCGGTCCTGACCGTCGCCGAGAACGTCATGCTCGGCCGCGAGATCGTGGGGCCGGCGCAGATCGTCGATCGCACCGAGGGCGGTCGTCGGGTGCGCGCGCTCGCGGAGCGCCTCGGATTCGACCTTCGTCCTGACGCGCGCATCGAGCAGCTGAGCGTCGGACAGCAGCAGCGCGTCGAGATACTCAAGGCCGTCTACCGCGGCGCGCGGATCCTGGTGCTCGACGAGCCGACCGCGGTCCTCACCCCGCAGGAGACGAGCGAGATATTCGCGGTGCTCAGGCGACTTGCCGGCGAAGGGGCGGCCATCGTGTTCATCAGTCACAAGCTGGACGAGGTCCAGGCGGTGGCCGACCGGATAACGGTGATCCGCCGGGGCAGGGTCGTCGGAGAGCGTAGGCCGGGGCAGACGACCACCAGCGAGCTCGCGGAGCTCATGGTGGGCCGCACGGTCTCGCTCCGCGTGGACCGGGGCCGCTCACGCGCCGGGGACGCCCGGCTCGAGATCCGCGCCCTGCGCGTCGCGGATGGCCGCGGGCACGAGGCCGTGCGATCCGTCGACCTGGTTGTCCGCTCGGGCGAGATCCTCGGCATCGCCGGGGTCGCGGGGAATGGGCAGGAGCAACTCGTCGAAGCCATCGTGGGCCTGCGCCGGGCCACCTCGGGGACCATGCGGATCGACGGCCGCGACGTGACGAAGGGGTCGATCCGGCAGCGGCGCGATCGCGGCCTCGCGTATGTCCCGGCCGATCGGCAGCGGGCCGGTCTCGTACTTTCCTTCCCCGTCTACGACAACCTCGTTCTGACGAGGTATGACCATGCCCCCTTCGCGCGTGGGTTCGGGCGCATCCTTCGCGATCGCTCCGCGATCCAGGCGAGCGCCCGACGACTCATCGAACGGTTCGATGTCCGCACCTCATCCGCCGCGGTGGATGCCGGCACGCTGTCGGGGGGCAACCAGCAAAAACTCATCGTTGCCCGCGAGTTCCGGGCGGATCTTCGGCTCCTGGTGCTCGACCAGCCGACCCGCGGCCTCGACGTCGGGAGTATCGAGTTCATCCACCGGCAGGTGGTGGCCCAGCGCGACGAGGGTGCGGCGATCCTCCTTGTATCAGCCGAGCTCGACGAGGTCCTCCAACTGTCGGACCGCGTGGCGGTGATGTATCGCGGGCGCATCGTCGGGACGTTCGCGGCCGCGGATGCCGGGCGTGACCGCGTGGGCCGGCTGATGGCCACGGGATCGGCGACATGACGCTCGCCCGGCGCACACTCGACGGATGGCGGCTCGTCGCGGTCCCGGCGCTCTCGATCCTTCTCGCCCTCGCGCTCGCCGCCGCGGTGATCGTCGTTTCGAGCGCATTCACGCCTGGTGGTCTCGATGTCCTCCTGCCGGTGCGCGCGTACTCGTCGCTCGCTGCGGGCGCATTCGGCAGCCCAACGGCGATCGGCAACACGCTCGTCGGGGCGGCGCCGCTGGTGCTGGGAGGTCTTTCCGTCGCTCTCGCATTCAAGGCAGGGCTCTTCAACATCGGTGTCGCGGGCCAGTTCCTTGCGGGCGCGTTCGCCGCCGCGGTGATGGGTGCCTGGGCCGCCGCCGCGTTCGCTCCTCTCGCGGTCGCGGCCGCCCTCATCGCCGGCGCGGTGGCGGGCGGCGTCATCGGCTTCATCCCGGGGTTCCTCAAGGCGCGCACGGGGGCGCACGAGGTCGTCACGACGATCATGCTCAACAACGCGGCCGCCCTGCTGCTCACCTGGGCAGTCACCGATCTCGTCCGTGCGCCGGGATTCTCGTTTCCGCGCACCGGTGACATCGGCAACGCCGCGCTGCCGGTCCTTGCGGGGCGGAACCTGCATCTCGGCATCCTCCTCGCGCTGATCGCTGTCCCGGCCGTGGCATGGATGCTCGACCGCACGACCATCGGTTTTGAGATACGCAGCGTCGGCGCGAACCCCGTGGCGGCCCGCTACTCGGGCATGCGGCCGGTGCTCGTCACCGCGCTGACGATGACGCTCGCAGGGGTGCTTGGCGGCATGGCAGGGGCGATCCAGATGCTGGGGGTGATCGGCTTTTACGCGCCGGGCATCACCGCCTCGGTCGGGTTCGACTCGATCGCGGTGGCGCTTGTCGGACGGTCCGACCCGGTCGGCGTGGTCCTCGCCGCGGTGCTCTTCGGTGCCTTCCGGGCCGGCGCGCCGCTCATGCAGATCGAGACCTCCGTCCCGGTCGAGGTGATCGACATCATCCAAGCGCTGGTGATCCTCTTCCTGGCGGCGGATGTCCTCGTGCGCAGGGTCTTCAGGATCCGGCGCGCCCGCGGCGGCCTCGGAGAGCCCGAGACGGTGACGCGGAGCTGGTCGAGCCCCGAGGTGGCGACCGCGGCGGCCGAGCCGCGGTGATGGAAGGCATCCTGCACGTGCTGCGTCTGCTGGTCGAGCTCGGCGGCTATCTGATCACCGTCGTTCCCGGTCTCCTGCCGATCGTCCTCGCGCTCGCGACGCCGCTCGCGCTGGGCGCCCTCTGTGGCGTGGTCAACGAGCGGAGCGGCGTGGTGAACATCGGGATCGAAGGGATCATGCTGCTCGCGGCGTTCTTCGGCTATCTCACCGGGTTCGCGCTCCACGACCCCATCGGCAGCGCGGCCGCGCTCGTCGCCGGCATCGCCGTCGCTGTGGCGACGGGAATGCTCGCGGGCACGGTGCACGCATGGCTGACGATCAGCGTGCGGGCCGACCAGATCATCGCTGGGACGATGTTGAACATCGCGGCGTTCGGCATCACCGGATACCTCAACCGTTTGGTGATCAGCCCCAGTGGGCGCGGAGGCGCCGGGGTGGTCCCTCCGTTCCACGCGCCGGATCAGATCGCCGCACTTCCCCTCCTTGGACCCATCGCCTCGATGCTCCTGGACCAGGGACCCATCGCGATGAGCGTCATCGTCATCGTCGTGCTTCTCCAGTTCGCGCTCTTCCGCACGCGGTGGGGTCTTCGTACGCGGGCTGTCGGCGAGCACCCGAAGGCGGCGGACACGGTCGGCATCGACGTCCTGCGGACGCGCTTCGTCAACGTCGTCGCCGGCTGCGGCCTCGCCGGCCTGGCCGGGGCGTTCCTGACCCTCGAATCGACCGGCTCGTTCCAGAACGGCATGACCGGGGGGCGCGGTTTCATCGCGCTCGCCGCGATGATCTTCGGGCGCTGGACGCCCATCGGCGCCTTCGGTGGGGCGCTCCTATTCGGTGCCGCCACAGCGCTGGGCGTCATCGTGAACGTGCGGCCGCCCGACGGGGAGCTCGGTGATGTGATGAGAACGATCCCGAGCTTTTGGTACGCCGCTCTCCCGTACCTCGCGACGATCGTGATCCTGGCCGGGGTGGTCGGCAGGGCCACTCCGCCCGCCGCCGACGGCATCCCGTACCAAAAGGAGGGGCGGCTTCCGGCGTCGTTCTGACCGGATGCCCCGGATGCTCCGGATGCCCCGGATGCCCCGGATGCCCCGGATGCCCCGGATGCCGCGGATGCCGTGGATGCCCCGGATGCCGTGGATGCCGTGCCGGACCGGTCAGCGGCTCAGGCGATCGCGGCCACCAGTGAGCGATAGCCGCGGCGGAGCTGGGTCTCCACCCGCCGCCAGTCGCCTTCCTGATCCGTCGAGCGCCGGCCGGTGATGTCGTCGACGGTGATGGCGGCGCGGGTGCGCCACTCGGCCGACTCGCGCGCGCGGTCGGTCCCGATGGCGAACGTCAAAGCGTGGAGCTTGGCGAACGTGTCGACGAGCTCCGCATGGTCGCCGCTTCCGGACAGCCGCCTATGCACGACCCAGTAGCGGACCTCGGTGCGCGCGACCTCCGCGGGATCGAACGCCAGGCCCGAGTGCCGCCGCACGATGGCGTAGTAGCGCGCGAGCGCGGCCACGGCGAGGCCGACATCGTTGTCGACCGGCTTGAAGGCGACCGCCCCGCGGGTCGCGTAGTAAGCCGCCTGGGCCGAGATCGGGAGTGGAACGTGGAACTGGTCGGCGCATGCCCGCTCCGTGAAGTAGGCAAGAGCGAGCCAGTGGCGTTCGTAGTACGCGCGCCAGGCCATCGTCTCGAGGCGAGCAACGCGCTGCGGGTCGAAGGTGAACGGCGTCACGTCCGGCGACGAGACGCTCGGGCGGCCGCCCACGCGAGGCGTCCGGCTTTCTCGAGCGCGGATGACGGTCGCCATGGATCCCCATGGTACCGACGCGGATGGACAGCACGCTCACGATGGGGTGCGGGGCACCCCCGCTAGCATCCGATCACTGTCATGGTGTGGCTGACGCGCGGGTCGACTCAGCGGATCGGTGGCGTGTTTCCCTGCGCTCTGCCGCATGGACGCCCTTCGTGATCGTCCAGGATGCTGCGGCGCGCATCGTCGCAGCGGTGGGGCGCGTCGTCGTCGGCAAGGGCGCGGCCACGGAGCAGATGCTCACCGCGCTCCTGGTGGACGGCCATGTGCTCCTCGACGACGTCCCCGGGGTGGGAAAGACGATGCTCGCGCGGGCGGTCGCGCGCACCTTCGACCTCGACTTCAGGCGGATCCAGTGCACGCCGGACCTCGTTCCGTCGGACATCACCGGAGTCTCGATATTCGATGAGGCGACGCGGCGCTTCGAGTACCGCCCCGGTCCGCTCCTGGCGAACGTGGTGCTCGTCGACGAGATCAACCGCGCGACGCCTCGCGCGCAGTCCGCCCTGCTGGAGGCGATGCAAGAGCGGCAGATCACCGTCGACGAGACGACCCACCGGCTGCCGGACCCATTCTTCGTCATCGCGACCCAGAACCCGATCGAGCTCGAGGGCACGTTCCCGTTGCCCGAAGCGCAGCTCGACCGCTTCCTGCTCCTTCTGAACCTGGGCTATCCGGACGAAGGGGAGGAGGACGAGATCCTGCGCCTTCACGGACCGGCGAATGTCTCGACGGACACGCTCGAGCCGATCTTCGATGGGACGGGGCTCGCCGCCCTGCGCGCCGAAGTGCGGGCAGTACGCGTCAGCGATGCGGTGCGTGGCTATATCAGTGCCATCGTCCGAGCCACGCGCCGACTGTCCGGCGTGGAGCTCGGGGCAAGCCCGCGTGCCGCCCTCGCGTTGTATCGCGCCTCTCAGGCGCGCGCGGCGATCCGCGGCCGCGATTTCGTCCTGCCCGACGACGTCAAGGCGCAGGCACCCCCGGTGCTCCGCCACCGCCTCTTCCTCGATGCTGAGGCGCAGATGCGGGGGCGTACGACGATGACCGTCGTCGCCGAAGTGATGGGCCGTACGCCAGTGCCGGCGGAGGAGCCCGTGGTCTCCCGGACGGGCTGAGCGGGATTGGTCGCGGCCCCGGCGCACCTGGGCACCCGGACGGGGCAGTTCCCGTGGGCTGCCGCGGTCCTTCTCGCGCTCATCGCGGCCATCAGCCGCGAGGGCGGTTTGATCGTGCTGGCCACAGGCGTGGCGGTCGCGGGCGCCGTGGTCGAGATCACCGCCCGCCTCGCGCTGCTCGCGGTCGAGGTCCGTGCCGAGCTTCTCCCGGCTCGGGTCGTATCGGGGGAAACGTTCACGGTCACGTTCGCCGTCGCGAACCGCAAGGCTCTGCCGCTGCCGTGGCTCGAGATCCGTTTGAACCTCCCCGAGGGGATCGAGCCTGCGACCGATCAGCGGGGTCGCGCTCGATCCAGCATCGGCGCGGGATTCGGGCCCCGGCCCTTCGAGCGCGTGAAGCTACGTTTTCTGCTGAGAGCGTCCCAGCGCGGCGCCTTCGTTCTCGGTCCATTGAGGCTTCGCGCGAGCGACTGGCTCGGCTTCATCCGTGATGACCGCACCCTGTCGCCCGGCCTCACGCTCATCGCATATCCGGCGCCACTCGCGGTCCGCGATCGCCATCTCCCGTCGCTGCGGCCGCTCGCCGAGACGGCGACGAGGCGCGGGCTGTTGCCGGATCCGCTGCGTTTCCGCGGCGTCCGCGAGCATCGCATCGGCGACGCGCGCAAGGAGATCCACTGGAAGGCGTCCGCGCGTCTTCGTCGTCTTCAGACCAAGCTCTACGAGCCGGCGACGAGCCTCGACGCGATCTTCCTTGTCAATGTCGCCTCGTATGACCAGTACTGGATCCAGGCCGACCCCGACGCGACCGAGCTCGTGGTGTCGGCGGCGGCGGAGCTGCTTCGCCTCGCTGCGGAAGCGGGCCGGCAGGTCGGTCTCATCACGAACGGCCTCGACAACATCACGCACGAGCGGCCGCGATCGGCACTTGGCCGCGGCCCGCGGCCGCTGGTGCGCAGCCTCGACATCCTGGCCCGGCTCGGACCATACGCGGCCGCCGCCCCCGAGGCGGTGTTCCTCAGGGAGCGCGGACGCATCCCATGGGGGGCCAGCCTCATCGTGGTGACACCCCGGCTCGGGACTTCGCTCGCGCAGGCGTGCGTGGCGCTGCGTCGCGCGCACCACCGCGTGATGGTGGTAACCGTCCAGGAGCCGCCGGAAGATATCGTGCGGCAGGTACGGTCGAGCGGAGTCGCGATCGATGTCCTCGCGGGATCCGAGGCGGGCCGTGCCGTCTAGAGCGCCGAGGCTCACCCTGCTCGCAGGGCGCGCGTTCATGGAGGCCGTGGCCTTCGCCGCAGTCGCCGGGCTGATCCACTCGCTCATTCTCGGAGCCGCACCCCTTGCGATCCTGCCGGTCACCGTGGGGCTCTTCGGGGTCATCCTGGTGCTGTCCGCGCTCCTCGCAGACTCGCGCGCCGAGGGGCAGAGCACCGTCCAGGTGGCGGTGGTCGTAGGAGCGGCCGTGGTCTGGGGACTCATGCTCCCGATGCGCGGAGCGGACGGGCTCGCGGTGCTCACGCGCGGCATCGCGTTCGCATTTTTCGGGGAAGCGTTCCTCTGGCGCGTGCTCTCGCTCGCGCGCACGCTGGGGCGGTGGGGCGACGCGCGCGACGCGTGCGCGCTCGCGCTGGTGTCGCTGGTGCTTCTCGCGATCATCCCGCTGCCGGTCGACCGGGGGTCGCTCGCGATGCTGGGACTGCTCGTCGTCGCGACCGGAGGGCTCACGCTCTCGCTCGCTCGGTCCGCCGAGGATCAGCAGCTCGCACCCGACGAGGCGCGGGGAGGCACCGCCGCGGTCTCCGGCACCGCGGCGGCGTTCACTCTGGGTGCTGCGGCGATCGTCGTCGCGGCGTTCCTCCCGACAGCGCAAGAGGCGCTCGCCGAGCTCGGGAGGGCGGTCGAGCCGGTGCTCTCGCGTGCCCTGTACGCGATGCTGCTTCCGTTCGGTTATCTCGCCGCCTACCTGGTCGAGGTCTTCTCCGGATGGTTCGGGTCGGTCGACATCCCTCCCCGGCGACCGCCTCCGGCGCGGCCTGACGCAGACGAGGAGGCGGTGAGGCTGGCGCTCGAGCACAGCCGGCCGTTCGTGTTCGGTGCCGTCGAGATCCTCATCGCCGTCGTCGGGGTCGGCATCGCCGTGCTGCTGATCGACCGGCTCGTGCGCGACCGGCGCGCCGATCTTCCGGAAGGCGGCAGCATCGAACGGGAGCGAGCCGATGGCCTCTCGCTGCGCGCGAGCCTCGCGACGCTGCTCCCGCGCCGCCACCCGCGTCGGCGCCCACCGTCGAACGACGGCAGCGTCTCGACTTCGGTGCGACTCTTGTACTGGAGATTTCTCGCTCTCGCGGAAGGCCGTGGCGCGGGGTGGCGCGCGGATGCGGAGACGCCGACGGAGCACCTCTTTCGCATCTCCGCGTCCTCGCCGGAGTGGCTTGGCGCAGGGCCGGTCGTCACGGCGTTCGAGCAGCTGCGCTATGCGGAGCGGGTGCCCGATGCGGGTCGCATCGAAGCCGCGCGCATGGCGCTGCGGGCGCTGACGGAGCGGAGGTGATGGCGGTGCCGCATCGGACGGCATCCGAGGGGCGAGCCGGCGGATCGATCGGGAACGCTGCCGGTCCTCCCGCGGCTCGCGTGCCCTCGCGGAAGGAACGGGCATGAGGGTCCTTGCGATCGTGGGGCCGACAGCCTCGGGCAAGACGACGCTCGCGCTCGGCGCCGCGACGCTTCTCCAGGGGGAGATCCTCTCGGCGGACTCGCGCCTGGTCTACCGCCGGATGGACATCGGTACCGCCAAACCGACGGCCGGGCAGCGGCGGGCCGTCCCTCATCACCTGATCGACGTCGCCGATCCCGGCGAACGCTACGACGCGGCTCGCTACCAGCGGGAAGCGCGTGCGGCTCTCGCGGAGATCGAGCGCCGAGGCCGCGTCCCGATCGTCGCGGGGGGAACGGGCCTGTACGTGCGCGCCCTCCTCGACGGGTTGGCGCTCGACGCGCTGCCCACTCATGCGCCCCTCCGCGCCGCGCTCGAGGCGCGAGCGACAGAGCACGGCGACGTCGCGCTCCACCAGGAGCTGGCTTCGCGTGACCCCGCCGCGGCCGCACGTGTCCATCCCCACAACGTGCGTCGCGTCGTGCGTTACCTCGAGATCGCGATGCTCACGGGAAGCGCGAGCGGTCATCAAGCGCGCCGAGGATGCCTCGAGACCATCCGAATCGGGCTCTGTCCGCCTCGCCCCCTCCTCCGTAGGGAGATCGAGAGCCGCGTTCGAGGCATGGTCGAGCGGGGCGTGCTCGAGGAGACCGCGACGCTGCTGGCCGACGGCCTCGACCCGCGCCTCCCGAGCATGAGCGCCCACGGCTACATCCACTGGGCTGCTCATCTGCGAGGCGAGATCGACCTTGGCGATGCGATCGCCGCCACCGCGAAAGACACCTCCGCGTACGCGCGGCGCCAGATGACGTGGTTCCGTCGCGATCAGGAAGTGCGGTGGGTCGACCCAACGACCGTCGATCCGCTCGAGATGATCCGTGAGGCACTCGCGAAGTGAGGTTCACGAAGATGCACGGCTGCGGCAACGACTTCATCGTCGGCGAGGGCGACGACGGTTGGGCGACGCTGACGGCCGCCCACGTGGCCGCTCTCTGCGATCGAAGGCTGGGGATCGGCGCCGATGGCGTCCTCGTGATCGGAGATCGCGACGACCGCGTGTAGGACTGGAGGATCCACAACGCCGATGGATCGACCGCCGAGGCGTGCGGCAACGGCGCCCGATGCGTCGCACGGTATCTGCTCGATCGCCACGGAGGAGAGAGGCTGCGGCTGCGTACCCGCGGCGCGGTCGTCGGCGCCCGCCGGGACGGCGCGGGGATCGCCATCGAGCTTGCGCCCCCGCGCGTCGTGGGCCGGTTCACGTTCGTCTATGGAGGCGCTCCGCACGGGGCGACGCGCGTGGACGCGGGCAACACCCAGCTGGTCGCGTTCGTCGCGGAGCCGGCGGCGATCGACCTCACCGCCTTCGCCGCCGCCGCGCGGGCTGCCGGGGGCGAGGGGAACGTGGGCTGCGCCGCGGTGCGATCGGCCGGCGCTATCCGCCTCCGCGTCGACGAGCGTGGAGTGGGGGTGACGCTCGCGTGCGGGACCGGGGCGATCGCCGCCGCCGCCGCGGCCCTCGGGCGCGGCGATGCCCGCGGCGACAGGATCTCCGTGCACCTGCCCGGCGGGGCCCTCGTCGTCCTCCCGGGAAAGCGCTGGACTCTCAGCGGCCCGGCGGAATACGTCTTCGAGGGCGAGCTTTCGAGCTAGTCGCGCCCGCGGACGGGTTCCTTGCGGACGTTCCGGACCCAGAGCGCCCGGCTACTCGTGACGGCCGTCCGCGCCCGGGTCGCAATAGTCGATGTCTTCGGTCCGGGAGAAGTCCGCGACGAGCAGCTCCCGCTTGAAGGCCCCGCCCTCGACGATCTCCTCGGCCGAGACGTCGAAGGTGAACTGCTGCAGCGGCCGCAGGCGCTTGCCACCGATCTCGATCGGCCGCTTGGCGACGTAGACGGCCGACCAGGGACAGCAGAAGTAATTACCGAGGCGGCGGCCGTTCGCGTCGGTGGCGTAATCGACATCGCCCCGCGCGAGAGCGGCGTCGATCGTGGCTTGGATCTCCAGCGTACGGTCGGGATGTGGGTCGTACTTCCACAACGCGTCGACCGCCGCCTGAGCTCGTCGGTCGCGCTGCCACTGCGCTCGCGTGTGCGGATCGGTCAGGCACCAGGGATCGAAGCCGCGATCACCGGGACCGGGTAGTCGTTGTGTCGGGACGCTCCCGCTCTCTGGAACGTACTGGTCGATCTGCGGCATCGCTGCGAGTTGCCCGGTGAGGAAGGCCTTCCCAAGGGCGTCCTTGATCGACCGCTCGATGCGCTCGTGCAGGTCCTGACTTGCGCTCTGGCCGGCGTGGAGCTGCGTGTGCAGCTGCTCGGCGTAGTCGGCCGTTGTCTGCGCGGCGGCCAGGAGCGACTTGATCTTCGTGAGATCGGACTGGCGGCTCTGCGGCGCGCGCTTTCTCAGGTCCGCGACAGCGAGCTCGGCGTGCTCGCGCAGCTTGCCCGAGGCCGTCAGCATCGCGTGCAGGTGCGCCTCCGGGCAGGGCTCGACCTCGACCCACGCCGGAAGCTCCGCGGGCACGTGAAGATCGAGCCGGTAGCGGGGGTCGGCCTGCGCCTGACGCGCACGCACCAGCCACTGCTCGACTCCGGCGTAGAAGCGCATCGCCTGCTCGGCGGTCACCGGCGGCACGAATCCCACTGTTCCGGGATCGAAGGCGAAGTCCGCGTCGATGAAGGCGTCGGCGATGCTCTGCAGGACGAAGGCATTCCATGTGGCGAGGAAGAACGTCTGCTGAGACGCGGACACGGTCCAGTAGTCGTCCGTGGCGAGCACCGTCCGCTCCTGCTCGGCCTCGACCAGGAGGCCGTAGGCGGAGGCCCCGGCGGCCCGGTAGGCGGCGATCGTGTCGGTCGAGATCTCGCCGGCGACCCTCGCGCGGAGGCGCGTCATCAACGTCGGTGGTTCGGGCAAAACCTGCTCCTCTCAGCTGTGCTGTCGGCTCGAGCCGAACGCTTTCGCGGCGCCGGCGAGGCCGGCCGCGGCCAGTACGCCGAAGGCGAACGCACCGCCCACGTCTGCGGTCGTTGTGCTGGTGTTCGGGAGCGGCCCCGCCGTCGCCTCGACGAACACCTCGCCGTTGTACAGGTCCACCGTCCCGTCCGCGAGTGCACGGAAGTCCCCGACGGCACAAGCGCGCACTCCGACACGCAGGTGCGTCGCGGGTGGCAGCACCACGTTGCGCGGACTGACGCCGCCGACCTGGAACCTGCGGCCGTCGATGGCCACGAACCCGCCGCTCGGGAGATCGCCGAAGAAGACCGCGGACACGGTCCCGCACGCCTTGTCCGCCGCCTGGGCGCTCGCCGAAGACATGCCGAGCGCCAGCATCACGCCGACCAGGACCAGCAGGGGCCGCATGTCGCTAGGCTAGTCGCTCTCGGGCGGGCTGCGATGATGCACGTGCGGTCGGTACGGTGGATAGTCGCGTGTTGACGAGGCTCGATCCCGATGGTCGCCGGAGGTCACTGCACGCATGAGCTCAGTCGTCTGCCACATGTCGATATCGCTCGACGGCTTCGTCGCCGGACCGCACCAGAGCGTGGAGGACCCGCTTGGGAGGGGCGGGATGCGGCTGCACCAGTGGGTCTTCGGCACCGACACGTGGCGCAGGCAGCAGGGACTGGACGGCGGTGAGCACACGGCCGACGCTGAGATCGCCGAGGAAGTCGTCGAGGGTGTCGGCGCCCACATCATGGGCCGCAGGATGTTCGGCGGTGGCGGCGGGCCGTGGGACGAGACCTGGAAGGGATGGTGGGGCGATGACCCGCCCTTCCACGCGCCGGTCTTCGTGCTCACACACCACGCGCGCCAACCGCTCTCGATGATGGGCGGCACGACGTTCACCTTCGTGACCGGCGGGATCCAGTCCGCCTTGGAACGGGCTCGAACGGCGGCCGGGGGAAAGAACGTTGCGATCGCGGGCGGCGCGAGCGCCGTACAGCAATTCCTCGCGGCCGGGATGGTCGACGAGCTGTACCTCCACATCGTTCCGGTGATCCTCGGCGCAGGGGAGCGGCTGCTGGAGCACGTCGGCGATCCCAAACTCGAACCCGTCAAGGTGGTCGCCTCGCCGACGGTCACGCACGTCAAGTACCACGTCAGCCGCTAGGAAGAAGCGCGCTCCCCGGCGGAAGCGCACGCCCCGAGCCGCAGATGCCGGGCCGAGCTGGGGACCTGGCATCCGGACCGCGTTGCAGCCTCGACCTGGCGCTATCTGCCGAGTGCGAGCCCCGCCGCGGCACCGAGGCCGACGAGGATGGCGGGGTGCAGCCTGCCGCGGACGGTGAGAACGACGGCGGCAGCGGCGAGCCCGAGCTGCCACGGCGCCGTTCCGCCCGTCTGCGCGATCGTGACGCCCGTCGCGAGGAGGAGCCCCGCGGTCCCGAGCGCGACACCGCGGACGAGTCCGGCGAACCAGGGCGACAGCAGCCAGCGGCGGGCGAGCATGGTCGCGGGCAGGATCGCGAGCGGCGCGAGGGTCGCGCCGACCACGGCGTAAACGGCACCCGTCCAGCCGGCGACGAGATAACCGAGGCTCACGATGTACAGGCCGTTCGGGCCGGGAGCGAGCCGACCGATGGCGAGCGCCTGCAGGATCCCTGCGTCGTTCGTGTACGCCGGCACCAGGTCGGTCCGCAGGAGCGGCAGCGATGCGAGGCCGCCGACGGCCAGGGCGGAGGACTTCAGGAACAGGAGGAACAGCGTGAGTTGATCCATGCCTCAGCTCATGGGGGCATCGGATGATGTGGGACGCTCGCGCCGGAGGAAGAACGCGCCAAAGACCGCGCTCCCCGCGATCACGGCGACGGTCGGGGCGGCACCCCTGAGCAGCACGCCGAAGGCCGCCGCAAGGAGCGCGACGTCGAGGATCGCGTACCAACCGCGGTGCACAACCGGACGCGCGAGCGTGAGCGCGAGCCCGATGGTCATACCGGCGGCGACCGGACCGATGCCGAGAAGGGCCGCGAGCGTCAGCGGATGCTCCGCGATGCCGCTGAAGAGCGCGGTGAGGATCGCCGTGATGGCCGCCGCGGGGAGCATCATGCCGCCGACCGAGACCACGACCCCGCGAAGCCCGGCGATGCGCCGGCCAAGGAGACCCGCGAGGGCCACGAGGTGGATCCCCGGGCTCAGCTGCGATAGGACCCATGCCTCGGTGAAATCTCGAAGCGAGATCCATCCATGCCGCTCGACGAGGATCCGCCGGATCATGAACAGGGTGCTCGTGCCTCCGCCGACCGACTGCGTGCCGATGTCGAACCAGGCGCGCGCCAATGCGCGGGAGGGTGGTGGGGTCACGCCCGCATGCTACCGACGCCGTTGCGTCGCCGGGGACGCGGTCCCTTTTCGCTCGGGGTGGCACACTCCTCATCCACGATGCTGCTGCCCGCGCAAGCGCGCAGGCGCATGCATGCCGCGTTTTTTCAGAGGGAGCAGCGACGATGATCGACACGGCGGATCCGCCGGAGCGCGCGTTCCTGCTCGGGCTGCAGACCCCGGGCGCCACCCTCGACGTCGAGGACTCGCTCGACGAGCTGGCGGCGCTGGCGGTTGCCGCCGACGCACGAGTCGTCGGGCGCAGCGAGCAACGCCGCCGTGCGCCCGATCCGAACAGCTGGGTGGGGAAGGGGAAGCTCGAGGAGGTCGCCCTCGAGTGCGGCCGCGTGGCCGCGGATCTCCTGGTCTGCGACGACGAGCTGTCGCCGACGCAGCAGCGATCGCTCGAGAAGGCGACAAAGCTCGCAGTGATCGACCGCTCCGCGCTGATCCTCGACATATTCGCGCGGCACGCGCGGACCAGGGAGGGCCGCCTCCAGGTGGAGCTCGCGCAGCTCGAATACCGCCTGCCCCGCTTGACCGGAGGATCGCTCGGCCTTTCGCGCCTCGGCGGTGGTATCGGAACGCGCGGGCCAGGCGAGTCCAAGCTCGAGAGCGACAGGCAGGTGATCCGCCGCCGGATCCAGGAGCTGAAGGGACGGCTCGACGAGCTTTCGGCCCAGCGGGCCCGCAGCAGACGCTCGCGCGCCGCGGAAGGGCTGTTCCTCGCAGCGCTGGTCGGGTACACGAATGCCGGAAAGTCCACGCTACTGAACGCGCTGTCCGGCTCCGAGGTGCTCGTCGCCGATCAGCCGTTCGCTACGCTCGATCCGACGACGCGCAGGATCGCGCTGCCGAACGGCACGCTGGCGCTGCTTTCGGATACGGTCGGCTTCGTGAACAAGCTGCCGCCGACGCTCGTCGCGGCGTTCCACGCGACGCTCGAGGAGCTCGACGGAGCCGATCTGCTGATCCACGTGGCCGATGTGTCGCACCCGAACGTGCACGAGCAGAGCGCCGTCGTCCGGGACACCCTCCGCTCGCTGGGGCTCCAGGAGCGTTCGACCCTGCTCGTGCTCAACAAGGCTGACGCGCTCTCGGGACCCGAGGGCGAGGCGCTCCATGAGGCGCTCGGCGCCGAGTTCCCGGAGGCCATCTTCGTGTCCGCCCTGCGCGGTGCGGGACTCGAGGAGCTCCGCGCACGCATCGCTCTGCTCGCGGCCTCGTTGTGGCAGCGCGTCGCGCTCACGCTCCCTCACGCATCGGGCGCGATGGTCCAGCGCATCCGCGAACGAGGGGCTCTGCACCGCGCCGACTACAACGAGCGGGGGATCGAGATCGAGGCGGACGTTCCGCCGTCGCTCGCCGCCGAGCTCAACGCCGCCTTCTAGCCGAAACCTCGCAGTGGGGAGGTGACGGTCGCCACACCGCGTGCCGGATACGCGGAGCTCTTGGGCGTCCCGCACTTCGCGCGCCTGGCCGCATCGACGATCCTGGTCCGGACGGCTGCGGCGATGTGGCAGCTCGCGCTCGTGCTGTTCGTGCTCTCGCGGTTCGGCTCGCCTGGACTCGCCGGCCTTGCCGTCTTCCTCGGCATCGCACCGGGGATCCTCGTCAGCCCGCTGGCCGGCGCGCTCCTCGACCGCTACGGCCGCGTCAGGCTCATGGCCATAGATTTCGGCGTCTCGTGCGTCGTGCTCGCCGCGATCGCCGCTCTCTCGCTGAACGGCGCGTTGTCGCTCCATCTTCTGTTACTGCTCGTCGTCGCCGCATCGATCACGAACCCCCTCGGCGCGGCCGGTGCACGCACGCTATTCCCGCTCGTGGTCCCGAGCGGACTCTGGGACCGCGCGAACGCCGTCGACGCCATGGGGTACACGCTGACGGCGATCGTCGGGCCTCCGGTCGCCGGCGCGATCGTCGGGTTCGCGGGAGCTGAGGCCGGGATCGCGGCGACGGCGGGCGTCTATCTGTTGAGCGCCCTCGCGCTCATCGGTATCCGGATACGGGAGAGACCGATCGAGTCCGGTGGCGTGGTGAACGACGCGCGCGCGGGCGTGATGTACGTCATGCGGAACCGCAGCCTTCGCGGACTCGCCCTCGGCGTCTCGGTCGGCAATCTCGCGCAGGGGATCCTGCTGGTCGCGCTGCCGGTGCTCGTCTTCGAACGGCTTCATGGCGGCGCCTCCCTCGTCGGCGTGCTCTGGGGCGTCGTCGGAGCCGGTGGGGTGATCTCGGGGCTCACCGCCGGTCGACTCGGCAGCGAAGGTCGCGAGCGGCTCTTCATCATCGGCGGCCTGCTCGGGATCGCGCTCGGCATCGGCGTCCTGACCTTCGCGGCATCGCTCGTCGTCGTCGCGCTGGGCGCGCTGTTCACGGGGTTGTTCGGTGGGCCAATGGACATCGGGCTATTCTCGCTGCGCCAGCGCGTCACCGACCCGGCCTGGTACGGGCGCGCGTTCGCGGTCTCGATGCACCTTAACTACTCCGGCGTTCCGGTCGGGTCTGCCCTCGCGGGACTGCTCCTCGGTGTCTCGACGACCGTCGCCCTCGCCGTGGCGGCGGCGCTGGCGCTGCTGGCGGCGGGTATCACGTTCGCCCTGGTGCCGCGGCCCGCCGCGGCGCGCTGACTGCGCGCCCTCAGCGAGGGCACGCCGTCGCGTTCACTCAGCTGCGGCCCTTCACCACCGGGAGGGTGGGGTCGTTGCCCCATTCCTCCCACGATCCGTCGTACGTTCGGACGTCGTCGCGGCCGAGTGCGTGGAGCACGAGGTGCGTGAATGCGGCGCGGATGCCGGCCTGGCAGTAGGTGATCGCGCGCGTGTCGGCGCCGAAACCGGCGTCCGCATAAAGGTCGTCGAGCTCGTCCGGGTCGCGCAGCGTCCAGTCCTCGTGCAGCGCGTCTCTCCAGAGGATGTGAACGGCGCCGGGGATGTGGCCGCCACGGGCGGCGCGCGCCTCTTCGCCGGTGTACTCGGTCTCGCGCCGCACGTCGAGCAACCAGGGATCGCCGCTGGTCACAGCCGAGAGCACCTCGTCCTTCGACGCCACGACGCCGGACCGAGGCGCTGGGAGAAAGGTCGCCTGGGGCGCATCGGTCTCGCCGCTCTCGAGCGGCCGGCCCTCCGCCTGCCACTTCGGGAGGCCTCCGTCCATTACCGCCATGCGGTCGTGGCCGTAGCGCCGCAGCGCGAGCCAGAGGCGCGCGGCGTGGTGCCCGCCCTCCCGGTCATATCCGATGACGGTCGTCTCATTGCCGATGCCCAGGCGCGCCATGGTCGCCGCGAAGTCTTCGGGGCCCTGAAGCATCCAGCGGGGATGGCCGCCTGGAGGCGGGGGAGCCGACAGGTCGCGCGCCCAGTCGCAGTGCACCGCACCGGGCAGGTGCCCGGCGATGTATGCATCGCGCGCACCTTCCTCGGTCCAACGGCAGTCCACCAGCCGGACCGCGGGATCCTCGAGGCGGGAGGCGACCTCGGCGGTCGACAAAAACACCTGCGGTCGTACAAAGCGGCCCACGATGGGAAAATCTACGGGATGCGGGGGAACCTGCGCCGCGGTCTCGCGCTCGTGCGCAAGCGCACCCACCGCGGCGCCCCCCTGGCCGTCACCCTGCTCGAGAAGGCGCAGTGCGGGCTGTGCGCGGAGGCGCACCGCCAGCTGCGCAGGATCTCGCTCGACCGTCCTCTCGCTATCGAGCGCCTCGACATCACAGCCGACCCGGCCCTCTTTGACCGCTACGCGCTGCGGATCCCGGTGATCCGTGCCGGTGGTGCCGAGCTCGACGCGGCGGGTCAGACCGACGCCACGATCGCGCGCTGGCTTCTCAAGGCCGCTCCGGAGTAAGGCTGCCTCATATCCCGGCTGCCCCGCCGCTCGCGGGCGATCACCGCTAGCCCTCGACGTTGCGTCCCGTCCTACAATCCCGGCCGCAGCCGGAGGTGGGACCGGAAGGCTGACGGGGAGGCAAACGGCGATGGCGAGACTCATGACCGGACAGCTGCAGGAGCGGGTGCGCGGCTCGGTGATCACCGCGGACGACGAGGGCTACGAGACGGCACGCAGGGTCTACAACGCCATGATCGACAAGCGGCCGCGCGTCGTCGTTCAAGCCGCCAATGCGGACGACGTGAAGGCCGCCGTCGCCTTCGCGCGCGAGGGGGAGCTCGCGATCGCCGTGCGGGGTGGCGGGCACAGTGTTCCTGGATTCGGAACGGCCGACGATGCCGTGGTCGTGGACCTCTCCCGGATGCGAGGGGTCCGCGTCGACCCCGCAAAGCGGACCGCTCGCGCCGAAGGTGGCGCGACCTGGGGGGATTTCAACAACGCGACGCATGCCCACGGCCTCGCGACGACGGGCGGGATCATATCGACCACGGGGGTCGGCGGGCTGACGCTCGGCGGCGGGATCGGGTACCTCACGCGCGGATTCGGACTCTCGTGCGACAACTTGCTGTCTGCCGAGGTCGTGACCGCGGATGGGCGGCAGCTCGTCGCCAGCGATACGGAGAACCCCGACCTTTTCTGGGCGCTTCGCGGCGGCGGCGGGAATTTCGGCGTCGTGACCTCCCTGGAGTTCAGGGTCCATCCGGTGAAGGACATCTACGGCGGCCCCATGTTCTTCGAATTGAAGGACGCGGCGGAGATCCTGCGCTTCTACCGTGAGTTCATCGCCGACGCTCCCGAGCAGTTCGGCGGCTTTCCCGCATGGCAGATCGCGCCGCCGCTCCCATTCATCCCGGAGAAGCGGCAGGGCGAGCCGTTCCTCGCGTTCGTCGCCTGCTGGGCCGGGCCCATCGAGGAGGGAGAACGCGCCCTCAAGCCGCTCCACGATGTCGCTCCGGTCGTGGCCGAGCACGTCGGACCGATGCCGTATCCGGCGCTGAACAGCGCCTTCGACGCGCTCGTGCCGGCCGGCCTGCAGCACTACTGGAAGGCCAATTTCGTGAAGGAGCTCACCGACGAAGCCATCGACGCGCACCTCCAGCATGGGCCGAAGGTTCCGGTGGTGAACTCGACGGTCCACATCTACCCGATCAACGGAGCCGCCCACCGGGTCGCGCCCGACGCGACGGCGTTCGCGTATCGGGACGCCACGTTCGCCACCGTGATCGCGGGGATGTGGCCGGATCCGGCGCAGAACGAGGCGAACACCAAGTGGGTGCGCGACTACTACGACGCGACGGCGCCGCTCTCGGAGGCCGGGGGGTATATCAACTTCATGGCCGGCGACGACCAGGACCGGATCAAGGCCAACTACCGCGGCAACTATCAGCGGCTGGTCGAGGTCAAGCGGGCCTACGACCCGAACAACCTTTTCCGCCTCAACCAGAACATCAAGCCGTAAAAGGACGCGAGCCCCCGTGCTGCTGCCGCCGGAAGCGTCCCGGGCGGCAGCAGCCCGAGTGATCCCGAACAGCTGCGCGCACAGATCGGAGCGGACAGCCGCGGCGGCGCCGCCCGGCCCCTAGCTGGTGGCGCGCCAGGCATGGGCGGCGCCCAGCACGAAGTGGGTACAACGCGGATGGGTCAGTCGAGCGGAGATCATGACATTGCGTACAATGACTCTTTGACGCTAAGTTAGGCGAGAGGACCCGCCGGCGGGTCCACGCATCGGCGACGTGAGGAGGCTCGGGCCCATGCCGAACTGCGAGACGTACACATGAGCGCGTGCGTGCTCGCTGTCTGGAGGTCGCTCCCGGCGCCGGTCATCTTCGTTCCGAGGAAGAGCTCTGATGATCGTCTTGAGTCCCATCCCGCCCATGCCGCCCTGCCCCTGGCTGCCCTGCATGCCGCCGCGGCTGAGCCCGATGGAGTCGAGCTCGTCGATGGGAAGGCACACGTCCCGGACCTCGACGTGGCGAGGTACCTGCAGCCGGAGAACCGACATGATGGTCGCGGACTCCGTCGGCTGGACCCCGATCGAGGTCCGTGAGCGAAGAGGCGTCGATGTAGATGAACGGGAGGTTCGCCTCGGCCGCCATCACGCCGGCGAGGAACGTCTTGCCGGTGCCGGGCGCCCTCGCGAGAGGAGCATTCCGCGCGGCGGCTCTCCGCCGAGCTCGCGGAAGCGGCGTACGCCGCGCAGGATCTTGACCGTGGTCTTTGCGTGCTCGAGCAGGTCCGACTGGCCCCGGTAATTCGCGAACGAGAGCCCGATCTGCGGGCTGTCCGGTGTGACCACGTACTTGCGCGGCCGCGAGAGGAACCACTGACGCGGAAGACCACACCCACGGAGAAGCTGCGACCGCTCATATCACGCCCACTCGCCACGTATGCGGAGAGGATGTCGCCTTTTCGCTCCGCCGCACCAACGAACTTCACCTCGAGGATCTCCTGGAGCGGCTGCAGGGCCGGCCCAAGCGCCTTGAGCAGGTCGCTGTCGACGAGCTGCGCGAGCCGGCGGGGACGAGGACGGTCGCGACGGCCCTCATTCCCGCCGGATGACCTTGCCGTTGGCGAGCGTGAGGGCGAACGAGATAAACTGCTCGCGACCCTGCGTGCCGCGCAGTTCGATCGCGTATATGTGGACGCTCAGCGTCCCCGAAGTCCCTCCGCCCAGGTAGGTCAGAGAGATGGGCCGCCACTGGCCCTGCGCCTGCTGGCTCTCTGGAACTGGAGCGCGCGCGACACGAGATCGGCGCGCGGGCTGAGCGCGGACAGCGTCTCGGGCTCGTTCTGCAGCACGCCGATCATGTAGCGGCGTGCCTCGGGGGCCTCGCGCTGGCCGAAGAGCGCCAGCTGCTGGACCATCGGACCGCCGAACGCCATGACGACGTAGCCGAGGAGTGCCCCGAGGACCACCGTCCCCAGTGCCTTCCTGATGGCCGTCCTCATCGGCGAAGTCTAAGTCTGGCCACTGGTCGGACGGCTCGATGACGGTCGTTGGCCCGAGCGCCTACGAGATCTCGACGCGGGTGGGTTCTCACGAAGACATCCGCACGACGAAAAGGAGCCGCAGGAGTTGCGCTCCCCCACCCATTCGACCAATTGGCGCGTGACCGCGTCGGCGAGCGCAGCCGGGCGAGCACTCGAATGACATACGCTTCGCCATGTGTGCGGGTACGGCCCATAGCCTCGATGACGCTCGCTGAGCTGGTCGACGACTACTTCGCCCATCTCACGCTCGCCGGAAGGGCCGAGCGGACCGTATCGCATTACCATGCCTACGTCCGCGACTTCTTGGATTTCGCGGAAGGCCGCGGCGTCGCGCTCGCGGCTCCCGCGGCGCACATCGACCGGCCGCTCATCGTGGCGTACCAGATGGACCTGGCCGAGCGTCGGACCCCCGACGGGCCGCTGACGCTCGCCACGCGCAATCTGTATGCGTCGGCCCTGCGTGGGCTGATCCGTCACGGCGTCACGCGTTGCGATCAGGCGCTGCCGGCCCCGGACACCGTCGTCCTCGCGAAGATCGGCGACCGCCAGACACGCCACATGGAGCGCGCCGACTTCGACCGCCTCATCGCGGCGCTGCCATCCAAGTCCCAGACCAAGTTGCGGGATCGTGCCCTGCTGGAGGTGCTCTTTGCGACGGGCTGCCGGCTCTCGGAGCTTTGCGCGCTCACCCGTCGCCGCGTGGACCTCCGAACGCGCGAGGTCGAGGTGCTCGGCAAGGGCAAGAAGGTGCGCGGCACGTACCTCACTGCCGACGCCGCGGAATGGCTGACGAGGTATTTGAACACGCGGCGCGACGAGTCGCCGCACCTCTTCGTCTCGCGACGGACCGTGCGGCGCGTAGTCGATCCGACCACGCGCGAGCGCATTCCGGTGAAGGACGTGTACCCGGTCGCTCCTCGTTCGGTCCAGGCACTCGTGACCGCATTGGCTCGCCGCGCGGGCCTACCCGACGACTTTTCGCCGCACTGGTTCCGTCACGGCCGTTTGACGATCGTCGCGCGCCACGCTGGCCTTCTCGCCGCGCAGGAGCTCGCGGGACACGCGAGCCCCCAGACGACGCGGCGCTACACGAAGATCACCTCGGCCGAGCTCCGGCGCCACTTCGACGACGCCGAGCGGCTCGAGCGCGGACGTCTCTCGACCGCCCCATAGGGCACGGAGGACTGGCCAGCGCTTACACGGAAGCCGCTCGGCCTCCACTGGCGATCACGATGCTCCCCGCCAGCCCCAGCACGACGATGCAGAGCGCGGGACGGCGCCGCTCCGCTTGCTCGACGAGGTCCGCGGCGCGGCCGGTGTTCCCGGCGATCGCGTCATGGTGCATCGGGACGACGATCGGGATGCCAGCCGCCGCGGCGAGATCCGCGGCCTCGTCGGCCTCCAGGTTGCCGACGATGTCCCGCGCCTCGCGTTCGGGATCGCGTCCGTTTATCGGGAGGAACGCCACGTCGACGCCATGCGCCCGCAGGCGCTCCGCGTGGCCTTCGTAACCGATGGTGTCGCCCGCGTGATACAGCCGCATCCCGGCGAGCTCGATGACGTAACCCAGGTAGCGGTGGGAGCCGTTCGAGAGCTCCTGGCCGAACGCGTACGCGTCGGCCACGTGCACCCCATGGCGCGCCGGAACGGGATCGATGCGGGCCGCACCTACCTCGATGCGGCGGCCCACCGACGCGCCGATGACACGGCCCGCGGGTACGGTCGCCGAAACGCGGCCGGCAAGAGGCTCGGGTACGACGAACCACGCCGCCGGCGAGGCGGCCGCGAGTTGAGGCCAGACCGCAAGATCGAGGTGGTCGCGATGCTCGTGTGTCGCGATCACCGCGTCGAGAGCGCCGAGATCCTCCGGTCCGGCCGCGGGCGGCGCGAGCTGGTCCGCACGCGCGGAGAGAAGGGGGTCCACGAGCAGGGTCGTGCCGTCTCCCCGCAGGGCGAAGCCGGATTGTCCGAGGCGCAGGATCGCGACCGCACCGCTGGGCGGCCGGCAGTTGGCCGCCCAGCGGGCGACCATCTCGTGCGGGGTCAGCCGCGGACCCTGAAGACCATCTGCGTCGGGCTCACGAATCGCAGCGCCACGACCAGGATCGCCAGCGTCGTGCCCATGTACACGACGGCCATGGCGTCGACGGCCTGTGCCGGACGTATGCCCGCCCCGAAGATCGCGGAGTACAGGGCGACCACGAGGGTCTGGCTATCCGCGCCGGATACCAGGAAGGTGAGCTCGAACAGCCCCATCGTCCGGACGACCACCAGGAGTGCGGCGGTGAGGACCCCCGGGACGAGGAGCGGCAGGAGGACCCGCCGGAACAGGGCCCACGGCGACGCGCCGAGCATGCGTCCCGCCGATTCGAGATTGGGATCGAGCTGCTCGATGAACGGCGTCATCACGAGGATCACGAAGGGAAGCGCCGGGACCAGGTTGATGAGGATCACCCCGGGCAGCGTGCCGGCGAGCTGCGCTCGGTACAGCAGAGACGCGAGGGGGATGCCGTAGGTGAACGGTGGCATGAGCATCGGCAGCAGGTAGAGCAGGACGAGCGCGCGCTTACCACGAAATCGCGCGCGCGCGAGGACGTAGGCGGCCGGCACGCCGAAGAGACATGCCAGAAATGCGACGGCCAGTGTGACGACGAGGGTGAACCGAAGCACGTCGACCATGCCGAATTCGCTGTCGGCGTATCCATACCACCGGGTCACCAGCCCGTCGGGGAACCATCCGCCGAACCACGTCCGGGCGAACGAGTTCACGATGACCGTCGCGATCGCCGCGAACAGATTGAGGAAGAACGCCGCGAGGACGGCGACGAACAAAGCCCTGCCGATCGCCTCGACCGCTCCCCGGCGTCCGCGTTGCTCGGTCATCCCTTACCCCCGCGCGCTCCGGAATACAGGCGCGCGCGCACGGCGAACACGAGCCCGATGGTCCCCAGCTGGAGCACCCCCATGAGCAACGCGATCGCGGATCCGGCGGAGAAGTCGAACTTCTCGTACGCCGCCTGGTACGCGGCGATCGCCAGCACTCGCGTCGAGCCGCCGGGCTCACCGAGCAGCACGGCCGAGGGGAAGACCCCGAAGGCGAGGACGAACGTCAGCGCGAACGATGTCGCGATGCCCGGCGCCATGAGCGGGATCAGGACGCGTCGGAACGTCACCCAAGGCCCCGCCCCGAGCACGTGCGCGGCGCGCTCGAGAACAGGGTCGATCCCCGAGATGTAGCCGAGCAGCAGGAGGAACGCGAACGGGAAAGCGGTCAGGACGATCGCCAGGAGCACCGCGGAATAGGTGTGGATCAGGCGGACCGGCTCGGAGGTCAGGTGCAATGCCTCGACGACCCGATTGAACCAGCCGACGGGTCCGAAGTAGAAGAGCATCGCGTCGGCGATGAACACCGGGCCGAGCGTCACCGGGACCACCAGCAGCGCCGTCAGCGCCCGCTCTCCACGGATCCCCCTTCGCATGCGGTACGCGAGGGGGACCGCGAGGCCGACACAGATGAGTGCCGCCGGCACCGCCAGCGCGAACGTGTTGCCGATCGCCGCGCGCTGGAACTCGTCACCCAGAAAGACGGTGAAGTTCGCGAGCGGACCGCCTGACTTCGGAGTGAAGCTCAGCACGATCCCGTACGCGAACGGGTACACGAACGCTGCGACCAGAAACAGGACCGCGGGCGCCGACAGGAGGACGCCCCGGCGGAAGGTCATGCCTGCGGCGCGTCCTGGTCCGGGAAGACCAGGAGCCGTCGCGGGTCGATGTGGATCCCGATCTCATCGCCCGGTGCGAGAGGGTCCGCCGACTCCGCGTACAGCCGCAGCCCGCTCGCCAGCAGGATGTCGGCGACGAATACGTTGCCCTCGTACTCGACGACCTCGACCCGGCCGCGGAGGCCGTCACCGGCGGCGAAATGGCACAGCACGTCGTGCGGCCTGATCGCGGCGATGGCACGACCGCGCGGAGCGAGGTCGCCCATTGCGGTCCCGCGCAGCTCGAGGCCACCGGCGTCGACGACCGCCGAGTGGCCGTCGACGGACTCCACCTCTGCACGCAGAAGATTGCGGTAGCCCATGAAGTCCGCGACGAAGGCGGTCGCGGGCATCTCGTATACCTCGTTCGCCGCGCCGATCTGCTGCACCCGGCCATCCCGAAGCACCACGACGCGATCCGATAACGAGAGCGCCTCGCCCTGGTCGTGCGTGACGTACACGGAGGTCAGACCGAGCCGCTGGTGCAAGCGCTTGATCTCGGTCCGCAGCTCTCCCCTGAGCTTGGTGTCGAGGTTCGAGAGGGGCTCGTCCATGAGCAGCAGGCGAGGTTCGACGACGAGCGCGCGCGCGATCGCCACTCTCTGCTGCTGGCCTCCCGAGAGCTGCCCCGGGTGTTTGTCGCCGTGGGCCTCCAGGCGCACGACGGCGAGCGCCTCGCTGGTGCGACGGACGACCTCCTCGCGCCGCAGGCCGCGGACCTCCAGGCCGAATGCGACGTTCTCGCGTGCGGTGAGGTGTGGGAAGAGCGCGTAGTTCTGGAACACCATCCCGAAGCCGCGCTTCTCGGGCGGCATCCGGTCGACGCGCTTGCCGCCGAAGTGGATCTCGCCCTCGGATAGGCGCATGAGACCGGCGATGCAGTTCAGCGCGGTGGACTTGCCGCAGCCACTCGGGCCGAGCAGCGTCAGGAACTCACCCGGCTCCACGGACAGATCGAGGCGATCGACGGCGATCATCCCCCCGAACCGCTTCGTGACCCCGCGCAGCTCCAGGCATTCCCGCTGCCCGCCGGCCGGCTCGTGGGAGCCCGCCGGCGGTCGCCTCGCGCCCGCGCTGGACGCCGCGGTCACTTCTTCTTGGCGCCGAAGGCCTTGTCCCAGAGATCGAATGCGGTCACGAGCTGCTTCGTGTCCAGGGGAAGCACGATCTTCGTGTCCTTGGCCCACTGGTCGTACTCGGGCCGGCCGAACTCCTTGATGATCTGCTGGCTCTCGGCAGGCGCCATGTCGAGCGTCGAGCCCTTCACGGCCGGGCCCGGATAGAAGTAGCCGGCGTCGTATGTGAACGCCTGGTTCTCCGGCTTGAGCGCGAATGCGATGAGGTCGAGCACGACGGCGAGCCGCGCCTCATCGAGCCCCTTCGGGACGGACATGAACTGCTCGTCCGCGACGAACGACGTGTTTTCCAGCTTGGCGACCTTGACGTCCTTCGGCACCTGCCCGAGGGCGCGCGGGTTGATGTCCCAGCCCATCGTGCTCGCGATGATCCAGCGGGTCCCGTCGGCCAGCGCCTTCATCGTCGGACCAGTGCCGGTCGGGTAGAACTCGACATAGGGGTCGAGGTCCTTCAGGTACTGCCAGGTCTTGTCCCAGCCCTTCTCCGGGTCCTTGGGGTCCTTGTCGTTCAGGAGATACGGCAGACCCTGCAGAAGCGTCCGGCCCGGCCCGCTGTTGGCGGGGCGCGCGTACTCGAGCTTGTTCGGGTTCGCCTTCGCCCATGCGAGCAGCTCCGCCACATTCTTCGGGGGGTTCGGCACCTTCGAGGCGTTGTACTCGATGAGCGGTCCGCTCGGCGTGTATACGACCATGATGCCGAAGCCCTTCGTCAGTCCCTGGATCGGCCGCGCGCCGTCGACATAGTTGTTCTCGAGATCCGGGAACGTCGAGGCGTACTTCGGCAGGAGCTGCTCCCAGATCCCCTGCTCGACCCCGGCGGCCATACCGTCGAGGCCCGTGAGCACGAGCGACGTTTGCACGTTGTTGGCGTCCTGCTGCGCCTTGATCTTCGCGGGCATCTCCGGCGAGGTGGCCTTCTCGATCTTGTAGTCCTTGAGGCGGTTCGGATACGCCTTCTTGTACTTGTCGAAGATCCCCTTGACGAGCTGGTCCTGCCCGGCGATGTCCAGGATGTTGAGTGTCACCGGCGTCTCCGAGAACTTCAGGCCGCCGGCTGCCGCGCCGGTCGCGCTGGGTCCCGCGGGGCCGGATGAGCCGCCGCAGGCGCCGAGCACGATCGCGAAAAGCGCGACCGCGGCGAGGCCGCGTTGAAGGGCGTTCACTCGATGTTCCTCCCTATTTTCGCTGGACGGACGCCGGTCCACTGGCCGCTCGGCTCCCCTCCTGCGCGGAGCCGAGCGCCGCGATCGCGTGGTCGAGGTCCTCCGAGTCCTCGGGCGCCAGGGCGATCAGCGGCGGACGTACGGGTCCGGCGGGTCGCCCGAGCCTCTCCATCGCGGCCTTGATCGTGGTGACCTCGTAGCCCCTGCGCCTCGAGCGCAGCGAGTAGATCGGCTGGATGTGGCGTGCCACGAAAGCCTCGGCGGCGGCGGCGTCCGTCGTCGCGAGCCGGAAGAGCCGGCACGCTATCGCCGGATCGAGGTTGGCGATGCTCGACGTGAAGCCCTCCGCGCCCGCGCTGAAGTACTGCGGTGCGAGATCGTCCCCCACCCCCGCGAGCCACCGGAGCTCGCCACCCACTTGCTCTCGGATGCGCTTCCACAGGCGCAGATCCCCGTGCCCGTCCTTGAAGGCGATCACGTTGTCGATGCGCGCCAGCCGCGCCACGAGGGCCGGTGAAAGCACGGCGTGGTCGCGAGCATAGGGAAACACGCCGATCGAGACGGAGGTCGCGATCGCCTCGTAGTAGGCGAACAGACCGTCGTCCTCCGCGCGGCCGTACGAAGGCGGCATCATCAGGAGGCCGTCCGCGCCCGCGGCCTCGCAGCGCTCGGCGAGCGCGCTTGAAACCTTGGCATTCCCGCCGACGCCGACGACGACCGGCATCCGTCCCGCGCAGACGGCGACGGCGACCCGGCAGAGCGCCTCGATCTCCTGCGGGTCGAGCGCGTGGAATTCACCCGTGCCGCCGGCGACGACCAGTGCGGCGACGGACGAGCTCGCCAGCCGCTCGAGGTTCTCCCGAAAGCCTGCCTCGTCGATGCGCAGGGCCGTATCGAACGGGGTGACCGGGAACGCCAACGTGCCGCGAAGGCGGTCGCTCAGCTCCTGCGGTCTCATACCGCCGGTATTGTCGCCCGAACGGGGCCGCGGGTCCGGACGCCGGATGGCCTGCCTCTCACCAGTCGCCCACATGCGGGCGCCAGTCCGGAACGACCTTCCGCATGGCGGCGACGTCATCGCGCGCCCGGAGATCCGTTCTCAGGTACCGCTCGTGCAGCTCGTCGAGCGCGTCGCGATCGATCTCCACGCCCAGGCCGCCACCACCAGGCACCGCCACAGCGCCCCCCTCGATCCGCAGCTTGCCTCCTCGGATGACCTCGTCGGTCTGCCATGGGTAGTGGGTGTCGCACGCATACGTGAGCTCCGGTAGCGCCGCGGCGACGTGCACCATGGCCGCGAGCGAGACTCCGAGGTGCGAGTTCGAGTGCATGGAGATGCCGAGCCCCAACGAGCGACAGACCCGAGCGAGCTCGATCGTGGCGCGCATGCCGCCCCAGATGTGATGATCGGACAGGATGATCCCCACCGCGCGCTTCGCGACCGCGGCCGGGATGTGCTCGAAGGCCGTAACGCACATGTTGGTCGCGAGCGGGATCGGGGACCCCGCGGCCACGGCGGCCATGCCGTCGATGCCGGGCGTCGGATCCTCTAGGTACTCGAGCGTACCCGCGAGCGCGCCAACGACGCGCAGGCTCGTCGGGACGCTCCACGCGGCATTCGGATCGAGACGCAGCGCGACCCCCGGACCGAACGCTTCGCGCAGTGCGCGCACCGTCTCGACCTCGACATCCGGCTCCAGGACGCCTCCCTTCAGCTTCAGCGAACCGAAGCCGTATCGCTCCCGCATGCGCCGCGCCTCGCGAAGGAGAGCCTCCGTGGTCAGCACCTCGCCCCATTCATCGTTCCCGGCCTGCTTGAAGAACAGGTACGCCGAGAACGGGACCCGATCTCGCACCGCGCCGCCCAAGAGATCGCACATCGGCCGCCCCAGCTTCTTGCCGATCGCGTCGAGGCACGCGACCTCGATCGCGCCGAAGAGCGCCGGTCCTACGAGCGCCCGAGCCTCCCAGGGGCGGTAGTCGCCCGACACGCCGCCCGGCCCCTCGATCTCGACCCGCAGACTCGTCAGGTCGTTCGGATCACGGCCGACGACTCGTTCTCGCGCCTCCCGGAGCGAGTGGAGCGGAGCCTCGCCGCCGTAGGTCTCGGATAGCCCGACGACGCCCTCATCGGTCTCGATCTCCACGATCGTCCGGAGCGCGGAGGGCGCGTGCAATCCGAACGCGCTCCGCAGAGGCGGATCCGCCATGGCGACGGGCGTGGCTCGAAGTTCGACGATCCGCACGAGATCAGCGCTCGGGAAAACTGGTCTCGGTCACGAGCATGCCCGCGGCACCGGGATCTAGGCTCAGCCCGAGCCCTGGGCGATCCGGGACGAGCACGCTGCCATCGCGCAGCTCGAGGCGCTCCGCGAACAGCGGCTGGAGCCAATCGAAGTACTCCACCCAGCCTTCCCGCGGGTGGGCAGCCGCGAGATGCACGTGGAGCTCAGGAGCGAAGTGCGGGGCCACCAGCACGCCGGCCTCGAGTGCGAGCTCCGCGACGCGGCGATACGGCGTGACGCCGCCGATACGGATCGCGTCGGGCTGGATGACGTCCACGGCCTGGGCCAGTAGCAGACGCCGGTGGTCGCGACCGGAAGTCAGCATCTCGCCTGTCGCGATCGGTACGTCGAGCGCCTGCCGCAGAGCCGCGTGCCCCTCCACGTCGTACGCGTCGAGCGGCTCCTCGATCCATTGCAGGTCGTACTTGGCCAACCGGCGGCCCAACAGCCGGGCAGTGGACCGATCCCATTGTTGGTTCGCATCGACCATCAGGGGCGAACGCTCACCCAGCGCGTCGCGGACCGCGGCGACGCGTGCCAGGTCGCTGTTCGGTTCTCCGCCCACCTTGAGCTTGATCCCTCCCATGCCTCGAGCGAGGCTGCGCTCAGCGTTGCCCACGATGGCCTCGACCGATGTCGACAGGAATCCACCGGCGGTGTCGTAACAGCGAACACGGTCTCGGTAGCTCCCGAGCAGTTTCGCGAGCGACAGGCCCGTGAACTTCGCCATTCGATCGTGAAGCGCGATGTCGAACGCTGCGACGGACTGGACCGCCACACCCTCCCGGCCCACCGATGCCGATGCCCATACGAGCTTCTCCCACAGCCGGCCGATCTCGAGCGCATCCTCGCCCAGGAGGAGCGGCGCGATCTGCCGCGCGTGGGCGAAGATCGCGGGGCCTCCAGCGCGCTTGGAGTAGCTGAAGCCGAGGCCCGCGAGCCCGTCCGCGGTCCCGACCTCGGTCACCACGACGTCGACTTCGGAGAGGGGCAGCTGGCGGCCGCTGTAGACCTTGGCGTCGCTGACCGGCTCCGGCAGCGGCAGCCGATAGAGCGCGCATCGGACCCGCTCGATCGCCGACGCGGTCGGCGATGCGACCACCACCCTAGTCACGGACGATCTCGTTCTGGCTCGAGAGAGCTTCCGCCGGGCTGCGCAGCTGAGCGGAGAGCCCGCCATCGATGTACAGGATCTGGCCGGTGACGAACGCGGCCTCGTCGGATACCAGGTAGAGCACCGCGTTGGCCACATCCCCCGGAGTACCGCCCCTGCGAAGTGGGAGGTCGCCGCCGCGGCCCTCCGGGGGTGCGTCGCTGGTCGCGGCGGGGCCGACGGCGTTCACGCGGATGCCCAGCGGCCCCAGGTCGACGGCGAGCGCGCGCGTCAGCGCGTCGAGGCCGCCCTTGGTTGTGTCGTACGCGACGTTGTCATGGTGCGCCCGCTGCGACCCTCCGACCGAGGTGACGTTCACGATGGCGCCCCGGCGGCGCTGCGCCATCGATCGCGCGGCGCGCCGGCAGAGGACCATCGCCGCCCGCAGATTCACCGCGAGGATCTCGTCGGTGCGTTCGTCGGGCGTCTCGAGGAATGCCCCGAAGGTATCGGTGAGGCCGGCGTTGTTGACCAGGATGTCGAGGCCACCCAGGGCGGATGCGGCGTCGACCAGGCCGTCCAGCGTCTCGGGAACGGCGAGGTCGCCTGCGTGGTCACGGGCCGCCCCACCGCTCTCGACGATCTGGTGGGCGACCTCGGCCGCCGCCTCCGCCGAACGTCCGTTGACCACGACGCGAGCCCCGTTCGCGGCGAGCGCGAGCGCGATCCCCCGCCCGATCCCGCGGGTCGATCCCGTGACGATCGCGACCCGTCCTGTGAGATCGACCTGCACCGCGGGCAGTGTACGGATGCCAGAAGGTCCGCTGTCGAGACCTCGCGCGCCAGCGCCCGCACAGCCACGGCCTACCTAGTCACATCGGGCTCGCGGGCGATGACCGATGCGATCACGATTTCATGCCGCTCGCGGCGGCCACCCAGACCAGCATGGTGCTGTTCGGGGCCTCTGTGCCATCGCGTGATCATGCGTGCGGCGCCGAAGCGTGCGAACATCGGCCTGCCGTGAACGACGCTCTTGCCGCCGCCATTCTCGGCCTCGTCCAGGGCCTCACGGAGTTCCTGCCCGTGAGCTCGACGGCGCATCTCATCCTTGCCGCGGACGTCTTGAAGCTGGACCCCGAGCGCTTCGGCCTGTCATTCGACGTGGCTTTGCATCTCGGCACAGCGCTCGCCGTGCTCCTGTACTTCGCCCGGACGTGGTGGGGCCTGGCCGTCGACCTCTTCCGCGGGCGGTGGCGCCTGCCCCTGCTCATCGTGATCGGGACCGTGCCGGGCGCCATCGCGGGAGTTCTGCTCGAATCCCTGGTCACGCAGACGCTGCGCGGACCACTGATCATCGCGATCGGCCTCATCGTGGGGTCACTGGTCTTCGTGCTCGCCGAACGGCTGGCGAGCCAGCGTCACCGGTGGGAGCGCCTCACGTTCGCGGACGCGCTTTTCATGGGTGTTGCCCAGGCGGTGGCGCTTCTCCCGGGTATTTCGCGATCCGGGATCACGATCTCCGGGGGCCTCGTCCGCGGCCTCGAGCGGGGGGACGCCACGCGCTTCAGCTTTCTGCTGGCGACCCCCATCATCCTCGGCGCGGGCCTGAAGACGGTCCTCGACGCGAGGAAGCTCGCGGCGCTCACGGCCGATCCTTCCGTCGTGGCTGTCGGCTTCGCGGTCTCGTTCATCAGCGGCCTTGCCGCGGTCGCCTTCATGGTCCGCTTCCTGCGTCGGCATTCACTCGGTTGGTTCGTTGCCTATCGGCTGCTACTCGCCGCTGCCATCCTCGCCGCGCTGGCGGCGGGGATCCTGACCAGTTAGTTAGATGGGCGCGCGTACGCCCTCGCCGAATGTGCGCAGAAGCGTCGCCGCGTAGAACGCCTCCCACTGCTCGCCCGGTCCCTGCTGAACGAACTCCTTGTCGAGCCTGACCAACATGTAGACGAGCTCGCTGCGGACCGGCGTGGTGCCGAGGAGCTGGGGCAGCTCAGACAGGCGGAGCAGCCAGTCCGCGTACCACGATGCCCAGTCAGGATCGTCGCCGTCCACGATGCGATAGACGCGATGGTGTGTCTCGGCCGCTTCGCGCAGGAGCGCGGCGACCTTCGCCGAACGATCTTCCATCACAACTCCGTTTCTCACCGTCACCGCCGGGTGCGGTCGTTGGCGAGGCCGTGGTGGCATCGTAGGGGCTTCCGGCTCATGGGACGTTCGCTGTCGGCCACGTCGAGAGAGTCTGCGGTGGTCGACCGCCGCGCGCCGGTCCGGTGCTCGGCGATGACTCAGGCGGCCGGCGCGATCTCCTCCAGGGAGCGTCCTCGCGTCTCCTCGGCGAGGCCGAAGACCACCGCCGCGGTGAGAACGAGGACGGCCGTGAACACCGCGAAGACGACGGGCTGGCCATACGCCGCGGCGGCGACCGGCGCGGCAGCCGGTCCGACGATGGCGCCCAGACGGCCGAAGGCCGCGGCCGCGCCGGCGCCGGTGGCACGGATCGAGGTGGGATACAGCTCGGGCGAATATGTGTACATGACCCCCCACGCGCCGAGGTTGAAGAACGAGAGCATCGCCGCGTAGAGGAAGGCGTCCGTTCCGGTCTGCGCGTTCCCGAAGAGCACCGCCGCGGCCGCGGTCCCCAAGAGGTACGCGACCAGGGTCGGCTTGCGTCCCCAGCGCTCCACGAGCCACGCGGCGCTGAAGTAGCCCGGGATCTGCGCCAGGGTCGACAGGAAGAAGAACTCGTTGCTCCTGACCTCGGAGAGACCGCGCGCGCTGAGGAAGGTCGGCAGGTAGATGAAGATCCCGTAGTACGTCAGCACGACTCCGAACCACAGCGTCCAGAGCATGACCGTGCGCCGCGCGTATCTGGCCGTGAAGAGCTGCGCGACCTTGACGGGCATCGTCGGCGCCTGCGGGCGCGGGACGCGTGCGATGCTGATGAGGGGGCCTCCGCGCTCCCGCTCCACCCGTCGCACGATCGCATCCGCCTCGACGGTCCGCCCCTTCGCCGCGAGGTAGCGCGGCGATTCAGGGAGCGCGCGGCGCAGGTACACGGCGTACAGGGCCGGGAGCGCGCCGATCACGAATGCCGCGCGCCAACCGAAACGCGGCACCACCAGGATGCCGATCAGGCCCGCCGCGATCGTGCCGTACGCCCAGAACGACTCCAGCAGCACGATCATCCGCCCTCGCAGCGCCCGCGGCGACAGTTCCGAAACGAGCGTCGCCACGACCGGAAGCTCGCCACCCAGGCCGAGCCCGGCGACGAGCCGGGCCGGAAGAAGCGTCTCGAAAGTCGGTGCGATCGCCGAGAGCAGGCTTCCCGCGGCGAACAGCACCAGCGTCCACTGGAAGACGGGCAGCCGGCCGTAACGGTCCGCGAGGCGTCCCGATATCGCGGCTCCGAGGAACATGCCGGCGAAGGTCGCGCTCGGTACGAGGCCGGTGCGTATCGCGTCGAGGGCGAGGTCGCGCTGTATCGGCGCGACGACGTACGAGAGCAGGATGACGTCCATCGCGTCGAACATCCAGCCGAATCCGCTGGCGACGAGCAGCCGCCGGTGAAAGCTGTTCAGCCTCACGGCGTCCAAGCGGGTGACGAAGTCGCCCGACATCCCGCCTACAGCATCGCCTCGGCGCAGAGCAGCTCGGCGTTCAGCACCGACGCGCCCGCGGCGCCGCGGATCGTATTGTGGCCGAGAAGCACGAACTTGATCCCGAGGACCTCGTCCTCGCGGACCCGGCCGACCACCGAGGCCATCCCACGCTCGGCGTCGCGGTCGAGGATGGGCTGGGGCCGGTCCGGCTCATCACGCACGACGATCGGATGCTCCGGCGCCGACGGCAGGCCGAGCTCCTGGGGGCGTCCGCGGAACCCGGCGAGCGCCTCCTTCACAGCGTGCACGGCCGGCGACCCGGAGAGAGCGATGCTGACCGTTTCGGTGTGCCCGTCGCGGACGCTCACGCGGTTGCAATGCGCCGATACCGGGAACGAAGCCGGGACGAATGCCTCCCCGTCCCATCCACCGAGGAACTTGCGCGTCTCGGCGGCGAGCTTTTCCTCCTCCTCGCCGATGTACGGGACGACGTTGTCGAGCGCGTCGAGGGACGCGACCCCCGGATAGCCGGCGCCCGAGAGCGCCTGCATCGTCGTGACGACGAGCCGCTCGATCCCGAAGCTCCGATGCAGCGGGGCGAGCGCGAGGGCGAGGTGGATCGCGGAGCAGTTCCCGTTGGTCACGAGCGACCCGGACCAGCCGCGCCGCCGTCGCTGCACAGCGAGCGCGCGGGCGTGATCCGGGTTGACCTCGGCGATGATGAGCGGCACGTCCTCGTCCATCCGGTGGTTCTTCACGTTCGAGAACACGTGGTGCCCCGTCGAGGCGAGGGCGGCCTCATGCTCCTCCGCGGCCTCTGAAGGCAGGGCGCTGAAGCAGATCTCCGCATCGAGGTCCGCACGCGTCGGCTCGAGCAGCATGGATCCGACGCTGTCCGGGATGCGCTCGCCGAAGTGCCACGGCGTGACGTCCGCGTATCGCCTCCCCGCCTTCTCGCGGGAAGTCGTCAGCGCGGCCAGCTCGAACCAAGGGTGATCCACGAGCAGGCTGATGAACCGTTGGCCGACCGTGCCCGTGGCGCCCAACACCGCGACGCGCCGCTTCCTCACGCCTCAAGTCTCGCAGACGCGGCAGCCCCGCGGCGCGACCCTCGCGCTGCGGCGCCGCGGAACGGCGGAGTGCAACTATCGTGGCGCCGTGAGCGCGTCATCGCACGTCGTCTATGGACGCCTCGTCGACAGGGTGCGGGACTGGCTCGGGCACTGGATCGCGCCGTTGATGGCCGCACTCTTCATCGCGACCTGGCTGCTCGCGGGGCATGTCCTCGGCCTCCCCCCTCAGGCACTCGATCTCCCTCTCATCATCTCGCTGCTGACGCTGACGCTCGTCTTCTTCTCGAACCGGGCCGAGGCGCGGGACATGGCCGCGCTCCAGCTGAAGCTCGACGAGGTGCTGACGGCCCTCGAGGAGGCCGAAGGCCGCACGGTCGGTGTCGAACGCCTGGACAAGTCGGAAGTCGAGAAGCTGCGCGAGCAGCACGAGCGGGATGGCGTCATCAACCCCCACGCCGGCCAGTAGCGCCCGGTCACCCGCCCGGGCGGAACTGGTCGTGGATGGCCCTGACGGCGCGTCCGCGATCCGCGTCCGCGACGACGAGCGAGATGTTCCGCTCGCTCGAGCCCTGCGCGATGGCGATGACGTTCACCCCGGCGGTGCCCAGAGCCGCGAAGACGCGCGCGGCCACGCCCGGCGTGCCGCGCATCCCCTCCCCCACCGCGGCGACGATCGCGACCGGCGACTCCACGCTGACGCGCTCCACGTCGTGGCGGCCCAGCTCGCGCGCGAGGTTGCGCTCCAGCGCTTTGCGCAGCCGCTCCGCCGCGCCGCCCGGCACGACGAGGCAGATCGTGTTCTCGCTCGACGATTGGCTGATCATGAGCACCGAGACCCGCTCGTCGGCTGAGGTGTCGAATACACGTGCCGCGAATCCGGGGACGCCGCTCATGCCGGCTCCCTGCACCGTGATGAGACCGAGTCCCCCGAGCGAGGTCGTCGCCTTCACGATGCTCCCGTCGCGCTCCGCCTGCGCCGCGATGGTGGTGCCGGCATCGGCGGGAGAGAACGTATTGAGGATGCGGACCGGGATCCCCGCCTCGACCGCCGGTAGGACCGCGCGTGGATGGAGCACCTTCGCGCCGAAGTGCGAGAGCTCGGCGACCTCGGCGTACGAAAGCGTCGCGAGCGGACGCGCGTCCGGTACCACGCGCGGATCGGCGCTCATGACCCCGCTCACGTCAGTGTAGATGCGCAGCTCGTCCGCAGGCAGAGCCGCGGCGAGCAAGGCGGCGGTGTAGTCGGAAGCGCCGCGACCGAGCGTCGTGGTGACGCCGTCGCGGGTCGCTCCGACGTAGCCGCCGACGACCGGGACATGGTGCCGTTGCAGGAGGGACCCGAGGACCTCCCGCACGCGCTCGCGCGTCTCATTCAGGAGTGGGCTGGCCTCGCCGAAAGCGTCGTCCGTGACGACGATCACGTCGCCCGCTACCGCTGACGCGGTGATGTCGCGCGAGGCGAGCGCTGCGGCCACGATGGGGGCAGAGGCGCGCTCCCCGTACGAGGCGACCGCGTCCCGGCTGCGCGGGGTGCATTCGCGCAGGATCGCGACGCTTCGCAGGAGCGCGCTCGTGCGTTCCGCGAGATCGGCAAGCTCGGTCTGTACCGCCGCGCCGGCATCCCCAAGGAGGTCCGCCGCGAGGTCCTGGTGGCGGTCGGCGATCATGCCGATCGCGCGCTGGGCACCGAGGTCGTCGCCTTCCGCCCCGAGCCGCGCGGCGTCCATGAGGGCGTTCGTCGTACCCGCCGTCGCGGATACGACGACCACGCGGCTTCCGGGCGTGGCCGCGACGATGGCCACGGCGTGGCGTACGGCATCCGGCGAACCGACCGATGTCCCGCCGAACTTCAGCACCGTCGTCGTCACGGAGCGGCCCGCGCGATAGCGAGGACGTCGCCGAGGATCGCGCTCGCGGTCGGGTCGCCGCCCGCGCCTGCGCCCATCCACACGAGCCTTCCGGTGAGGTCCGTGTCGATGGTCACGACGTTTGTCGGCCCGCTGGCGGTCCCCTCGAGCGAATCGGCCGGGACCTCCTCCGGTCCCACGCGGCCCTTCGTTGCTTTCGCACCGAAGTCCGCGACCGCGACGTGGCGCAGACGCGCGCCGC
Source organism: Candidatus Limnocylindria bacterium (assembly GCA_038211425.1). Classification (GTDB taxonomy): domain Bacteria; phylum Chloroflexota; class Limnocylindria; order P2-11E; family P2-11E; genus JALYKU01. The sequence goes on along the minus strand of JBBQVQ010000001.1, from coordinate 67,695 downwards.
GGCGGGCTGCCGATGTGGCGGCCTCGGGGGTCGCCTCACGAAGCGACGATCGCCGCACCTTCTCGGGAGAAAAGTGCCGGCCACCCAGGATGCTCACGAGGATGGCGAGCTTGTACGCCGCGTCCCAGCCGTCGATATCCTTACTCGGGTCCGCCTCAGCGTACCCGGCGGACTGGGCCTCCGCGAGAGCGGCGTCGAACGGGGTGCCCGCCTCCAGGCGCGAACAGATGTACGCGGTCGTGCCGTTCAGGAGGCCGCGCAGGGCCCGCGGACGAGCCGCTCCGAGCGCCCGCGCGCCGGCGATGACCGGGACGCCGGCGGAGACGGCCGCCTCGTAGCGCAGCTCGCGCTTCGCCATGCGCGCCGCCTCGTGCAGGGCATTCCATTCGCAAGCCACGAGCTCCTTGTTCGCGGTGACGACGTGCTTCCCGCGCTCGAACGCCGCGTGGTGCAGGTCGGATGCGGGGCTGCGGCCACCGATGGCCTCGACGACGATGAGCACGTCAGGAGCGTCGAGCACGGCGAACGGGTCGAGTGTGACCGGCACGTCGCCGGCGTCGCGCGGCCGTGCGCCGTCGCGTACCGCCGCCGCGACGAGCCGCAGATGGCGCCCGGCCGCGGCATCGAGCAGGCGAGAGCGTTCCGCGAACGCGCGCGCGACGGCGCTGCCGACGGTACCGAGGCCGAGGAGGCCAACGCCCATCTCGCGCTTGCTCAAGCGACGCACCGCTCAAGGAGGTCCAGCGCGGCGCCGACGCTGGCGAGCCTGTTGCCGCCCCGGTCGAAGCCCCAGCGGCAGGCCCGTACGGTGGACAGGCCTTCGCTCTCCACGGCGACGTAGACGAGGCCGACGGGCTTGCCCGCGGTCCCCCCGCCTGGACCGGCGACCCCGGTGATACCGAGGCCGATCCGCGCCCCGAGCCGGTCGCGGGCGCCGTGGGCGAGCGCGGCCGCGACGACGCTGGAGACTGCGCCGTGGCCGTGGATCAGCTGGCTCGGCACGTCCGCGAAGACCGTCTTGGCGGCATTGCTGTAGACCACGGCGCCGCCGAGGTAGTAGTCACTGGATCCGCCGTGCTCGCTCAGGATGGCTGCGAGCAGTCCTCCTGTGCACGACTCCGCCGAGGCGACGGTGAACTTGGCCTCTCGCAGCCGCGTGTGGATGACGGCCATGCGCGTGGCCAGGTCCTCGTATGAGGGCGCGCGGTTAGGGCGCCGTGCCACGCACATCACCGTCGGAGCGCGGCGCCGCGCGCCAGCGAGCGGGCACGCCTCTTCCGGCCATGGCCCACGAAGCCTGCCAGAGGTAGGCGGTCCCGGACAGCAGCGTCAGGCCGACCGCAGCCGCGAGGAGGGCGTAGGCGACATCGGCCAGAGCCAGGGAGGGCGCCGTCAGGAACAGCAGCAGCGCCGCGGTCGCGAGCGACTGCATGACCGTCTTGGCCTTGCCGTATGTGCTCGCGCCGATGCTGTAGCCCCGAGCCGCGGCGACCGCGCGCACGTTGGTGACCACCAGCTCGCGCGCCACGACCAGTACGACGACCCACGAGGGCACCAGCCCGCGCGCCCCGAGGCCGATGAGCGTTCCCACGATGAGGAGCTTGTCCGCGAGCGGATCGAGGAAGGTGCCGAGGCGGGTGACCTGGCCCAGGCGGCGCGCGATCGGTCCGTCGACGAGGTCTGTCAGTGCCGCGACGACGAAGAGCAGCAGCGCCCAGGCGGCGGCGCTCGGACCGGGCTGACCAAGGAGCAGCACGATCGGCGCGATGGCCACCATGCGCAGATAGACGAGCGCAAGAGCGAGGTTCACGGCGTCGCGAACGCGCGCTCGATGACCTGCCCCGGATCGCCCATCCGCCCGACGTCGAGGCCGTTGTGCGTCACGTACGTCGCGCCGGCGTTCCCGGTCCGGAGGACCACGCGCTTGCCGCTGAAGGTGAGCACCTGGCCGTCGCCGAACACCCGGTTGGTGTTCGGCGCCTGCGCGCCGTCGACCATGGCCACGAGCCACGCCGCTCCGCCGCGCACGCGAACGGTGACGACCGCGGCGCTGTACGACACGCCGACCGTGCGCGTCTCCTGCACCTCCGCTCCTCCCGCCGTCTTCGCGACGACATGGACCGCCTGCTGCCCCGCCGCGAAGTTCACCGTCATGGTGAAGCTGCCGTCCGCGCCCGGCGTCACGGGGGTGCCGTTCACGAGCAGGCTCGCGACGGACCGGTCGACCCGGCCCGATACGGTGACCGGCGCGTTCGTGTACGTCCCGCCGTTCGCCGGCTGCTCCACGATGAGCTGTGGCGCCTGCTCAGCGTCGGCGGTGGCGGGGTCGAACTGTATGGCACGCGACACCCGGTCGACCTTGCCCTGCGCCAGGACCTCCACCTCGACGTGATTGGTCCCAGGGTGCAAACGCACCTTGACGCTGAACTCGCCGCCCGCATTGGGGTGGATGTCCGCGTACGTCTCGGGCCCCGGGAAGACGCGCACCGTGATCCGAGCGTCCGGCGTTGTGCGGCCCCTGACGACGTAGTCCGCCGACTGCGCCACGGCGTCGGCAGCGGGCTCCGTCACGTCGATCTTCGGAAGGACCGCGAAGGTACTCAGCTGGTAGTAGAGATAGCCGACGAACAGGAGGACGGCGGCGGTCGCCGCGACCGGCAGGAGCAGCGACGGGCGGAGCACGAAGCCGCGCCGGGCGATCGGCCGCATCGGCTCGAACCGGCGTGGCGCCTCAGCGGCGGGGCGCTCGGATCGATACAGCCCCACGAGCTTCGCCGGGGGCAGGTCGAGGTACTCGGCGTAGTTGCTGACGAAGCCCTTGGTGTAGACAGCTCCGGGAAGGGACTCGTAGTCACCGTCCTCGAGCGCCCGCAGGAACCGCTCGCGGATCCTGGTGTCGTCGGCCGCCTGGTCGAGCGTGATCTTCTTGCGCTCGCGCTGCGCCCGCAGGATCTCGCCCAGGCGCGGCATCAGGCGTCGACGTCGTCGCCGGCCGGGCGGCGAGGAGGCGCCCCGCCATACACCTCGCGCATCTTGCCCGGGCCCTGCGCCGGCCCGATGACGCCGTGCTGCTCCATCACATCGATGAGCCTCCCGGCGCGCGCGAAGCCGACGGTCATCTTCCGCTGCAGCATCGACACCGACGCCTGCCCCGCGCGCTTCACGATCTCCACCGCCTCCTCGTATCGGGCATCGTCGATGTCACCGTCGCCCCCATCGTCCCGCCATCCCGCGCCCTTGTCGGGATCCTCGAGGACCTCGGGATGCGGGTCGAGGCCGCCCTGGGCCTTCCAGTGCGCGCTCACCGCGCCGATGTCCCGGTCCGAGACGTAGACCCCTTGCGCACGTATCGGCTTCGCCTTGTCCGGGGGCAGGACGAGCATGTCCCCGCGGCCGAGGAGCTTCTCCGCGCCGGTCATGTCGAGGATCGTCCGCGAGTCGATCGAAGACGCTGTCGCGAAGGCGATGCGTGCGGGTATGTTCGCCTTGATGAGGCCGGTGATGACATCCACCGAGGGCCGCTGCGTTCCCAGGACGAGGTGGATCCCCGTCGCCCGCGCGAGCTGCGCGACGCGGGTGATCTGCTTCTCCACCAGGATCGGCGCCTGGAGCATCAGATCGGCGAGCTCGTCGATGATGAAGACGACGTACGGGATCTGGTCGGGACCGGTCCGCGACTCGTTGTAGCCCGCGATGTTGCGCGCGCTCGCACGGGCGAAGAGACGGTATCGGCGATCCATCTCCCCCGTCACCCAGTACAGCGCGTTCAGGATCTTGTCGTGCTCGGTCATGATCGGCACGACCAGGTGCGGGAGGCCGCTGAATCCGGTGAAGTCCACGCGCTTGAGGTCGCCGATGAGCAGCCGCACGCGGTCCGGCGTCGCGTTCATCAGGAGGCTGCAGATCATCGAGGAGATGCAGACGCTCTTGCCTGAGCCGGTCTGGCCGGCAACGAGCAGGTGCGGCAGCTTGGCGAGGTCGAGAACGATCGGCGATCCTGCGACGTCGCGTCCGCACGCGACGGTAAGGGTGCTCGTCGCATCGCCGAATGTCGCAGTCTCGGCGACGTCCCGCAGCGAGACCAGGCCGATGGCCAGGTTGGGGATCTCGATGCCGACGACGCTCTTTCCCGGCACGGGAGCCTCGATGCGCAGGCTCCGCGCGGCGAGCGCAAGGGACAGGTCGTCCGAAAGTGCCTCGATGCGCGAGAGCTTCACCCCCGCCGCCGGCTTCAGCTCGTACCGGGTCACGACCGGACCGACGCTGACCTCGACGACCTTGGCGACGATGTTGAAGTGCAGCAGCGTCTCCTCGATCACGCGCGTGTTGCGCATGACCTCGTCCCTCCCTGACCGCGAAGCGGAGCCCTCCTCGAGGAGGTCGATCGAGGGCAGCGCCCATGCGCGGTCGGCGGTCGCGTGCAGGACGCCTTCGGCCGCGACCGCGGCCGAGGCGAGGCCGGCGGGACCGAGGGCCGCCGCGGGAGGGGGCGGCGCGATCGTGGCGGCCGCGACAGGGGGCGGGGTGACCGGCCGAGCGGCGCGCGCCTCCTGAAGGTTGATGCGCAGGGGCGGGTCGGCGCCATCATCCGCGGCCACGTACGCGCCGGCGCCCGCGGCAGCATCGCTCTTCGCGAGTCCGGCGGCCAGCGCCGCTGCGGTGCCTCCGGGCAACATCGCGCCCGGCCGCAGCGCGAAGCGACGCCGCCGCAGCACTGCGGACCGCACGAGATCCGCGCCCGACCTGGCGAGGCCCGCGACCGACCCGGCCAGGTCCCCGACGGATCGGCCCGACGCCACGACGAGGGCGATGAGGGCGATGGCCATGAGCAGCAGCGCGGCGCCCACGTCTCCCAGCGCCCCGCGCGCCGAGCCGCCGAGGAGCCGGCCGGCCATACCGCCGGGGGGCGACCCCGGCTCGCTCCGGACGGCGACCTCGAGCAGTCCGAGGACCGCGACCAGGAGTACGGCTCCCGCGGCCGCGGGAGCCACCAGGCCGGGCCGGAGCGACGGGAACGCCACAGCGGCTCCCACGAGCGCGAGCGCGGGCGGCACGAGCACCGCTCCCCAACCCAGGATCGAGAAGAGCGAGGCGCGCCACCAGTGCAGGAGAGCGCCCTGGTCGGCGACCAGGGCGACCGCCGTCAGGAGGGCGAACACCAGGAGGGCGATGCCGACGATCTCACCGCGAACGCCGGTCTCGAGCCCGCCCTGGCGGGGGCGGGCTGCCCGGCGCACCGCCGTACGGTCGGTGGTCTTCCTCACACCTGCATGATGACGGGCAGGACCATCGGGCGGCGCTTCGTCCGCTCATAGAGGAACGACGCCACGCTCGAATGGATGGCGTCCTTCAGCGCCGCCGCCTCCGCCAGGTGCTCGCCGGTCTGCGCCTCGCCGAGGCCCTCGATGATCCGCTGCCGCGCCTCCTCGATGAGCTGTGCGGCGTCCTGCTCGGGTACGAAGCCCTTGGTCACGATGTCGGGTCCGGCGACCAGGGCTCCGGTCTGACGCTCGATCGTGATGACCACCAGGAACACGCCATCGCTCCCGATGGACCACCGGTCCCGCATGACCGACTGGCTGACGTCGCCGACGCCCAGCCCGTCCACGTAGACCTGTCCGGTCTGCACTCGCTCGCCGAGCTTCGCCCCGCTGTCGCGGAACTCGAGAACGTCGCCGTTGGTCATCACGAAGGCGTTGTCGGGCTCGACGCCGAGGTCCATCGCCATGCGGGCGTGCTTCACGAGCATGCGGTACTCGCCGTGGATGGGGACGAAGTACTTCGGCCGCAGGATGTTGAGCAGGAGCTTCAGCTCCTCCTGGCTGGCGTGTCCGGAGACGTGCGGACGCACCCCGGCGTCGTAGATCACCTCGGCGCCGAGCTTGAAGAGGTTGTCGACGGTCCGCGACACGAGCTCCTCATTGCCCGGGATCGGGTTCGACGACATCACGACGGTGTCGCCGTCCTTCACCGCGACGTGGCGGTGGTCGCCGAGGGCCATGCGGGAGAGCGCGCTCGTGGGTTCCCCCTGGCTGCCCGTCGTGATGATGCAGATCTCGTGGTCGGGCAGCTTGCCGATCTCGGCGGCGTGGACGATCGCGCCGTCGGGGTACTCGAGGTAGCCGAGCTCGCGCGCGGTGCGTGTGTAGTTCTCCATGGAGCGGCCGACGATCGCGATCCGGCGGCCCCACGCCGCCGCGATGTCGACGATCTGCTTGATCCGAGAGATGTTCGAGGCGAACGTGGTGATGATCACCCGGCCCGCCGCGCGCGACATGATCCCGTCGAGGATCTCGCCGACGTGTCGCTCCGACGGGGTGTAGCCCGCCACCTCTGCGCGGGTCGAGTCGGAAAGCAGCAGGAGCACGCCCTTGGCCGCGATCGCCGAAAGCCGCGCGAAGTCGGTCTGTCGTCCATCGACAGGCGTGTGGTCGAACTTCCAGTCGCCCGAGTGGACGATCGTCCCGTACGGCGTCTCGACCGTGACTCCGACCGCGTCGGGGATGCTGTGGCAGACGCGGTACGAGCCGCACTCGAACGGTCCGATGTTGAAGCGCTCCCCGGGGACGATCTCGCGGAACACCGCGCGTTCCGCGAGGCGATGCTCCTTCAGCTTGGTGCGGATGAGTCCGATCGTCAGTTTGGTTCCGTGGATCGGCACCGTTCCGAACTCCCGGAGCACGTATGGCAGCGCGCCGATGTGGTCCTCGTGGGCGTGCGTGATGACGATGCCGCGGAGGCGCTCCCGATGCTGGCGGAGGTAGCCGATCTCCGGGATCACGAGGTCGATGCCGAGCATCCCCTCGTCCGGGAACATGAGCCCTGCGTCGATCATCACGATGTCCTCGCCCTGCTCGACGAGGAGCATGTTCTTCCCGATCTCGCCTACCCCGCCGAGGGGGATCACACGCAGCGGCGCCGAGGCACGCCGGCGCTCAGCCAAAGAGCGTCATCTGATCCGCCGGCTGCTTCGGCGCCGGTTCGCCGGTGCGCGGCTGCGACGACGCCGCAAGGAAGGCCGCGAGCGCGCGGAAGTCCGCGGCAAGCTCGGCCCGCAGTGACGGCTGATGCAGCGCGGCCGCCGGGTGGTAGACGGGGAAGAGCGGCTGGCCATCCACGCGGCGCGGCTTCCCGTGGATGCGCGAGATCGATTCGCCAGGCAGGAATCGCAACATCGCGTGGCGGCCGAGCGTGACGATGACCCGCGGCCGCAGCACCTCGATGTGCCGCCGCAGCCACTGGTCGCACGCGAGCACCTCCTCGGGCAGCGGGTCGCGGTTGTCGGGAGGTCGATGCCGCACCACGTTCGTGATGAACACGCTGGAGCGGTCGAGGCCGATGTCCCGGAGCAGCTCGTCGAGGAGCTGACCGGCCGCGCCGACGAACGGCCGTCCCTGGACGTCCTCGTGGTAGCCGGGCGCCTCGCCCAGCATGAGGATGCCCGAGACGGCGCTGCCCTCCCCGGGCACGGCCTGGCGCGCGCTCCGATGCAGTGGGCACGCCGTGCACGCGCGTATCTCGGCCGCGAGCGAGGAGAGCTGGAGTTCCTCAGGCCCTTCCATCATCGGATTATGCGGACCCTACCCGACCCGCGGCGCTTTTCGCGCCAGATACACCACGTCGGTGTACGGGCGGCGGCGCATTTCGACGACGTGCGCGAGCAGCCCGCTGCGTCCAAAGAGGTCGAGCGCCTCGCCGCGCGAGGGGAAATGCAGGCCGTGGCCACCCCGCGTGAAGCCCAGGGCGACGCTCATCATCTCCTGCGCGAAGGTGAGTGCGTACTTCGGCCCGACCGATCTCTCCTGGGCCTTCACGACGACCGGTGCGTTCTCCGACAGCGCTGTTGCGGAGTTCCGCAGGACGGCCTCCTGCGCCTCGGAGGGCAGGAGATACAGGACGTCCACGATGACGATCGCGTCGCAGCGCGGCGGCGGAGCTGCCGTGATGTCGCCGACCTCGAAGCGCAGGCCCTCCCGACCCTGGATCGTCCGTCTGGCGATCTCGATCTTGCTCGCATCGACGTCGATCCCCAGCACGCGGCGCTGCGGCGATACCTCCTTGAGCAGGTTGCTGAACAGGCCCTGGCCGCAGCCCAGGTCCACGATGAAACCGTGGCGCGGAACGTATTGTTCGACGAACGGCAGGTCCGACAGGAAGGCGCGACCGTGGACCAGCCAGCGCGTGTCGAAACGCGCCTGACGGTAGCGCTCGAGGGCATCGCGCAGCGCCCCGCTGGTCGTCGATCCCGGCATCAGCCCCCGCGCGCCGAGCGCGCCGGGACGCGCCAGCCGACCTGGTGAGCGAGCGCCGCCCGCAGCGCTGGTTCAGTGAGCATGGCGAGCTCCGCCACGCGCTGGGGCGCGAGCGCGTCGCCCGCGTCCGGCCCGTCGTCGAGCTGGCCGGGATGGCAGCCGAGCTCGCCCGAGCCGGGCGCCCTCGCCAGGAGCCCGAGTGCCGCGGGACCGGGCCGCGGGCGCCACGACGACAGATCGAGGTACCAATCGTTGCCGGGGATGCCGCCGAAGAATCTCTCGCTCGCGACCGTCGACACCGACAGCGCCCGTGGCTTCCAGCCTCGCGCGACGTCGGGCGACCGGCCCCGCCGCAGCCAGCGCACGCCTTCGTCCCTGGCCACCCCGCCCACGACGCGCGCGATGAAGGGGATCAGGTGCACATGCCGGTGTGAATCCCACGCGAGTGGGGCGATCCCGAACGACCGCGCCCGCATCGCCTGCGCGCGCACCTCCGTCGCGATCTCGCCGGCGCGCACACGCCCGGTGACGAGCCTGCGCACGAACGCGCCGAGTGGATGAAAGCGGCCATCACCGTCAACGATGCTGCGCACCGCCGATGGATCGGTCGCCGGCCGCCCCCCCACAAGGTCGAGGTGCAAACCCACCTCGAGGCCGCTTTCGCGCACGGCCAGCGCGGCCGCCTCGGCGCTCCCCGGAAACGTCACCAGCAGCGAAGCCGACCGTACGATGCCGTTCCGGTACGCGGCGAGGATGCCCCGCGTCACCGCTCCCGAGAAGCCCAGGTCGTCAGCGGTGACGACCAGGGGCCCCGAGGGGCCGTGGTCGGAGGGGCTGCGAGAAGCCTCATGCAGCGGGGGTCGCCTTCATTCCGGGGATGCGCCGAGATCGACGGCGGACCGCGGAGGCGTGCGCACTTCTCCGGACGCCACTCGGGGGTCTCTGGGGCCGAAGTCCCCCCGGAGCGCGCTCACTCACCCGGCCCGAGACTCGGCCTCGGCGACGGAGCCGGTTGCCGGAGCCTTTCGTAGCGCCCCGTGGCGGCGTTGAACCGGATCAGCACGAGATCGCGAAGCATGCGGAGGGTGTCCGCGAGGAAGTCGATGCTCGTCTCCCCGCGCTGCCGCAGTTCGACCGGCAGCTCCGCCACGCGGTATCCCTCCCTCCGGGCGAGGAAGATCACCTCGGCGTCGAATGCGAAGCCGTCCAGGCGCGAGGTGCGGAAGAGGTACTTCGCGGCCTCGGCCGTGTATGCCTTACCGCCGCACTGAGTGTCGTTCACATCGACCGGAACGATGAGGTGGACGCAGGTGTGGAAGACGACGCCCATGAATACGCGCCACCAGGGCCGCTCGACGACCGCACCCTTGACGTAGCGCGAAGCGACGGCGATGTCGGCGCCTCCCGCCAGCGCCTCGATGAACATGTCGATGCTCTCGACCGGGATCGTGAGGTCGGCGTCGAGGAAGACGATCGGATCGCCGATCGCGGCCGCGACCCCCGCGCGCACGGCCCCCCCCTTTCCCGCGTGCGGCATCGGGAGCAGCCGGTAGGCGAGGTGGGCCTGGGGAAGGGTGGCCACCGTGTCCGCGAACGCCGCGCCCGTGCCGTCGGTCGAGCCGTCGTCGACGACGATGATCTCGGCCTCGAGCGATCGCGCGCGAAGGAACTCGGCGCAATGCGCGAGGCTCGCCGGTAGCCGGCGAGCCTCGTTGTACGCGGGGAGGATGAGCGAGAGCGTCGGCCAGCCCGTCGCTAGGAGCGGGGCGGCCCGCTCCGTCGAAAGCCTCCCCCACCCGGGCCGGGACGAGGTCGGAAGCCGCCCCCGGTGCCCTCACGTTCGCGGAACCGCTCGCGTTCCGCCCGTTGGCGCTGCTCGAACCCTCCCGGATCGCCCTCCTCGACGGCGCGGATCGAAAGGTTGACGCGCCCCTGCCGGTCGACCTCCGCGATCTTGACCTTGACCTTGTCGCCGACCTTCACCACGTCCTCGACGTTGTTCACGCGTCCCGACGACAACTCGGAGACGCGTACCAGGCCTTCCTTGCCGGGGAGGTACTCGATGAACGCGCCGATGCTCATGATCCTTGTGACCTTGCCGTCGTACACCTCGCCGACCTCGGCCTCCTTGGTGAGGCCCTCGATCATCTGGCGTGCCTTCTCGCGGCCCTCGGGCTTCGCGCCCGTGATCCGCACAGTTCCGTCGTCCTCGACCTCCACGTTCGTCCCGGACTCGCTCTGGATCGCCCGGATCATCTTCCCGCCGGGACCGATGACCTCGCGGATCTTGTCGGGGTGGATCCGGATCGTGTCGATGCGCGGCGCGTACTTGCTCAGCTCCGCGCGCGGCTTGTCGATGACCTGCCGCATCTCCTGGAGGATGAACAGCCGCGCCTCGCGGGCCTGGGCCAGGGCCTCGCGCATGATGTCGAGGCTGATCCCCTTGACCTTGATGTCCATCTGGAGCGCGGTCACGCCGGTGTCCGTCCCGGTGACCTTGAAGTCCATGTCGCCGTAGTGGTCCTCGAGTCCCTGGATGTCCGTGAGGATGGTGTGCTTCCCGTCCTGGACGATGAGTCCCATCGCGATGCCCGCGACCATCTTCTTCAGCGGAACGCCGGCATCCATGAGCGCGAGCGTCGAACCGCACGTCGATGCCATGGACGACGACCCGTTCGACTCGAGCGTCTCGCTGACCACGCGGATCGTGTAGGGAAACTCCTCCTTCGTCGGGACGACCGGAAGGAGCGCGCGCTCGCCGAGCGCGCCATGGCCGATATCGCGGCGGCTGGCGCCGCGCATCATTCGCACCTCGCCGACGGAGTACGGCGGGAAGTTGTAATGGTGCATGTATCGCTTCGTGTCGACGGGCGAGAGCGTGTCGATGATCTGCTCATCGCCCGACGGCCCGAGCGTCGCGACTGAGAGCACCTGGGTCTGTCCCCGCTGGAACAGCCCCGAGCCGTGCGCGCGCGGGAGGACGCCGACCTCGATCGACAACGGCCGGATCGCCTTGGTGTCGCGCCCGTCGGGCCGCAGGTTCTCGCCGACGACGGCCGTGCGGAACTCCCGCTCGAGGACGCTCTCCCATTCCGCGGAGACCTCCTCGGGGGTGATCGCACCCTCGTCCGCCACGAACTTGGCGATCGCCTCGGCCTTCAGCTGGTCGAGGCCGGCTTCTCGCTTGGCCTTGTCGGGGTCGCGCAGCGCAGCGCGGATCCTCTCCTCGAAGAACGTCCGCACCGGTGCGTGTGCCGCGGCATCGTGGACCGGAGCCGCGATGTCCAGCTTGGGCTTGCCTGCGGCGCGCTGGAGCTCCTCCTGAGCCTGGCAGATCTTGACGATGCCCTCCTGCGCCAGGGCGAGCGCCTCGACGAGCCTGTCCTCGGAGATCTCCTGCGCTCCGGCCTCGACCATCATGATAGAGTCCTTCGTTCCCGCGACCACGAGGTCGAGCTCACTGCCGTCCATCTGCTGGATCGTCGGATTGAGCGAGAGCCTGCCCCCGACGGTGCCGACGCGAACACACCCGATCGGCCCCTCGAACGGCGCGTTCGAGATCACCAGTGCCGCGGAGGCCGCGTTGACCGCCAGGATGTCATAGTCGTTCTCCTGGTCGCTCGACCACGCGGACACGACGATCTGGACGTCGTTGCGGAAGCCCTTCGGCCAGAGCGGCCGGATCGGCCGGTCCACGAGCCGCGCCGTGAGGATCCCCTCTTCCGATGGCCGGCCCTCGCGGCGGGGGAAGGAGCCCGGGATCTTGCCGGCCGCGTACAGCCGCTCCTCGAAGTCCACGGTGAGAGGGAAGAAGTCGATGCCCTGCCGTATCGACTTCGAGACGGTCGACGCGGCGAACACCATGGTGTCCCCGTAACGGACGGTGACGGCCCCGCCGGCCTGCGCGGCGTATTTGCCCGTCTCGAACGTGAGCGCGCGGTCACTGATGGTCGCCTGGGATCGGCTGATCGGCATCTTGTGGCTGTTTCTCGCGGGTGCGGTCCGCTAGGGCTGTGCTGTCACCGCCGCAGCCCGAGCCGTCCGATGATCGCCTGGTACCGCTCGGGGTCCTTGCGATGGAGGTAGGCAAGCAGGCGGCGTCGCTGTCCGACCATCATGAGCAGTCCGCGGCGGCTGTGGTTGTCGTGCTTCGCGGTGCGCAGATGGTCGGTCAAATGCTTGATGCGCTCGGTGAGGATCGCGATCTGGACCTCCGGTGACCCGGTGTCGGTCTCGGTCCGGCGGTACGCGGCGATTACCTCTGCCTTGCTCTCGCGGATGGCGGGCGGCACCCGTTGTCCTTTCCTGGATCCTTCTGGATCTCTTCTTCGAAGCGAGTCTAGCCGAACGGACGCTGCGTCGACACCGGACATAATCGCGGCATCGAGGCCCAGGGGACTGCCGCGAGTCGAGCCAAGACGCCGGGTCCCCTCGCGGGCATCCGGGCGATCGAGCTCGGGATGATGATCGCCGGCCCCTTCGCGGGGCGCATCCTCGCCGACCTCGGTGCGGACGTCATCAAGGTCGAGCTTCCGGGCAGAGGCGATCCGCTCCGCGACTGGAAGCACCTCCACGAGGGAACATCGCTGTGGTGGCGCGTCCAGTCCCGCAACAAGCGCTGCGTGACCGCTGACCTGCGAAAGCCTGAGGGCCAGGCGCTGGCGCGACGTCTTGTCGCCAAGAGCGACGTGCTGATCGAGAACTTCCGGCCCGGAACTCTCGAGCGGTGGGGACTCGGTCCCGACGAGCTGCGGCGGGAGCGGCCGGACCTCGTGGTCGTCCGCATATCCGGTTTCGGCCAGTCGGGCCCGTACCGCCAGCGACCCGGGCTCGGCGCGGTGGCCGAGGCCATGGGCGGGATCCGCTACATCACCGGCGACCCGCACGCGCCGCCTTCCCGCACCGGTATCTCGCTCGCGGACGAGATCGCCGCCCTCTTCGCGGTGATCGGCGCGCTCGCGGGCCTGCTTCGTCGCGGAAGCACCGGCCGCGGCGACACGGTCGACGTCGCGCTGTACGAGGCGGTGTTCGCGCTGATGGAGGCAGCGGTGACCGAGTACGTGTACTCGGGGGAGATCCGCGAGCGCTCGGGGGGAGCCTACCCCGGCGTCGCGCCGTCGAACACCTATCCCACCGCGGACGGCGCCTTCGTCGTCGTCGGCGGCAACAGTGACGAGCTGTTCAAGCGGCTGATGGCGTGCGTCGGCCGTCCCGATCTCGCCGAAGTGGAGCGGTACCGGACGAATCCCGGGAGGGCCATGGACGCTTCACTCCTCGACGCGGCGATAGCCGCGTGGACGGGGGGCCTGACGCTGCGTGAGTGCCTCGTCGCGCTGGAGGCAGCGGGCGTTCCCGCGGGACCCATCTATTCCATGGCCGATATCACGGGGGATCCGCAGTACCGGGCGCGTGACATGCTGCTCGAGCGCTCGCTCGGCGATGGCACGTCGCTGACGATCCCGGGTGTCGTCCCGAAGTTCGCCGAAGCTCCCGGCCGGGTGGATTGGCTGGGGCCCGAGACGCTGGGGACGGACAATGCGGCGGTGTACGGCGAGCTGCTCGGGCTCGAGCCCGACGAGCTCGACCGCCTCGCGCGGGAGGGGGTCATCTGAGAAGCGGTGCCGCAGGCACGACCATCGTGGAGGTGGGCCTGCGCGACGGCCTTCAGAACGAGTCGACCCCCGTGGATACGGAAGGGAAGCTGCGCCTCCTCGAGGCGCTGCTCGACACCGGGCTGCGAGAGCTCGAGGTGACGAGCTTCGTGCGTCCCGACCTCGTGCCCCAGCTCGCCGATGCCGAGGCGCTCGTCGCGGCCATGCCTCGCCGGGAAGAGATCTCCTACGTGGCGCTCGTGGCGAACGAGCGAGGGTACGAGCGAGCCGCGGCGGCGGGCCTGCGCGAGCTCATCTTCGTTCTGGCCGCGTCCGACGCGTTCAACGAGCGGAACGTGCGCCGGACCGTCGAGAGCTCGCTCTCGGAGCTGTCGGTGCTGTGCCGGAGGGGAGACCGTGACGGCGTGAACGTGCGCGCCGCGATCGCCGTGAGCTTCGGCTGCCCCTACTCAGGGCGCGTGGAGCCGCGCGCGGTGCTGCGGATCGCGCAGCGATGCGCGGAGACAGGAGCACTCGATCTCGACATCGCCGACACCATCGGCGTCGCCAATCCCGCGCAGGTGAGCGACCTCTTCGAGCTTCTCTTACGCGGCGTGCCCGCCGCGCGGACATGGGCGGCGCACTTCCACGACACGCGGGGCCTTGGCCTCGCGAATGCCTGGTCCGCGGCCGGCATGGGCGTCCGGCGGTTCGACGCGTCGATCGCCGGGCTCGGCGGGTGTCCGTTCGCGCCCGGGGCGACGGGCAACGTCGCCACGGAGGACGTCGCCTATATGTTCGACGAGGCCGGCCTGCCCACGGGACTGGATCGGCAGAAGCTCTTCGCCGCCGCGGACGTTGCGGAGGCCCTTGTCGGGCGGCCATCGGCGGGTCGCGTGAAGAAGGCAGAGCGGGCCCGCGCGGCGGTCCCCTCCGCCACCCCGCGCTGATCGAGCCGCGGGGCATCGCCCCGCCCGCTCCCGAGGTCGTCATCGCGCTCCGTGGCGTTTCGAAGGTCTACGGCCAGGGCGGGAAGAAGCCCTTCGTGGCGATCGAGCACGTCGACCTCATGGTGCCCGCAGGCCGCTTCGTCTCGGTCGTGGGCCCGTCCGGGTGCGGCAAGTCGACGCTCGTCTCGCTCGTGTCGGGGCTGCTTCCGGCGTCGGGCGGCGAGGTCATCCTCCGCGGCTCCCGTGTGGCTGGTGTCCGCACCGACGTCGGTTTCATCTTCCAGCGCGACGCCCTGCTCCCCTGGCGCACGGTCCGCGAGAACGTCGCGCTGCCGCTGCGCTTTCGCGGCGTGAGCGGCGCCGCGCAGCGCGAACGGGTCGGCGAGTGGATCGCCCGCGTCGGCCTGGCGCCCTTCGGCGACAACTATCCCCACCAGCTGTCGGGCGGGATGCGCAAGCGCGCTCAGCTCGCGCAGTCGCTCGTCGCGGATCCGGCGGTCCTCCTGATGGACGAGCCGTTCTCCGCTCTCGACGTGCAGACGCGGAACCTGATGGAGAACGAACTGCTGGGTCTCTGGGGGGCCGCGGGAAAGACCGTTTTGTTCATCACGCATGACCTCGAGGAGGCGATCGCCCTTTCGGACGAGATCGTCGTGATGACAGCGAGTCCAGGGCGCATCAAGGCGCGTTACCCGGTCGGGCTGCCGAGGCCGCGGAACGTCATGGACATCCGCTTCGCGCCCGATTTCGTCGCGCTGTACGAGCGCGCGTGGGCGGACCTGCGCGACGAGGTGACGCGGTCGTACGAGCGAAGCCTCCAGGCCGCCCCATGAACGCCGCGGCGCGACGCCAGTTCCTGGTGCGCGGGCTCCAGGTCGCCGTCATCGCCGGCTTTGTCGGCGGGTGGCAGGCGCTGGTCCAAACGGGGGCGCTCGACAAGTTCTACTACTCGAGCCCTTCGCTCATCGTGCCGCGTATCGCGGAATGGCTGCAAGACGCAGGCACGTATCGCGACATCGGAATCACGCTGCTCGAGACCGTCCTCGGCTTCGCCATCGGGACGCTCTTCGGGCTCGGGCTCGGCTACGTTTTTGCGCGCAACGAGCTGCTCGGCTCCGCGTTCGATCCGCTCTTCTCGATGTTCAATGCGATCCCCCGCCTGGTTCTCGCGCCGGTATTCGTGCTCGCCTTCGGTTTTGGCATCGCGAGCAAGGTCGCGCTCGCGGTGACGCTCGTGTTCTTCATCGTGTTCTTCGCCACGTTCACGGCCGTGCGGGATGTCGACGGCACGCTCATCGACAACGTCCGCGTCCTCGGCGCGCGCCGGCGGGACGTGACGTTCCAGGTGCTCCTACCCGCAGCGTTCAGCGCCATCGTCGCGAGTCTCCGGACGAGTGCCGGATTCGCCTTCGCCGGCGCCGTCGTGGCGGAGTACATCGGCTCGACCGAGGGGATGGGACGCCGCATCGCGAACGCCGAGGCGTTCTTCGACTCGACCGGGGTGTTCGGCGGTATCGTCATCATCGCGTTCCTGGCCCTGGGGCTGGACGCGCTGTTCCAGGTCGTCGAAGCGCGCTTCTCGCGGTGGAAACCGCGGCGGGAGCGCTAGTAAAGGAGGCGGATATGGCGGTGCGGGACCTGTTTGGCGTGGCGCTCGCGATGGTGCTGGTGTCGTCAGCGTGCGGGGGTGGCGGAGGAGCGGGCGCGCCAGCGGCCGCATCGGGCGAGGCGGTGACAGCGAAGCCGGAGCGCGCGAAGATCACCGTCGCTGTCGGCTCGGCCGCATCGCTCATCTATCTGCCGTGGGACCTCGCCAAGGCGCTCGGCTATTTCGAAGATGAGAGCCTTGACGTCGACCTGCAGTACCAGCAGGCGGGTACCGCCGCCGCGGCGGCCCTGCTGTCGGGCTCGGCGCAGTTCTCCGGCAACTCCCTCGACCACTCGATCAAAGCGCAGCTACAGGGGAAGCCGACGAAGATGGTGACGTCGTTCGCGCGCCTTCCCGGGGTGGCCCTCCTGGTCGCCAGTCGCCTGAAGGACAGGGTGAAGAGCGTCGCCGACCTGAGGGGTATGAAGGTCGGCGGCACATCCGAGGGCTCCGGCACCCACCTTCTGGCGACCTACGCGCTCCTCCAGGCGGGGCTCAAGGAGGGCGACTACACGTTCGTGGCGTGCGGTTCGAGCACGATGGCTGCCGCGCTTGACTCTGGTGCTGCCGACGCGTGCATGAACTCCGACCCGTTCGTGACGATCTATGCGGGTTCCGGCAAGGGCTTCGTGCTGAAGGACTACCGCAGCGAGAAGGACACCAAGGAACTCCTCGGCGGTGACTACCAGTTCACCGGCGCGGTCACGACGCAGGAGTTCATCCAGAAGAGCCCCGGCCTCGTCCAGCGCGTCGTGAACGCGCTGGTCCGTGCGGACCGCTTCATCGCCGCGAACGCGGCGAAGGACATCGCGGCCAAGCTGCCGAAGACCGTGACCGGAGAGGACCTCGACGTCTACGTGAAGGCGCTCGACGCCGCGAAGGGTTATCTCTCTGCGGAGGGCGTCATCGATCAGAAGGGCGTGGAAAACGTCCTGAAGGTCAACGTCGAGGACTGCAAGGCGAACCCGAAGCTCTGCGGGAATGTGAAGCCAACGGACTCGGTCGACACGGCGGCGCTCTTCGACAACAGCTTTGCGCAGAAGGTGAAGAAGTAGTCGGCGCCGACCTCTAAGGTCGGCGCTCCGACGCGTCGCACGAGGCCCGGAGTCGACACGCCAGCGCTGCAGTCGAACGGCGCGTAGTTCTGAAGTCGACGCCGAGCCGGGGCGCCTTGCGTCGGTCGGGCTGCACGCCGATCCGTCGGGTCCTGCGGGCGCTCCGCGGGTGCGAGCGCGCCTTTATCCTGCAGTGGCCCGCACCCGGGTCGCCGTAGCGGGCGCGCACCCTCCCTGGAGCCGCCTCGGCGCGGCTCCATTCGGCTCTGCTTCAGAAGACGCCGTAACCGCGCTGCCGCTGTCTACGACTGCACATTGGTTCGCCGGAGGGCAGGCTTTTGGAAGCTGGCCTTTTGCGCGAACGCTTGTCGCGCAACGGGGGGCTCGGTCCAGGCCCCGGGTTCGCGCTCAGCGGGGGCCGGCGCCGAAGTGGGTGGCGGGGATCGAGCCCATACGGCCGCTCTGGTAGTCGGCGATGGCTTGCAGGATCTCCTCCCGCGTGTTCATCACGAAGGGCCCGTATTGCACCACCGGCTCGCCGATCGGGCGGCCACCGAGCATGAGGACGTCGAACGAGGGCGTTCGGCCGTCCTGACGCGGGCTCGCGTCGACGCGGACGGTGTCACCTGGCCCGAAGACCGCCAGCTGACCTGAGTCCAGGCGGACCCGCTCGGTGCCGACGGTTCCGGAGCCGGCGAGGGCGTAGACGAGCGCGTTGAAGTCGGGCGACCACGGGGTCTCGAGCTGGGCGCCCGGGAGAAGCGTCACGTGGGCGTACGTGATCGGTGTGTGCGTCACGCCCGGCCCGGCGTGGCCGGCGAGGGTGCCGGCGATGACGCGGATGAGCGCGCCGCCGTCGGCAGAACGCAGGAGCACGAGCGAAGCCGCGTCGATGTCCTGGTAGCGCGCGGGCGTCCACTTCTCTGCGCGGGGCAGATTGACCCACAGCTGGACGCCGTGGAAGAGTCCGCCGCTCGCGACGAGCTTCTCCGGTGGCATCTCGGAGTGGACGATGCCCGCGCCCGCGGTCATCCACTGCGTCGCGCCGTTCGTGATGAGGCCGCCGCCGCCCGTCGAGTCCTTGTGCTCGAACGCGCCATCGATCATGTACGTGACCGTCTCGAACCCCCGGTGCGGGTGGTCCGGAGCACCCTTGGCTTCGCCCGGGGCGTACTCGACCTCCCCCATCTGGTCGAGCATGAGGAACGGGTCGGCGATCCGGCGATCGATGCCCGGAAACGGCCTTCGGACCGGGAACCCCTCGCCTTCGAATGTCTTCAGGGCGCTCACGACGCCGCGCACCGGCCGAGGCCGGGTGTCCCCGACAGTGGACACCGAGACGATCGGCAGGTCGAGCGGATTGGCAACGGTCACAGCGGGCACGGGTCTCTCCTCATGAGCTAGAAGTTGCTCCTACAACCACAACGAACGGTACCGCGAGGGTATTCCATCAGTGCGTGCCGCGAAAGCGACGGGACTGGACCGTGTCCCCAGCTCCACGGAGCGCGCCGAGGCAACTCCAGCGACCTACGCAAGGCACCCCGGCGCGGCGTCAACTTCAGCCGACCGTGGCGTCGTGCCGCAGGCGGCCTACGCCAACGCCGCGCGGGTCGCTTCGACGTCGCGGGCGATCTGCGCCGTGAGCTCCCCGGGCGACCCGAAGTGCCGCTCGTCGCGGAGCCAGCGGATGAAGGCTGCCGTCGCCCGTCGCCCGTAGGCGTCGGCCCCGAAATCGAGGAGGTGCGCCTCCAGCACCTTCGGCCCCCCGCCGAAGGTGGGACGGACGCCGAGGCTCGCGGCCGCCGCGTACTCGCGCCCGTCGAGCATGACGCGCATCGCGTAGATGCCGTCCTTCGGCAGAAGGCGCTCCGGCGGCGTCGCGATGTTCAGGGTCGGAAAGCCGAGGCCGCGCCCGCGGCTGCTGCCATGGACGACGTCGCCCTCGACCGCATACGGGCGTCCGAGAAGTCGAGCTGCCTCCTCCACCGCGCCGACAGCGAGGGAGTTGCGTATGCGCGTGGAGCTGACCGGGACGCCGTCGATCTCGAATGGCGGGAAAACCTCGACCTCGAAGCTCATCTCCGCACCAAGCCTGGCCAGCGTCCGGACGTCGCCCTCGCGCCCGTGGCCGAACTGGAAGTCGGGACCGACCACGACCCGGCGGACGTCGCCCGCGGCGGCGACGCCGCCGACGAACTCGTCCGCGCTCAGCGATGCGAAGCGCTCGTCGAAGCCGAAGAGGACGACCGCGGACGCCCCCGCCTCAGCGAGCAGACACGTCCGCTCCTGCGCCGAGGACAATGCCGACGCGGGCGCACCCGGGGCGACCACCTGGATGGGCAGTGGATCGAATGTCGCGGCGATCGGAGCGGCGCCCACGTCGGTGGCCTGGGCCGCGAGGTGCGAGATCAGCGCCCGATGCCCGAGATGCACACCGTCGAAGACGCCGATCGCCAGGTGCAGGGGGCCATCGGGCCAGCCGGCGAAGTCGTGCAGCTCCCGGGCGGGTTTGCCTGACCTCAATCGATGGATCGAAGCGGTGACGCGGAGGCGGGGGCGCCGACGGTGCGGCTGCGCGCCGCATGGCGCGCCGCCCGGGACCGCTTACGTGGTATCGAGCGCAGGAAGGGGATCGGCGTCGCGACCGCGAGGATGTACCCGAGGTAGTTACCTTGGAAGTAGCGGCCGAAGAAGAGGAACACCAGGAGCGTCGCGGCGTAACCGCCCAGCAGAATGGGGATCGTCGGCGTCCGCCATGACCGGCGCAAGGACCACACCGCGATGGGCGCCGCGACGGCGATCTCGATCACCGCAAAGGGGAAGTCGGCCTGCCGGTACGGGATCACCCCCAGCGAGAGCAGCAGAGCGGAGAAGCCCATGCCGCTGATCGGGTACGTCCATGCCGCGCCTCCGGCGTTGTATCGCACGACATCGTCGTAGAAGGCGCCCCAATCATTCAGCAGGAACGGCAGGAAGGTCACTCCGAGCAGCAGGGCGGCCGGCCACAGTGGGCGCCACAGGATGGTCCAAGCGTCGCGGATGGTGCGCGGACGTTTCGTGGCGACCATGTACACGATCACGAATGGCAGGATGAAGATCGCGTGCAGCTTGGCCGCCGCGCCCGCGGCGAAGGCGAGGCCCGCGAGCGCGCGCCGCTCGCGCTGTAGAAGAGCGATGCCCGCGAAGAGGAACAGCAATACGAAGAAGTCGTTGCGGCCTTCCACGACGAAGGGAAACAGCTGGGGGTTCAGGCCGACGAGCGCGACGGCGGATAGGCGCCGCTCGGTGCCCCGGATCAGGAAGAGCACGATCACGAGCGTTGCGACGAACGCGGGGAGATACAGATACCGCTCGTCCCAGAAGGCCCCGAGGTGACCGAAGGCCCACACGAAGGGCGCCGTTATCAGGAAGAGCAGCGGGAAATAGGTCAGGTGGTAGAGGGCGGGGTTGTTCAGCATGGGCCAGTAATAGAGGGGCGTGTCCAGGTAGTCGGCGACGTACGGGTTCTGGCCCGCGAGCAGCTTTCGTGACGCCTCCTCGATCATGAGCGCGCCGTCGTGGATGTAGGTATATGGCCGTCCTGTCTCGCGCAGGATGATCGAGGCCAGCGTCGGAACGATCACGAACGCGGTGACGATCGCGGCGAGGTGGACCGCACGGGCGCGCGGCGTGAAGGCCGGCCCCCGCCGTCGGTCGCGCAGCGGATAGGTCACCGCGAGCGTCCCCGTCACAACGAGGAAGACGACCGCGGCCGCGAGCGGGAACAGTTGCCACAGCGGCACGTCGCGCTCGGCCCCCACGGTCGTGTGGTTCGCGAACAGAAGCAGCCAATTCGCGGTCGCGATCCCGCCGACGGCCTTGGCGTCCAGCGATAGCTGCTGCCAGGCGAAGAGCAGCCCGCGGACCGCGCGCTCGATGGTCTTCAGGATCATGGTCGTTGGCCCCAGTCACCCAGAAGTTTATCGGCCGACTCGGTGCGATAGCGGTCATCAAGGACGGCGATACCCGGGTCGGCAGGTATGAGGCCGGTCAATAGAGCGTCGCGCCCGCGTGCGCGCATGGCCTCTACGCCGATGGCGGCGGCCGCATCAAGCGCGCCCACGGCGAGCCGTCGCAGCGACGCTAGGTGGGCCGCGGATCCGGCGGCACGCCCGATATCGCGCGCGAGCGCCCGGATATAGGTGCCCCGTCCGCACACCACCAGCACGAACAGGTCGGGCGGTCGCCATGACGCGATCGATAGGCGCTCGACGGTGACCTCCCTCGGTCGTAGCACGGTCGTCTCGCCCGCCCTCGCGCGCGCGTACGCCGGTCTCCCGCCGATCTTTACCGCTGCGAAGTCGGGCGGCACCTGCGTGATGGTCCCGCGGAAGGACCGGAGGCGCTGATCGAGCCACTCGGTGTCCCCAGCGGGCACCGCCGCGGCGCGCGCCGCAGCGCCTTCCAGATCGTCGGTCGGCGTCTCGTACCCGAAGCGGACGACCGCGGCGTACGCCTTCGGTGATGCGTGCAACAGCTCGGCGGACTTCGTCGCGCGGCCCACCAGCAACGGAAGAAGCCCCGTTGCGAGCGGGTCGAGCGTCCCACCATGCCCGACGCGCCGCGTGCCGATCACCCCGCGGGCGACCGCGACGACGTCGTGCGACGTCCAGCCGGACGGCTTGTCGATGGGAAGGATGCCCTCGGGGGTGGGCTGGAGGGTCAGGCCGGAACGCGAGCCGCGGCCAGCGCGCCGCGAGCATCGGTGAGGACCTGTTCGCGGATCAGCGCGGGATCGCCGAGCACGAGCGCACCGGCCGCGCGGGCGTGCCCGCCGCCGGCGTACCGGCCCATCAGCGCGGACGCATCCACCGAAGGCGGCGATGCCGACGTCCGACACGAGATCTTCACGCCCTCCGGCACCTCGGTGAAGAGCAGCGCCAGGCGCATCCCTTTGCTCCGGGCGATCTGTTCGACGAGCCCCGAAGCGTCCTCGTCGCGCGCCATCGCCTCCCGCAGGTCCCCTGACCGCAACTCGGTCCACACCAGCTCGCCGTCGAACTCGCGCGCCAGGCGCGAGAACGCGAACCCCCACAGCTTCAGCGCCTCGAAGCGCTTGTTCCGGAACACGTTGTACGTGATCGCCTGCAGATCGGCCCCGGCGGCCCGCAGTCGTGCGGCGCGTGCCAGGGCGCGCCCGTCGGTGTTCGGGAACTGGAACGACCCCGTGTCGGTCATGATCCCGACGAGCGCAGCGGTCGCCATCTCTGAGGTCCATGGAACTCCGAGGGCGTCGATGACGCGCGAGACGAGCTCCGCTGTCGCCGCCGACGTGGGATCGACCAGGTTCGCCTCCCCGAACCCCGGGTTGGAGACGTGGTGATCGATGTTCACGAGCGGCGGCCCGCTCGGCAGGGCGAACTTCGCGCGCGTGGCGTCGCCGAAGTCGACGGTGACGACGAGGTCGACGTCATCGGGTGGCGGTTCGGTGACGTATCGCTCCGAGCGCGCGAGGAACAGGATCGAGTCGGGCACCGGGTCCGCGCAGTGCCAGCTGACGCCCGCGCCGAGCGATTCCAGCGCGAGGCCGAGCGCGATGCCCGAGCCGATCGTGTCGGCATCCGGATCGCGGTGCGAAACGATCGCGATCCGCCGCGCCTCGCGCAGGCGTCGCACCACCTCGTTCACTCCGTGCGGCCCTTTGTCGCTTCCCGAAGCAGCGCGGCGATGCGCGTGGCGGTCGCGGCCGACCGGTCCGCGACGAAACTGAGGTCGGGAACGAAGCGCAGCTCGGTGCGCTCGCCGATCTCGTGCCGCAGATGCTGGCGGGCATCCTCGAGCGCCGTCATGGTGGATGCGACCGCGTCGTCGTCCCCGAGCACGCTCACGAAGACGCGTGCGCGTCGTAGGTCCGGACTGGTCTCCACGGCCGTCACGGTCGGAAAACTGATCCGTGGATCGCGAAGCTCCTCGCTGATGATCGTCCCCAGCTCGCGCTGGAGGAGCGAGTTGACCCGATCGGTCCTCTTGTACGGCAACGATTACCTGGGCTTGGGCTGGATCACGTAGCACTCGATCACGTCGCCCACGAGCACGTCGTTGTGTCCCTCGAGGACGATCCCGCACTCGAGCCCGGCGTTGACCTCGCGCGCGTCGTCCTTCACGCGCCGAAGAGTGTCGATCCGCCCCTCGTGCACCGGTGCGCCGCCTCGGATGAGCCGCGCCTGAACTCCACGGCGCATCAGGCCATCGACGACCATGCAGCCCGCGATCGTGGTCTTCCCCGCGGTGAAGATCGCGCGCACCTCCGCGTGGCCCAGGGTGCTCTCCACCATCTCTGGCTCGAGCATCCCGGTGAGCGCCTTCTCCACGTCCTCGAGCAGCTCGTAGATGACCTTGTACTGCCGGATGTCGACGGTGCCCTGCTCGGCCGCGCGCTTGGCGGGGACGTCGACGCGGTTGTTGAAGCCGATCACGACCGCCCCCGACGCGGCCGCGAGCGTGACGTCCGACTCGGTGATGTCGCCCACCGCGTCGTGGATCACGTTCAGCGCCACCTCGTCCTGGGGGACCTTCGCCAGCGCCCCCTTGATCGCCTCGAGCGAGCCTTGTACGTCGGTCTTCAGCACGATCTTGAGCTCCTTGGCCTTCCCCTCCTTGACCTGGGCGAACATCTCGTCGAGCGTCGCCGGGCGCTCGCTGCCTGTCGCCGCCGCGCGATCGCGCGCGTTCTGCGCCGCCTGAGCACGGGCCGTCTTCTCGTCGGCCACCGCGCGAAGCACGTCGCCGGCCTCGGGCACCTCGGGAAGGCCGAGGATCTGCACGGGTCGCGAGGGCTCTGCCCGGCCGATGCTCTTGCCGTTGTGGTCGGTCATCGCGCGGACCTTTCCGAAGGTCGTCCCCGCGACGATGAGATCGCCGCGGTCGAGCGTGCCTGTCTGCACGAGGACCGTCGCAACTGGTCCGCGGCCCTTGTCCAGGTGCGCTTCGATGACGCGGCCGATCGCGGAGCGGTCCGGGTCGGCCTTGAGATCGGCGACGTCAGCCACCAGGAGGACGACCTCGACGAGCTCTTCGATGCCCTGCTTGGTCCTGGCCGACACCGCCACCAGCGGCACTTCTCCGCCGTACTCCTCGATCGTCACGCTCTGCTCGGCGAGCTGGCCCTTCACCTGGTCGGGGTTCGCGTCGCTCTTGTCGATCTTGTTGAGCGCGACGACGATCGGCACGCCGGCCGCGCGTACGTGCGATATCGCCTCCACCGTCTGAGGCTGGACGCCGTCGTCGGCGGCGACGACGAGGATCGCAACATCGGTTACCTGCGCCCCACGAGCGCGCATCGCCGTGAACGCTTCGTGCCCCGGCGTGTCGAGGAAGGTGACCTTCCGTCCCTTGTGCTCGATCTGGTACGCGCCGATGTGTTGCGTGATCCCGCCAGCCTCGCGGGCGGTGACGTTCGTCTCCCGGATCGCGTCGAGGAGGCTGGTCTTGCCGTGGTCGACGTGACCGAGGATGGTCACCACCGGCGGTCTGGTACGGAGCTTCGAGGTGTCTTCGTCGGTCCATAGCACCTGCTTGGTCGACACCGGCTCCGTCGGCAGAGCCTCCAGCTCCGGGACGACGTCCTCCTCGGGCACGACCTCGAAACCGAGCTCGCTCGCGACGAGCGAGGCGGTCTCGAAGTCGACGGTCTGGTTGATCGTCGCCATCACCCCCATGTTCACGAGCGCGCGGATCACGTCGACCACGCTGATATCCAACGTTTTCGCGAGCTCGCCGACGGGGATGGTCTTTGGGAGGATGATGGAGCCCTGGTCCTCGGGGATGACCGCGACGGCAGGAGCGGGCGCGACGACCACGGCCGCCGGCTGCCCTCGCGACGGTCGCCGACGGGGTCGCGGGCCGCGCTGCGGCGGGAAACGCCTCGGTCTCGCCTTCGGCATCGCCTATCCTCCTCGGTTCGCCCGCTGGCGCTCGTGCACCGCCGCCGCCAGCTCCTGGCCCAGGGCCCGCGCTCGCTCGCTGTCGATCGGGGCCTCGAGCGCCTTTGCCAGCGCTCCGTGCCCGAGCCCACGCTCCACGCACGCATCGTCGGCGCAAACGTACGCGCCGCGCCCCGAGACCTTTCCACGAAGGTCGATGGAGAGCGCGCCCTGTGGCGAGCGGACCACGCGCACGAGCTCGCGCTTGGGTCGCGTGGTGCGGCATGCGACGCACGTGCGCTGCGGCGGCTCCCGGCGAGCGCCGCCGGTCGGGGCGCTAACGGCGCTCGGCCTTCTTCTTCTTGCCGCCGAGGAGGGCGCGATCCTCCTCCTCGAGCTCATCCTCGTCGGCCGCGGCCGACTCGGCCTCGACCTCCGCCACCAGGTCGTGACGGACCTCGGTCTCGTCCTCGATGACGACCGGCTCGGGGATGATCTCGGGCTCGGGCTCAGGTTCGGGCTCGACCTCCGCCCGCACCTCCGACTCGCTCCGGATGTCGATGCGCCAACCCGTGAGCTTGGCGGCGAGCCGGGCATTCTGCCCTTCCTTGCCGATCGCGAGCGATAGGAAACGGTCCGGCACGATGACGTATGCGGTCTTGTCGTCGGCGACGATGTCCACCCTCACGACCGGGGCCGGCGAGAGGGCGTTCTTCACGAACGCCTCCGGCTTGTCGTCGAACGGGATGATGTCGATCTTCTCGCCCCCGAGCTCGTTCACGATCGCCTGCACACGCAGGCCGCGCTGCCCCACGCATGCGCCCACGGGATCCAGGCCCGGCTGCCGCGCGCGCACGGCGATCTTGCTGCGAGACCCCGCCTCGCGCGCGATCCCGACGATCTCGACCTGACCGTGGTAGATCTCAGGGACCTCGAGCTCGAAGAGGCGCTTCACGAGGCCGCGGTGCGCCCGGCTCACGATGATCTGCGGCCCGTGGATCGTGCGCCGCACCTCGAGGACCAGCAGCTTGCGATGCTGGCCGACGAAGTAGCGTTCATGCGACGCCTGCTCGCTCCGAGGGAGGATCGCCTTGGCCTTGCCGAGCTCGATGATGGCCGAGCCGGCCTCGAAGTGGTCGATCTGCCCGTTGATGATGTCGCCCTCGCGATCGGCGTACTCGGCGTAGACCTGCTCGCGCTCCGCCTCGCGCAGCGACTGCTGGATGACCTGCTTGGCGGTCTGGGCGCCGATCCGGCCGAGGGCGGATGCCGACTCTTCGAGGGGGATCACGTCGCCGAGCTGCGCATCGGGTTTGATGCGGCGCGCGGACTCGAGCTGGATCTGGAGTTTGGGGTCCTCCACCTTGTCGACGACGCTCTTCAGCAGGTAGACACGAAAGGCGCCGGTCTGGATGTCGACTTTGACGTCGATGTTCTCCTCGGGGCCGTAGGCGCGCTTGAGGGCGCGCGCGATGATGTCTCCGACGACCTCTTTGGGGAGCCCCTTCTCTGCGGAGAGCTGCGCGAGTCCGGCGACAAGCTCGCGATTCATGCAGCGCTCCCCTCTTCCTCTTCAATTGCGCGCGCCCGATCTCCGGGCGACAAAAAAGGTGGGTTGCGCCCACCTTCACGGCTCGAGCGGCGCGCGGACGTGGTCCGCCTACCGATAAAGATGATAGCAGGGCCCGGAGGCCAGTCCGTTCGGGAGCCGCAGTCCTCCCTCAGGACCTGCGCGCAGTGGCGATCAACGCCTCAGACGGTAGAAACGCAAGAAGTCGTTCTGGATCTCGTCGATGATCTGCACCTCGCTGAATCCAGCGTCGGCTGCATAGCGCCGGAGCGTGTCGGGGCGCATCACGGTGCCCGTCGCCGCGGAGGGCTGCTCAGACAGCCCGGACGGCAAACAGACCATGAAGCTGAACCCGTACATCAGGCGCTCGAGCTGGTCTCCCGGCGTTTTGAAGGTTTCGGCCACCTTCTCGTCGGCGACTATGAGCGTCCCGCCGGGTGCCAGGCTCTCCCGAATGCCGGCGAGGAGCTCGACCGGCCGGGGCAGATCGTGGATCGATTCGATCACGACGGCGAGGTCAAACGGACCCTCGTTCCCGATGGTCGCTCCGTCGCGAACCTCGAATCGCACGCGGTCGTTCACGCCGGCCTCCCGGGCCAGACGACGGGCGATCTCGATCGAAGACTCGTCCGGGTCGAACCCGAAGACCGATACGCCCGGGTAGGCGCGTGCGATCGCCACCGAGGCCCAGCCGACGCCGCATGCCACGTCGGCCACCCGGGCCGGCGGGTCGGCCTGCAGCCTTCCGTGAACGTCCGGGATGGCCGGCAGGTACTTGGTCCCCAGAAGGTTCACGATCCACGGCCGATTGAAGTCGCCCTGCGATTCGATCATTTCTGGACCGAATTCCGACCACGCCACGCCATCGCCCGTCCGAAACGCATGCATCACCTTCGGCAGGGCGTCGATCGCCGCTATGAGCGACCTGGCCAGTGGGGCGATCGAGTACATGCTGTCGAGGTCGAGCATGGCATCGGCGTGGGCCGCAGGAAGTGAGTACATGCGCAGCGCCGCGGGCTTCGCCGGATCGTCGACTTCGATGATGCCTGTGACCGCCTGCTGTTCAAGCCACTCGCGACCGTATCGCTCGTTGATCCCGGCCCGCGACGCCAGCTCCGCGGGAGATAACGCGCTTGCATCGGCCAACGCCCGGTAGAGTCCAAGACGATCGCCGAGGTACACGGAAACGATATCGACGGTAGCGACGGCAGCATCGAACAACCGTCCGACCAGGGCCCCGGTCTTCTCCTCATCGGTTGCGGCGATCGGAGTGTCGAACGCGCCGGTCGGCCCTTCTGTCATCGCGCCCTTCTTCCCGGTCACACCGGAGGTTTCCGCCCTGCAGCCGCGCCGATGCTACAGCTCGGTGATCGAGCCGGGCCCATGCCGAGCGGGGCTCGCTGATCCCAGAGGTCGGGATCTGGCTGCTGGTCCGCCACGCTGACCGGTCGGAGTTCCCGTCAGCGCCTTGCCGCGAGCTTCAGCGCGGCCGACAGCCGCTCCTCGGTGCTGGCCTGCTCCGGGGACGGGACCTGGCGCAGGGCCACGGCTGCCTCCGCCGGCGTGTAGCCGAGGGCCACGAGCGCAGCCTGCGCCTCGTCCTCGAGGGCGGCGCTCGGCGGGACGCCGCCGGTCGAGATGCCCGCGACCTTCGAGCGCAGGTCGACGATGAGCCTCTCGGCCGTCTTCCGCCCGACCCCCGGCGCTCGCGCGAGGAAGGCGGAGTCGCCTGCCGCTATCGCCGTCGCGACGTCGGGCGCCCGCGCCACGGAAAGGAGCGCCAGGGCCGCGCGCGGGCCGACGCCGGAGACGCCGATCAGCAGTTCGAACAACGCGAGCTCTTCGCGGGAGTCGAACCCGAAGAGCGACTCGTCGTCCTCGCGGACGACGTGGTGCGTGTGCAGGAGCACGTCCGTTCCCGTCGGCTGTCGCGGGACGAAGACCCGGTAGCCGATACCGGCGACGTCGACGACCACATGATCCGGACCGCGCGAACGCACCTGGCCGCGGATCGACGCTATGAAGGCTGGGTCTCCCGCCCGGCGGTGCTTGCCGCCGTCACCGCGCGATCGAAGCGCGCGCGATACGCGTGAGTCAGCGCGATGGCCACGGCGTCGGCGACGTTGTCCTCGGTGATCTCGCGGCCAACGAGGACGTGGACCATCCGCTGTACCGCGCGTTTGTCAGCGCCGCCGGTGCCCGTCACGGCGAGCTTCACTTCCTGGGGCGTGTACTCGACGACGGTCATGTGGGCCCGCGCCGCGGCCAGAAGCGCGACGCCGCGCGCTTCCGCGACCGACATCGCGGTGCGCACGTTCTTGTTGAAGAACAGGCGCTCGAGGGCGAGCGCCGCCGGCGCGTGAGCGCCGATGAGCGCATCCAGGCCGTCGGAGATCGCGAGCAGCCGTTCGCCGGCCGTCCCTCCGACGGGCGCTTCGACCATGCCGCATTCGCGGAGCGCCGCGGGATGGCGGGCCGCGTCCAGGACCGCGTATCCCATGCCCGTGGTACCCGGATCGATGCCGAGCACGATCAAGCGGTCTCGAGGACCTCTTCGGGAACGTCGAAATTCGCGTGCACCTTCTGCACGTCGTCGATCTCCTCGAGCGATTCGACCAGCCGCAGGACCCTCCGCGCCTGGTCCCCCTCGAGATGGACGGTCGAGCTCGGGCGCATCGAGACCTCGGCTGAGGCGGCCGCGATGCCTGCCGCCTCGAGAGCGCGCTTCACCCGTTCGATCGCGCCGGGAACGGTGTACACCGTGACCAGGCCGGCATCGGTCTCCACGTCTTCCGCGCCGGCATCGATGGCGACGAGGCCGATCTCCTCGGCATCGCGCGCTCCCGGCTCGATCTCCAACACGCCCTTCTGCTCGAAGATCCACTGCACCGAGCCCGACTCCCCAAGCTTTCCGCCGCCCCGCAGGAACGTGGAGCGGATCTCGGATGCGGTGCGATTGCGATTGTCGGTGGCGGCCTCGACCATGATCGAGACGCCTCCGGGTCCGTACCCCTCGTAGACCACGCTCTCCATCTGCGCGCCCTCGCCCGTGCCGGTGGCGCGTTCGATGGCGCGCTGGATATTCGCGAACGGCATGTTGACGCCGCGGGCACGGTCGATGGCCAGGCGAAGCCGGAAGTTCGCGTCGGGATCGCCTCCGCCCTCACGCGCGGCGAGCAGGATCTCGCGCGTCATCTTCGTGAAGACGACGCCTCGCTTGACGTCCGCGGCGCCCTTCTGACGCTTGATCTGGCTCCATTTTGAATGCCCGCTCATGGTGGCGAATACTATCCGGACCCATGCCCCTGACCCCCCCGGAACACATCCGCAACGTCGCCGTGGTCGGCCACGGCGGCTCGGGCAAGACGAGCCTGCTCGAGACGCTGCTCCATCTCGTCGGCGCGACTACGCGCCTCGGGAAGGTCGATGACGGCACGAGCATCCTTGATACCGATCCCGAGGAGCAAAAGCGGCGGATCAGCATCAACCTCGCGGTCGCGTCGATCACCAACGACGGCACGAGGCTGAATCTCCTCGACACGCCCGGATTCGCCGACTTTGCCGGGGACCAGCGTGCGGCGCTTCGTGTCACCGACGCCGCCGTGGTGGCTGTCGATGCTTCCAGCGGAGTTCAGGTGGGCACCCAGGCCGTGTGGGACGAGCTCGACCGCTCGCGCACGCCCCGTGTCGTCGCGGTGACGCGGCTCGATCGCGAGAACGCGGACTTCGACGTCGTACTGGAGCAGCTCCGCTCCGCGTATGGGATCCGCGTCGTGCCGCTGCATGTGCCGATCGGAGCGCACCAGGAAGTCTCGGCCACGATCGACCTGCTGCACGGGGCGATCCTTCACGGGCCGAAGGACCCGATCGCGGAGATGTCGTCCGAAGAGACGGAGCGCGTCGGCGAGTATCGGCGCCAGCTCGTCGAGGCCATCGTTGAGACGAACGACGACCTGCTGAGTCGCTACCTCGAGGGCACGGAGCTCGCGTATGACGAGCTGCGCGACGCGCTGCACGCCGCGGTGCGTGACGCGACCGTGATCCCGGTCATCGCGACCTCGTCGAGCCGCAAGGTCGGCTTCGCGGCGCTGCTCTCGACGATGGTCGAGATGCTCCCCTCGCCGAGCGAGCGCGGCGCGATCATCGGCCGCTCGTCGGACGGTCTGGAGGTCGCACGGAAGCCTGAGCCCGGCGACAGGCTGTCCGCCTTCGTCTTCAAGACGCTCGCCGACCCGTTCGTCGGCAAGCTGTCGTACGTGCGCGTGTACTCCGGGACGCTCCACCACAACGCGCAGGTATTCGACGCGCTCAAGAAGGAGACCGAGCGCGTCGGCCAGATCTTCTTCCTCCGCGGCAAGGAGCAGGAGCCGACCGAAGAGGTGGGCGCGGGCGACATCTGCGCGATCCCGAAGCTCGCCGCGTCGAACACGAATTCGACCCTGTGCGACCGCGAAGCCCCCATCGAGTACCCGGGCATCGAGTTCCCCGCGCCCTCGTTCGGCGTCGCCATCGAGCCGCTGTCGAAGGCCGACCTCGACAAGCTATCGACGGCGCTGCACAAGCTCACCGACGAGGACCCGACGGTGCACGTGCGCCGTGACGATGCGACCCACGAGACGATCCTCTCGGCGGTCGGCGAATCCGCGATCGAGGTCGCCGTGCACCACCTGCGGGACAAGTTCGGGGTCCAGGTCGAGACGCGGACGCCGCGCGTGCCCTACCGCGAGTCGCTGCGCGCCAAGGCCGCTGCGCAGGGCCGCTACAAACGGCAGACCGGCGGCCACGGCCAGTTCGGCGACGCCTGGCTCGAGGTCGAGCCCCTCCAGGTCGGGTCGGGGGTCCAATTCGCCACCCGCGTCGTTGGCGGCTCCGTCCCGAAGAACTTCTTCCCCGCGGTGGAGAAGGGTGTCCGCGAGCAGGCGCAGAAAGGCGTGCTCGCGGGTTACCCGCTCTCCGACTT
This sequence comes from Candidatus Limnocylindria bacterium, assembly GCA_038211425.1. GTDB lineage: Bacteria > Chloroflexota > Limnocylindria > P2-11E > P2-11E > JALYKU01. The sequence continues at coordinate 35,768 of JBBQVQ010000001.1, read as the reverse complement.
CAAGGCGACGCTGTACGACGGCTCATATCACACCGTCGACTCGAGCGAAATGGCGTTCAAGATCGCCGGTTCCCTGGCGCTGCAGAACTGCGTGAAGGACGCGCAGGCGTACCTCCTCGAGCCCATCATGGATGTCGCGGTCATGGTCCCGGAGGAGCAGATGGGCGACGTGCTCGCCGACCTCAACAGCCGGCGCGGCCGCGTCCTCGGCATGGAGACTTCGGGCGCGGGACATCAGCGCATACGCGCACACGTCCCGCTGGCCGAGACCTTCCGCTACGCGACCGACCTGCGCTCGATGACCGGCGGTCGCGGATCCTTCACCGCGACGTTGCTCGGCTACGAGGAATGCCCATCCCACATCGCCCAGAGGGTGATCGCCGAGCACCAGAGCCACAAGGAAGAGACCGCGGCCGCGCGCTAGACGCTCGTCGTCGTCCGTGCGGACCCTGCTTGGGCGCCGTAGTCGCGCGCGATCATCTCGACGAGCGTCGTGAGCGGGGTCGCCGGATACCGCCGCCGCAGGTCAGATGCGTCGAACGCCATGTCCGTCGTGTCCATCTGCACCCCCGCCCCGATCAGCCCGGCGATGTCGGGCTTGAGCGGCCGCGTGAGCGCCGCGGCGAGACGCATGACCGGCAGCGGCACGTGCCTGACCGCGGCCCGCTTTCCGGCCGCGGCCGCCACCGCGGCGGCGAGCTCGTTGAGCGTGACGTTCTCGGGGCCGCCGATCTCGAGCGCAGTCATGCGGAGATCGGCGTCCGACAGCGCGCGATCGACGAAGCGCGCGACGTCGCGCGCGGACACGAGGTTCACCGGGTTGTCGCCGCGTCCGATCACCGTCGTCCGGCCGCCCCTGGCGATCGGCCCGCCCACGATCCCGGTCCACAGCTCCATGAACACCGTCGGCCGGATCACCGTCCACTCGAGCCGGCTCGCGCGCAGCGCCTCTTCGGCCGCATGCTTCGCCCGCAGCAGCTCCATCGGCGCTGTCGCGGCCGCGCCGCGCATCGAGATCAGCACGTATCGCCGCACTCCGGCGGACTCCGCCGCGCGGATGAGGTTGACGTTGCCGCGGTGGTCGATGGCTGCGGGTCCGGCACCGCCTGGGCCGAACCCGGTGACCGCGGACACCACCGCATCGACGCCGGCCATCGCGGCGGGCAGCGACGCGGCGTCGCGCACGTCGCCCCGCGCCGTCTCGATCTCCTGGCCAAGGATGCCTCTCGCGCGGTCGGGGTCGCGCGTGAGCACGCGGACCGGTGTTGCGCGGCGCGCGAGCAGAGGTACGAGCTCGGACCCGAGGTGGCCCGTGCCGCCGGCGACGAGGATCATCGCCCGACCTGCGCGCGCACCGCGGCGTCGATCCCGGGGCCGCCCTGCTCGACCGGCTCGAGGTAGAACCGGACCCACGCGAAACGACCGCCCCCGACTCCGAGGATGCTCACCCCGCGCATGAGGTGAGGCGTTCCGTCCCTGCGGTTCCCGCGCATCTCCCACTCGCTCCACACGGTGTCGCCGTCGACCGACTGCCGCACGATCTCGGCGCGCAGGTCGGGTACGCCCGCGAGGATCTGGGTCCAGTTCCTGCGCACCTGGTCGCTCCCGGTGAAGGAACGAGCAGGATGGGCCGGCGTTTCGTTCACGAAGTCCGGAGCGAAGCAGCGCTCGAGCGCGTCCAGATCGTGCGCGTTCACCGCGTCCACGAGTCGCTGCGCGATGTCCGAAGCCTGTGCGGTGATGGTCTCCACGTCCGCCTCCCGGTTCTTCTCTATACTGGAGGTCGCATGGTTAGACTCGTAGACTAATGAAGACCGGACGCCGTGTCAAGACGGGTTACCGATCCCCACTGCGGGAGGCGCAGGCGCAGGCCACCCGGGCTGCGGTGATAGAGGCCGCGGGCAGGCTGTTCGCCGAGCGTGGATACGTCGCGACGTCGATCGATGACATCGCGGCCGCGGCCGGCGTGAGCAGAGCGACCGTATTCAACTCGGTCGGGGGGAAACCGGTGCTGCTGAAGACGGCCTTCGACGTGGCGATCGTCGGCGACGACCTGCCGGTCGCCCTGCCCGACCGGCCGCGCTCCCGCGCGATCCGCGCCGAACCCGATCCGAGGCGATACCTCGGGCTCTATGCCGGGCTGGTGACGGAGATGGGCGCGCGCCTCGCTGCCGTCAGCGAGGCGGTCCGGGGAGCGGCCGGCGCCGACCCCGACGCGCGCCGCCTCTGGGTTGAGCACGAGACGCAGCGGCGGCAAGCCGCGGCGAACGTGGTGGGCGATGTGCTCCGCAAGGGTGGCCGGCTGCGGAAAGGTCTCGGCGGGGAGGAGGCCGCCGACATCGTGTGGGTGCTCAACGACCCTGGCCTCTACCACCACCTCGTGCTGCGGCGCGGCTGGAAGCCGCGTCGTTACCAGGCGTGGCTCGCCGAAACGCTGCAGCGCCAACTGCTCGACGGCTAGGACCGCGGCGCGCTAGGGGGTGTTCGCGACCATCCGGGTGATGAAGTACGAGAGCGTCCACTCCATGAGCAGGGTCGCGCGGTTGCGGACACCGAGGAGCTGGAGCAGGTAGTTCACGCGCCACGCAGCCCAGGCCGCGAAGCCCCCGAAGACGATGTTCCCGGTCGGGATCGGGCCCAAGCGCAACACGTTCGCGCCCGCCTGCGTGCGTCCGAGCGCGATGAGGTCTCCCTTTGGCTTGTGCCGGTATGGCTCGGCCGGCTCCCCGCGGATGATGTGCGCTATGTTGGCGGCCACCGTGGGCGCCTCGAGCGTCGCGACCTGCGCGAGCTGCGGCAGCGGCTTGCCGCGCCACTCCACGAATGCCGCGTCGCCGAACGCGAGGAGGTCCTGTCGCCCGCCGGCGCGGAAGAACGGGTCGACCACGACCCGCCCGTCGCGCGCGTGCGGGACCCCCGCGAGCGCCGCCACCAGGGGGTGGGTCCGCACTCCACCCGCCCAGACGATCGTGGCGGCCCGCAGCTCGCGTCCATCCTGCATGCGAACAGAGCCCGGACGGACCTCGGTGACAAGAGTGCGCATCAAGACCCGCACACGCTGCTGGGCGAGTCGCTTCGCCGCGAGGCGGCCCAGGCGGGGGTCCATCTGCGGGATGACGCGGTCTGAGCCGTCCACAAGGACGATCGCGACCTCGCGGCCGAAGTCGATCGACCGGTGCATCGGCCGCAAGGAATGGTCCATCAGGTCGCGGATCGACGCTGCTGTTTCCACGCCCGCCGGCCCCGCACCGATGATGGCGAAGGTGAGCAGCTCGCGCCTTCGCACCGGGTCGCGCTCCACGGCGGCGCTCTCGAAGCAGTCGAGGACGCGCCGTCGTACGCCCTCGGCGTCCGCCAGCAGCTTCAGGGGAAGCGCGTGCTCGCGCACACCCGGGATCCCGTAGTCATTCGTGATGCTGCCCGGGACCAGGACGAGGTATTCGTATGCGAACGGGCCGTCGGCCGTGCGCACCACGCGCGCCTCCGTGTCCACGGCAATGGCCTCCGTCTTCACGAAACTGAATCCGGCATGCGCGGTCGCCCGCCGGAGCGGGTATGCCACCGCATGCGGCGGCAACTCCCCGGTGGCGACCTGGTAGAGCAGCGGCGTGAAGAGGTGGTAGTCGTTGCGGTCGATGAGGGTGACGTCCGCCTCGCCGCGATGGAGGCATCGTTCGAGCCATCGCACGAGGTGCAGGCCGGCGAAGCCGCCGCCGAGGATGACGACGCGCGGTCGAAGGGTCACCGGCGTCCCCTCGCGACCTCGGCCTCGATCCGCTCGAGCTCGCCGCGATACGCCGCCGTGATGCGGTCCTCCGGATCCAGGCGCTGCGCCTGGTCCAGCCGGGAACGCGCAGCAGCGAGCTCTCCGGCGCGAAGCTGTGCGAAGCCTGCGTCGGCGAGGTAGCCCGCGTCGTCGGGCCTGAGCTGGGCGGCCGACTCGAGCAGCCCTCGCGCCTCGTCGACGCGGCCCGCCCTAAGCAGCGCGACGCCGAGCTCGTGAAGCGCATCGGGTTGCTCGGGCCAAAGCTCGAGGGCGCGGCGGAAGTCGCGCTCCGCCGTCTCGACGTCCCCCGCGCGCCGCGCGAGGAGCCCCAGGCCGAAGTGGGCCTCCCACAGGTCGGGCTCGGCGGCGACGATGCGCTGGAGCGACGCGGCCGCGCGCGCCAGCGCGGTCACGTCGCCCTCGATGGCGGCGCGTCCAGCCGCCTCCAACTCGCGCTCGAGAGCTGGCCAGGCGATCCCGAAGACGAGCCGTCGCGCGACCGCGGTCGTCTCCCCGTGAGCTTCCTGATCGATGAGCGTGGCCAGTTCCCGCCGCGCCTCGGCTTCCCGGCCCGCGACGATGAGCACGCGCGCCACGCTCACGCGGAGGGCGGTCGGCGCGCCCGCCGCGAGCGCCTCCCGGTAGCGGGTCACCGCGGCCTCGAGATCGCCACGCTGGGCCGCGATCGCTCCGAGGAGCGATCGCGCTGCCGCGTAGTCGTCGCTGCCGGTCTCGATCCGGCGAAGTCGCGCGGCGGCGCTGTCCGGAGCGTCCGCCTCTATGTACATCTGGGCGAGCCGCAGCTGATCTGCGCTTTTGAGCGGCCGGAGCGCGTCGGAATGCTCGAACGCGAGGATCGCTCCCGGCCCGTCGCCGATGGAGCGCCGCAGCTCGCCGAGCAGGTAGTGCGCGCGCCACGATCGCGGCCCGCTCTCCGTGAGAGCCTCGAGCGACGCGATGTGACGGCGTTCGTCGCCGTGCTCCACGGATTCCGCCGCCAGCACAAGCAGGCGCTGCTCGGCGGCGGCGCATCCCGGGTCCGCGCGGAGCGCGTCCATGTGGCCGACCAGAGCCCGGTCCATCGCGACCGCGGCGCGCTCCGGATCGCTCGCCCGAAGGAGCGTCGCGTTCACCTCGTCGTCCATCGCCTCCAGCAGTCCGGCGTACGCGGCGTCGTTGGCAGCGGCTGGGCTGGCGATGTCCGCCCGCGTCTCGACGTCCAGCGCACGCGCGACCCACGATGCGAGGGCCGGTTCGACGGTGCGCAGCTCGCGCGCGCCGATGCGCTCGGTGCGAATGCTCTCCTTTGTCGTGACTCGGACGAGCGTGACCTCGAGGGTCGGGGTAAGGTCATCGTGCAGGTACGTGCCCGTCAGGACGTGGCTCGCGCCGACCGATGCTCCGTAACCCGCCGCGAGCTCGGCATCGGGCGTCGAGCCGAAGACCATGTAGCCCGGCCCACGACCCTCTTCGGAGACGGCGACCATGAACACCGGCCGAAGCTCGATACCTGCCGCAGGTCCCGCGTCGGCGAAGCGCTCGACGAGGCGCCGTGCGATCTGGCGCGCCCAGGCACCGTACCTCCGATCGGAGCCGCGCGCGCCGAAGGGCACGACGGCGACGACGGGAGAAGCGCCGCTCACGGTCCGTCGACCCAGCGGATGCGCCTCGAGCGGCGCCGGCCCACCTGCACCAGCGGCTCTCCGCGCGTCTCCACCGCCATCGACGCGTCCGCGGGCCGCCCGTCCACGCGCACCCCGCCCTGACCGACGACGCGCCGCGCTTCGGACCGGCTGCTCGCCAGACCAGCGCGGACGAGCAGGTCGATGATCGCGATGTTGCCGGAGCCCTCGCGTTCGAGCGCGACGACCTCCGCTTGGACGGGCGCCTGGTGCTCGCGGAACTGCAGCGCGAATGCCGCCGCGGCGTCGTCCGCGGCGGCGGGCGAGTGCAGCTCGCCGGTGATCCGCCGGGCGAGTGCCGCCTTCGCGTCGCGGGGATGCAGGTCGCGCCTCGCGAGCGCGTCGAGGGTCGCCCGTACCTCGGGCAGCGGCATATCGGTGGCCCATTCGAAGTAGTGCGGCATCAGCTCGTCGTTGATGGCCATGACCTTCCCGTATACCTGCTCGGGAGTGTCGGTGAGCCAGATCGCGGTGGCCGGCTTGGACTTGCTCATCTTCTCCCCGTCGAGGCCCTCGAGGAGCGGCACGATGAAGACGTTCTGCGGCCGCTGACCGACCTGTCCCTGCAGTTGCCGGCCGACGAGCACGTTGAACTCCTGGTCCGTCCCGCCGACCTCCACGTCACTCTCGATCGCAACGGAGTCATACGCCTGGAGCAGCGGGTAGAGAAGGTCCTTGATCGGAATCGGCGCGTTCGCGGCCAGCCGTTTGCGGAACTCCTCGCGCGCGAGCATCTGCTGGGCCGTGAACCGCGCGGCGAGACGGATGACGTCGCCGAGCGTGAAGCGACCGAACCACTCGTTCTGGTGCACGATGCGCACGCCTTCACGGGGCACCACGCGGTGGAACTGATCGAGGTAAGTCGCGGCATTCTCGAGCACCTGCTCGTGGGACATCGTCGGTCGGCTCTCGTCGCGATCGGTCGGGTCGCCGATCTGCGTCGTCCAGTCTCCGACGATGATCACGATCTCGTGGCCCCACTCGGCGAACCGCCGGAGCTTGCGCAGGCAGACGACGTGGCCGAGGTGCAGGTTCGGCCGCGTCGGATCGAATCCTTGCTTGATCCGAAGCCGGCGCTCGCCGCTCGCGAGCTGGGCGCGAAGGTCATCGCGGTCGATGACGCGCGCGACCGCCCTGGTCAAGAATTCGTCGAGAGCCTCGTCCGTCGGCGGCAGCAGCATGTCCGAAAGGATATGGGCGCGGCTCGGACCCTCTACGATTGAGCCATCGCTCGCTCGACGACCCACGACCACGCCCTACACCGCGGCGCGTACAAGCCGTCCAGGCGCGGTGGCGGCTCGGGCCGGCGAATGCCCGGCATTCGCGCCGTGGTGCTGGCCGTCCTGCTCGCCCTTCTCGGTCTGGGGCTGGTCGGTTCGGTCGTGGCGCTCGCGTACTTCACCGAGGACCTGCCCTCGGTGGCCGACCTCTCGAGGGACCCGCTGGCGCAATCGACCAAGGTGTACGACCGCGACGGGAAGACCGTGCTGTACCAGTTCGAGGTCGAGCAGCGGGAGATCGTGACCTACGACCAGCTTCCGCAGAGCCTCATCGACGCCACGGTCTCGGCCGAGGACAAGAGCTTCTTTTCGAATCCCGGCGTCGATCTCTGGGGTATCGGCCGCGCGATCTTCTCCGACCTCACGCGCCGCAGCAGCGGGCAGGGCGGCGCCTCGACGATCACCCAGCAGCTCGTGAAGCAGCGGATCGTCGGCAATGAATCGAGCATCAAACGGAAGGTGCGCGAGGCGATCCTTGCCATCCAGGTCACGCGCACGTACTCGAAGAACGAGATCCTTACGCTGTATTTCAACCAGATCTATTACGGGAACCAGGCGTATGGAGTGAAGGCGGCGGCGCAGACCTACTTTGGGAAGTCGGACCTGCGCTCGCTGACCATCGCAGAGTCGGCGCTACTCGCCGGCCTGCCGCAGTCGCCATCGATCCTCGACCCATCCCAGGAGCAGAACGCCGCGCGCGCGAAGATCCGGCGCTCGTACGTCCTCGGGCAGATGGTCGACACCGGGGCGATCACGGAGCAACAGCGCGCCGCTGCGGAGGCCGAGCCCATCAAGACCATCGGGCCGCGCATCGCGTCGATCACGGCACCCCACTTCGTGTTCCAGGTACGCAACCAGCTGACCGCGATCCTCGGCGACGAGTCGGCCGTGACGCGCGGCGGCTACAAGGTCACGACCACCCTCGACATGCGCATCCAGCAGGCCGCGGAGCGGCAGGCGCGCGAGCACGTCGACGGACTGCACGGGAGCAACGTCTGGAACGCGGCCCTCGTCTCGATGGACGCCACCAGCGGCGAGATCCTCGCCTACGTGGGGTCGGTCGATTATCAGAAACGCGACGATCCGCGCGTGCAGGGGCAGTTCGATGTCGCTGGGATCGGCCTGCGCCAGCCCGGCTCATCGTTCAAGGTGTTCAACTACCTGACCGCGCTCAAGAAGGGCGCCACGGCCGCGACGGTCGTGGTGGACGCGCGCACGGATTTCGGAGGCAATTACCGGCCTGAGAACGCGGATCTTCAGTACCACGGTCCCGTCACCATGCGCCAGGCGATCCGCGAGTCGCGCAACGTGCCGGCGGTGAAATTCCTGGCGCAGTACTCGGGTATCGCGGACACGATCCAGACGGCCCGCGACCTCGGGATCACGACCGACATCGACCCGAACACCGTCGGACTGTCGCTGACCCTCGGCTCGAAGGAAGTAAAGCTCGTCGACATGACCAGCGCGTACGGGGTCGTCGCGAACCTCGGCGTGCGCGTCGCTCCGACGTACATCCTCAAGGTCGAAGATCCCAAGGGCAAGGTCATTTGGGAGCACAAGGACTACGAGCAACGGCGCGTCGTCGATGAGGGCGCCGCGTACGTGATGGTCGACATCCTCAAGGACACGACGCAGCCGGACAAGGACTTCGTGTTCGGCAGCTTCACGAACATCGGCCGGCCCGCCGGTCTGAAGACAGGTACCACCGACAATCTGAAGGATGTCTATGCGGTGGGGTTCACCCCGACGCTTGTGACGGGGGTATGGATGGGCAACAGCAACGGGGAGGTCATGAGCTCGCGCGACTTTTCGAGCGCGCTTGGACCGGGGCAGCTGTGGCGCGACTACATGAAGGAGATCTACCAGGGCATACCCGCGAGGGACTGGGCGCGACCGGCGAACATCGTCTCGGCCGACGTCGTCGTGGCCCCGGGCGCCTTCGGCGGCTACGGCTCCGGGCTGCTCCCGACCAACCTCACCCCATTCACCTCGAGCGAGATCTTCGTCCGCGGTACGGCGCCGGCGAAGAGGGACGACTGGTACGCCGAAGGCTGCCTGGCACCCGATGGCGGCAGGCGGGTGGTCATGCGCATCAACGAGGCTGGCCCAGCCGCCTGGAGACCGTTCACCGACCAGTGGGTCAAGGAGGCGATGGCCGGTACCCATACCTACAGGCGCTTCAGCTGGAATCTCGCGTCGCCCGATCCCTGCCCCACCCCGAGCCCCAGCCCGACTCCCAGCCCGAGCCCGTCGGCTTCGCCGTCGAGCACCCCTTCGCCCACCGCGCCGTCGCCGGCGCCGGTCCCGACCCCGCCGGCCAGCCCTCCGCGCTCGCCGGGTCCTCAGCCGACGCCACCGCCCCCGACACGCACGCCGTGACGCCGGGCGCGGGGTCCCCGAGCGTCCGCGCGGTCGTTCTGGCGACCGACCACTCGGGCCGGGTGCTCCTCGTACGGCAGCCCCGCGGTCCCTTCGCGGGCGCATGGCTTCTGCCCGGCGGCGGGGTGCGCGCTCACGAGCGGGTCGAAGAGGAGGCGCGCCGCGAGGTCCGGGAGGAGACGGGTCTCGAGGTCGTCCAACTCGAGCTGGCCGCCCTCTACGAGGTCATGAGCTCACCCCCCGGTCGCTACCACATCCTCCTGCATCTCTATCGCGCGGAGGTACCGGCTGACAGGGCCTCAGCATCAGAGATCGAGGTGGAGTGGCTCGATCCGCGCGGGTCGGCGCACCATCCCGCGCTGCGCCGCCAGCTGCGGGACGCGAGGATGACCGACGACGACGATGAGGCCATCGATGTCGCGCTCGCCTCGGCCGGGATCACGATGGAGCGGCTGCTGTAGAACGCCGCGCGCGGGCCTCACGCGAGAGCGCGCCCGGCCCACGCCGCCGTCGCCGGGCTTCGCGGGCCGCACCCGAGCGGGAGCCGCGGCTACAGCTTCACGATCGTCGCGCCGTCGCCGCCCTCGGTGGGCGCGGCCGGAGACTGTGCCTGCACCAGGGGATGCCGCGCGAGCGTCTCGCGCACCGCCGCGCGCAACGCGCCGGTCCCCTTGCCGTGGACGATGCGCACGCGGTCGTGTCCCGCGACCGCCGCGTCGTTCAGGTAGCGGTCGAGCACCTCGAGCGCCTCCTCCGCTCGCGCGCCCCGGAGATCGAGCTGCAGCGGCGCGTTCGCGGCAGACCCCGTCACCTGCGGCCTCGTGCTGACGATCGGTGGCGCGTCGCGGGCCGGCGCGGGAAGGAGTTCCGCCCTCGGCACGCGAAGGCGGAGCTGGCCGGAGACGACCTCGGCGATGCCGCGCTGGTCGATCGACACCAGCGTGCCCTCTTCGGTCATGCCGCGAATGAGGACCGGTCCGCCGATCGACACGGGACGCGCGCGCGAGACGATGGGTTCGGGGGTCAACTCGCGCTGCATCCTCTCGCTGGCCGCCAGCGCCTGGCGCGCCTCCTCGACGAGGTTGCGCCGGCCACCTTGATCGCGCGCCTCCTCCGCCTGGCGCAGAGCGCGGCGCGCCTGCAGCACGAGCTCCTCGGACTCGTGGCGCGCGCGGTCATGGGATCGTTCGGCGTCGGCGCGGATGCGGTCCGCCTCGGCTTCGGCATCCGTGAGCGCACGTGCCGCATCGGCCGCAGCGATGCGCGACTCCTCGACCGAAGCAACGAGCTCGATGCGCTGCCGCTCGGCGAGCTGCAGCGTGCGCTCGAGCGACCGGTGCAGCTCCGAGAGGTGCGCCTCGGCCCGATCGAGCACCGTTCGGTCGAGTCCGAGACGGGACGCGATCGCGAACGCGTTCGATGAGCCCGGGAGGCCGACGTGCACGCGGTACGTGGGGCGCAGGGTCTCCGCGTCGAACTCCACGCTCGCGTTCGACACGCCCGGCGTGTTGAGCGCGAACGCCTTGAGCTCCGGGTAGTGCGTGGAAGCGGCCACGAGGACACCCCGCTCGAGCAGCGTCTCCAGTACCGCCATGGCCAGTGCCGCCCCCTCGTCCGGATCGGTGCCGGCGCCGACCTCGTCGAGAAGCGCGATATCGCCTGATTCCGCCTCCGCCAGCGTCGCGACGACGTTCCGCAGATGCGACGAGAACGTGGAAAGCGATTGCGCGATGGACTGCTCGTCGCCAATGTCCGCGAAAACGCGACGCACCACCGGGAGCTCGCTCCCCTTCGCCGCGGGCACCTGAAGACCGCTCGCGGCCATGAGCTGCAGGAGCCCGATCGTCTTCAGAGTCACCGTCTTACCGCCGGTGTTGGGGCCGGTGATGACGAGCACCCGGAAGTCGCGGCCCAAACCGATGTCGATCGGAACGACGTCTCCCCCCTGCGTCACGAGCAGCGGGTGCCGGGCGGCGATGAGGTCCGCGCGTCCCTCGCCGTTCAACGCGGGCCGCTCGCAGGCCAGCGACTCCGCGAGGTGCGCCTTCGCGAGGATGATGTCGATCTCGGCGAGGGCGCGCAGGATCGCGGAGAGATCGTCGGCCGCTGCCTCCACCGAGCGCGACAGGCGCTCGAGCACGCGCTGCACCTCCTGCTGTTCGGCGAGCTCGGCTTCTCGGACCGCGTTGTTCGCCTCCAGCACGTCGAGCGGCTCGATGAACACGGTCTGGCCGCTCGCGGACTGGTCGTGGACGATCCCCTTCACCGCTCCCCGGTGCTCGGCCTTCACCGGCACGACGTAGCGCCCGGAGCGCTGCGTGACGATCGGCTCCTGGAGGTAGCGCCCGAGGTCGGGAGAGCGGACGAGCGCGTCGAGTCGCTGCTGCAGTCGCGACTGCGCGGCGCGGAGCGCGGCGCGCGCGTTCGCGAGCGCGACGCTCGCGCGATCGAGCACCTCGCCGCCGCTCCCGATCGCATGCTCGATGGCCGTCGCGAGCGGGTCGGGTGGCCGCGCGAACCGCGCTTTCGCCGCGAGCGGCGGGTGGCCGCGCACGTCCGCGAACAGCCGGCTCGCCGCACGGGTGGTGTCGGCGACCATCAACAGCTGCTGAGGATCGAGGCTGCCGCCAAGGGTCGCGCGGCGCAGTGGATCGCGGATGTCCCGGGCCCCCGAGAGGCCCGCGGAGGGGACCGCGCGAAGCAGCGCGCGGGCTGAGTCCGTCTCGTCCTGGAGCCGCTCGGCGATGGCGAGATCGTGCGCGGGCTCGAGCGTCTGGGCGAGCTCGCGCCCCGGTGGGAATGAGGTGACGTCAGCGAGCATCGCCCGGACCGTCGTGAATTCGAGCGTCGCGATGACCTTCGCGCTATCCACGACGTGCTCCTGCCCATCCGCGACTCCCGGGCCGCGAACGACCGGGCCGGGTGACGCGCGCAGCCGACGCTCCAGGCATCGCCCGGCCCCGGGCGCTATCCACGCGACACCCCCGCTGATCCGCGGACGACGAACCGCCACGGCTCGTGCTCGGTGGCGCCGGGGCGGAGGCCGATCCGCCGCGTCGCCAGCACGGCAGCGTCGGGTACCGGCGGCGCCGCGTGGATGCGGAGGGGTGAAGTCGTGAGGTCCCAGTTCGTCTGCGCCGTCGTGACGCCCAGCGCCCGGCAGAGCCTTCCCGGTCCCGCGAGCGACCTCGGATCCTCACCGAGGCCGACCACCGGCTCGGCCCCGCGGAGCAGCGCCGCGCCCGCGGTCCCGGCGCGCTCGGCGACGACATTCATGCAGAAGTACATGCCGTAGACAAAGTAGACATAGGTCCGCCCCGGTGGGCCGAACATCGGCGCTGTGCGAGGGGTGGGCCCGCGGAAGGCGTGCGAAGCCGGATCCACACGGCCGAGGTACGCCTCCACCTCCACCAGGCGCGCCGCGCGGAGGCCGGACGGGCTCTCGTACACCAGGATCTTGCCGAGAAGATCGCGCGCGACCTCGAGCGTTGGACGCGCATAGAAAGAGCGCCGGAGCCGCGGACCCAGCCGCACGCGGCGCTTACGCCCCGCTTACGCCGGGTCGTTCACGGGCGCGGCCTGGCCGCGGCTCGCCCGTGTCACGACCGCACGGTCGCGCCGAGCGTGTGCCTCAACCGCCCCTCGATGCGCCGCAGCGACCGCTCGATGTCGTCCTCCGCCAGCGTCGCGCTCTCCGAACGGAAGGTCAGCCTGACCGCCACCGACTTGCGACCGGCGCCGACCTGCGGCCCGCGGTAGAGGTCGATCAGCGCGACGGACTCGAGTCCCGACTTGGCCGCGTCGCGGATGGCGCGCTCCACCTCGCCGTACGGGACCGCGTCGTCGATCGCGATCGCGAGGTCGCGGGAAGCCGCCGGGTAGCGCGACGGCGGCGCTGCCGCGGGCTTCCGGACGAGCGCGAAAAGGGAGCGTAGGTCCAGCTCCGCGATGAACGTCGCCGCCGGCAGATCCCACCACTCCGTCACCCGCGGGTCCAGCTGTCCGTACGCGACCGCCGTCCGACCCTCATGCATCCAGGTCTCGGCCCGTCCCGGGTGGAGACCGAGCGCGCCGGGGGCGATGCTCCCCGCTGGTGGCTCCACCGACAGCGCCTCGCAGAGCCCGCGCACGAGGCCTCCCACGTCCCAAATGTCCCACGGCCGACGCGCGACCAGCCGGGTCTCGCCTTCGCGCGCGGGCTCGGCGTCGCCCGCGAGGCCGATGGCGATCGTCCACCGCTCTTCGGGGAGGTCCCGGACCCTTGGCATATATGTGGGGGCGATCTCGAACACGCCCAGGCTGGCGCGCTGGTGGTGGTTCCGGCGCAGCGTGTCGAGGACGCTCGCTCGCAGCGTCGGGCGCACGGCGGACTGCGTCACGCTCGTGGGGTTCGTGACGACGAGGGGCGCAGGCGCGATGGCGCAGCCGTCCGGGGCGAGGCGCGAGAGCCACGCCGGATCGATGAGCGCGTACGAGACCGTCTCCTGTAGGCCGAACCCGACGAGCGCGTCGCGCGCGCGTTCTCGGAACTCTTCGACCGGGTGCGCCTGGTGGAGCGGAAGCGGCCCGTCAGGGATGCGCGTCGGGATGTGCTCGTAGCCGACGATCCTCGCGACCTCCTCGATCACGTCCTCTGGGATCGCGATGTCCGTCCGGATCGCGGGCGGCGTGGCCGTCAATTCTCCATCGCGCACCTCGACGTCGAATTCCAGGCGCCGCAGTGCGTCGACTGCGGCGTCGTCCGCGACGGGTGTGCCGAGGACGCGTGCGATGTCCACGCCGCGTAACCGCACCGGCGTGATCGCGCGCGGCCGCGGGTTGCGGTCGACGGCGCCCGCGCACCGCGCGCCGGCGTGCCGAACGAGCAGTTCGACCGCGCGCGCGAGCGCGATCGGCACCAGCGCCGGACTGAGCTCCCACGCGAACCTGCGCGCGGCGGCGCTGCCGGAGGATCCGTGCAGGCCCAGCGCGGTCGCTGTGCGCGCGATCCCGCGCGGCTCGAACGAGGCGCACTCGAGCGCCACGGCCGTGGTCTCGGGCCTGATCTCGGAATCTTCGCCTCCCAGGATGCCCGCGACGCCCAGTGCGCGCTCCCGGTCGGCGACAACGAGCGTCCGCGCGGGAAGTCCGCGCTCGACCCCGTCGAGGGTCCGCAGGCGCTCCTCTGGCGCGGCACGCCGCGCCACGAGGGTCCGCCCCCGGACGCGCTCCGCGTCGTAGGCGTGCAGCGGCTGCCCGAACTCGAGCATGACGTAGTTGGTGATGTCGACGACGTTGTAGATCGGGCGCATCCCCGCCGAGGCCAGGCGCTCCTGCATCCAGCGCGGAGATGGGCCGACCCGCACGTCTTCGAGAAGCGCGGCGGCGAAGCGCGGGCATCCCTCAGGGTCGTCGATCCGCACCTCGAGCCGGTCGGGGTCGAGGGCGCCAAAGTCGAGCTCGGCGCGCTCGGGCTCCCGCAGCTGCCGCCGCGTCAGTGCGGCCACCTCGCGCGCGATTCCCACGACGCCCAGGCAATCGGGACGGTTCGGCTGGAGTTCGAGCGCGAGCACTGTCTCGCCGAGCACGTCCGCCAAAGCGGCGCCGACGGGCAGCGCGGGATCAAGCCGGAGGATGCCCTCGTGGTCCTCGCCGATCCCGAGCTCCCGCTCGGACAGGACCATGCCCTCGCTCGGAACGCCGCGGACCTTGCGCGGCACCAGGGTGACCGGCTTGCCGGTATGCCCATCGTAGATGCGGGCGCCGACCTCGCCGTACGCGACGATCGCCCCCGGGTCGAGGTTCGTGGCGCCGGTCACGACGGTCCTGCGCCGCCCCCCTCCGTATTCGACGGTCGCGAGCGTCAGCCGGTCAGCGTTCGGGTGCCTCTCCAGCCCCGCCACCCGACCGACCCAGACGTTCTCCCAGCCCCCGCCGCTGCGCTCGACGCGGTCCACCTCGGTGCCGGACATGTGGAGCAGGCGTGCCAATTCGTCCGGCGGGACGCTCACGTCGACGTACTCGCGTAGCCAGGACAACGGGACCTTGATCAGCACGACGCGGTCAGCTTCACCGGCGCAGCCACGTGATCGATCCGATCAAACCGATCCCAGGTAGCGCACGTCGTTCTGGTGGAAGAGCCTGATGTCCGGTGTGCCCGTGCGCAGCATCGCCAGCCGCTCCACGCCCCCGCCGAAGGCGAAGCCCTGGTAGCGGGCCGGGTCGTATCCCACGCGGCGCAGGGCTTCCGGATGCACCATTCCGCAGCCCGCCGCCTCGATCCACCCCGAGCCGCCGCACGTGCGGCATGCGCCCGCCGCCGCACGGCCGGTCCCTTCGCATGCGAAGCAGTCGAACGCGATCTCCGCGGAGGGCTCCGTGAACGGGAAGTAGTCAGGACGGAACCGCACCTTGCGCTCGCCGCCGAAGAATTGGCGCGCGAACGCGTACAGCACGCCCTTCAGGTCCGCCAGGCTCAAGTGGTCGTCGATAGCGAGGCCCTCGAACTGGAAGAAGACGCTCTCGTGCGTCGCATCAGTGGCCTCGTACCGGTAGCAACGTCCTGGGATGAGTACCCGGACCGGAGGTCGGCGCTGCTCCATGACGCGGATCTGCATAGGCGAGGTGTGCGTGCGCAGCAGGGCCGGCCGCTCCGGGTCGTCGCCGAGCGGGTTCGAGATCCACAGCGTGTTGAACTTGTCGCGTGCCGGGTGGTCCCGGGGGATGTTCAGCGCCTCGAAGTTGTAATAGTCCCATTCGACCTCGGGACCCTCCACGGTCTCGAAGCCGAGCGTGGCGAAGATGCGCGAGATCTCGCGCATCGTCCGGGTGAGTGGGTGCAGGCGTCCCACGCGGACGCGCCTGGGCGGAAGAGAGAGATCCTCGCGGTCCGCCCGCAGGTCGCGATCGAGCTCTGCCGTCCGCAGCGCCGCCTCACGCTCGCCGAGGGCGTCCTCGATCCGGCGCTTGGCCGCGTTCAGGCTCGACCCGTAGCGAGGCCTCTCGGCGGCGGGCAGCGCCGAGAGGGCCTTCGCCGCCCCCGTGAGCGCGCCGTCCCGGCGTCCGAGATAACGAACGCGCACTCCTTCGAGGGCGCCCGCGTCCGCGCAGTCGCGTATCTCGTCGATCGCCCGATCCGCCATTCTCTCGAGGTCGTCGGTGTCGCTCACGTTCCTCCCAGCCTCCCGGATAGCTCCCGGATAACAAGAGGCCCGCCGTTCGTCGTGCGAAAGGCGGGCCGTCCTCAGCGCGGGCGCGTCTGGCCCGCTAGGACCGCTCCGCCTGCTTGGTAAACCGATCGTCCTTGACCAGGTCCACGTAGTGCCTGAACACCTTCGGGTCGCGGACGGCCATGTCCGCCAGGATCTTGCGATCCAGCTGGATGCCCGCGGTGCGCATGGCCGCCATGAGCCGGCTGTACGAGACGCCGGACTCGCGAGAGGCGGCGTTGATGCGCGCGATCCACAGCGCGCGGAACTCGCTCTTCCGCGCTCGCCTGTCGCGGTACGCGTATGTCAGTGCGTGCAGCGCGGCCTCGCGCGCCGGACGGACGAGCTTGCGCTTTGCGCCGCGGCGACCCTCCGCCTGGTCCAGGAGCTTTTTGTGCTTCTTGTGCGCGGCGACCCCGCGCTTCACTCGTGACATGACGGCCCTCCGCTACAGGTTCGGGAGCAGCTTGCGTACGAGCTTGAGGTCGCCCGCGGCGACCAGACCCTTACCGGCGTGCCGCCGCTTGCGCGAAGGCGACTTGTGCTGGTTCAAGTGCCCCTTGTAGGCCTTGTTACGGCTGATCTTTCCGCGGCCCGTCAGGGTGAAGCGCTTCTTCGCCCCGCTGTGGCTCTTGAGCTTCGGCACTACGCGCTGTCCCTCCTTCGTGTGGAAAAAGCCAGTGTACGGAAAATCGATACGTGCGTCGCGCTGTGCGCGTCGCGGGCCGCCGGGTCAGCGATCACGGCAGCGGCCGGGCACTCCGGCTCGCGGGGGCTCGAGGCGCGGCCGGAGCGGCCGGGACGGTGGGCCTGTTCGCCGGCGCCGGCGTCGCGGCGGCACCCACACCCGCCCCCGGCGGTGCTGATGTTCGCGTGCCCGACGCGGTCTCGGCCGGCGTCGAGGCCGCGGAAGGGGGCGTTGCGGCCGAGCGCGGAGTGTTCGCGGCAGCGTTCAGGTGGCCCCCGGCAGGAGCCGGCGCTCCCGTCTGGGCGTCGCGGCGGACGGGGTTCATCACCATGATCATCTGGCGGCCCTCGAGCAGCGGCATGCGCTCGATCGTGCCGTGTTCCTTCAATTTGTCCCCGACGTCGAGCAGGAGCGTTCGGCCCCGGTCGGGGTGCGCCAGCTCGCGGCCGCGGAAGCGCACGGTGACCTTTAGCTTGTCCCCTTCGTCGAGGAACCGTGCGGCGGCCTTGATCTTCGTGTCGATGTCGTGGTCGTCGATCTTGGGCGCCATTCGGATCTCTTTCCAGGTAACGGCGCGCTGCTTCTTCTTGGCGTCCTTCGCCCGCTGCTGCTCCTCGTACCGGAACTTGCCAAAGTCCAGGATCTTCGCGACCGGAGGCTGCGCGTTCGGAGCGATCTCGACGAGGTCGTACCCCTCGCTCTGCGCGAGCTGGAGGGCACGCGTCGTCGGAACGACCCCAAGCTGCTGCCCGTCGGAGCCGATGAGGCGGACGGAAGGGACTCGGATCTGGTCATTGATCCGCAGTTCGGGGGCTATGGGCGGGGCTCCCTGGGTGGAGAGAAGGTCAGAGGGACCTCGTGAGGCGCTTCAACTGACGACACTCTATCACGCGCGCCCGAGATAGCCGAGGAGTCGTCCGCGCACGTTCGGCCAGTCGTCGTCGGTGATCCCGTACACGACGGTGGTGCGGATCCGCCCGTTCCAGAGGAGCCGCTCCTTCCGGAGGACGGCCTCCTGGACGGCGCCAAGCCGCTCGATCGCCCGCCGCGAGCGGGCGTTCTTCTCGTCGGTCTGGAGCCAGACCCGCATCGCTCCGAGATACTCGAAGGCGTGGCGCAGGAGCAGAAGCTTCGCCTCGGTGTTCGCCGCGGTGCGCTGCCGCTGCGGCTCGTAGAAGGTCCAGCCGATCTCGAGACTGCGGTTCGCGCGATCGATGTTGGCGTACCGTGTCGTCCCGATCGTCGCGCCCGTTATCGCATCCCTCACCACGAACGGCACGTGCTTGCCGAGGACCTGGTTGTCGAGCGCCCCTCGGATATACGCGGCGATCGCGCCGACGTCGGCCGGCGGAGGTGACGAGACCCACGTCCAGAGCTCGGGATGGTCCGCCGCCCGGAACAGCTCGGGCGCGTGCTCCATCCGCAGTGGCTCGAGCCGTACGTGTTCGCCGGCGAGCGTGGTGGGCCGCGGGTCGAATGCGGACACGCCGGCATCCCCGCGCACGCGCCCCATGACGGCCATGTCCACCCACCGCGTCTCGCTCGCGCGCACCCCATCGCGCTCGATGCCTTCGACCTCGAAACCGCACCGTTTGTACGCCGCGATGGCGCGGTCGTTCGTCGCGACGACATGGAGCCGCAGACGATGGAGGCCTCGATCGTCGAGCAGATGACGCGCGAGGACCCGCAGGGCTTCCGAGCCGAGACCTTGGCCCCAGAGGGATCGGTCTCCGATGGCGATCCCGACTTCGGCGTTGCCATGGTGCTGGTTAAGGCGCCGGAAGTTCGCGAATCCGATCGCCCGCCCGAGGTGCTCGATCGCCAAGAGCGCCGCCTCCGGCGGGGCGAAGCGTTCGGCGAACGCTCGGGCCGTCTCGACGGTCCAGTGCGGGAGCTCCTGCTCCGTGCCCCATTGCAGGCGCGCGAAGTCGGGGTCGTTGGCCCAGTCCGCGAGCGAAGCATCGTCGAGGGGCGTCCACGGCCGGAGGGTGACGCGCTCGCCGGCGAGTGTTGGGGCCTCCACCGTGCTCACGCCAGGTCTCGCGGGAGCACCTTGGTGTCCCTTTCTGCGGTGACCCTCGCGACAAAGTCGTCCAGTGGTACACCGCGCTCCTCCTGCCCCTGCGCCGCGCCGCGGGCGCGAACGGAGACGGTCCTCGCCGCTGCCTCCTTGTCGCCGACGACGACCATGTAGCAAGCCTTCCGTTGTTGCGCCTCCTTGATCCGCGCGCGGAGGTCGCCCGCCTGCTCGTCCAGGTGGGCCCGCAGACCCCGGGCGCGCAGGACCTCGGTGACCTCCTCCGCGTAGGCACGCGCTCCCTCGCGCACCGGGATGACGGCGACCTGCTCCCAGGCGAGCCATAGCGGGAAGTTCCCCGCGTAGTGCTCGATCAGGCCCCCGACGAATCTCTCCAGGCTCCCGAAGAGCACCCGATGGATCATGACCGCCCGCTCACGCTCGCCCCGCTCGTTCACGAACGTCACGTCGAATCTTTCCGGAAGGTTCAGATCGGTCTGGATGGTCGGTCCCTGCCATTCGCGGCCAAGGGCGTCGTGGATCTTGATGTCGATCTTCGGCGCGTAGAACACGCCGCCCCCCTCATCGATCTCGTAGTCGACGTTCCTGCATTCGAGGGCGCTCCGTAGCGCGTTCTCGGCCTCATCCCACATCTGGTCGGTGCCGAGCCTCCGCGCGGGCCGCGTCGCGAGGTATACGCGGGGGCTCGAGTAGCCGAACAGCCGCATGAACTCCATGGCGAGGTCGTAGACCTTCGCGATCTCGTCCTGCGCCTGGGCTGGCGCGCAGAAGATGTGCGAGTCGTCCTGCGTGAATCCCCGCACCCGCAGCATTCCGTGCAGCGTTCCGCCCCGCTCGTAGCGGTACACCGTACCGAGCTCGCCGATGCGCAGGGGGAGCTCGCGATAGGAACGGACCCGCGATTGGAACACCTTGATGTGCCCGGGGCAGTTCATGGGTTTGATCCAAAAATTCTGCGTGCCCTCATCCAGCGCCAGGGGTCCGTACATGTTCTCGCCGTACTTCTCGATGTGTCCCGAGCGCAGGTATGTCCGCTCGTGCGCGATGTGGGGCGTGTACACCAGCGTGTAGCCGCGCTGGTGATGCACCTGACGCCACCACGTCTCCAGCTCCTCGCGGACGATCGACAGGTTCGGCAGCCAGAGCACGAGTCCCGAGCCGAGCTCATCGTCGATCCGGAAGAGCTCGAGCTCGCGACCGAGGACGCGGTGGTCCCTGCGCTCGATCTCCCTCAGGCGCTCGAGGTGCGCGTCGAGCTCTGCCTGCGTCGGCCACACCGTCCCATACACGCGCTGCAGCTGCGGATTGCTCTCGTCGCCGCGCCAGTAGGCGCCTGCGATCGACAGCAGCTTGAAGGGCCCGATCTCGCCGGTGCGCCCGACGTGCGGGCCACGGCACAGGTCGACGAACCCGGCGTGCCTGTAGATGCCGACCGCACCCTCCCCCACGGTCTCCTCCAGGTGGTCGATCTGGTCGACCTTGAAGTCCTGCCCGCGGTCGGCGAAGAACTCGCGCGCCTCCGGCGCGGCCATCTGGTCCGGCTCGAATGGAGCGTCGCGCTTCACCATCTGCCGCATGCGCTCCTCGATGCGCTCGAGGTCGTCCGGCGCCAGGGGCCTTGGGAGATCGAAGTCGTAGTAGAAGCCGTCGGCGACCGGCGGACCGAATCCGAACTTTGCCTCGGGGAACAGCTCGAGCACCGCCCCGGCCATGACGTGCGCCGTCGAATGCCGCAGCGCATACAGCGGGTCCTCGGGCTTCGCGCCGCGTCTCTCGTGCATCTGCATTTCCTCCAAAACAAAGAGCCTCCGTCCCCGACTGGGACGAGAGGCTCTCGCGGTTCCACCCAGCTTCCGGCGAGTGCCGCCGGCGCTTCGTTCCGGGCTGTACGGGGCCCGCCCGCATCGCTCGGCGGCGGTGTCCTCGTCGCTCCCGGCCGGCTCTCACCTTCTGCCCGGCTCTCTGGACGGGTGGGCGATCGAAGCGCTATCCGCGTCGTCGCGAGGCCGAGATCGTACACCGGACGGCGGCCTGATCGCGAGGGTGACCGAATGAACGTCCCGGGTGTCACGCGCCTGATGGCGAGCCACCGCCGGCAGCGGTAGAACCATCGCACGAATACCACGGAGGGATCGAAAGATGATGCGGCTGACGAGCCCAAGTCCAACGAGGCTGTGGCAGAGGCTTCCGGCCGGCGAGGCCGCGTCCGGCCCGCGCCAGCCGAGTGTCCGCGTGCACGGGGGCTGGATCTCCGAGATCGAGGACGGTGTGCGGCCGCGTCAGGGCGGGGCGCTTCGAATGGACAGCCGGTCCGAGCGCGCGGCAGCCGCGCGCCTAACGCCGCGGCGGCGACTCCAGTGATGACAACGGGATGATCGTCGCGGCCGTGCCGCAGCAGTCGCTCGCGGGCGAGCCGCAGTCCTCCACGCCGTCGGCGCCGCAGCGATCGGCGCTTGCGCCTCCGGAGCACACACCGGTCTTCGGAAGGGCGAGCTCGACCGATTCGGCGCCCCGGTCGTCCCCGACGAGGGCGCTCGCGATCGACCGGACCTGCTCGTACCCGGTGAGCATGAGGAAGGTCGGCGCCCTGCCGTAGCTCTTCATCCCGGCGATGTAGAAGTCCGTTTCCGGGTGTGCGAGCTCTCGCGCCCCGTGCGGAGGCACCGTTCCGCAGCTGTGCACATTCGGATCGATGAGCGGCGCCAGGGCCGGGGGCGCTTCGAGCACCTCGTCGAGCCGCAGGCGCAGCTCCCGCAGCGGCGCGAGATCCGGCCGAAAGCCCGTGGCTGCGACGATCTCGTCGAACGGCCCGAGCTCGCCGTCGCCATCGCTGACGAACACGCCGTCGGTCGCGAGGCGGACTTCCGAGATGCGCAGCACCATCTGGTCCACGGCCCGTCGCTCGACCAGCGTCCGCATTCGGGCGCCGAGCGCCCCGCGCGCCGGCAGCGCGTCGTTCTCCGCTCCGCCGTACTTCGTACCGGCGAAAGGGCGCCGCACGATCCAAGTGACGGTGGTCCCAGGGTCGATGCGCGCGAGCTCCGCAAGGTCGATGAGGACGTTGAAGGCCGAGTGGCCGCTTCCGACCACCAGGACACGTCGTCCGCCGTACCGATCGCGATGCCGCCCCAGCACGTCCGGGATGCCGTAGTGGATCCGACCAGCCAGCGCCGTCTCCCCGCGGGCGGGTGTTCCGTTCGCGCCGAGTGGATTCGGAGATCCGTACGTGCCTGAAGTGTCGATGACTGCCCGGGCCAGCAGCTCGTGCTCCCCATCACCGTTCGTCACGGTGATGGCGAAGGGCGCGCGCTCGCGGCCGGCGGTCGTCATTCGGTCGAAGCCGGCGCGGGCGATGGACCGCACCCGGTGCCCTAGCCGCAGATGCGGCTGGATCTCGGGCAGCCGGGCGAGAGGAGCGAGATAGCGGTCCACGAGCTCACCACCGGTGGGATAGGCCTCTCCGTCCGGCGCCGTCCAGCCGTGGCGCGCGAGCATCGCTCGCGCCACCGGATCGGTGTTGTACTTCCAGGGCGAGAACACGCGGACGTGGCCCCACTCCAGCACGCAGGTGCCCACGGACGGTCCTGCCTCGAGTACGAGTGGCGTCGCTTCCCGTTGCGCCAGCTGCGCCGCCGCCGCGAGTCCCACGGGCCCGGCGCCCACGACCGCGACCGGAAGCTCGTGCGTGCTCATCCCCGTCCATCCTCGACTGTGTTCATCTCAATGCATCCTGCGTTCAAGATAGATGGTTGTCAATATGGACATTCGTCGATATGATCGGAGCCGTGGACGATGTCAAGATCCTTCAGGCGATCGGCGAGCCGACGAGGCTCGGCATCGTACGGCAGCTCGCCTCCGGCGGCGAGGTGTGCGCCTGCGACTTCACGGCCTGCTGCGACGTTACCCAGCCGACGATCTCCCATCACCTCAAGGTCCTACGCGAGGCGGGCGTGATCTCGGGTGAGCGTCGGGGGACCTGGATCTACTACCGGCTCGAACCGCGTGCGGCGGCGCGTGTCGCGGCGCTTGGCCATACGCTCCTCGCTGGGGCGCAGCGCGACCCGAAGCCCGTCGGCGCCAAGGCGACGCTGAAGAGAGCGGGCTGAGTCGCGGCTCGCGCAGGTCACCTGATCCTCGCGGACGTGCGCGGGAGCCTCTGTCCTCTGGGCGATGACGTGGTCCCGGCGGCCTCCGCCGCCTTCTAGCGCCGCCCCACCTCGAAGCAGTTGACCTTCAGGGTCACCCGGTCTTGCGCGGGTCGAGCGCGTCGCGCAGGCCGTCGCCGATGTAGTTGACCGAGAGCACCGTGAGGAAGATCAGCAGCCCCGGGAAGAATGCCCAGTGTGGCGCGAAGTCGAGGTAGTCCTTCGCGTCGAAGAGGAGCCGGCCCCACGTGGGCACGTCCGGTGGGAACCCGAGGCCCAGGAATGAGAGCGCCGACTCCGTGATGATCGCCGCTCCGACGCCGACCGTCGCCGCCACCAGGATCTGGCTCATCACGTTCGGCATGATGTGCTTGAAGATGATGCGGCCGTTCTTCGCTCCGACACAGCGCGCTGCTTCGACGAATTCCTTCTGCTTGTAAGACAGGAACGACGCGCGCACGAGCCGCGCGACGGGCATCCAGTTCAGGAGGCCGATGACCACCACGATGATGAGGAAGATCCCGAGCTCGGGGCCGAACTTTGCCCGGAGCTGGTCGCGGAACAGGTAGATCACCGTGAGCAGCAGCGGAAGCTGCGGTAGCGAGAGGAACAGATCGGTGAACCGCATCAGGGGGCCGTCGGCGCGGGCGAAGAAGCCGGCCAGCGCCCCCACCAGCGTGCCGAGAGTGATCGAGATAGCGACCGCCACCAGGCCGACGGCGATCGACACGCGGCCGCCCAGTAGCGCCCGAGCGAACAGATCCTGCCCGAGGTCGTCCGTGCCGAAGAAGTGCGTCGCCGACGGTCCCTTCAGGGATTGGCTGAAGTCGATCTCGTTGATCTTCGTCGCGTACACGAACGGTCCGAAGGCCGTCGCCAGAACGAGCAGCGCCAGGGTCGCCAGACCGGCCATCGCGAGCTTGTGATGCGTGAACTGAGTCCACGCGTCGGACCAGAGGGAGCGCGGCGGTTTCAGCAGCCCTGCCGGGGCCACGACGGCGATCGAGCTTTGGGCTGTTGTCATCAGGAGTACCTGATCCTCGGGTCGAGGACGCCGTAGAGCACGTCCGCGATCAGGTTGAACAGGACGACGAGGACCGCGAAGACGAACAGGATCGCCGCGACGACCGGCGTGTCGCTGTCCGTGATCGATCGGATGAGGAGCTCCCCGATGCCCGGCACGCGGAAGATCTGCTCGGTGATCACCGCACCGGCGAACACGGCAGGGATGCCGAGTGCGACCAACGTGACGATCGGGATGAGGCTGTTCCGCAGAACATGGCGGAGGATCACGATGCGCTCGAGCAGGCCCTTCGCCCGGGCCGTTCGTACGTAGTCCAGTGGCAGGTGCTCGATCATCTCCGCGCGCATGAACCGGGCGATCGTCGCCGTGTTGAAGAGGGCGAGCACCGTGATCGGCATGATGGACTGCTTGAGCTGCTCGCCCAGCGACTTCGCGTCGGTGACCTTCAGCGTCGAGTCATAGATGAACGGCAGCCAGTGCAGACCGACGCTGAAGACGAGGATCAGGATCGTTCCGGTGAAGAACGTCGGCACGGAGAAGCCGATGAACGCGAAGCCTGTCGCGATGTGGTCGAACAGCGAGTACCGCTTCACCGCGGAGACCATACCGATCGGGATCGCCAGGAGCGCACCGATGACGTACGCGACCCCGACGACGGCGAGCGTCGTGGGCAGCCGCTGTTGGATGAGCCCAAGCACCGGCGAGTGGCTCATGAACGAGTAGCCGAAGTCTGCCCGGAGCATGGCGGTCACCCAGTTGACGTAGCGGATCGGAGGCGGCTGATCGAGCCCAAGCGCGTGCTTGATGTTCTCGCGGACCTCCGGCGGGACCCGCGGGTCCGCCCCGAACTGGCTCAGCGGATCGCCGGGCGCGAGCACCAGGATCATGAAGATGACGAAGGAGATGATGAGAAGCGTGGGGATCGCGATGAGCAGCCGGCGGAGGACGTATCTTCCCATCTCTATCGCTCCCGGCGGACTCGGGAAGGGCTGGTAGCGCGGCGGAGACGCTCCACCGCGCTACCGTACATCCCTTCAGCTAAGCCGCTATTTGTTCCAGTCCGCGATGCTCCACATCTCGGAGTCCCAACCGTTGGGGACGACGCCCTTCAGCGTCTTCGAGTACCCGGAAGTGGCGAACGTCCGCCAGATGAGCGGGATCACCACCACGTCCTTGATCAGAATGTCGTTCGCCTGGACAAAGAGGTCCGCGCGCTTCTTCGCGTCGGTCTCCTTCTGGAGCTGCGCCAGGATCGTGTCGTAGGCCGGGTTGGCGTAACGGCTGTAGTTCGTGTCGTTCCAGTTGTTCGACTTTTGGGCGATGTGCTGGCTGGTCCAGCCGAGCATGTAGCTCGTCGCGTCCGGATCGCTGTTGTTCGCGTACTCCTCGAGGTCCGCCCAGAAGTGGTTCGCGCCGTTGGGGTCGGTGTTCGTGAAGAAGACGCCCGAGTTGACCGACTTGAGCTCCACGCTGAAGCCGACCGCCTCCCAGTTCTTCTTCATGATCTCCTGCGTCTTCTGCCGCACCGAGTTGACGGTCGTCTGGTAGATGACCTTGAGCTTCACGCCACCCTTGGCGCGGACGCCGTCAGATCCCTTGACCCAGCCGGCGTCGTCGAGCTCCTTATTGGCGGCCGCGGGGTCGTACTTGCAGACGTCGAGGGCGGCCGTGTTCTTCGATTCGGCGTCGCCGACACCGGCGAGGATGTTGCAGGTCGCCTTTCCGGTGAGGCCGTCGCCGTACAGCTCCTTGGCGACGGTGGCGCGGTCGGTCGCCATAGCGAGGGCGCGGCGCACCTTGATGTCGCTGAAGAAGGGATGCTTGGTGGTCGGCTCGCCGCGCGCGTCACCGGCTGCGTTCGGGTCGGCGAACTGGACCAGGATGCGCTCGACGAGCGATCCGTACGCCGTGAACAGCGTGCCCTTGGTGCTGTTGTCCGCCAGGGAGTGGATGATCGCCGGCTCTACCTGGAGGTTCCACGAGTAGTCGGCGTCGCCCGTTTGGAACACGGCGCGGGCGGATGAGGTGGCGTCGCCACCGCCCTTGAACGTCACGGTCTTGAAGTAGGGCTTGTTCGGATCGCGGAAGTTCGGATTCATCGCGTACTGGACGACGTCGCCCGTCTTGAAGTCCGAGACGACGTACGGGCCCGTGCCGATCGGCTTGAGGTTGCCCGGGGCGTCCTTCGCCTTGGCGCCGATGAAGTCCTTGAACTGGGCCTTTTGCAGGATGCCCTGGTTCGGGCCCACGCCGAACTGGTAGTAGTTCGGCTGGGGCGCCTTGTAGCTCACCTTGATCGTCGTCGCGTTCACGGCCTCGACGGACTTGACTGTCTCCATCGTGGCGAGGTCCGGGGACGCTGTGGTCGGATCGGAGATGTACTGCCAGGTAAAAACGATGTCGTCGGCGGTGAAGGGCGTGCCGTCGGACCACTTCAGCCCGGGTGTGAGCTTCCACGTCACCGAGGTGAAGTCGGCGGTGACTCCGCCGTTCTGGACCGTCGGGATCTCGGCGATGCCGTTCGAAACGGGCTTGCCGTCCGGTCCGAAGGCTGCCAGCGGTTCGACCACGAGGCGCGATGCGTCGTTGTCCTTCGTTCCTGTCGCCTGGTGCGGGTTCAGGATGGTCGGTGCCTGCCAGTACAGGATCTTGAGATCGCCGCCGTCGCCCCGCTTGAACGCCGCGCCCGACGCGCTCGGCGCCGAACTGGCGGTGGTCGCACCCGGCGAGCTGCATGCGCTCGCGACGATGAGCGCCGCCGCTGCCGACGCCAGCAGGCCGCGCCTGACTGCTGATCCCTGGGTCATCTCTGTGTCATCCTCCTGAGCTGCGGTCGGCGGAGCCTAACCTGTAAGCCCCGCACACGGCTAGTACCGGCCGCCCGCCGGCGGAGTTCAGCCGCCCGACCTGCGCCCGCCGCCTCGGTCTGAGCGCAGGTGCCGGAGGTCCGCCGCGGCTACCAGTCGGCGGTGATGTCGATCAACGCCTCCGCGTTCACCGCCGCGCCGCAGATGCCGCCGGAGGGGGGCACTCGGACGCAGGTGAAGCTGGCGGGTACCAGCGCCTCGCCAGGCCAGTGATGAACCTCGAACAACTGCGTGCCATGCCAGCGGCACTTGCCCACGACCTTCAATGCCCGGATCGCCGGGATGCCCATCTCCGCCAGCCGGTCGACGGCGCGCAGGCTGTCCATGAGGTCGAGCATCGTCTCGCCGGTGAGGACGCTGAAGTCATCCATTCGTGTCGCGGGACCCCCTCAACGAGGCCGGACTGTCGTGCCGCCCTGCGAACGACCAACTTACCGCCCACTGGCTTTGTGTCATGACGGCACGTCAGGGCGGGGATTCGGCGCTCATCCGCACGGCGGTCGCGGGAGCCCCGAGCGAGGACCCCACGGTGCTGGTGGGCGTTCGCCGGATGAGCCCCAAGCGTAGGGCTCTCTGGCTTGTTTCTTGCGCCATCCGACTCGTGAAAACCGCACTGGAGGAATCGATGGACGCACTCGCACTGCTCAAAGAGGACCACGACAAGGCCAAAAAGGTCATGACCGAACTCGAGGCGACGACCGAGCGCGGCGTGAAGACGCGTCAGCAGCTCTGGACGAAGCTCCTGAAGGAGCTGACGATCCACGAGAACATCGAGGAGGAGATCTTCTACCCCGCTCTGCGCGAGAAGCCGAAGGCAAAGGACATCGTGCTCGAGGCCATGGAGGAGCACCACCTCGTCGACGACATCGTGAACCAGATCAAGGAGACAGCGTTCGACGACGAGCACTGGTCCGCCAAGTTCAAGGTCGCCAAGGAGAACGTCGAGCACCACATCGAGGAAGAAGAGACGGAGATGTTCAAGATCGCCCGCCAGGTCTTCTCGAAGGAAGAGCTCGAGGACTTCGGCCAGAGGATGATGCAGGCCAAAGAGCAGCAGATGTCGCAGGAGATGCCTGAGCGAGACCGGATCGAGCTCTAGCGTCCGGCGGGCCCCGCGGGGGCGTCGCTCCCGCGGGCGCCTGCGGATCGCCTGATCCGCGGCTCGCCTTGCGCGACAATGGGCGCGAATGAAGCGGGTCCTCACCATCGTCGCGACCCTCGCTTTCACCTTCGGCACGTTGGCCGGCGCGACCGACGCGCACGAGCGCCGGATGGTCGGCCCCTACACGTTCGTTGTTGGCTGGCTCGTGGAACCGTCCTTCGTCGGCGAGATGAACGGCCTCGACCTGACCGTGATGGAGACCGCGTCCACCAAGCCGCTCGAGGGTCTGGAGAAGACGCTCCAGGCGGAGATCGTCGCCGGTGGGAGCGCGGCTACGCTCGCCCTCCCCTTGGCTGCGCGGTTCGGGTCAGCCGGCAGGTATCAGGCACAGGTGCTACCCACCCGCAGCGGTGACTACACGTTCCGCATCTTCGGGACCGTCGGCACGACGAGGATCGATGAGCGGTTCGAGTCAGGCCCCGGCCGGTTCGGGGCGGTCGAGACGACCAGCGCGGTGCAGTTCCCCGCGAAGCAGGCCTCGGCCGAGGACCTTTCGGCACGGCTCGATGAGATCCGGACCATCGGGGTAGCGGGCGTCGTCCTCGGGGGCATCGCCCTGGTCGCCGGCGTCGCCGGCTGGATGCGACGCGGCCGCGCGGCTCCGCGCGGCGATCGGCCGGGCACGAGCTGATCGGCATTGCCCTTGACAGTAAAGGCACGATATATAGACTTATCGCCGTGCTGAGGCTGCGCCGGCCCTCCGACTCGACGCGCAAGGTCCTGGAGGCGCTTGCGGAGTCGGGGGCGTGGGCCTACGGCTACGATCTGAGCCGCCGGACCGGCGTCTCGTCGGGATCGCTCTACCCGATCCTGATGCGCCTCGCGGAGCGGGGTGCGTTGACGAGCCGTTGGCTGCCGCCGGAGCGGCCTGGGCGCCCGCAGCGCCACGGCTACCGGCTCACCGCCAGCGGCCTGCGGCTGCTGGAGTCGACGAGGACGCAGGTCGGCGAGGCCAGAGCGGTGCGAAGGCGGAAGGTCCATGCCTGAGCGGCCAAGGCTCGCGGCGCTCGTGGAGCGGCTGCTGGTCGCTCTCGCATGCTCGGCGACGCGCCTCACCGGCGAGCGTGGTGAGTGGCGCGACGCGTGGCTGGCTGAGCTCGACGCGATCGAAGAGTCCGGGGACCGGCTGCGATGGTCGCTCGGCGGATTGAGGTGGACCATGGGTCTGTTGGCGGGCGGTTGGCGGCCCCGCGAGATCGCGCTCGTGCCGGTGGCGGCGTTGGTGGGCCTCGGCGTCGCGTACGTGGATTCGCGCCCCAGCTGGGACGACACCGGGATCACCGCCGGAATGCTCCTGATCGCCGCGGCCGCGGCGGCTGCGATCGCGGGCCGACGACCCTGGCTCTGGGCTCTGCTCGTCGGCGTGTGGACGCCGGCCGTGGAGATCGCGCTCGGCCATCAACTGGGATCGCTGGCCGCGTTGGCGTTTGCCGCCGCCGGGGCGGCCGTCGGCTACGCCGGCATGCATGCTCTGAGGACCGTACCGAGCGCCTGACCGGCAACGCCGCCGCGTGTCGGATGGCCATCCCGCGGGATGGTCCACGAGCTGCCGCGGTCGGCGTGACACCATGCGTCGGTGCGTGAAACGGAGGCCGAGATCGAGGCGCTCCAGGCGCTGATCGACCGCAGCAACGAGCGCGTCGGCGCCCACATGCGCGAGATCATCCACCCCGGCAAGTACACGCTCTCCGCGCGGCAGGTGATAAGGCTCCTCGATGGAATGCGCACGATCGCGGTGGCGGCTCCGGCGCCGAATGGCGACCCGCTCGTCGGACCGATGGACGGGTGGTTCCTGCACGGCAGGTTCTTCTTCAGCTCCGCCGGCGATGCCGCGCGCATCCGCGGCCTGCGCAGACGGCCGGTCGCGAGCGTCGTGTACTACGAGCGGGAGGACTTCGCGATCACCGGCCACGGCCGTGCCGAATTGATGTTCGCCGGCCACCCTGAGGTCGCGGAGATCGACGGCATCTTCCGGGAGCATTACGGCGGGAGCGCGTTCGACTGGTCCGCTGAGGGCGTCTACGTGCGTCTGGACGCCGATAGGTTCTTCACCTACTCGCGTACGCCGGAGCGCTTTCCTGAGGCCTGAGCGGTCGCTGCGGCCCGGCGGGCATGCGAAGAGATGCGCCGGCATCGCGCCGGTCAACTCGTGAGCGGCTCCTTCGACACGGTCATCCGCGGCGGCACGGTGTACGACGGGAGCGGCGCGCTGGGGCAGCGGGCCGACGTCGGCATCACCGGGGACCGCATCACCGCGGTGGGCGACCTGCACGAAGCCTCGGCCGTCCGCGTCGTTGACGCGGCCGGAAGTGCGGTCGCCCCCGGGTTCATCGACGCGCACACGCATTCCGACATGGCGTGCTTTCTGGGAGACGAGCACGTCGACCTGAAGGCGGCCGACGTCCGGCAGGGCGTGACGACAGAGGTGTGCGGCAACTGCGGCTTCACACCCTTCCCCACCCTGCCAGACAGGCGCGAGCAGCTCGCACAGTCGACCGCCCTGTTCGCGTCCGACGAAGGCCCGTGGGAAACGCTTGCCGGCTACCGCGAGGCGGTGCGCGCGCGGGGGCTGCACGCGAATCTGGCTCCGCTCGTCGGTCACGGAAGCCTGCGTGCCGGCGTCATGGGCAGGGAGGCCCGTGCTCCGCGCGCGGATGAGCTGCGGGCCATGGAGCGATCGGCCGAAGCTGCGTTCGAGCAGGGCGCGTTCGGGATCTCTTCGGGACTTCTCTATGCGCCCGGGGTGTACGCGAGGACCGAGGAGCTCATCGCGATCTGTCGCGCCGTGGCGCGATACGGCCGGCCATACACGACGCACATGCGCAACGAATCGGACGACGTCGACCAGGCGATCGCCGAGGCGCTCCTCATCGGCGAAGCGGGCGGCGTTTCGGTCCACATTTCGCACCACAAGGCAGCGGGCCGGCGGAACTGGGGCCGGACCGTCAAGACACTCGAGACCCTGCGCGCCGAGCGGGCGAAAGGTCGCGACGTCACGCTCGACGTCTACCCCTACACCGCGGGGAGCACGATCGTCGCGGCGGTGCTTCCGCCGTGGGCGCTGGACGGCGGAGACGCGGCGATGCGCGAACGACTGCGGGATCCCGCGACGCGGGTTCGCATCGCCGGGGAGCTCCAGGCGGGGCTGCCCGGATGGGAGAGCCATTCGCGGCTCGCGGGGTCGGATAAGGTGATCATCGCGAGTTCGCCCTCACACCCGGAGTTCGAGGGCCGATCGATAAGCCGGCTGGCCGGCGAGGCGATGCGCTCTACCGAGGACTTCGTGTTCGATCTCCTCGTCGACGACGGGAGCCGGGCGATCATGGTGATGCACACGATGGACGAGGCGGACGTCCGCAACGTGCTGGGATTCGAGGCGTCGATGCTCGGGTCCGATGGCCTTCCGGTACCAGGGAAGCCGCACCCGCGGTGGGCTGGATCCTTTGCGCGCGTCCTGGGCCACTACCGGCGCGAGGTCGGGATGCTCGACCTGGCAACGTGGACGCGAAAGATGAGCGCGATCCCCGCGGAGCGGTTCGGCCTGCGGGATCGCGGAACGGTCACTGTCGGCAAGATCGCGGACGTGGTCGTGTTCGACCCCGAGACGATCGGCGAGCGGGCGACGTACGACGAGCCCCTGCTGCCGCCAAAGGGGGTGAATGAGGTGTTCGTCAACGGGCGCGTCGTGGTCGGCGAGGGTCGACTCACCGGCGATCGTCCCGGTCGCGTCCTCGAGGCGCGGTAGGGCGGAGAAGCTGTCGCGACCGCGGACCGAGTCCGGGCGCACGAACATGGCGCGACTCGAGCGGGCTGCGTCGCGTGATCGAGGAGACGGCGTCGCTTGGACCTTCCCCTGAGGCGGTGTATTGCCTGTCCCGCCGGCTCCATCCCCCGCACGCCACAAGCCCCCATCTGCATCGGTTACGAAACACGTCTTGTCGAGGATCAGCGCGCGATCCGCGACCCCCACATGGAGTACGGCGGAATCGGTCTGCTGCTGGTGATGGAACTTCGGGAAGAGCTCGCGGATCGACGCCTTCATCATCGACTCGATGGCAACGACGTCGTCGACGGTCGCAGTTCCGAGGACTCGGAAGGAGTGTCGTCACTTAGCAGAGCGCTCGCCTCCTCGTCGGGAAGCGTCTTTCGTCACGGGTGTGAGCCGTCCCACACGGCCGGACCGCTCTGCATCACCGGGTCGAGACCCGGCGTCGCCTCCGCCTCGGCATGAGCCGTCGCTGTGTTGGGAAGCTGCCGCGGTGCGCCGGCAAGACTCGCCGGCGCGCCAGCCGAGGCGGCAGATGCAGCGCCCGAGCCCGGCGCGGCGGCGACCGCGCCGCCAGCCTGCTTGCGCAGCTGGGCTTCGACCCGCTCGCGCGCGCTGAGCGTCGGTGTGGCAGCCAGACCGAAGGGCGCGGCCGTCCCGGCGCATGCCGAGAGCAGGAGTGCAAGCGTGAGCAAGACGGATCGGCGCCGCATGTCACTCCTAGGCGGGCCCGCGGCTGCGTCGATCGCGGCACCGGCGGGGCGCGTGAGTTTGGGACTCGAGAGAGCAAGCATGGTGCCAGCCTGAGACCTGGCGCTCGCTTGGCGCGCGCGCGTCGGGCCTTGATCGTCGCCCCGCGCTCGAAGGGTCGATTCGCCACGTATCGAACCGGCGGCGCCGGGTGGCAGTCCGGCGCATTTCATGGGCGGCGGATGTCGATCACCAACCGTGAGGGATCGCTCAGAGCTGAAACCCTCGGCGTATCGGCCAAGGGAGGCGGGGAGGCCCGGCGCGAACCGCACGCGGTCAGGGCGGCGGCCACCGCCAGCGCCGCAAAAGTCTGAACATCGTGCACCTCGGCGCGCGGCCCGTCTTCGCCTGGCTTCACCGCGTCGTCCGCCTCAAGGAGTCAAGGGACGGCCCTTTCTCTGCGTTTCTTTCAGAGCCGCCAGCCGGCCTACAGTCCGGGCGATGCCCAAGAAGCGCGCCGAGGTCGCCCCCGACCGGCTCGTCCGCGAACGCGCGGGCTCATATCTGACCGAGGACGGCCGCTTCCGGGTCCGCTCGGACACCGGCGGAGCGTGGTACGTGGTGGACACGCAGAGAGCGAACGAGCTGGGCCTGGAGCTGCTCCTCGGCCCCCTCCCCACGATCGCCGCGGCGCGCGCCGCCCTCGCGAGTCAGCGCGAGCAGCCCGCGGGGTTCGGCCCGGGCGAGCTCCCCGAGCCCGCCCCGTCGCGTGACCGTGGGCGGGATGCCCCGAAGCAGGGGCCCACAAATGCGCGGGAACCCGAGCCTGAGCCCGAACGGCCGAAGCCGGCGCTCTGGCGGGCCGATTGGCGCAGCAGAGGCGACGACCGCGACGCGGTGGCCGTGGCCTTCCGGCGGATCAACGACGCTTGGACCGTTGGACGGCCCGAGCAGATGGCGGATGTCCTCCACGAGCGGGTGGTCATGGTGCAGCCGGGCTTTGCCGACCGCGTCGCGGGGCGCGAGGCGGCGATCGCCAGCTTCCGCGAGTTCATGGAGGCCTCGCAGGTCCACGAGTATGCCGAGTCCGACCTGGTCATCAACGTGGAAGGACCCACCGCGGTGCTCAGCTGCCGGTGGGAGATCGACTGGACCTCCGGCGAGCGGCGCCAACGCGAGCGAGGCCACGACGTCTACGTCTTCGCTCGAGACGGCGAGCGGTGGCGTGCCGTGTGGCGGCTGATCGTGCCCGAAGGCGGCTGATGCGCGCGGACGTGCCAGTTGTCGACCCAACACCCACAGCGTGGAGGCTCCACTGTGGGTGGATGATGCGGATGCGGTGTGCGCGCAGCTGGCAACGCACGGCGTGAAGCTGCTCAACGGTCCAATGAGTCGTGACTGGGGAATGCGCACCGCCAGTTTCACCAATCCCGACGGACAGATATGGGAGGTCGCGCAGGAGCTCCCGAAGGCCGAGGCGTCATAGCGCCATCCGGCGCGCGACCGCTTGGGCCGACGTGCAATGGCCTGGGTTCGGTGCCCGCGGCTCTCTTACGCGGCCAGCCGAGGCACGGCGCCGAGGATTAGGGGCCGTCGTGATCGGCCGCGGAGCCGGGTGCCGGCCGGGCCTGAGGGCCCGCTCGCTTTCCCTCGAGCTGCGGTCAGCGTTTGGGTGCGGCGTCGGGCTTGGGCACGAAGCCCAGCTGCTGGAGCATTCCGAGCTGGTCCTGCACGGCCCAGTGTTCCACCACCTTGCCATTGGCGAAGCGGGAGATGTGGATCGCCTCCCAGCTGGCGTGCTTGCCGCTCGGGGGCATCCCGGCGAAATCGCCCTTCATCGTTCCCGTGGCGGTGATGTGCTGTACCACGAGGTCTCCCTCGGCGATCTGACGTTCGACTGTGATCTTCATGTCGGGAAAGGCGCTTCGCACCGCGCCGACCAATGCCTTCACGCCTTCCGCTCCCGGCGGCATGCCCGGCGGCAGGGAGTGGTCGACGGCGTCCGGCGCGATCACCTCGTCGATCACCTCGAGTCGGCCCTGGTTGAAGGCCTCCAGCGGAATGCGGGCGTCGGCTGTCTTGTTCTGCTGCGACATTCATGTACCTCCCCTGGTTGTCTCGCGAGGATACGCCCGACGAAGAGGAGGCCGGCCGGCCGTTGCATGTCGCCTCACGTGCGGCTGCGCGCCCGACCGGCGGTCAGGTCGCATGGCCTTGCTGAAAAGCAGCTAAGAAAACCGCCACGTACACGTGCCGCGGCATCGATGGTGCGGCGTGGCTCCGCCGGAAGGCAGGTGCGCTCAGGTGAAGTCACTGGTCACCGCGGTCGTCCTCTTTCCGCTCACGATGACGTTCTTCCTCATCTGGATCGCAATCGGCAGGGCTGCCGCACTTGCACCATCCGTCGCCCGCCTGCTATTGGTCGGGCCGAGGGCGCGAGCCGATCCGCTGCGTCGTCGCCGCCTTCTTGTTTCGAAGACCCGCTCGAACGACGCTCGACCCGTCGACGAGCGCCGTCGATCGGTCCAAAGCGGGGACCAGAACGAGTTCGTTCCAGGCTGACGCCGGCGGGTGGGATCCCAGAGCCGCCGATGATCCGCGAGGGGTCGTCGTGCGACTCCCCGGACCGGGGACGCCAGGGCCAACGGGGACGCCGTGGCTTGCCCCCGGCGTCACCGTGGCTCCCTCTGGAGCTGCGTTTCGCGAGGCAGGGCGGCGAGCCGCGCAGATCCTCCTCGCGCCTCGCCTAATGGCAGAGCATCGGCAGCAGGTCGTCCACGACGCGCCGCGTACGGCGCGGTAGACCCCCATCCGGTGCGCCTGGCTCCCATCTGCAGCCGATGGGTCCGGCAGTGGCCAATGAAGCTGGTTCGCCGCCCCCGGGAAGAGGGGGCAGGCCTCCCTCGCGTCGTCGCAAACGGTGATCACCACGTCGAATTCCCGGTCGAGGAACTCGTCGATCCTCTTCGACCGCTGCGGCCGAGATATCGATGCCGATCTCGCGCATGGCGGCGATCGCGAGCGGCCGGACCAGCGTCGCTTCGGTGCCCGCGCTGTGGGCCTCGACGCGCCCGCCGCCCAGATGGCGAAGCAG